>CAYZDA010000050.1:0-20555 GCA_964477095.1 uncultured Bacteroidales bacterium | reverse complement strand
TTTACGGCCTGTTTGCATAATTGACCGGGATGAATCCGCATCAGGCGGAAGAACAACGAAATGAAACTGCCACCAATAAAAGCAATAAAAGGAATGAAAGAGATCCGGCAACAGATATATTGCCGCGGTACGAGGCAGGTTAAGACAGAAATCCTGAATTCATCAGGATTCCAGTCCCGCTTACTTAACATGGAAATTTAAAAATGGGTCATGCAATGCACAAAACGGGCCGGGTTACCTGTAAAATCATATTTAGATAGATAAAAGACTGGTAATCATTCACCGGCTTTTTTATTTCTGGTATTCTTCTATTTCTTTCAGTACCTCCTTTACATTTTCTTCCGTTTGATAAAGGCGGTCCTTGCATATTTTCAGCAATTGGGAAGCTCTGCGGATTTTTATATCCAGTTCATCCACCGATACTTCGGATTGCTCCATATCGGATATGATCTGCTTCAGTTCCTCATAAGCTTTTGTGTAGGTTATTTTTTCTTCAGCCATTATTTGGTTTTATTTTGATGTATCTTTTCAACTGTGGATTCAACTTTTCCCCTGTAAAGGCTTGTTTCTATGAAATCGCCTTTACTTAATGAGGAAACATCAGTAATTACTTTTCCATTGACTCTGCTGATACTGAAACCCCTTTTAAGGATGTTTTCAGGTTTCAGCATAGCGTATTTTTCTTCAGAAAAATGCAGATCGCGGCGGGCTTTTTCTATCATCACTATTGTGCGGTTGTTTATCTGCGAGGCCGCCACTGATAACTTATGCTGCTCCTGTATCATAAATGCAGAAGAGCGGGATAAAAGCTCATCAGCCATTCGCAGCAGCAAATGCTTTTGATTATCCAGGAGTCCCGTGCTTTTGGCTCCGAAAATCCGGGCTGCATCCTTCAGCTCCTTATGCTGCTGTTCCAGTATCCGCTGACTTATATTTCCTGCTTTAAACGCAGATTCAGCCAGGGAGTCATCAAAACTATCGTACTTTCTGATAAGAAATTCTGCAATTTTGGTTGGCGTAATAAAACTTTGGTAGCTAACCATCTCGCAAACCGTTTCATTGGTGGAATGGCCGATACCGGTTAATACCGGCAATGGGAAATTAGCCACAGCAGATGCCAGCTCCCAGCTGTCGTAGCAACTCAGTCCCACATCGCCACCGCCACCCCTGATGATGGCTATAGCATCAAACACCTCCTGCCGCTTTCTGATGTTGTCCAGTTGGTTTTTGATGGTGCTCACCGCCCTGTCGCCCTGCAGGATAGCAGGAAAAAGGATGCAATGAAATTTATATCCCTTCTCATTGGTGTTAATCACATTCATAAAGTCATTAAATCCCTTGCTGGTGTGGACAGAGATTATAGCAATAACCTTTGGCACAGGAGGCAGGCTGAGGCTTTTGTTGAGTTCATATATGCCTGCAGCTTTCAGCTTGTGAATGGTTTCGGCCTTTTGCCTGGCCAGTTCACCAAGCGTGAATTCAGGATCTATGTCTCTGATATGCAAAGCCAGTCCGTAAACCGGATGATAGCTTATGGAAGCATAGACCACCACTGTCATATTATCCCCCAGGTCTTCATTCAGCACGGAGCGGAATTTATGGTTGATACGCTGGTAATCCTTTCGCCAGATATTCCCCCTAATCTCAGCTACGATTTTTCCCTTATCCTTTTCCACCAGGTCAGGGTAACAATGGCCCGAATGGGTGTAATGATTCAACCGGACTATTTCTGTTTTTATCCAGAAAGATTTATTGGCGTAGGTTTTCCGGATCACACTTTCCAGTGAAGCTGTAACCTCTGATAATTTATATATGGTCCGTTCGGGCATGATTGGATATTTGAAGGAGCCGTTGCTTCTAACAAAGATAATAAAAATGGCAACGCCATATACTGCGGATATTTTTTTTCAGTGGATGCGGAATTGATCATAGCTTAACTATTAGCCTCTATCATGTTCACATAGGATACAGTTCTTTAAAAGCGGAATCAGAAAAAAATGGCACTGCGCGGCAGCGATGGCATTCAGTCAACTCGGGCAGGGTGAAAATTGTCCTGATTCATAAATCAGGAAAAAGTGTTTCGTTTGTAAGGTGCGTAATAACAGGGAGTTTAGACATTAAGCTTTATAAGGTTTCTTTAGGGAGTGGTTTTAGGTTAGCCGGCAGCATCCAATGTTTATTTTTGTAAAGGGAGTGCATATCAGTATATAAATGAGTGGCGAAAAATCAAATCGGAATGAATATTAAAATGGCGGTACCCGAAAAGCCTACGAGTAGGGCAATCAAACATTTCTATTATGAAAAAAAATCTTTTACTTTTATTTTCAGTTTACCTGGTAAGCATATTGCTGTTACCGGTATTTGGTCAGACGGACACAAATGTAGCTGACACAGCTGCAGCCGCAGCAGCAGCTGCGACGGGTGAAACATCATCCGGTGGAGGCGGAACGGATTGGTTTTCCATTATTGTAGCCGGCGCTTATTTGCTGGGTGTATTTTTGCTACTTCCGGTGGTAATTTATACTAATCTTAATGAAAAGATCCACCAATATAACCCTGACCGACAGGATCAATTGGATATTCAGAACCTTTCACAGGAAGTAAAAGAGCAGAAAGCAATGGCAATTTTGGAAAGGATTGATGAAAAGCTGGATCATTTTACAGATGAAGAAGGCAATGAATTGGTAACTATTACCAAAGGGAGGCAGGCTCGCTATCTAAAATGCGGTCTGGATTATATTAACCGGCACCTGCAACCGGTTAGCGACGAGGTTAACCAATATGTGGAGGAATTTACGGAGCTATACTCCGACCGTGTGAAGCGTACATTCACAGGATCAAAATGGATTATAGGCTGTGGTGCCGGTATCCTGGTACTGATGGGATTAATAGATGCTTCCATGCTCATTGAGCCGTTTGCAATTATCCACTTGCTTGGGCTGGTGTTTTATATCCTTTCCAGCAGGACAACCCAATTCACAAAAGAAAAAAGGGAAGAGCGCTTTGGATCACGCAAGCCTGGTGTTGCCGGACTCGTGTTTGGATCATTATTCGCAGGCTTTGCTGTGAAAGAATATGTTAGTGTTAACGGCGGCCCCTGGAAACGTGATTATGAAGGTGAGTTTTCCAGCTCCATTATCCTGATATTCATCATAGCCGTAGTAGCAATACTTGTATCATTCCTTGTGGCCTTCTTCGGAGTAATAAATTTTGTACTCAATTATTCCACTTCATTCCTTAATCCCTTCCGTTCGGAGCAAAGATGGTATGAAAAAGAATTCGAAATCGTTGAATTGAATCCGCATGCTGCTTAAGCAAAAAAAAGCCTGGTGGTAATCATCAGGCTTTTTTTTAGGTTGGCATTACACTTCATAATTTAATCCTAGAAGTGGAACATCAGATAAATTTGTCCTCCAAGGTTATCAGTATCCAGTTCAAATTCACTGCCATTGGCTTCATATACTTCGGTTTCTTCCACTTGTTCGTCCGTAGCATTCCAGGATTCAAGTGTAATCTTAGTTTTGCTTTGCGCGGTATAATGGAATCCCCATCCGAATTCTCCGCCGAGCGACAGCTTGGGCGCAAAGAAATATTCCACACCTACAAAAGCCCGCAGGCCTAAACCGAATATGCCGCCCTGTTTAACTGAAAGTGTTCTCATCCCCGGATTACTTGTTGATCCTGTGGTGAAATCATCAGTGGTTGTAGGTGTTTGGTTATCATCCAAAAATTCATTGCCGTAGGTATATTTTTCATTTGGATTGAATAAATTACCATTAGCATAGCTTATCATGGCTTCACCGCCATAAAAACCCTGTACGCGTCCGTTTCCTTTTCTCCATTCTATACCACCACCAAGCATAAGGCTTGTATAAGATTGCTTTAAACGGTCGCTGACATCGTCCTCAGCTGGATTGTAATCTGCCGGGTCACCATCGTAATTATCATTAATCACGTAATTTTTGAAAACCTGCGAGTGATGTCCTATCCGGACCCTGGCGCGATATGCCATATCTTCTTCAGCAAAATATTTGGCGAAGATGGTGTTGTTGGCATTCATAAAATTGAAGGCTGCCGGATCATTGAAATTCCCTCCGCTGTTGATCTTGATGAAGTTACCCGCGAAGTTGAAAAGCGGTGTGGCATCAATTCCCAATGCATAATCTCCTTTTTCCGGTAAAACCGGAAGCCCTTTTTTTGAGACAATTAGAACTTCCTGAGCTTGTAATCCCATTGAAAAGATGATTAGCAGCATCAGGGAAAGAAATAGTTTTTTCATAACAAAAATGATTTGTGATTTATACAATTCTAAAATTAGGGCGAATTCTCATGTTATTCAGAAAGAAAATACAATAGTTTTTGACAATCATTAGTTAATAACCTTTTCCGTACAGCTTGTAAAATATCCTGTTGTTATCTTGTCTGATTTATCATGGTTTACTGCAGGGTTAGCTCCGTGCTATGCTGTCAAGGCCCCTCATTCATCATAAAAATCATTATCTTTGCACCACTTTTTTGAAGGTCAATAACATGGATATTAAGCTAGATACAATTGAAGAAGCCATTGAAGCCATTCGCAATGGTGAACTGATAATAGTAGTGGATGATGAAGACCGTGAAAATGAAGGTGACTTTATAGTTGCAGCAGAAAAGGTAACACCTGAGGTTATTAATTTCATGGCCACGGAAGGCAGGGGATTAATTTGTGCGGCACTAACTGATGAGCGCTGCCAGGATCTCGACCTGGAGCTGATGGTGAGTCGTAATACTGATCAGCTGGAGACCAACTTTACAGTGTCGGTTGACCTCAACGGACAGGGTGTTACCACCGGTATTTCTGCTACTGACCGCGCCAAAACCATACAGGCATTGGCAGATCCACAAACCAGGCCGGAGGATCTTAACCGTCCCGGACATGTATTCCCTTTGAAAGCCCGTAAAAACGGAGTGCTGCGAAGGGCCGGGCATACTGAAGCTTCCATCGACCTGGCAAGGCTCGCAGGGCTGAAACCTGCTGGAGCCCTGGTGGAGATTATGAATGAGGACGGAAGTATGGCCAGACTGCCAGACCTGTATAAAATTGCCAAAAAGTTTGACCTGAAAATTATCAGTATTGAAGATCTGATTGCCTACCGCATCCAGAATGAAAGTCTTATCGAGAAAGAAGAAGAGGTGGATATGCCCACTGATTATGGCCATTTCCGTCTTCATGCCTACCGTCAGAAATCCAATAACGAGCCACACCTGGCACTGGTGAAAGGAAGCTGGGAGCCCGATGAAACTGTGCTGGTTAGGGTTCATTCATCATGTATGACTGGCGATATTTTCGGCTCACACAAATGCGATTGTGGTCAACAGCTGCACACTGCGATGCAAAAGGTCGACCGGGAGGGGAAAGGTGTAGTGCTTTATATGAGCCAGGAAGGCCGTGGCATAGGTATTTACAATAAACTCAGAGCTTACCACCTGCAGGAACAGGGCCTGGATACTGTTCAGGCCAATGAAGAGCTTGGTTTTGCACCGGATGAAAGGGATTATGGCATTGGAGCTCAGATTCTGCGTGACCTTGGTGTCAGGAAAATGAAGCTGATGACCAATAATCCTGAAAAGCGCGCCGGCTTGCATGGATTTGGAATCGAAATAGTTGACACTGTGCCGGTGGTGATCCAGCCTACAAAATATAACCGGTTTTACCTGGAAACCAAAGAGGTTAAGATGGGGCACAAGCTCCATTTGAAAAGAGACGACGAATCCTGATGCTCAGGATTAAGCCGAAATGAATACTTGTTCTCAACGAATATACCCTGCAAACTTTATGAGCAGCAACGATGATTATATGATGCCTGCCACAGCAAAAGAGATGAAAGCCCTGGGTTGGAAACAGGCTGATATAATTCTGGTAAGCGGTGATGCTTTCGTTGACCATCCTGCATTTGGGGTTGCTGTGCTGGCTCGCATGCTACAGGCATACGGTTTCAAGGTAGCTGTTCTTCCTCAGCCCAACTGGCAGGATGACCTGAGGGACTTCAAAAAACTGGGTGCTCCTCATTTGTTTTTCGGAGTCTCCGCCGGAAATATGGATTCAATGGTAAACCACTATACGGCTAACCGCCGCCTGAGGTCCGATGATGCTTATACCCCCGGTGGTAAGGCTGGCTTCCGGCCTGACTACGCCACTATGGTTTATGCTGATATTCTCAAAAAATTATTCCCGCAAATACCAGTAGTGCTGGGAGGGATAGAGGCTTCCATGCGCCGATTTACACATTATGATTACTGGCAGGATAAGCTGCTGCCCGGAATTCTGGCACAATCGAAGGCTGACATGCTGGTGTATGGCATGGCGGAGTATCCATTGGTGCAACTGGCGGAAGCTATGCGCCAGGGTAAAAACATAGCCGGGATAAAGGACATTCCGCAAACGCAAATAATGCTGGATGAAATTGATAAAGAGGATGCCGTCCGGCTAAACAGTCATGAAGAATGCCTGAAAAGCAAAAAGGCTTTTGCGGATAATTTTGTGCAGATAGAGGATAATGCCAACAGCCTGGAAGGAAAAGTACTGATACAACCTGTTGCAGGGAAGTTTCTTTATACAAACCCGCCTGCAAAACTATTATCACCGAAAAAGCTCGACCGTATCTATGACCTGCCTTATACCCGCGTACCGCATCCTAAATACAAAACAAAAGCAGAGATACCGGCCTATCAGATGATTCGTCATTCGGTGAATATTCATCGTGGTTGTTTTGGCGGATGTGCCTTTTGCACTATCGTTATGCATCAGGGCAAATGGATTCAAAGCCGTTCCCAAAAATCCATCGGCAAAGAAGTAAATAAAATTATCGAAATGCCGGATTTTAAAGGGCATATCACCGATCTTGGCGGCCCTTCGGCCAATATGTACAATATGAAGCCTGTGGATATGAATATCTGCCGCAAGTGCAGACGTCCATCGTGTATTCATCCTTCAGTATGTAAGAACCTGAATACGGACCATACATCTTTGTCGGACATTTATCGCCGCGTGAGGGAAAACCCAGGCGTAAAGCAGGTAACTGTGGGCAGTGGAATCCGTTATGACCTGATTCTGGGTTCGGATGAAAAATACAGGCGGCAGGCACATGATTTTTTCCGTGATCTGGTGAAATATCATGTTTCGGGACGATTGAAGGTGGCTCCTGAGCACACCGAGCCACATATCCTCAGGCGCATGCGCAAACCCGACTTTAGTATGTTTGAAGAGCTTTACAGGCAGTTTGAGCAGATAAACAGGCAGGAAGGGAAACGGCAGCAACTGGTTCCATATTTCATTTCCGCCCATCCGGGTTGTGCTCTGGAAGATATGGGTAAGCTGGCCCGCCGCACCAAACGATTGAATCTGATTACCGATCAGATTCAGGATTTTACACCCACACCAATGACACTGGCTACGGTGATGTATTATACCGGCATGGATCCATACAGTGGTGAGAAAATACATGTGGCAAAAGGCAAAGAAAAACCGGAGCAGCGTAAGTTTTTCTTCCGCTGATATTTACCGCATAGCAGGCACTGATTTATTGTTTTATGGTTGAAACTCAACTATGCTGCAGCCTCACAAACATTCCTTCATCCATCTTGTTTTAATATTACGTAATATCGATGTTTTATGCCTATAATCGGAGAAATTATCAAAAAGGCAATTGAACTTGCCGATAAATTCTTTACTAACGAAGATCATGTTGTAGCGCAACAGGATGTGCTGAAGGGATTGCTTTCCAGGGCGGAGCTTACAGCCTTTGGGAAATATTATGGTTTTAAAAAGCTGATGAAAGAGCGGGACCCCAGGGCAGCTTTTGCTCAGGCAGTGCCTTATCACAGTTATGAAAACATGCTCAAATTCTGGTGGCAGAAGGTGATTAACGGACAGGAGGACATAACCTGGCCCGGTGGTGTGGATTATTTTGCGGTGTCAAGCGGCACAACAAGCAAAAAGAAACACATTCCTGTAACAGATGATATGATCCGTTCCATCCGGCGTGCCGGTATTCAGCAAATCAGGGGCGTGGCTGACTTTGACCTGCCCCCCGAATTTTTCGAAAAGGAAATTCTGATGTTTGGCAGCAGCACTAATCTTAAAAAAGCGAACGGGCATTATGAGGGGGAGATTAGCGGAATCAGTGCAAGCCTGCTGCCTTTTTGGTTTGAAGGATATTACCGTCCGGGTGCCGAAATCTCTTCCATAGATGATTGGGATGAGCGAGTAGAAGCACTGGCAAAAAAAGCGCCGGAATGGGATATAGGCAGTATATCAGGTATCCCTTCATGGATAGAGCTAATGATGAATAAGGTAATTGAATATCATAATGCCGATACTATTCATGACATCTGGCCTAACTTCCTGGTGTTTACATCGGGTGGTGTAGCTTTTGAACCCTACCGCAAAAGCTTTGAGCGCCTAACGGCAAAACCCATCGTGGTTATTGACACCTATCTTACATCAGAGGGGTATCTGGCTACTCAAACCCGGAAAGAAACAAGCTCCATGCAGCTGATCACCGATAACGGGATTTATTTTGAATTCGTTCCTTTTATACCTGAAAATGTCGATGAAAATGGTAGTGTGAAACCGGAAGCTAAAGCCCTGACTATTGAAGAGGTAAAGAAGGATGTGGAGTATGTTTTGATCATTAGTACGGTTGCCGGAGCCTGGCGCTACATGATAGGTGACACCATAGTATTCACTGATGCAAACCGCAAAGAAATAAAAATTACAGGACGCACGAAGCATTATCTGAATGTAGTAGGTTCCCAGCTTTCTGTAATCCAGATGGATCGTGCCATGGAAAAGGTGGAAGAAGAATTTGAGTGTGACATAAAAGAATATACAGTGGCTGCAGTTAGGGAAAATGACGAATACCGGCACCGGTGGTATGTGGGGGTATCGGATGTGGTGTTTCCTGATAAAGATAAAATAGCTGCCCGGCTGGATGAAATTCTTCAGGAGAATAATAAGAATTATAAGGTGGCCAGAACCAAAGCACTTAAACATGTGGAAGCCCGTGTAGTATCATCAGATATCTTCCGGAAATGGACGGCGGAAACCAAACAAAAAGGCGGACAGGTTAAAATGCCAAAAGTAATGAAGGAAGAAGAATTCAGAAGATGGGAAAAATATGTGTCAATGCAGCATGGCCCGGATAACAGCAATTAATCTCTAATCTGTTGCTATGATTGCCCGTAATTTGCTCCCACTGCAGTAACAAGCTGCCTGTGCTCGATCATCTCAATAATCTCTTCAGGTGGAAGATAAAGCTTGTTGATCTTGTTGATATATTTTTCGGGCATTCCGGCCTGGTTAAGGATAAATTTTTTCGTAGCCAGGATATAATCTCCTAGCCCGTGATTCACAGCGTAAGTGTCGGCCAGGCGTTCTGTCGACATGATAAAGTTCTTCGAACTGATATAGCCGATCCCAAACAAGGTCATACTCCAGGCATCCTTCCGCAGGTAGTCCATCACATGACCCAGCTCATGACCTAACCAGCCAATGAGTACCTTTTCAGGGAGTTCGTGCAGGTATATCCTTTTGCCCACGAGGCTGAACCAGCGCGAAATCTTTACAATATAGGTGCGCTTGCGACCACTGCGGAGCATAGTGCTAAATTTTGGCTGTGCCTGCATCACCGATTTCCGGATGTTATTCTTAAATTTAAATTCAATCTTCACATCCATAAGTTCAGGATAAAATGAAAGTGCACGCAATGCAACTATCATTATTTCCGGAGGGATTTTTTTCTTCCTGCTGAAATCTTTCAAATGTTCAAGTTCCATATTCATTGAAATAACAAAGAGCGTGGGTGCAATGTTGGACGGAAAGTTTTCCCTGACAGCGAACAGAAAAATTCAGCCAGGATTCAGTAATTCTTTCCCATGTATATGACTGATTGTTTTTCGAACCGGCAATTTCATTATGTCGCAATTTTACAAGTTTGCTGATACCCGCCAGGATACTTTTGTCACCGGATCTTTAACCTAAAAATTTAATGAAAATGAAAAATCTAATTTCCTGGGTCGAAATTCCGGCCAACGATTTCCAGAGAGCAGTGGACTTCTACTCCACAATTTTAAACACCGAACTTCAGGTTTTTGAAGGCGAAAATGAGCAAATGGCCTGTTTCCCCGGTGGAGAGGGCGCTATCTCAAAAGCAGAGGGTTACAACCCATCGAAGGACGGGGTAATCGTGAGTTTAAATGCAGGCGAAACCATGGAGCACACCTTGCAGAAAATCACTGAAAATGGCGGTAGTATCCTGCAGCCAAAAACTAAGATTGAGGCGGAAGGCCGTGGCTTTTTTGCCGTATTCATGGATAGTGAAGGCAATAAACTGGGACTATACAGCGACCAGTAGCCGTTGTTTTCTGAAGCTCAGGATTACACCTGCTTGTGATCCTGAGCATTTTTTTAACTTTGCGGCAGGATATGGACTACCGGATTGTAAAACCTTCAGCGGCTCTGGCTCCTTATGTGAAACATTACTGGATGCTGGATGATTGCCTGCCAAAAGGCCGGGAGCATATACAACGTATCGTGCCCAGTGGTTTGGCTGAACTGATCTTTTACCTGGGCGACCGGCCCGGCTCTAAAGACAGGCAGAAACCACTGAGTGATAATGTGCTTATAACCGGACAGTTGAATGAGTTCTATGATCTGGAGGTGAAAGGCAGCATGTCGCTGTTTTCAATTGTATTTCTGCCTTACAGCCTCTCGTTGTTTTTTGATGTGCCTGCTGTTGAGTTTAATAACCGGCATACGCCACTGCGTTTTTTGGTCAGGGATGGGATAAATCGTCTTGAAGATAGGATTTTTGAAGCTACCAGCATGCATCATAAAGTGGCCATAGCAGAAACATTTTTGATGAGCAGAATGCAGAAGTCAGGGAAGAAGTTTGAATTTCAGCGTGTTTTCAAAGCTGTGGAAACGATCAACCTGAGCAGGGGACAGGTGGATATTGAAACCCTGGCCTCGGCTGCATGCCTAAGCCGGAAGCAGTTTGAACGGACATTTGCTGCTTTTGTGGGGACATCTCCACGGAAGTTTCTGCGAACCGTGCGTTTTCAGCATGCCATTAAAGAAAAATCACTGCAACCTGATTTAAAGCTTACCGAATTAACCTACCAGTGCGGTTATTTCGATCAGGCTCACATGACCAATGATTTTCGAAAACTCACCGGCCTCAGTCCCCGGCAGTATTTCTCCATCTGCGAACCCTTTTCCGATTATTTTGACTAAGTAGTTGGTCTATAATGGGTTTAGATGGCAATGCAACAGATGGTTAGGGAAAAAGCAGAAAGAAGAATTGATAGAGAAATAATGAGTATAGCGGTCCTTTTATTAATATTTTTAGATATCAGGTAAGTAGAAATAATGACAAGAAAAGATATCGTGAAAAAGGGAACAGCATAAGCTAACCATAATGCCTCACCTGCAGCGGCAGGTGTAGTATTTACTTTTTTACCGGTGTGGTAATCCATAAACTTAAACCCAACAAGTATTAGTACGATTTCTAATACCAGCACGAGCAGAGTTACTTTAGTGGGTTTGTTATATTTGATTATCATATTCAACGGCTTATTTACAAAGTTACTGAAATTTTTTTTATTTAGAAAAAATATCAGTTTTTTAGGAATAGCGAAGCCTGAAATCATTCCCCTGCTTTCGTATCTTTGCCGGACATCAAACAAATCAAGCATGAAAATCACACATGATATAGGCCGGGTTTGCCGGCATTTAGTAGCTCGGGGCTGGGTGGAAGCCAGCGCAGGAAATTTATCTTACCTGATGGATGAAACTGAACACATGGAATGTCGCGGAACATGGTATCAAATGGGATTTAAGCTTGATAAACTCAAGGGAAGGCAGGTGCTGGTTTCCGGTTCAGGCACGCGGATGCGTGAGATGCAATACGAACCTGAGGACAGCCTGGTAATCGTGTTTATCTCGGGTGATGGACGAAGGTATGCTTCTCAGCCTCTGAAAAAAGAGAGCAAGGGGCTTAAACCGACTTCAGAATTGTTTATGCACCTGCATATACACGACCGGCTGCTGAAGGATAATTCACCGGACAGAGTGGTGCTGCATGCTCATATTACTGACTTTATAGTTCTTTCCCACAGGGAACCGGAATTGCATTCGGAGCTGCTTACTAAGAAACTCAGGAATATTCATCCCGAAATGGACCTGTTGATTCCCGAAGGAGCAGGAGTGGTTTCCTTTCTTTCATCGGGAAGTCTGAACCTGGCCCGGGAAGCCGCTGAGGTGCTGTCAAATTATCCTGCGGCCCTGATGATGAAGCATGGTGGAATCGCCACCGGTACTGATTTTGCCATAGCCATGGACCGCCTGGAACTAATCAATAAGTTGGTGTCGATTTTTCTTAGGCTGCGCTAAGAAGGCAGTGCTGATTGATATCTTCAGGTTTTATTGTGATCAGAATTTGATCTCCAGCACCAGTTCCATTTGTTCTTCTTTTTGTCCGTCAGGTAATGTCAGGCAGTTATAATCCAATACAAGTTTGTTCATCAGGAAGCGGTACGAAATTCCCCCGATGCTTGCAGTGTAGTTTTGCTGCCGGTTAACTGAGTTTTCTGGAATAAACATCTCGAAATTATCATAGCGGCCAAAAAGAGCAAAATTTGTATTCGGTATTTTTATCTCGCCAAAAAATGAATATCCTGTTGTATTATAGCTTTCCCTGATAACAGGTAGATAGAATGTACCGGCTGAATTTCCTTTGCCTCTCAGGTATTGAGCAGTGAGTGTGAAGTGGCGGTGCTGTTGCGAGGCAAAAAATAGATTCATGTTAAAATCAGCTATATTACCCGGTAAATTAGCTTTACCATAAATGAATGCATAACTGAACTGCAGACCGGGAATGAACTCCGGCACAGGTCTCAGGGTAAGCCTTCCTTCCAGGGTTTTATTATTGTTTTTTTCAATGGCATGGTAACCTGGGCCGTTATAAATCCCAAAAGCATAACTACCATATTTACCCGGATATTTTTTATCCACGTTTTTCTGATAATCTTCATCTATTTCCCCGCCAATAAGCCCGGACACAGCAAAGCCAAAATCAGCAGAATTTAACAAGTCATACCTTTCAACAAACATGGTTCCCTGCACCCGGTATGGATTTACCGATTGCTCATAATCCAGCCATGGGCGATGGATCATACCGAATTCAGCAGTGGAATGCTTGAAAAAACCGCTTTTAAAAGGATGCATCATTAGGTAGAGATACTTAAGCCGCATCTCAACATTTCCAATGTCTTCCCCTTCTTTATCCAGTGTGATATCCTGGGTATAACGAACTGAGAATTGCTCGTTGAGCCTGGTTTTTATTGTGAAATAACCACGTTTAAGCCTGAACATGTTCATATCTTCAGTAATGTCATGCTCATAGGATAAAAACCATTGCCCGGTGATACTTGCGCTATTAAACACCTCAGGTAATTTACTTTCTTCTTTATTACTCTGGGCATATGCGAAAATATTTACCAGTAACATAATGCTGACTAACAGGATGTATTTATTCATTTATCGATGTTTTATATAATTATTTTCAACATGCAAATTGAAAAAACAATGGATATAACTGCCAGGTTAAAGTGCAGAATAAAGATTATGCTGTTTGTTAATAAATCTATCGCTTGTTTTTCCGCGGCAAATATATTTAAATTGATGAGTTTTCACAAAATCCGGCTAGCCCGCAATAGTATTTCTTACCGATTGTTCATTTAAATTAATTTAGACCAGAGATAAAAAGGGTTCATAAATTTCTTACTGTTAATAAAATAACAGTACAAATAATTTCTATCAAACGGCTGCTGCTGCATAATTTCACATGCAGATATGCAACTTTATATATATTTGCACCATGATGCAGAAAATAAGACATACGAAAGTGATAGTCGGGCTCCTGATGATCCCGTTTTTCGTATTGTTTTTACATAACCGATTTGCCAATGGGCATTATCATTACACTCCTGATGGTGATGTGGTATATCACTCGCATCCTTTTCAGAAAAGTGTCGACACATCCTCAGACACTCCTTTCGCCAATCACCATCACAGTACTGTTGATTTTAGTATGATCGCAATGATCACCGGAGGTGACCTTTTCGCTGGTCTGGTATTTGTGTTTGCCGCATTCATTTTGAACCGGTTTCCCCAAAGATGCATCCGAGTAGCAGATATCTGCGTCAGCCGCTTTAAAATCCGGTATTCTGATTCCCGTGCTCCACCGTCCCTTTTAATGGCCAAATGAGAGTATTTTTTTAGCAGTTAAAATTTTAAATTTATTTATTCTTTATGAGAACAAGAATATTGTTATTCATAGCAATGCTGTGGACTGTGGGAAGTTACGCCCAGCAAGCACCTGCCATAGTAAAAGGACAGGTTAAAAGTGAAAATGGAGAAGCCCCATATATCAATGTAGTAATTAAGGGTACCCTGCAAGGTGCAGTTACCAACGAAAACGGACAGTTTACCATCAATAATGTTGACCCAGGTACACACACACTGATCATCAAGGGAGTTGGATATAAAAGCAAAGAGTATCTGATTCAGGTTGATCCACAACAGACAAAACAAGTGAATGTTACCATTGAGCCAGACCTGATCAATATGGAAGGAGTGGTGGTTTCGGCTAACCGTCATGAAACTGAACGCTGTAATCTGCCGGTCATGGTGAATACCCTGGACAGCCGGTTGTTTGAAACCACACAATCAGTGAGCCTGGCCGAAGGGTTGAATTTTACGCCAGGCCTGCGCCTGGAAAATAATTGTCAGAACTGCGGATTCACAGCTGTGAGAATGAATGGCCTGGATGGGCCATATTCCCAGATACTTGTGAATAGTCGCCCTGTGTTTAGTGCTCTGGCAGGAGTTTATGGCCTGGAGCAAATCCCCGCAGCCATGATTGACAGGGTAGAAGTGGTAAGGGGAGGTGGTTCCGCACTTTATGGCGGAAATGCCATAGCAGGAACCATTAATATCATTACCAAAGAGCCGGTGAAGAATACATGGCAGATGGGCATGCAGCAGGGATTAATCGCCGGCACAACATCTGACAGAGCTTTAAACGCCAATGCTGCCATCGTTAGCAAAGACCGAAAGAGCGGTATGTTCCTGTTTGGATTGTTGCGTAACCGCGATCCCTATAATGCTAACCCTGATGATATGTGGGATGCCGATGGCGATGGCAAGGCCGAAACCAAAGATGATTTTTCTGAAGTGTTCTTGATTAAAAGCCGTTCATTTGGCATTAATGCATTTCACAGGCCCACCGAGAATGGCAAGATCACTGCTGATATGTACAGCCTTAATGAATTCCGCCGTGGCGGCAATGAATTCCACCTGCTGCCTCATTACGCTGATGTGGCCGAACAGGTTGCCACTGATATGTTTGGCGGCGGACTGTCTTATGAATCGTTTACATCTGACCAAAAACATAAATTAAGTGTGTACACTTCCGCTCAGAACGTGGATCGCGAAACCTATTATGGTGCCGAGCAGGATCCCAACGCCTACGGTTATACCAATGAGCTGACTGCTGTTGCGGGTGCACAATACGGGGGTAATTACGATCGCCATATTTTTGCTCCGGGCCTGTTAACCCTTGGTATGGAAGTAAAACACCAGGACCTGCTGGATGAAAAACTGGGTGAAACCAATACCACTGTGGCTGATCAGCACATTAATAATCTGGGTGTTTATCTGCAAAACGACTGGGACCTGAAATGGCTTAAATTGCAGGCTGGCATCAGGTATGATCACCATACCAATATTACAGGCGGTATATTCAGCCCCAGGTTAAACCTGCTAAGGGACGTTGGAAAGCATTTTCAGGTACGTGTTGGTTATGCCACTGGTTTCCGCCCGCCGCAAATATTCAGCGAAGACCTTCATATCGAGGTGGCTGGGGCCAAAAGGGTTGTTACCCAGGTAGATGAAGACCTCGTTGCTGAAACTTCCCAAAGCTATACAGCTTCTGTTGATTATACAGGCAAAATCAAGAATTCTGATTTTTATATGCTTGCGGAAGGTTTTTACACCACCCTGGATGATGCCTTTGTTTCTGAAATTACAGCGGATCCCACCGGTGAAACAGTTATTATGTTTCGCACCAATGGATCAGGCGCAACAGTTAAGGGTATAAATACTGAGTTGAAGTATGTGCCAATTGATAACCTGCTGATACAGGCTGGTTTTACCGTGCAGCAAAGCCTCTACAATGAAGATGAGGTATTATGGGAGCCGGAAAGTGGTAAGCAGGATTCGGTAGTGGCCACTGCCAGTATGCTCCGTACTCCGGATGCTTACGGGTATTTCAATATGAGCTACAAGCCTACTCACCACTGGTCCATATCCATGAGCGGAACATACACAGGTAGTATGATTGTGCCTCATATGACAAATCCGGAAACAGAGTACACGGTGCTGGAAGAAACCCCTGTTTTCTTTGATATGAACAGTAAAGTGAGCTACCACATGCATCTTAAGGGAGATTTCAAACTGGAAATATTTGCCGGAGTGAAAAATATATTCAACAGCTTCCAAAGCGACTTTGATGCCGGCATACACCGTGATGCAGGATATGTTTATGGCCCCTCTATGCCCCGTACCTTTATTTTTGGCCTGAAAGCCGGGATGTTTAAGTAAGAATCCATTCGATAAAACTAAAATGCCCGCTCATACTTTTGACCGGGCATTTTTATTATGTATGCAGGTATTCTACCGCTATTGAACGACAATCGAAGCTTAGCGGATATATCATAGCTAAAAATACCACCGCTTAATTGTCGCCAATTTGGAATAGTGAATTACCGCGAAAAACCGTAAAACAAATCCGCGGATGTAAAGACCAGTCAGGTGCGAAGCGAGTTACTGACAGTGTCTGGTTAAGCTCAACTCAACAGCGCCCCTCACCGCTTCACCACCTTCTGCCTTAATGTTTGCGTTCCGTCATCCAGCTCCAGCCAGTAGATGCCGTTGCTCAGGCCGCTGAGACTGACCTGTAGTTTCTGAGCCTGCCGTGGCCATTCATATCGTCGTACAATGGCTCCACTTTGGTCATAAAGCCGGAGGGTGGCTTTATCGTGCAGGGGCTGGTCCAGCTCTATGGTAAGTTTGTCTTCCGTGGGATTGGGATACACTTTCCATTTATCTGCATTGTGTTCGTGGATGCCCACGCCGGAATAAACTATGGTGCGGTAGGCTTTGGCCGAGCATCCGTTGGTATCGGTTACCTCCACCCAGTAGGTGTGGCTGCCGCCGGATATCTGTGAGCCGTAAAGCGTTAGCGTTTGTGTGGTGTCGCCCGTATTCCAGAGATAAGAGGCATAGCCGCCGCCCGGATCCAGGACAAGCGTATCGTTGCCGGTGAGCGTAGTATCGATGCCGATATCGATTTGCGGGTTTTGGTGTATGACAATGGTTTTGGCAATACTGTCCCACATGCCGTAATGCAGCGCTTTCACCCATACGGTATATTGGCCGGGCTGCATGTAATTATAGGACGGATACAGCGAAGAAGAAGTATCCGCTCCACCCGCCAGGCTATCACCAAAGTGCCATTCGGCCTGGTAAACGCTATCAGTAAAGGCAAATAGTGTAGGCTGGGCATTCTCCCCCGCGCAGGTGTGGGTATAGCTAAAATCTACCGGCTGCTGAAGCCAGGATGAGCAGAAAAGGGGAAAAATATCGTACTCACAATATGATATAGAACTATTTATTATATAGTTATGTTGTTGCCAATTACAAGCCGTTCCAGGCTGATTGGGATTCTCAATAGTATTAAAAAACATCCCGTAGGCATTATCAGAAGAAGGGTTGTAAATTTTACCATTGGCTGCCAGATTCAGTTGATAATAATTATTTTGACCATTCGGAGGAATATAATTTTTGATCATTAATTTATTGCTGAAGAAAGCTTGCTGATCAGCAGACAAAAGATCATATTGGTAGAAGCGTTTTTCATAATAAGAGGCTTGCGCTACATAAGCAAACCGGCTGTTCGCAGAAAATTCAATTGTTAATGGTATACCAATATGATCAAACGGATTCCAGGGTGGGACATACAGGGCATCGGTATCACTTACCATGCCCGTGGAGGCATCAAAATTCAATAATTGCATGGTATCCTTAGTAGTCTGAAAATTCAAATTATCGGCAAGCCATTTACCATCGGGACTAAATTTCATAACACCACCGGCCTGTTGGCTGTTGGGAGTTATTCCTGCCTTTGAGAACACGGTATCCACTGCCCCGCCCGGCTTAATGTGAAAGGCGATGTATTGATCGGTCATCTCTTTTTTACTAACCAGCCAAAAATCCCGTCCATTGACATGTTTGGTCAGGGCCAGTCCTCCGGCCAATCCATAAGGCGTAAATTTTTGGCCATACATGGCCACGGTACCGATACCGTTATTGCCATCCATATCCACAATAGCATAGTATAAAGAATCAGGGGTACCGGGCAACTTAAACAATGAAAATACATATATTAGATTAGGATTCCCAGGCATAGGTACAGCTACGTTTAAATCATGATTATTAATGGGGATTAATCGATTAGAATTGATTTTTTGATGGTTTGCATTCCAAACATGTTTACCATTAGAATATAGTTTTAGGTTCCCATTTTTATCAGAATAAACAGCATATCTTAAATTAAAAGGTGTTGAGTTACTTGGGATAATAATTGCTGTATCTTTATGTAATGTATTGGAATCATTTGAAAAAAAATAGGTGTAGTTTACGCTAAATGTACCTGTACGCATCAATATATTTTCTGTATGACCATAATTATTTACACTCTGTCCTGAAACATACTGAAAGCAACTAGCCAACAAAAAGAACAAAAGTATATATCTTAATTGCCTTATCATAAGTCTAAATATTAAAACCACCCCGGGAGATTCCCTGCCGGGGTGATTAATGGGTTTATAATTTAATGAATTTCTTGCGGATGGTTTTGTGTTTTAATTCAATATCCACGAGGTATATGCCTTTACTTAGGCCCGAAACATCTATGGAGTTAAGCTCTTTATGGAGTACACCATGCATTAAATTTTTGCCTTCCAGTGAATATATGGAATAATCAGCCTGTTGTTGATCATCCGGAAGCAGGATATTGAGCCATCTCGTGGAAGGATTTGGGTATAAAATGTCAGGGTCGCCTTCCACTTCAAGTCCAAAAATTTCCACGTTGACCTGGCGCAATTTATAGTCAGGCTTATAGGTTTCATCATCATACCAGCCGATTATCTTTTCATCCACACTAAAACGCGAAGCAATACAGGGGTGATGCTGATTGCCTTGTTCCCAGCCAGAAGGATCATAGCCGTTAACAAGGGAATAAGAAACTTCGCAAACACCTGCCCCGGTATTGCGAATTTCAGTATCCACATTAAAATAGCTCTCCGGATTTTGCGGGATCATAAACAGAGAGTTTTGAGCATTCATTGAACGGGGGGGGTAAATAATAAAAGTGTCCCCATAGCAATTGATAAGAGTAAATTTAATTTTTTCATAAAAAAAATTTTAGTTCAACAATATTTTGAATTTATGGCTAAATTAATAAAATCAAGCACCTGAGTCAAGGATTTATATTAACTATTTGTCAAACTACCAAACCGGATTCATCTTCCAATTCAATATGTAACTTTGCTTTTGCCCGCATTGCCCGGAATACTTTATTTATGGTTGCTAAAGTCGCACTGCTTTTTCCGTTCTCCAACTTGGAAACCCGGGCTTTTTGTACACCGATAAGTTTTCCCAATTCTTCCTGGCTTTAATTTCGGCTTTTTCGGATTTCTTTAATTTTCTCGCCCAGCATTTCCAATTTCGTTGGCTGGGGTTTTGTTTGTTTTCTTTGCAATTCCATGCGTACCAACAATTAGTGTTTCCGTTTTGCCTTCTTTGTCCCAAAAAGCAAAAAGCCGGTAAAATTTGTTGCTTTCATCAATGCGGAATTCATAAATTCCATTTGTTCCTTTCAACTTCTTAAACCAGCTTGTTTCGGGCTTTCTCATCGCAGGAAAGAATTCAAGGGCAAATTCTCTCAGCTTGGCCACAACGGGTTTGCGGTATGAAATGTTCATTAATCACTTATTTCTTTAGCTTTTCTCTCTTTAAAAGGGCCATATATTTTAATTATATGTTTTTTTAACTGGTAAAAACGAAGTATTCCTATAAAAAGAACAATGAACGAAAGAGATAACGAAAAATATCCAAGTCCTTTAATTTCTTCCAGGTCTTTCATACCTAAGAATGCAATTCCTGCCAATATAAGATAAAGAGTTGTCCTGATATAAGAAAGTAGTGTTCTTTCATTAGCCAGTTTGGTTCGCTCTATTGCCAAATGGTCTCTCAGAATAATATCTTCTTTGTTTTGATATTCATCTGTAAATCGAATTAATTCCTTTATTTTCATTTGTTAGTCTTCTTCTTTGTCTATTAATTGTCAGCTAATTCAGCATAGCACACAAATCGTTACTATTTCTACAAG
>CAYZDA010000049.1:0-21471 GCA_964477095.1 uncultured Bacteroidales bacterium | reverse complement strand
GAATATTTATTTTGTACAGACAGAGCAGTAAGAGAAACTGATTTTCAATGTTTTCCCTTTAGGGATTCAGGGCAAAAAAAACATTGAAAATCAGTTGCATGAACTTTTCGGAGTGGGCTCAGGCCTAAAACTTTCAATTCATTCCTTATCTTTGCAGGCTTATGGAATATCCCTGGGGAACTGGTCGCAGATTCAATGCCTATGTGAATTATCTGAAGGAAAAATTCGGTCACCGTATTCAGAAAGTTGCGGTAGATGCCGGGTTTACGTGTCCCAACCGTGACGGAACACTTGGCAGGGGCGGTTGTACATACTGTGATAATGATGCCTTCAACCCGTCATATTGTATCTCATCAAAAACTATCAAAACACAAATTGAAGAAGGCATAGCATTCCAAAAGACCCGCTATAAGAATGCGCATGGCTTTTTTGCTTATTTTCAGGCATATTCCAATACCTATGCCTCCCTGGAGGAACTCAGGAAAATCTATGCTGAAGCTTTGTCGGTGGAAGGTATCCGGGGTTTGGTTATCGGTACCCGTCCCGATACAATAACCGATGAAATCCTGGATTACCTGGCGGAATTATCCAGCCGCTCTTATATAATTGTGGAATATGGAGTTGAATCCTGTTATGATAAAACTCTTTCTCGCATCAACAGGGGTCACGATTTTGCCACCGCGGTGAAAGCAATAGAGAAAACTGCTGCAAGAGGGTTGCCTGTGGGCGGACATTTTATTTTCGGGCTGCCGGGTGAAAGCAGGAAGGAAATGCTGGATGAGGCAGCGATTATTTCTGAATTGCCGTTTTCCAGTTTGAAGTTTCATCAGCTGCAGATATTCAGAAATACCCCCATGGAAGGTGAATTTCTGAAAAAACCCGGTGATTTTCACATTTTTGATTATGCACACTACAAGGATTTTATAATTGATTTCCTGGAGCTTTTAACACCGCATGTGAGTATAGAACGCCTGGCCGGTGAGGCTCCGCCACGATTTATAGCGGCCAATCAATGGGATATTCGTAATGATCAGATCATGGTTGGAATTGAAAAGCAACTGGAGCAGCGTAACACATGGCAGGGCCGGAAATTCGGCGATACAGCAAACTAATTATGAGAATTTTTCATTTCTGAGCATTCCGGCATTGGTAATTTGATAATGTTATTCTATATT
The DNA here is from genome assembly GCA_964477095.1 of uncultured Bacteroidales bacterium. Classification (GTDB taxonomy): domain Bacteria; phylum Bacteroidota; class Bacteroidia; order Bacteroidales; family PWNQ01; genus PWNQ01. The sequence goes on along the minus strand of CAYZDA010000049.1, from coordinate 20,296 downwards.
TGCAGCCTTATTAAAACAGGATTACTAATAATAATTTTATATACACATGCAGAATAAAGGAGCGATACGGCTTTTTGCTATTGTTTTTGCGCTAGTGAGCTTATATTCATTGTCATTCACTTATTTTGCTTCCCGCGTGGAAGACAATGCCACTGAATATGCTAACTCGCCTCAGATTCAGCAAAAAGCTGAGGAAATGGCTGAAGGGGATCCCGCGTTAGAAGGTATTTATTACGATTCTCTTTCGCAAGCATCCAGAAAATACTACCTGGATTCCATGCAAAGCCAGGTGATTTATAACATTGGTGTCAGGAAATACACCTACCAGGAATGCAAGGAACGCGAATTGAACCTGGGCCTCGACCTGAGGGGTGGAATGAATGTTACGCTGGAAGTATCAGTAATGGACGTGATCAGGAGTCTGGCTGCTGAAAACCATGCCACCGACCCCAATTCCATTTTCAACCAGGCTATTGAAAGCGCCAGGGAAAAACAAAAAGAAAGCCAGGAAGATTTTGTTACCCTCTTTTATGAATCGTTTCAGGAGATCGCACCCGAACAGCCGCTTTCTCCCGTATTCACAACAGTGGAGCTGAAAGATCGCATTAATGCCCAGTCTACTGATGAGGAGGTGATAGAAGTGATCAGGGATGAGGCCGAAAGTGCTATTGACCGCTCTTTTGAGATCCTGCGTACGCGTATCGACCGCTTTGGTGTTGCCCAGCCCAATATTCAGAAGCTTCAGGGTTCAGGAAGGATACTGGTGGAGCTTCCCGGTGTAAAAGAGCCGGAGCGTGTAAGAAAGCTGCTACAGAGTACTGCTCAGCTGCAGTTTTATGAAACCTACAATTTCCAGGAGGAATATGACCTCTTTCTCCAGGCAAATCAGAAAGTATCAGATATAGTTAAAGGCGAGCAGGTAGCTGCCGACACAACTACTGCCGATACTACAGAAGCTGACCTGATTATGGAAGGTAGCGAAGCTGTGGATATTGATCCTGAAGGTGATGATGTTACCACAGCCAACGAGTTGGAAGGTGAATTTGTTGAAGAAGATGATAACGGCCAGCAGGATAGTGTTGCCCTGGCTGATCTGCTGGAGCAGGAAGATACATTACAGGAGGGAACAGAAGACCGTGAGCTTTTTAATCTCCTGGAACCAGCATTTTCTCAGGATGAACAGGGTCGTGTTTATCCGATGGAGGGGCCGGTTGTTGGTTATGCTGAAGCGAAAGATACAGCTAAGGTGAACCGCTACCTGAACATGCAGGAGGTGAAAGTTCTTTTCCCACGTGACATGAAGCTTTCCTGGACAGTGAAACCACAGTCAGAAGATAATAATGTGTATATGCTGGTTGCCCTGAAAACAGAGCGGGGAGGAAAACCGCAGCTCAGCGGGGAAAGAGTAGTTAATGCACGCCAGGATGTTAGCCCTAACGGCGATTATGAAGTGATGATGAACATGGACAGGCAGGGTGCGAAGACCTGGAAACGGCTCACTGCTGATAATATTGGTAATTCTGTGGCTATTGTTTTGGATGGATATGTTTATTCATTCCCGGTGGTTCAGTCAGAAATCGGAAATGGTATTTCAACTATCAGTGGTAACTTTACCGCTGAGGAGGCCATGGACCTTGCCAATATCCTTAAAGCAGGTAAGCTTCCTGCTCCTGCCAATATAGTGGAAGAAGCTGTTGTTGGTCCTTCGCTGGGAGAAGAAGCCATTAATGCAGGTTTGATCTCTTTCATTATAGCATTTATCATAGTGTTGTTGTATATGTTTTCATACTACAGCCGTGCTGGCTTAGTTGCTGACCTTGCTTTGCTCACCAACGTATTCTTTATTTTCGGAGTGCTTTCTTCATTGCAGGCCGTGCTTACTCTGCCTGGTATCGCGGGTATTGTACTTACGCTGGGTATGGCCGTGGATGCCAACGTAATTATATATGAACGTATCAAGGAGGAGGTAAGAGCCGGTAAAGGTAAAAAGCTTGCCATCGCCGATGGTTATAAAAATGCCTATTCTGCCATCATTGATGGTAACGTAACCACACTGGTCACAGGTATTGTTCTGGTAATATTTGGTGCCGGGCCGGTACGCGGTTTTGCCACCACCCTTATTATTGGTATCATGACTTCATTATTCTCAGCCATATTCCTCTCCAGACTGGTGTTTACATGGATGTTGAATAAAAACCTGAAGATTACTTTTGCCAATAAGTTTACCATGAATACACTTGCCAATACCAAATTCGACTTCATTGGTATGCGTAAGAAAACTTATGTGCTTTCTGCTATAATAATTGTTGCCGGCGTTGTTTCACTGGCCACCAAAGGCCTTAATATGGGTGTTGACTTCAGTGGCGGACGCACATATGTTGTGCGATTTGACCAGGACGTGAATACCATGCAAATCCGCGAGTCATTATCCCAGGCATTTGTAGATGAAGAAGGGGAATCATATTCTCCTGAAGTGAAGACCTTCGGTCCGGATAACCAGGTGAAGATCACCACTAAATTTCTGATGGAATCCGATGTGCCCAATGCCGATTCATTAATTGAGGCACGTCTGTATGAAGGTGTGATAGGCTTTTATGAAGACGAAATCAGCCGTAAAGCTTTCCATTCAGATGCCAGCGAAAAGGTATTGGGAATATTGAGTTCGCAGAAGGTTGGACCTACAATTGCCGATGACATTAAACGAAAGGCAGTGCTTGCTATCTCCATAGCCCTGGTGTTTATGTTCCTGTATATTGCTGTGCGCTTCCGCAGATGGCAATATGGTCTTGGAGGCCTGACTGCCCTGTTCCATGATTCGCTGATTGCAGTTTCGCTGTATTCGATCTTCTCGGGGATAGTACCCTTTAGCCTGGAGGTGGATCAGGCGTTTATTGCCGCCATCCTCACCATCATTGGTTACTCAATTAATGACTCTGTGGTAATCTTCGACCGTATCAGGGAGTACAATACCCTGTATCCAAAACGCAGACTGAAGGATAATATGAATGCAGCGCTTAACAGCACGCTTGCCCGTACGTTCAATACATCAGGTACTACATTTGTAGTGCTGCTTATTATATTTATCCTCGGAGGAGAGGTGATCCGGGGATTTGCCTTTGCATTGATGTCTGGTATACTTATCGGTACTTATTCATCACTGTTTAATGCCTGTCCGGTTTCCTATGACCTGATCGTTTCTCAGGAGAAAAGACGTGAAGCAAAGGAAAACTCAAAGCCGCAAAAATTAAAAAAAGCAGCACCAAAAAAGAGAAAGTAAATCTTTTATAAAAATTCTCAAGAAAGGGCCATGCTTTTTGGCCCTTTTTTTTGTTTGGTAATATATATGAAGGACATTATGTATGCAAGGCTAAACTAAAGAGATTTATTTTGATTATGTAACCGGTCAATATAATATTAAGATTTTTACACACGTTTATCTGAAAGTACTTTCTGCATAAAGTATTAAGCTTCTTCAATCAAAGTATATATTAATTGGTTACAATGATTGCTGATTAAAGAATTTGACGAATAGTAATTATTTATTTTTTTAACAGGGAATTTTTCTTTATTTTAGCAACCCTATAAGTGGATGAAAGTTTAGCACTTGCTCTGCTTTATGACAGTTAAGGATATAACGAGCCGGAAACCGGTAGGTTTGCAAAATAGCATGTAGGAATAAGAATGGTTTCCGGATAAATATAAAATGTATAATCAATGAAGATCATTAAATCTTTTCTTCTTTTAATGGTGCTATCGCTTATGTTTAGTTCATCAGCGTATGCCCAGAGAAACTTTACCGAAGAAGCCGATAATGCATTCGAAATGAAGATGTATTATGAGGCAATAGACCTTTATAAAAAGGCTTACAGCAAAACTTCAAACCGTGTGGAAAAAAGGCGTATGCTGTTCCGTATAGCTGAAAGTTACCGCCTGACCAACAATATCTGGCAGGCTGAATATGCCTATCTGCGTGCAATAAGAGCCAAATACTCCGATCCTGTAGTTTACCTGCGCTATGCACAGGTTCTTAAAAGCCGCGAAAAATACGAAGATGCGATAAAGCAGTATAAGATTTACAAGGAAAAAGTACCTGATGATCCAAGGGGTGAAAAGGGCATTGAATCCTGCAAACAGGCGAAAGACTGGCAGGACAATCCCACGAGATACGAAGTTGAAGCTGACAGGCGAATAAATGACCGGGAATCGGATTTTGCTCCTATGTATGCTGACAGGAAATATAATACCGTCATCTTTACTTCCAGCAGAAATGAAGCAACTGGCAAGACGGATCCCAATACAGGTCAGACCTATTCCGACCTTTTTATTATAGAGCAGGATCAAAGAGGCAACTGGAGCCGTGCTGATCTTATCGACAAGGATGAAGTGATCAATACAAAAATGAATGAAGGTGCTGTTTCTTTCGACCGACGTTTCATAACCATGTATTTTACCCGCTGCCCCATGGAAAAAGGAAAAATTCTTTCCTGTAAGATTTATTCGACCAAAAAGCGTGGCCGCACATGGAGTGACCCGGAATTGGTTCCGCTGGGTCCTGATACATTTACCTATGGCCACCCCGCCATTTCAGGTGATGAAAGAACTATCATCTTCGCTTCTGATATGGATGGAGGTCATGGTGGACTCGACCTGTGGATGGCAACCCGCAGGAGCGCACACCGGCCATTCGGTGAGCCTGTGAATCTTGGACCGGTAATCAATACTGAGGATGATGAAATGTATCCCTACCTGCGTGAGGATGACCATCTGTATTTCGCATCCAACGGGCATGTCGGACTTGGAGGACTTGATATCTATCATTCCAGAAAAGTGGACGAAAACTGGACTGAGCCCGAGAATATGAAGGTTCCCATTAATTCACATATGGATGACTTCGGTATCACATTTAATAAAGACCAGCGCTCCCTGGAAGATAACAAGGCTGAAGAAATGGGCTTCTTTTCCACTAACCGCCGTGGTGGGCGTGGTGAAGATGATATCTGGCACTTCAGGTTACCGGAGATCGTTTTTACACTGTCAGGAACTGTAAGGGACGAGGAAACCTTGCAGCCGATAGCTGATGCAACGGTTACCAAGGTAGGATCTGACGGAACCACAGTAGAAACTAAAACCGGGAGTAACGGAAGCTACTCTTTCAATAAGCGACAGATGAATAAGGAAACTTCCTATGAAATTACAGTAATTAAAAATGATTATTTCCAGCAAGATAAGAAGGAAACCACAGTAGGCCTTATGGCCAGCAAAGATCTTGTTCTGAACTTCAGGCTGAAACCGATACCCGAAGATCCGATTCCTTTACCTGAGATACGTTTTGACCTTGGTGATTGGAAACTGCTTGACATCTATAAGGATTCCCTGAACGGCCTTATCAAAACTATGGAAGAGAACCCAAGGCTGGTGGTGGAGTTAGGCTCTCATACCGACTTCCGGGCTGATGAAGATTTTAATGACACGCTCTCGTTAAAGCGTGCCAAGTCAATTGTGGATTACCTGGTGAAAAAAGGAATCGACCGTGCACGTCTTGTGCCTAAAGGTTATGGTGAGAGGATGCCAAGAAAACTGGATAAGGATATTACAGTAAATGGAATTACGTTTGAAAAAGGAACAAGACTCACAGAGAGATACATAAACAACCTGCCTTCCACAAGGCATAAGGAAGCTGCTCATCAGTTGAACCGGCGAACAACCTTTAAAATCCTGCGCAATGATTACGTACCAACCAAATCCGCAGTGGAACCCCTGGATTCTATCGGATTTGGTGGAATTGCACTGCGCCCGCAAGAGAATATGGTGAAACTGAAAGCTAAGGATAATGCATATACTTTCCCCATTATTGTTAATCGTAATGAGTTGACAGCAAGCTATATTAAAAACACAGATGCCATTTATCTTTCTTATGATAAAGCAATGGAGTTTCTGTCGCAGGCAATTATCACTGTCAGAGACTTTACTGAAGGTGAAGATGCCATTAAGGAAGACGGTTCTATTGTTGAAAATGCAGAAGTAACCATTAAGTCTGTTCGTATTGCTAACCGCGAGATGGAAAATGTACGCATGATAGTTACTTATGATCAGCAACCCCATATTATAATAGGAGATGCAGGCCTTAAACAATTTGGCGAGTTTCGTATTGATGAGGAGATGGACATGCTCATCTTTAAGGAGATTGAAGAAACTGAAGAAGAAGAAAATTAGCTGAATTAACATATAACAATCCCGGGACTTCCTTATGGAGTTTCGGGATTTTTGTTTGATGTATTTATCATGACAGAACAATCAAAATACAACCAGCGCGGAGTGTCAGCATCCAAGGAAGATGTCCATAGCGCCATTAAGAATATCGACAAGGGCATTTTTCCCAATGCCTTTTGCAAGGTTATTCCCGATATACTGGGAGGGGATGCGGAATATTGCAATGTGATGCACGCTGACGGTGCCGGTACCAAGTCCTCACTGGCCTATGCCTACTGGAAAGAAACTGGCGATCTGTCGGTGTGGAGAGGGATAGCACAGGATGCTATTGTGATGAACCTGGACGATTTGCTTTGTGTGGGTATTACAGATAATATATTGCTGTCATCCACCATAGGACGAAACAGGAACCTGATACCCGGCGAGGTTATCTCAGCATTGATCAATGGAACGGAAGAAATACTGGCCGGCCTGAGAAAGTGGGGAGTCGGAGTTTATCTCACCGGCGGCGAAACGGCTGATGTGGGTGATCTGGTGAGAACAGTGATCGTGGACTCTACGGTTACGGCCAGGGTAAAACGCGATCAGATCATAGAAAACAACATCCGCCCGGGCGATGTTATCGTCGGACTTGCTTCCTCCGGTAAAGCCAAATATGAGCATATGTACAATGCCGGTATGGGCTCTAACGGTTTAACCTCAGCCAGGCATGATGTGTTTAGTAAATATCTGGCTGAAAAATACCCGGAAACATTTGATCCTGCTGTACCCGAAGATCTCAGGTACGCCGGGGAAATGAAACTAACGGAGGTTACAGGGGTGGAAGGAATGGATGCCGGAAAGCTTGTGCTGTCACCAACCAGAACCTATGCACCTGTGATCAGTGATATACTGAAAAAGTATCGCGGCGAAATACATGGAATGATTCATTGCAGCGGAGGTGCACAGACCAAAGTGCTGCATTTTATCAAAAAGCTTCATGTTATTAAGGATAATATGTTTGATGTGCCTCCGCTCTTCAGCATTATTCAACAACAATCAGGAACAGACTGGCGGGAAATGTACCAGGTGTTTAACATGGGCCACCGCATGGAAATCTATGTGGATGGGAAATTTGCCCAGCCTGTGATTGAAATTGCTCATTCATTTGGTATTGATGCCAGAATTGTGGGCCGCTGTGAAGAATCTGATAAGGCAGCAGTAACCATAAAATCACAAATGGGAACATTCCATTATCAGAAATGAAACATAATTTAAAACGTATAGAATAAAATGCTGGATAAACTGCAAGATTTCAAACGACAATATGAGGAGATAGAGCAGCAGATGAGCGATCCGAAAGTGATTGCTGATCAGAAACGCTTCATCAAACTCAATAAAGATTATAAAGAACTGCAGCCTTTAGTTGAGGCTTACCATGAATACAGTGAACTGCTGAGCAATATAGAATCGGCCAGGGAGATCATCAAGACTGAAAAGGACGAAGAATTTGTGAAAATGGCCAGGGAGGAGTTGCATGAATACACCGAACGCAAAAAAGAGCTCGATGAGCAGATAAAATTTCTATTGATACCCAAAGATCCTCAGGATGATAAAAATGCCGTGATGGAAATACGTGCCGGAACAGGTGGGGATGAAGCAGGGATTTTTGCAGGTGACCTCTTCAGGATGTACTCGAAATACATTGAAAAAAAAGGCTGGAGGATGGACGTGATCTCCAATACCGAAGCCCCCCAGGGAGGATATAAGGAAATTATTCTCAATGTGGAAGGCGATGATGTATATGGTGTATTGAAGTATGAATCAGGAGTACACCGTGTGCAGCGCGTCCCCCAGACCGAAACCCAGGGCCGGGTGCATACCTCAGCAGCCTCTGTGGCTGTATTGCCTGAGGCTGATGAGTTTGACGTGGATGTGAAGGAGTCCGACATCAGAAAAGATACTTTCTGTTCTTCAGGCCCCGGCGGGCAAAGTGTGAATACCACCTATTCCGCGGTAAGGCTTACACACGAGCCTACGGGTATCGTGGTTTCCTGTCAGGATGAGAAATCGCAGATAAAGAATCTGGCTAAGGCCATGAAAGTGCTTCGGGCCAGAATCTATGAAATGGAATATCAAAAATACATGGCTGAGATTGCCAGCAAACGTAAAACCATGGTTTCCACCGGCGACCGTTCTGCTAAAATACGTACCTATAACTATCCCCAGGGGCGTGTTACGGATCACAGGATCAACCTCACTCTCTATAATCTCCAAAATATTATTGACGGTGACCTGGATGAAATTATTGATAAGCTGCAGACAGCCGAGAATGCTGAAAAGCTTAAAGATGCGGTGGGATAAACTTTATGAGCAGGAACAAAAGCAGGTAAAAGAATTTCTTTCAGATAAACAAAACCCATGAAAAAGTCAGAATTAATCAAGATCATTAAAGAAAAGAGGTCGTTTTTGTGCATTGGCCTTGACAGTGATATCAAAAAAATACCTCAGCACCTTATGGATGCTGATGATCCGGTATTTGAATTTAACCGGCAAATTATTGACTCCACCATAGACCTTGCAGCAGCATATAAACCCAATATAGCATTTTACGAATGCCGGGGGGCGGATGGCTGGCGTACATTGGAGAAAACCATTGAATATATTAAATCCAAAGATGAAGGTGTCTTCACCATTGCTGATGCCAAAAGAGGCGATATTGGTAATTCTTCCAAATATTATGCTGAAACGTTCCTGTCGCCCGGAAAACTGGATTTCGACAGTGTAACAGTAGCTCCTTATATGGGACGTGATTCTGTTGAGCCTTTCCTGCAATATGAAGATAAGTTTGCTGTTATTCTGGCTTTAACGTCAAATCCCGGTTCAGCAGATTTTCAGATGCCTGCTGAACCCATAGGGGATAAACAGGACAGCCCGGACTTTGATGATCAAAACCGTCCGGGATTATTTGAACAGGTGCTCATACGCAGCAACCAATGGGGATCCGATGAAAATATAATGTATGTGGTGGGAGCCACCAAAGCCGAAATGCTGCAGAACATCCGGGAAATAGTTCCCGGTCATTTCCTGCTGGTGCCGGGTGTGGGGGCACAGGGTGGAAGCCTTGAAGATGTGGCTGATTACGGTATGACTCACGAATGTGGGCTACTGGTCAATAGTTCCAGAGGTATCATCTTTGCTTCCGCTGAAAAAGACTTTGCCGCGAAAGCAAGAAAAAAAGCTTCAGAATTACAACAGAAAATGGAATTGATCCTTCGTGAAAACGGAATAATAACCTGATAATTCCTTATATTATGTGTAAAATCCGTATCTGTTATCTGCTTTTAGTTTTTATGACCTCAGCCGGTGCATATGCTCAAAATGACAGCCTGAGTCTTGATAAGGACAGCAGCATCACCCTATATGATGCATTTAACCCTGTGACGGGAGGCGATTCCGTGCGCATGTGCAACGGCCAGCCCTGCATGGGACTGCAAAAGGATTATTATGCCAATGGTGAGCTGAAACATAAAGGATACTATAATAAAGGCAAGCTCACGCCCACCTATCGCAACTATTTCAGTGATGGTAAGATGGAGAGGGAGTTTAAGGAGAAAAATGCCAACAAGGCGGAGCTGAAAGTTTATTATCCTGACGGGCAGCTAAGGTCGAACGTGAGCTTTTGGAAAGGAGAACCGTTGGAATGGAAGGAGTATTACAGCAACGGAGAGCTGGAATTTTACGAGCTGATGGATAAAGGGCTGGAGCATGTGGTGGAAAGAACCTATTATTATCCCAATGGCAACAGGCAAAGCCATCTGGAACTGACCGATAAAAAAACATTAACCTTCACTAAAACCATTTATTATGAAAATGGCGTAGCGAAAGAAAAGGGGAGTGTTGTTTTCAATCCGTATAAACATGCCTACTTTCGTACTGGCGAATGGATATTTTTTGATCAGCAGGGAAATCCGGAAGTTAAGCAGTCATATGTAAAAGATAAGGTAATTTCAGAAGAACAACTCTGACAATAACTCAGTATGTCATCAACTGACAAAATTACATTATCCCTCGCATGGCATGCTAGTTGCCAACATGGCGATAAATGAATGCTATGACAATTATTGAAGTGAATTCTCACCAGGAAATGCTGGAGCATGTTAAAAAGCATGAAAAGGCTTTTGTGCTGCTGTATAAGCGAGGAGCTGAAAGCAGCGATTGCGCCCGGGAAAGTATCAGCAAATTACATCTCCCGGCTGATAAAGATGTAGTTGTTATTGCTGCGAATGTGACCGAAGTCAGGGATATCCATCCTGAATATGGTATTGTGTCGGTTCCTTCTTTAATGCGTTTTGAAAAAGGCGAGTTTAAAAATGAAGTGAAAGGCTGTCATGATACGGAATATTACGGATCACTGATCCGGAATTCACTTTTTACTGCCCCTTCTGCCGGAGGCAGGAAGCAAAACCATGTCATTGTTTATTCTACCCCGGCCTGCCCACATTGTACTACCCTGAAAAATCATCTGAAACGTCATGGGATCAATTTCCGTGACATTAATGTGGCCGCTGACCAGCAAAAAGCCCAGGAGCTGGTGCGAAAAACCGGCCGGCAGGGCGTGCCCCAAACCGAAATCAATGGGCAGTGGGTGTTGGGATTTGATAAAGCCAGGATCAACCGTTTGCTTGGAATTGAAGGATAATTACAGATATAAATCAAAAACATATAAAAATGAAAGAATTACAACCGCTCAATGAAAATGTCTTGCTGGAACTCAACAGCAATAAAGAGGAGAAAACTGCAGGTGGGATCATAATTCCTGACACTGCCAAAGAAAAACCTCAGCATGCTAAGGTGGCTGCTGTCGGCAATATCGAAAATGCTGAGATCAAAGTCGGAGATACAGTTTTTTATAAAAAATTCAGTGGCTCCGAACTCAAGCTGAATGATAAGGAATATCTGATAATTCCCTATGCCGATCTGCTTGGCAAAGTAGTGGAAACCGACGCGATCTGAAAATATCAAAGCCACAACACCTGCCCGGTACAGTTCTTCTGCACCGGGTTTTTTCATGGCAAACATGCCTTCGGCCGGCAAACATTTCCCCGGCCGGTTATTGTGTGGCTTTTGTATTGCCATTGCTGAAGCCGGAACATTTCAGGCTGCTGAAACTGAGTTATTTTTTAGTTAAGTTTAGCTTGCATCCAATTGCCTGATCTACTCAATTTCCCCACTACTTAATCGCCCGGTTAACCGCTTATCTGTTTTTTCAATTACAATCAATATGCTTGCAGTTGATTACCATTTCCTCTTTTTTTACTATCTTTGTAATCCTTTGCATTATATGCATAAATGGTTGATTAGCAAAGTCTATTTAAATATAAACAGGAGAATTAATAATGGGTGAACGAAAAAATGTTTATCTCTTCGGCGATAAAAAAGCTGAGGGAAATGTCACAATGAAGAACCTGCTGGGTGGTAAAGGTGCCAACCTGGCGGAAATGAACCTGGTGGGAGTGCCGGTGCCTCCAGGCTTTACTATCACTACTGAGGTTTGCACTGACTACAACAAAATTGGTTACGACGGAGTCGTTGATATGATCCGCAGTGAAGTGGAAATCGCTGTGCGGAATGTGGAAAACATCATGGGAACAAAATTCGGCGACAGCGAAAACCCATGCCTGTTGTCTGTCAGATCAGGTGCGCGCGTTTCCATGCCCGGTATGATGGATACCGTCCTGAACCTGGGATTGAATGATGTTTCTGTGGAAGGGCTGGCTAAAAAAACAGGTAACGAACGATTTGCCTGGGATTCATACCGCCGCTTTATCCAGATGTATGGTGATGTGGTTTTGGGTATGAAGCCGGCTTCAAAAGAAGAGGAAGACCCCTTTGAGGTGATCATCCACAAAAAGAAAGAAGAAAAAGGCGTGGAAAACGATGTGGAACTCACCACTGACGACCTTAAAGACCTCGTTGCCGAATTTAAAAAAGCCGTTAAAGACAGCCTTGGAAAAGATTTTCCTGAAGACCCCTGGGAGCAACTCTGGGGTTCTGTAATGGCGGTGTTCGACAGCTGGAACACTCATAGAGCCGTGTACTACCGCCGGCTCAATAAAATTCCTGATGAGTGGGGAACTGCCGTAAACGTACAGGCCATGGTATTCGGTAATATGGGCGAAAACTCAGCCACCGGTGTTGCCTTTACCCGCGATGCTGCCACCGGCGAAGATATTTTCAACGGCGAATACCTTATCAACGCACAGGGAGAAGATGTAGTTGCAGGTACACGTACACCGCAGCAGATCACCCTTGAGGGATCACGCCGCTGGGCCAAACTTGCCGGCGTGTCCGAAGAAGAACGCAAAGAAAAATTCCCCTCACTGGAAGAAACAATGCCGAAGCTTTACAGGGAACTCGATGAAATCCAGCAGGACCTTGAAAATCACTACAAAGATATGCAGGACCTCGAATTCACCATTCAGGATGGTAAGCTCTGGCTGCTGCAAACCCGTAGTGGTAAACGCACCGGTGCAGCCATGGTGAAAATTGCCACCGATATGCTGGACCAGGGAATAATTGATGAAAAAACTGCATTGCTGCGCGTAGAGCCCAATAAGCTTGACGAACTGCTGCACCCGGTTTTCCGGCTTGATGCACTGCTTAGTGCCACTACCATTGCAAAAGGATTGCCCGCTTCACCAGGCGCTGCAACAGGGCAGGTTGTTTTCTTTGCCGATGAAGCCATTAAATATGAAAACTCCATCCTGGTTAGAATCGAAACTTCACCCGAGGACCTCGAAGGCATGAACATCGCCAATGGTATCCTCACCGCCCGTGGCGGTATGACCTCCCACGCTGCCGTTGTAGCACGCGGAATGGGTAAATGCTGCGTGTCAGGTGCTGGCTCCATCAAGGTGAACTACCGTGAAAGAACCATGACAGTTGATGGTAAAAAATTCAACGAAGGAGACTGGATATCACTTAACGGTACCACCGGCGAAGTGTATGAAGGTAAAGTGGATACAGAAGAGCCCGAAGTATCAGGCAGCCTGGCCACACTTATGGAACTGTCCGACAAATACAGCCGCATGCTGGTGAGAACCAATGCTGATACACCCAGGGATGCCAAATCCGCCCGCGAATTCGGTGCCATGGGAATTGGCCTTTGCCGTACAGAGCATATGTTTTTCGAAGGTGACCGAATCAAAGCCATGCGCGAAATGATCCTGGCTGATGATGAGGTAGGCCGCCGCAAAGGACTGGAAAAACTGTTGCCATATCAGCGCGAGGATTTCGAAGGTATCTTTGAAGCTATGGACGGACTGCCCGTTACCGTGCGTCTGCTTGATCCGCCACTGCACGAATTTGTGCCGCACGAAGAAAAGAACCAGAAAGAAATGGCCAAAGAACTCGGCCTGAGCCTGGAAGTGGTTAAAGAGCGCGTTGAAAACCTCATGGAATTCAACCCCATGCTCGGCCACCGCGGATGCCGTCTTGGAAACACCTATCCTGAGATCACCGAGATGCAGGCCCGTGCCATCATTGAGGCTGCACTTAATCTCAAGAAAAAAGGAATTACTGCAATACCTGAAATCATGATTCCGCTCACCGGAACTATCGAAGAGATGAAAATGCAGGAATCGATCGTGCGAAACACCGTCAAGACCGTTTTTGCCGAGCGCAACGACGAAATTGAATACCTGGTGGGAACCATGATTGAGGTACCACGGGCTGCACTCACTGCCGATGAAATCGCTCAGTCAGCCGAGTTCTTCAGCTTCGGTACCAACGACCTCACACAGATGACCTTTGGTTATTCACGTGACGATGCTGGTAAATTCCTGCCGGTTTACATGGAAAAAGGTCTTCTGAAAAACGATCCGTTCCAGGTGCTCGACCAGGCAGGCGTGGGCCAGCTTGTTGAGATGGGAACCCGCAAAGGACGCGAAACCAAAAAAGACCTCAAGGTAGGTATTTGTGGCGAGCATGGCGGAGAACCCAGCTCAGTGGAATTCTGCCACCGCGTGGGCATGGATTACGTTAGCTGTTCACCATTCCGCGTACCAATCGCGCGCCTTTCCGCTGCACAGGCAGCCATCAAAGAACAGATATGATAACATTTCCTGATCATAACACGAACCGCCCTGATCGCCAGGGCGGTTTTTTTATTGCCTGATCGTGCCGTGTTGATAATCATCCGGGCGGCCACGCCTGCCTGTCCCACGCGCAATTCCCCGGCACGGCAGGCTACCGTCTGCGGCTGCAATCCCGCACCAGCTCAGCCTGTGGCTGCAAGCTGTGGACAACGAGCTTCCTTCGGTCGCTGTTGCCACAGCGCAGCCACCTGCCTTCGCTGCCACGGGGATTTCCGCCTCCGCCGGGCCGCGGCCCCATAAAACAGAAATATGATTTAACCTGAAACAATGCAGGTCGTATCTGCAAAGAATATAAAGGCGGTTTGTGCTGAAACACCGGAACTTGACGCATGAAAGTAAGAAGGATAACTTTATCTCATCCGCCAGCCCGCTTTACGATTAAACTAAAATTAATTTCATATGTTTTGTTTCTTATTGAAAAATGAGTAAATTTGTTACTCAAAATTGATGCCTGCTTTTTTTATCAGGGAATTGCAAAAGTTCGTTATTTGTGTTAGAAGCCTTAATTACATCAAAAACCCGTCTGAAAATGCTGCTTAAGTTCTTTCTTAACAGCAGATCAGAAGCGTACCTTCGCAGCCTGTCGGATGAATTTGGTGAATCTACCAATTCTATCCGTCTGGAGCTTAATAAATTTGAAAGTGCCGGTTTGCTGAGTACCAGTATGCGTGGTAACAAGAAAATCTACAAAGCAAACCATGCTCATCCTCTTTTTCCCGACATCCACAATATCATATTGAAATATGTGGGTATTGACCAGATTATTGAGGAAGTAGTAAAAAAACTTGGAGATGTGCATAAAGTATTCCTCACCGGTGATTTTGCCCGTGGAATTAACTCCACGGTCATGGACCTGATATTCGTGGGGAACGACATTAACAAGGACTATCTTTATAAGCTGGTGGGTAAAGCGGAAGCGATGATAAACCGGAAAATCAGGTATGTGGTCTTTGAACCTGAAGAATTTGACAGCTACAAGGTTTCTTTAAACAATCGGGAACCCTTGTTGCTCTGGCAGCAGGATCAGTAATTTACCTTCTTACAACGAACTTTTCTTTCACACTGATTTTCCCGGCAGGCATGCATATGAAACTCACCTGTATATGTAAGTGAGGGGGCGGAGCTTTGCCGGTGCGCCCCTTTGCTGAAAGATAACGCCCAAAAAATCAATGAACAAGAAAATTCTCATTACAGGTATGGCCGGATTTATAGGCCATGCGTTTACCAAAAGGCTGTTGGAGGAATTCCCGGGCATTACTGTTACCGGATTGGATAACATCAATGAATATTATGATGTGCGTTTGAAATACGGCCGGCTTGCTGATCTGGGAATAGTTGCCGGCAATGAAATTCCGTCTCCTTTTAATGCCGCTTCTTGCGGGAAGTCTGCTGCAATAAAATTCAATGAACAGATCAGGTCAAAGAAACACCCGCGGCTTTCTTTTGTGCGCCTTGATTTAGCAGAGCGTGAGCAGATGAATGTTCTCTTTGGGGAACACGATTTTGACATGGTGATTCATCTCGCTGCACAGGCCGGTGTACGCTACAGCATTGATCATCCACAGGTATATATCGAAAGTAATCTTACCGGTTTTGCTAATATCCTGGAAGGGTGCAGAAAAAATAAGGTGCAACATCTGGTGTATGCCAGCTCGTCCAGTGTGTATGGCAATAACATTAAAATCCCTTATTCCACTGCCGATCGCGTGGATCATCCGGTGAGCCTTTATGCAGCAACAAAAAAATCCAACGAGCTAATGGCCCATGCCTACGCGCACCTGTATGATTTACCGGTAACCGGACTGCGGTTTTTTACAGTATATGGCCCCTGGGGCAGACCCGACATGGCGTACTTCAAGTTCGTCAGAAAAATAATGGCCGGTGAATCCATCGATGTTTACAATCACGGAAATCTGGCGCGTGATTTCACTTATATTGATGATATTACCGCGGGAATGATTCGGGTAATACAGTCGCCACCACAACGGGCCGGGGATATGAAAGATGCCTCCCGCAGTATGATAGCTCCTTATAAGGTGTATAACATCGGCAGGAATAAACCGGTTAAACTGCTGGACTTTATAGAATCCATTGAAAAAACCCTGAAGCAAAAAGCTGGTAAAAATATGTTGCCCATGCAGCCCGGTGATGTTAATCAAACCTGGGCCGATACTTCAGACCTTGAAAAAGATTTTAATTATAAACCTTCGGTTTCCGTGGAACAGGGTATGCATCAGTTTGTTAAATGGTACCGGAAGTTTTATCAGCAAAACGGGTAAGCTGTGAACCAGAATGGCGGCAGTAACTATTACCGGAAGAACAGGCAGGAAATAATTGACACAACCGGGGAAAATCAGCTTAAGGCAGGTTGGCTTCCGGTTTAACAGGATGCCGGTTGCAGGTTGCACTATATCAGAAAAATACGATTTGATTTAAACGTCTTATCTTTGCAGCTTACTTTTTTTGCAGAAAATAAATCACTATATAAAATGGAAGAACAATATTTGTTGAGTCACTTACGACAATTGGAAGCCGAATCAATCCACATTATTCGTGAAGTGGCAGCATCATTTGAAAATCCTGTGATGTTGTATTCCATCGGGAAGGATTCATCCGTGATGGTGCGATTGGCTGAAAAGGCATTTGCACCCGGCAAGGTACCCTTTCC
Source organism: uncultured Bacteroidales bacterium (assembly GCA_964477095.1). GTDB lineage: Bacteria > Bacteroidota > Bacteroidia > Bacteroidales > PWNQ01 > PWNQ01. The sequence continues at coordinate 3,280 of CAYZDA010000049.1, read as the reverse complement.
GCTGATGCACATCGATTCTAAATGGAAATTCAGGGAAATGACCGAATTCCGTGACCGTTATGCCAAAGAAAACGGCTGGGATCTGATCGTGCATTACAACAAAGAAGGGTTTGAAGCAGGAGTCGGACCCTTTACTCACGGCTCAAAGGTACACACTGATATTATGAAAACCCAGGCTTTGCTCAACGGGCTTACTAAATACAAGTTTGATGCAGCCTTTGGAGGGGCCCGCCGTGATGAGGAAAAATCCAGGGCCAAAGAAAGGATCTTTTCCTTCCGTGATCAGTATCATCAATGGGATCCGAAAAATCAACGGCCCGAGCTCTGGAATATCTACAATACCAAAGTGCACAAGGGTGAATCCATCCGGGTGTTTCCGCTCTCCAACTGGACTGAACTGGACATCTGGCAGTATATCCGGCTGGAAAAAATTCCAATCGTGCCGCTTTATTTTGCCAAAAAACGCCCGGTGGTGGAATATGGGGGTGCACTTATCATGGTGGATGATGAGCGGATGCCTGAAGAGCTGGCCGCCAAAGCAGAAATGAAAATGGTCCGTTTCCGTACCCTCGGCTGCTACCCGCTTACAGGCGCCGTGGAATCCGGGGCAGATACTGTGGAGAAGATCGTGGAGGAAATGATGACCACTACCAAATCCGAACGCACCACCCGCGTTATTGATTTCGATCAGGAAGCAAGCATGGAACAAAAGAAAAGAGAAGGATACTTTTAGGGTTTGAGGTTCAAGGTTCAAGGTTCCAATTCGCAGAACGCGAAGTTTAAATTAACTTAAGTGAGTTGATTGTACTTATAGCTATTTATAGAATAATTGATTGAAAAGTTGCGGTATTATGGAATTAAGCGACAGAAACAGAAATTTGAATAGAGGGTTCCGAAAATTAAGAGTTTGGCAGGAAGCTATCAATTTATATGTTTTTGTTTCTGGTAAATTAGCCACTATAAAAGATATTCCTTACAAGGTGAAATCTCAAATAGAAGATTCTGCAATCTCAGTTTCCTCAAATAGCGCCGGGGGTTATTCCAGAAGATCAATAAAAGAAACAATACGTTTTAATAATATTGCCCTGAGTTCGTTATCAGAAAATTACACTCAGATTTTTGCTCAGGTTAAGCTAAAAAGAATTACAGAAGGTTGGTTTGATGAATATGACAATATGCATTATTCGTTGGAGAATAACCTTTTATCATTAAATAAGACTCAGATCAAACGCTTAAAAGAAGGTGTAGAATGGAATGATGATTATATAAACTATGAGTAAAAACCAATCAACTAACCATTCATCCAATACTCCAATCATTCCACCATTCAATCAAAAATAATAAGATATCATGAAAAACAATACATCCCTTTCAATTAAGGAATTTTTAGATCAGGATGAAAAAAAGGACCTGTTACGTTTGTTAACGGCGGGTTCGGTTGATGATGGGAAATCAACCCTTATTGGGCGTCTGCTCTTTGATAGCAAGCGGCTGTATGAAGATCAATTATCAGCTCTGGAGCGTGACTCCAAACGCGAAGGCCATGCCGGTGACGACATCGATTATGCCTTATTGCTTGACGGATTGAAAGCCGAACGCGAACAGGGTATTACCATTGATGTGGCCTACCGCTATTTCTCTACAAATAAGCGTAAGTTTATTATTGCGGATACACCCGGACATGAGCAATATACCCGGAATATGGTAACCGGTGCATCCACGGCCAACCTGGCTATTTTGCTCGTGGATGCCAGGTATGGTGTTATCACACAAACCAAGCGGCATTCCTTTATAGTAAACCTGCTGGGAATTAAACATGTAGTGGTTGCCATTAATAAAATGGACCTGGTGGACTACAGCCAGGAACGCTACGAAGAGATCGTCAGCCAATACAATAAATTCATCACCGGTATGAGTATCCCGGACGTGAATTTTATCCCGATTTCTGCACTAAAAGGTGACAATGTTGTGGATCGTTCACAAAAAATGGACTGGTACCACGGGCAACCAATGCTTGAATTCCTGGAAACTGTCCATGTGGACGCCGATCGTAACTTCGAGGATTTCCGTTTTCCTGTTCAGTTTGTGAACAGGCCATCACTGGATTATCGCGGATTCACCGGTACAGTAGCCTCTGGTATCATCCGTAAGGGCGACCTGATCAAAGTTCAGCCTTCAGGCAAAACATCCACTGTAAACAGCATCCTCGGTGCCCAAGGAGAGCAGGAGTATGCTTTCCCGCCGCAATCAATTTCTATTACACTCGCTGATGAGATCGACATTTCAAGAGGCGATATGCTGGTGCACCCTGATAATATGGCACGACAGGAAAGGCATTTTGAGGCCATGCTGGTGTGGATGGATGAGCAGGAGATGAACCCATACCGTCAATATTATATCAAACATGCCAATCAAACTACCAAAGTTCGCTTTGATGAAATCCGCTACCAGGTGGATGTGAACACACTGGCAAGAAATAAAGCTGAAAAATTCCACCTCAATGAAATTGGGCGTACTGTACTTACCACCAATAAGCCACTTTTCTTTGATCCTTATAAAAAGAACGCCACCACAGGCGCTTTTGTAATTATTGATCCGGTAACACATAACACGGCTGCTGTTGGAATGATCATCGATAAGGTGAGTGATAAAGATATGCCTTCACGGATCACCGATGTGGAACGTGAAAAGATCAAAGAAGGTAAAGCTTTAGTGAACAGAACCGAGCGTGAAAAATACTACAACCAGAAAGGCGAGACTATCTGGATCACGGGCTTGCACGGTTCAGGCAAAAACGAACTGGCATACGGGCTCGAGAAGCAACTCTTCGATATGGGAGCTACCACGGTATTGATGGATGGCAGTACGGTTCGCAGCGGACTTTCCCGGGAACTTGACCATTCACCCGCTGACCGTGCCGAACATCTCCGCCGTGTGGCTCATGTTTGCCGGATTCTTAATGATCAGGGCATCATTGTAATCTGTTCTTTTATCTCTCCGGATGAAGATATCCGCCGGCAGGTAGGCGAGATCATCGGACAGGACAGGTTTAATCTGATTTATATGGATGCTGATCTGGAATACTGCAAAAACAATAAACCGGACTTGTTTATTATGGCCGAAGAAAGGAAAATAAAGCACATGCCGGGCGTAGATATGGAATATGAAGCGCCCGGGCAGGCTGCAATGACACTTTCCCCCGAAAACAAAGACAAATGGATGGAGAACGTTATCAGCTATCTTGGCGATAAGAAAATATTCCCGCTGGAATAGTTTTTAA
>CAYZDA010000048.1:18285-22421 GCA_964477095.1 uncultured Bacteroidales bacterium | reverse complement strand
GCTGAGGCTAACGGGTTCCGGGTTGCGGCAATTCTATTCCATCATGACCTGATGATCTCGAATTCGCCGTTTTCGTGAAAACGAATGATAGTGGACGGCTTTACTTCATTCATGGATTTACGATGCAGGTCCACCACGTGATCGACACCTTCCAGGATTCCTTTGGCAATCATGTTGTAGGTAAGGGGATTAAAATCTCCTGAGAAATTTGCTGAAGTAGATACAATGGGTTTTCCGAATTCTTCAATCAATCTTTTTGAAAATTCGTCGCGGGTGATTCGGATAGCTATGGTCTTATCTTCGCTGATAAGATTTTTTGCCAGGTTTTTAGCATTGTTATAGATAATAGTGAGTGGTTTCTCATAGCTATCAAGCAAGTCCCAGGCTATCTCCGGAACATCATCCACATAGTCGCTGATCTGCTCCTTATCGCTGAGGAGAACGATGAATGTTTTATGCCCAATCCTTTTCTTTAGTTGATATATTCGCCTGACAGCCTTATTGTTTGTGGCATCACAACCGATCCCCCAGATGGTATCGGTGGGATAAACGATGATGCTGCCATCTTTTAATGCCTTAACTGCTTTTTTTATTTCTTCATCCATCTTCATATTATACTAACGGCTCCAGTAATTGTTCTATTGTGATCTCTTTGGCGCAACGGAAGTGCCCTTCCGGACATTTGGGCCTGCCATGAATGCCGCATGGCCTGCAATACAGCTCTTCTTTCTTCTCCACGATAAAACTTTTATCTGATAAGGGACCAAAACCAAAACCGGGGATAGTGGAGCAGAAAATCGCGGTAACCGGTGCATTCATAGATGATGCCAGATGCATGGGTGCGGAGTCATTTACATAATTCATCACGGCATCTTTCATCAATGCTGCCGACTCCAGTAAGCCGAGCTTTCCTGCCAGATTTTCCACCTTTCTGTCACGGAAAAATGCGGAGATCAACTCACATGCTTCCACATCTGAGGGTGATCCCAATAAATAAACCGTGTATTTTTTATCGAGTTGTATCAGCATTTCCAGCCACTTATCAGGTGGAAACTGCTTGGTGAACCATACTGAAGTGGGCGCTACACAAATATAAGGACTGCCTTTATAGCTATCAACTTTCCGGAAATGTTTTTGCTGTGGATACAATTTTGGCTTGCGCACAGGCTGCCGGCATATATCTTCTATCAGAGAAGCATTTCTGTCAAGCTCGTGTCTTCCGTCGCCGATAACATGCTTTATTCTGATGTCGTAGGAAGAGGACATGGGATTTTTGTCAAATCCTGCTTTGGTATCTGCTACAGCAAACCTGCTGATTATACCCGATGATAAAAAGCGATGCAGGTTGATCACCCGGTCGTATTTTTCAGTTTTGATCTGCCTGGCAAGTTTCAAAAGCTTTATTGTTTTGAAAGCTGATTTGTCCCACACAAACAGTTTGTTTATAAACGGATGAGCTTCAAATAAAGAATCGTTTCCCTGCCTAACCACAAAGTCTATTTTCGCAGTGGGAAAGTTAAGGTGTAACTCCTCCAGCAATGCAGTAGCAAGTATGGCATCTCCAATAAATGCTGTTTGTATGACCAGGAATCTTTTACTCATTACACTGCCACATTAAAATCTCTCAGCACATGGTTTAATGAAGTTTTTTTATCGGTGCTCTCTTTTCTTTTTCCGATGATCAGTGCACAGGGCACCTGATATTCACCTGCCGGAAACGTTTTTGTATAAGATCCGGGTATCACTACCGAACGCGCCGGGATACGTCCTTTATACTCCACCGGTTCATTTCCGGTTACATCAATTATTTTGGTTGACTGTGTAATGACCACGTTGGCTCCCAGCACTGCCTCTTTTTCCACACGTGCACCTTCCACGATAATGCAGCGCGATCCGATGAAGCAATCGTCTTCTATTATAACGGGAGCGGCCTGTACAGGTTCCAGAACACCTCCTATACCAACGCCACCGCTCAGGTGAACGTTTTTGCCTATCTGTGCACAGGAGCCCACTGTAGCCCAGGTGTCCACCATGGATCCTTCATCAACGTATGCACCAATGTTCACGTATGAGGGCATCATAATAACTCCTCCGGATATAAAAGCTCCATACCGGGCAATGGCATGGGGGACGACTCTTACTCCCTGTTCACGGTAATTTTGCTTTAAGGCCATTTTATCATGAAAACGGAAAGGGCCCACACTGATCTCTTCCATTTCCCGTATGGGGAAATACAGGATCACAGCTTTCTTAACCCATTCATTTACCTGCCATTCTTCTTTATTGGGCTCTGCCACACGCAGTTCTCCTTTGTCAAGCATGGCCAGTACATCCTCAATAGCTTTTCTGGTTTCATCTTCTTTCAGCTTCTGACGGTTGGTCCATGCTTCTTCGATAAGCTGCTTGTATCTATCCATAAATCATCTTTTGTCCAAAAATACAAACTTCCATGGGTTTGTATCCGGAAATTCATATTCTAAAAAGATTCTAAAGAAGTAGTGTAGTCAAGTGTATATAAGGAAATTATGCTGAATAATAATTGTTGCAGAGAATTATTGCAGTTTAAATCTCACTTTCAAGCTGATTATTTTCTCCTTCAGAAGAATCCTCATTATTTATTCGTTCGCTATCAATTTTTGCTTTGTTGCTGTAAGAAAAAACAAGCAGCCCTATTCCTGCCACAATAAAAGGAATTGATAATTGCTGGCCAATGTTGATGGTCATTTCTGCTTCTTTTGCTACCTGATCGGCTTTGATAAATTCAATAAAGAACCTGGACGTGAATACGAGCAGAAAAAACCAGCCCAGTAGCCTGCCTCGGGGAGTTATCTTTTGATATTTACGGTAGATCAGATAAAGCAAACCTGCTATTAAAAAGTAGGCAATGGCCTCATATAGCTGGGCAGGATGGCGCGGTACACTGCTCACCTGTTCAAACACAAAAGCCCAGGCCACCCCGGCAGGTTTTCCAATCATCTCTGAATTCATAAGGTTTCCCAGCCTGATGAATCCGCCGGCCAGCGCTGTAGGAATTACCAGGCGATCGAGTATCCACAGGTAAGACTTCTTTTTCGACCGTGGGATGTAATATATTAATGCCAGCATTATCCCAATGGCTCCGCCATGGCTGGCCAGTCCGCCATGCCATACCATTAATATCTCCGCAATGTTATTTTTGTAATAATCCCAGTCGTAAAAAAATACGTGCCCAAGGCGGGCGCCAAGAACAGTTCCTATCACTACGACTGTGGTGAGCAGGTCAAGCTCCTTTTGAGGAATATTTTCTTTCCTGAAAATATGCTGCATAATAAAATATCCCAGTAAAAAGCCTGAGGCAAACAGCAAACCGTAGTATCTTATTTCAAAACCACCAAAACTAATCAGGGTAGGATCAACACTCCAATGGATATATGAAAGCATAAGGATTTTTGTGCAAAAATATAAAAGAGGGTGGATCAGAAGCAGCATTGAGGAAAATTAATCAGATGAAATCAAAAAAGTCAAATTAATCAGCGCTTGCTAATACACCCTCTTCAAACCAAACCTTCAAAATGATTATGAAAAGTACATTCGCACTTTTTGTTTTGAAGAAAACTGATCAAATAACGTGTAAATCATATTGGTTATTGTTGTGAAGGAAGTGAAATCTAAAAAAAAACATGAAAACAAATCTTTGCTTATAAGTGTTGTTCTGCAAATGCTTTATGTTCTTCAGACATGATATTTATGAAATAATATTGGATTGAAGTTATGAACAAAGATTAAGTTGAAAATTGTTTGATAGGATTATGGAATCATGCAGCATAAATTATTATCTTTGTTAGCTTAGAACAAACCAATAAATCCAAGCAATTATGAAAAAAGTACTATTTAAATTAATGGCAATCGCAGTGGTGTTTTCACTGGCTGCATGTAACAATCAAACCGGTAAAGAAGATAAGGACGATCAGGACTCAATTCAGATTGAATCTTCCGGGGAAAAAACAACCGATTACCCGTCCGCCGGCAATGATGATGAGGCAGATAACGACTCAATAGTAGGTGGCAAAGCAAAAAAAGTGGAAGGTGACCCTGAAGCGATTATCAGCCGTGGCAAAATAGTGGAAGAAGTAGAGGAAGAAAAGAAAGAAGAGAGA
>CAYZDA010000048.1:0-18185 GCA_964477095.1 uncultured Bacteroidales bacterium | reverse complement strand
CATCCTGGCCGTAGTTGACCAAAGCACCATGGATATCAATGAGCAGTCATTTATCAATGGTATCAAGATGGAAACTTACCCAAATCCTGCTTCAGATGTTGTGAATATGGACTATCAGCTTGAAAATACTGCTGATGTAACCATCAAGATTCTGGATGCCACTGGTAAGCTTGTTCAAACCGAAAAACTTGGACAAAAAGAAGCCGGACAGCATAAAGCTACTTTCTCCGCTTCCAACCTGGATGCCGGTATGTATTTCTACATCATGGAAGCAGGTAGCAACCGCCTGGCCAAAAGAATGGTTATCAAATAAGCGTTTATAGCTTAATTTATGATATTCAGAAAAGCTGCTGTTTTTTAACGGCAGCTTTTTCTATTTTAGCGGCCTAAAAAAAGCATCATGAATGAAATTTTCTGGCTGGCCATGTTGCTGGCTAATTTTGGTCTGATATTAATATCATACCGTGTTTTCGGGAAAATGGGCCTGTATATCTGGGTCCCCATTTCCGCCATAATCGCCAATATTCAGGTGATCCAGGGCATAGAGCTGTTCGGTTTTGCTGCTACTCTTGGTAATATAGTATATGCCTCATCTTTTCTTGTCACCGATATTTTATCCGAGAACTATGGCAAAAAAGAAGCAAATAAGGCTATCTGGATTGGCTTTTTCAGCCTGGTAAGCATGACGCTGCTCATGAACCTGGCGCTACTGTTTGAGCCCATGCAAGATGATTTTGCCCTGAGCGCACACGAAAGCATTTCAACTATCTTCAGCTTTATGCCGCGTATCGTAGTGGCCAGCTTCCTGGCGTATCTTATTTCCCAAAAGCACGATATATGGGCCTATCATATGTGGATGAAAAGATTTTCCGGCCGCAAAAATATCTGGCTGAGGAATAATCTCAGCACCATGGTCTCACAACTGATCGATAGTGTTATCTTCACTTTTATTGCATTTTATGGAGTGTATGAGATGCAAATACTGATTGAGATCATGCTGACCACTTATTTTCTGAAATGGATAGTGGCAGCGGCTGACACCCCCTTTGTGTATATAGCCAATAAAATGAAGTTGAAAGACATCGTGGAATGATGAGCTTTTTGTAGTTTTGAGCGAATCAAATCTTTTTACCAATGGACGGATCAGTGGGAGAAATAATTATAAAATGGCTTGAGCAGGCCGGTCTGGAAAGCAGGTACGCGCTCTGGACCAAGGATGTTATTGTTTTTATCCTTATAGCTGTTTTGGCAATTCTGGTGGACAAAGTTACAAAACATGTTATCCTGAACGTGGTCAGCCGGTTTGCCAGAAAGACCAAAACAAAATGGGATGATATGCTGGTGAGGCGACGGGTATTCCGCCGCTTTGCTCACCTTGCGCCGGCCATCGTTGTATATTACCTGTTGCCACTTGCATTGCGTGATGCCCCCGGGCTGCTGGAATTCCTGCAAGGTGCCACCAAAATTTATATAGCGGTGATCGTTCTGGTATCACTTGATTCTCTGCTTACAGCCTTGAATGATATCTATGATACATATGACATCGCGGCTTCCAAGCCGATCAAGGGTTATGTGCAGGTAGTGAAAATAGTTCTGTATTCCGTCGTGACCATAGTAATTATTTCTATCCTGATTGGCAAATCACCTCTGACGCTGCTGGCAGGGCTGGGAGCCATGACGGCTGTTTTATTGCTGATCTTTAAGGATACTATCCTTGGTTTGGTGGGCAGTGTGCAGCTTTCCGCCAATGAAATGGTGCGCGTGGGCGACTGGATATCCATGCCGGATTATAATGCCGACGGTATAGTTATGGAGATCAATCTGGCAACTGTTAAAGTGAGGAACTGGGATAATACCATTTCTACTATACCCACCTATTCCATGATCACGCATTCTTTCCAGAACTGGCGCGGAATGGAAGAGTCAGGAGGAAGGCGTATTATGCGGGCCATTAAACTGGATCAGAATTCAGTGCGTTTTTTGAATGATGAGGATATCGAAAAATTCAAGAGAATTGTCCTGCTGAAGGACTATATGGAGAGTAAGGAAAAGGAACTGAAGGAGCATAATGAAAAGAACAGTATTGACCCCACGGTAACGGTAAACCGTCGCCGGCAGACAAATATTGGCGTTTTGAGGGCTTACCTGATGCAGTATCTGAAAAATCATCCAAAGATCAACCAGGAGCTCTTCATCCTGGTGCGGCAGCTGGAACCTTCGGAAACCGGTATTCCCATGCAGCTCTATTGCTTTTCAGCACTGCAGGCCTGGGGCGATTATGAAGGTGTGCAGGCGGATATTTTTGATCATCTGCTGGCCGTACTCCCGGAATTCGACCTTCGCGTATTCCAGAACCCGTCAGGATACGATCTAAGAATGCTGAAAGCACGCGAGGAATAACCATTAAGGCAGCAAGCAAACTGTCAGTTATCAGAACTGTGATCAATGTGGGCTTCAGCGGTTTGTAATCAAAACATTCATATTCAACCTTATTGATCCCTTACTCATTGCTCAGTCTTGTCTGAATATTCACTACCCGCGGGATATCGTAAGGAAGGCGGGTGAGTAGCTCATAATTAAGCTGATTGGAAAAGTCACCAAAAGAGGCCACTGTAATTTCAGAATTTCCCTGTTTCCCAATCAGTACTACCTCATCATCTTTTTTCACCCCTTTAATACCGGTAATATTTACAATCAGGAGGTTCATGTTAACGATTCCCACTACGGTTACCCTGTGCCCATGAATAAGCACGCGTCCCTGGTAGCTGAGTGAGCGGCTGTAGCCATGCCCGTAGCCCACAGGCACAGTGGCTATTTCCATATCATCACGGGCGATATAACTGGTGCCGTATCCCACAAATTCGCCGGTTTTCACTTTCTTTGTGCTCATAACCTTGCTTTTCCAGGTAATAACGCGTTGCAGCGGGTCTTGCTTGTTATGGCGTTTGCCCGCGTAGTTGATAAAAGTTTCGATGCTGGGCCAGAATCCGTATTGCATAATCCCGATGCGCACCATATCCATAATCGTTTCCGGATAGGAAAAGGCTGCCGCCGAACAGGCAGTATGGTGCTTTTTAGGGATCAGATTATTACCTGCCAATTTTTTAGAGGCAGCCCGGTACCGCCGTATCTGGTTTTTAACCCTGGCATGATTGGCTATGCTTTCAGCCCCGGCATAGTGGGTACACAGCCCTTCCAGACTTACATGCTCAAAGTTCTCCTTAATCAGTTTAATGGCTTTTGTTAGCTCACCGTTATTAAAGCCGGTGCGATTCATGCCTGTTTCCACCTCCAGGTGAATTTTTGCAGTTTTTCCGAGTTCTTTCGCCATTTCCACGGCTGCATTCAGCCGGTCGAATTCAAATACAAAAAACTCCACATCATTTTCAATGGCCCAACGCAGCTCCTGGTTTTCTATCATGCCCATTAGCATAATGGTGGAACCTGTTACACTGGCTTTATGCGCTCGAAAAGCCTCATCAGCATTAAAAACAGAAAAGTGATCAATACCGCAGGCTTCGGCCAGGGGAACAAAAACCTCTATGCCGTGACCATAAGCATTTCCTTTAATAACAGAAGAAAGAGTGACATTTGGCCCCAGGTAATTCCGGAGGAATTGCAGATTGGATTCAAGGGCAGAACGATTGATATGCAAGGATGATGTAGCAAACATTTCAACTATTAATTTTACAGGGCTAACTTAATTATTTCCATAAACATATTTATTCCATAGGGGATTAATTTTTCAGGGAAATCGTAATCCGGATTGTGGAGGTCGGGTGTATTTTCTCCTGAGCCAAGCGCAAACATGGCACCCGGATACTTTTGGGTAAAATATCCAAAGTCCTCCGACCAGCGGTAGGGAACCTCCATTTTTTTGAAATCTATATTATTATTTGCAGCTGCCTGTTTGATCAGTTTATAGCAATCAGGATGGTTTTCAGTGGAAGAAAATTCTTCGGTCCAGTCAATTTCCACATTAAGCTTGTGAGCATGACCTGCCTCCCTGGCTTTTTCACTTGCCTTACGTTTTAGCGTATCCAGATCGTCATTATGATAGGAGCGGATAGTACACATCACCTCGGCATAGCCGGGGGTAGTTCCAAAGGCGCGTTCTCCAAGACGGGCGTGGATAACTGTTATCAGGGCGAAGTCCTGCAACTCATCAGAAGTATTTTCCACCAGTTTTTCCAGTATTTCCACAATCTGTGCCATGGCCAGGGCAGGGCTGAGGCCGTTTTCCGGTTCGGCGGCATGGGAAGTTTTTCCTTTAAGCCTTACAATCATTCCTATGGAGGCACTGGCGAAGATACCCTGACGGCTTAGGATTTGCCCGGCAGGCTTACCCGGCAGGTTATGCAGTGCGAAAATATAATCCGGCTTTATCTCCTTCATTTTTGGATCTTCCAGCATTTTCAGCGCTCCTTCACCTGTCTCCTCGGCAGGCTGGAACATCAATATCACCTTTCCCTTTTGGGGTGGATCATTTTTCAACATTTCAGCCAGGCCTGTAACCATGGTTATATGACCATCATGGCCGCACTTATGTGAGATATTATCCACGGATGAGGAATACTCAAAATCATTGATTTCTTCTATGGGCAGGGCGTCCAGTTCGGAACGGATGAGTACTGTGGGGCCTTCTTTGCCGCTGTCGAAGAAAAATGCCATTCCGGTTTCGCCTATTTCTTCGATCACCCTGTCGGGCCCGGCTTTCTGAATTACTTCTTTTACACGTTTTGCTGTTTGATACTCCTGAAAAGCCAGTTCGGGATGGCGGTGCAGCTCACGCCTGAATACCTTTAGTTTATCAAGATGTTTTATTTGGTGTTTCATGTCTTGTTTGCTATTCGTTGATTTTTTGATGAGTTTGTCAGCCGGCATAACAGCAATTACAGAGAGGGAAGCTAAAGCTTAAGCTCATCCTTAAGGCTGCTGATAATTTCCTGGTGATCAAAAGCCAGCGGGGGCAGCTGGCTGAGGTAATGCCACTGCGCTTGATCAGCATCATCAGCGCCCTGAACTTTGGATTGTTGATCATTGGCGAAGCCATAAAACACTGTGCTGACAATTCTTCCGCGCGGGTCTCTGTCAGGGTCAGAAAATACCCTGAATTGTTTAAGATTCACGCCTTCCAGGCCTGTTTCCTCCTTAAGTTCCCGGTGGACGGCTTTTTCCACGGTTTCGTCTATGTCCATGAATCCTCCCGGGAAGGCCCATTTTCCTTTAAAAGGATCATTTTTACGTTTGATAAGCAGCACCATCATGCCTTCGCTGCTTCTGCGGAAAACAACGGCATCTACTGTGAGTGCCGGTCTGGGGTAATCATAAGTGTAGCTCATATTCAAAGATACAAAAAAAGCCCGCAAATGTTGGGCGGGCTTTTAAACTGTTATGAATGATTTTTCTATTTTGCGTAGGCAACTGCTCTGTGTTCACGGATCACCGTTACTTTGATCTGACCAGGGTAGGTCATTTCATTCTGGATTTTGCGTGAAATGTCATACGACAGTTTAGAGGCATCCTGATCGGCCATTTTTTCGGCACCGACGATCACGCGCAGCTCACGGCCTGCCTGAATGGCGTATGTTTTAATCACGCCGGGATATCCTGCTGCCATTTCTTCCAGCGCTTTCAGGCGGTTAATGTATGCTTCCACCACTTCACGACGTGCACCCGGGCGAGCACCTGATATTGCATCACAAGCCTGCACAATGGGTGCAATGAGTGTTTCCATTTCCATTTCATCATGGTGAGCCCCAATGGCATTAACCACTTCCGGTTTTTCCTTATACTTTTCAGCCAGTTTTGCACCAAGCAATGCATGTGGCACATCCGGTTCATTATCGGGCACCTTACCTATATCGTGCAACAGTCCGGCGCGCCTGGCCAACCTGGAGTTAAGGCCCAGCTCTGAAGCCATGGTAGCACATAGATTAGCTACTTCACGTGAATGCTGCAGGAGGTTTTGCCCGTATGAAGAACGGTATTTCATTTTACCGATCAAACGTACAAGCTCGTGGTTAATGCCATGGATACCGAGGTCGATACAGGTTTTCTTGCCAATATCCACGATCTCCTGCTCAATTTGTTTTTGAGTTTTGGCAACTACTTCTTCGATACGAGCCGGGTGGATACGTCCGTCAGTTACCAGCTTGTGCAATGACAGGCGGGCAATTTCACGACGCACCGGATCAAATCCTGAAAGGATAATAGCTTCCGGGGTATCGTCCACAATAAACTCTATACCGGTAGCAGCTTCAAGTGCACGTATATTCCGCCCTTCACGGCCTATAATGCGACCCTTGATTTCATCACTTTCAATGTTGAATACTGAAACCGTGTTATCGATGGCATGTTCGGTAGCTGTACGCTGAATGGTGTTGATCACTACTTTTTTGGCTTCCATATTGGCCATGTCCTTGGCTTCTTCAATGATGTCATTGATGTGAGCCATGGCTTCCGTTTTGGCTTCTGCCTTAAGTGATTCCACCAGTTCTGCTTTGGCTTCATTCGCTGATAAACCTGAAATGGCTTCCAGCTGTTCTACCTGTCGTGCATGTATGCGGTCCAGGTCTTTTTGCTTACGTTCCACGATCTCCAGTTGATTGTTGAGGTTTTCGCGGATTTGTTTCAGCTCGTTTTGTTTATTCGACAGTTCTTCCTGTCTTTTTCTGAAATGATCTTCCTTTTGCTTCAGCTTATTTTCCGAAGCCTGAACGGACTGGTTTCTTTCATTGATAACCTTTTCATGTTCAGATTTTAGTTGGAGGAATTTTTCCTTTGCCTGAATGATCTTTTCCTTTTTGATCACTTCTGCTTCGGCTTTGGCATCCTCCAGCAGTTGATTGCTTTTTTTTTCTATACTCTTTCTTATGGCCGTTGACGCAATCAGAACACCTACTCCCAAACCGGCGAGGCCGGCAATAATAATCCAAACTGTTTCCATTGTTCTAATTTTAGTGCTGCTGACAGAAAAAACAAAACCCGCATAATTCAATTGTTTGGGGGAAACCCCATACTGACACTGTAAAGGGCTGCCGGGTTTTTCGAACGTCCACTGGCCGGTTTGCACCGGCACCGCAACGGGTTGAGGCCTGTTCTACGAACCACAGAGCTTGGCCCTAATGGTTAATCTGTTGAGTTTCTCAAACAGTAATTGAATTAATGCGGGCAATATATTGGCTTATTTTTAAGAACGGTTGAATTACACTTTCTGGTATGTTGACAACAAATTATCCAGTGCTGACAGGCGGTCGTCAAGTTCCTCCTCCACGAAATGCTGCTGCTTTTGCAACTGCAATGCCTCAGTAGTATATTGAAGCGCGATCATGGCTAAAAGGTCCTGTTTGTCTTTGAATGAATAGTTGCGGGCATAGGCTTTTACCTTTTGGTTTACGGTGTCTGCCGCCTGGCGAACTATCTCTTCTTCATCCCTGTCTATGGTCAGCCTGTAAGGCCTGTCTGCTATGGTTATATTAATATTCAGTTCTTTCATTCTGAAAAAAATAATGCTGTCTTAATCGTTCAAAAGTGCAATGCAATGATCAATTTCCCGCACTAATGCATTTATTTTTTGCCTGGTTTGCTTTTTCTCCTGATCATTCAGGGAAGCAGCTATATGATTATTTTGATTTCTACTTATTAATTTTTGCAATTCGGATTGTTTTTGCTGCAGTTCTTCCTTTAGATTTTTGTTCTCAGTTTTAGATGAAACAAGCTCCAGTTGAAGCTCTCGGTTAACCTGTATCAGTTGCCGGACCTTCATCTCGATGCTCATCAACTTATCTTCCAAAGGCTTCATCAACCACAAAAATTATCCGGTTTAATGTGCAAATATAACATAAATTATATGGCCTGCACAAGCGATTTGAATATGTTTTGCTTTTACAGGCGGATAATTTTACAGAATGCTTTTCTTATCTGAAGGTGATTTCTTCTTTTTATTCTCTGTTTTTGAGTCTCCTGAGTTAAGAGAAAAGCGAACAGGCATATTAAACTGAACCCTGACAGGCTTACCCCTCTGGGTTCCCGGTTGCCATCGGGGCATCGCTTTAACTACTCTAATTGCTTCTTCAGCAAGTAGTTCATGACCACGCAATACTTCCACATTACTAATGCTTCCATCCTTTTCAACGATGAATGTAATGTAAACGATACCTTCAATGCCTTTTTCACGAGCCTCCTTTGGGTAGTAAATGTTTTCCTGCAGATATTTCTGCCTGGCCTTTTCTCCTCCCGGAAATTGGGGATTGTTCTCAACCACTGTAAATACCTCCCCGCCTTCTTCATCTTCCGTTTGCGCAGAAGTTGACAATGGCATACTCAACAGGTATATTATTCCTGCTAATAATATGTAGTGAATGTTTTTCATGTTTTATCTATTTGTTTAACTTTAATTTTGACTCAACAAATATATGTGATAATCGATCGGGAATCAAATTTTAAATCCTGTTTTTTTAAAAATTTAGGATGAGTTGCCGGCACCATGATGCGTCATAAATCAATGAAGCTATAAATATTGAGCCCACCGCAAGAAGTATGAATCAGTAAAAAAAAATTGAAAATTGCTGGAATTAGCTGTTATTTTTTTTGTATCTTTATGCTTATGCAGGAAGACCTGGTTTCATATTTGTGGCAAAATCAGTTGTTCACCAGTCCGCTTATTACTTCTGACGGAGAAGTGGTGACTGTGCAACAGCCCGGCTGGCTTAATGAAGATGCAGGCCCTGATTTTTCCAATGCAAGAATCAGGATAGGACAAACCACCTGGGCAGGCAATATTGAACTGCATGTAAACGCTTCTGACTGGTATAATCACGGCCATGACAGTGATGATGCCTATGAGTCGGTGATACTACACGTGGTGGTGAATAATGATGCACAGATAAAACGGCGTAGTGGTGAAGCTGTGCCAACCGTAAGTATAAGAAATTGCTATAATCACAAATTGGAGGAGCGTTACCGGCAGTTTCTTCAAAGCAGGAACTGGATAGCTTGCGGCGGGCAGGTGAAGTGGGTAAAACCGATTATTGTGAGCAACTGGCTGGAGCGCTTAGCTATTGAGCGCTTTGAGCAAAGGGCGGAGCGGATACATGCTTATCTGCATGAAACAAAGTATAACTGGGAGCAGGTTTATTTTCAGTTGCTGTGCCGGAGCTTTGGCTTTAAAGTTAATGCAGACCCATTTGAGATGCTGGGAAAGCAAGTGCCGCTCAACGTGATCCAGAGGAACAGCAAATCACTGCAAGATATTGAAGCTATTTTGTTCGGACAGGCCGGGTTCCTTGAAAAGAAGATTTACAGCAGTTATCATGAAAAATTGCGGCTGGCCTATCAGGGAGTAAGATCAAAATACAGGCTTATACCACTGCAGGAACACATATGGAAATTTATGCGGCTCAGGCCTTCTAATTTTCCCACAGTAAGGATTGCACAACTGGCTTCATTGCTATGGAAAAACAAGCATCTGCTGCGGCCAGTGCTGGAGGCTGACAGCATGGATAACATTAGAGTGCTTTATAATGTGAAAGCATCTGATTACTGGATTACGCATTACCATTTTGACAAAGCTCAAAAGCGGGCTGTTAAGGAAAAACGACTGGGAAAGACCGCAGTTGATCTCATTATGATCAATACTGTTATTCCATTCCTGTTTGTGTACGGTAAATTTCTGAATAAATCCGTTTTTCAGGAAAAGGCGCTGGACTGGCTGATGCAGTTGCCGGCAGAGAAAAACAGTATATCGAACAAATACCTGGAACTGGGCTACCCTCTTGAACATGCTATGCACTCCCAGGCGCTTATCCAGATGCGCAATAATTACTGCAGTAAAAAGCGGTGCCTAAAGTGTAATATCGGGCATGCACTTTTGCAGTAAGGTAATACAGTTGGCTGGCAACCGATACTGTAATTCTGTGATCTTCGTTATCACCGGATCATTTGGGCATTTACATAATAAGTCAGTAACAATTTACCCGAATTAAGGCGGAATATTGTATTTTCGCAAACCATGTGGTCTATCATAAAACATAACCGCCTCCGGAAGCTGCGTATTGCGCTTGGGCTGATGCTGCTGATCGCCATTATCGGGATATTCGGATATATGATCATTGAAGGAGGCAGTTTTCTTGATGCCGCTTACATGACCATAATCACCATATCCACGGTAGGATTTAAGGAAGTTTATACCCTGTCACAGCCAGGAAAGATATTCACCATATTTCTTATAGTTACAAGCTTGATTACATTTGCTTTTTCAATATCAGTTTTCACCACTTATTTTGTGGAAGGAGAGCTGAACCTGTTTCTTAGAAGCTACCGTAAAAATTCAGATTTAAAAAAAATGGAAAACCACGTAATAGTTGTTGGTTATGGCCGTAACGGACGGCAGACCGTACAGGATCTTTTGGAAAATAATCAGGATTTTATTGTGATTGAAAAGGATCATAATCTTATTCTGAATAATGATAATAAAGATATCCATTTTTATGAGGGTGATGCCACGGAAGACGAAACTATGCTTGAAGCGGGGATAAAGAAGGCCCGTGCGCTGATAGCTACCTTGCCCACTGATGCGGATAACCTTTTTGTGGTGCTTACCGCCAGGTCGCTGAGCCCTGACATCAATATTATAAGCCGGGCTTCCAATGAGAGTACAGCACGGAAGCTGGAAATGGCAGGCGTGAATAATGTTATTATGCCTGAAAAAGTGGGTGGCTCACAAATGGCATCCCTGGTCACCAAGCCTGATCTGGTGGATTTCCTGCGGCATATCAGCCTAAAGGGGAAATATGAAACCAACCTGGATGAGATTATCTGTTCCAATCTTCCGTCGGATAAAAAGAGTACTACAATTAGTAACCTGAATATCCGGTCATTATCAGGTGCCAATATTGTTGGATTTAAAACCCCTGAAGGGGAGTATATTATCAATCCTTCCCCGGACACCCGTATGGTTCCTGATTCAAAGCTGTTTGTACTTGGCACACCAGAGCAGATAGAGAAGATGAAGAAACTGCTTCGCACAGGCGAAGTTTAGTTTTCCCACAGATCATAGCTGAGCATCAGGTTGAAGTTTTCGGCAACCTGCGCATGTGATTTTAATGTAACACCAAGCCTGAAATTTTTTGCCAGTTCATAGCTGAGGCTGTATCTCTGGTAAAAATCCTGCCAGTAGAGCGGTGCGAAGATATAAGTACCCCAGTACTGGCTGAATATAAAATTGCCAAATATAAAATCATGACCAATGACAAAGGATATCTGCCGGTGATCCGGAGGATTGACTCCTTTTTTTCGCCGGTTTTTCTCAGCATAATCAGCAGCCAGTTCTATCCCAAGATTAAGGGCATTAATTCTCGAAATTTCCTTTCTTCCCTTGAGCAGTAAACCGATGGCCGGGCGTCTGCCGAAAAAGCCGTCATCAGAGCCATCAGGCTCCATAGTCCCGAATAAATGGCTGCTGAAAATCAAGGGGGTTGGTTTATCCAGTTTCACCTTTTCCCTGTCAGGAAAATTTACCGGCTTAAAAGAATAGCCCAAACCAACGCTCCAGGTGGGAAAATTCATGCCTTTATTAGGTAAGGCACTTCCTCCGTTTGATATATGATTATACTTGAAACTGGCGTGCAGAAACCAGCGATCATTCAGGTATTTCAGGGCGTTGAGATCAATATGAACCAAAAAGCTCAGCGGGCTGCTGAAGAATTTATTCTCAGGATTGTTCTGACTGTCATATACCCTGGTGAGGTAGCTTAATCCTGCTCCCATTCTTATTGATGTGAGAATAAATCCGTTGTAATTGAAAAAGGGCTCACCAAAGGCTAACAGATTTAGTGAAGAACCCAGCACCTCGGGGTTATTGTAATTGCTGTAGAAAAACGAAAAACCTGCTCTTGAATAACAATTGCAGCGTTGCCAGTCTTTTTTTTGCAGCAGGTGCCAGCCGGTTTCCACTTCCAGCCCGTAAGGATTTGTTTTGGAAATATTACGTATAGCAGGGGTATGGGGAATGATAAAGCCGTATTGCGGCTTAGCCGCAATATAAAGCGGGTTGTCAGGCTGCTCCTTTTCCTGGCTCACTGCCATAGTTGTGATCAGCAAATAAGAAATGAGTAAAAACAGGAGTTTTGTTTTCATAATGTATGATAACATTGATAGTGTTTGTAGTGTTTAATTCGATTAGCACATTCTTTAGAACCAATTTGCTTTGACTACGGGAAATTTCATAAAAAATAAAGGCTAAGCCTTTTTACAGTTGCCCGTATAGCCGATTTTTCTGATTTTTGCAGTTGATAGCAAATAAGCCCTTGATTTATGATTAAACAAATACCCGACAGAGACAGCTTTGGAAGTAAATTTGGCATTATTGCTGCTGCAGCCGGCTCGGCGGTAGGTCTTGGTAATGTATGGAAGTTTCCTTATATAACCGGCGAAAACGGAGGTGGAGCCTTTCTACTTGTTTACCTCATTTGTATTGTTTTGATAGGTCTTCCCATCATGCTGGCGGAATTCAGCCTTGGGCGGCGTGCTAAAATGAATGTCTTCGGGGCGTTCAAGAAGCTAAAACCCGGGAGCAAATGGTACTGGTCAGGCGTTCTTTTTAATACCGCAGCTTTTACCATCATGTCGTATTATGCCGTGGTGGCCGGCTGGATTTTTGCCTATATTCCTCGTTCAATCAGCGGAGCGCTGGAGGGTAAAAAATTTGATGAGGCATTTTCCGGTCTTACATCCAATACCTGGGAACCACTTATCTGGGCTTTTGTGGTGCTGGCATTCACTACTTTTTTTATTTATTCAGGCATAAAAAAGGGAATAGAGCGCTATACCAAAATCCTGATGCCTGTTTTGCTGCTGCTAATGGTTATCCTGATGATACGTTCGGTTACACTGGATGGCGCCGGAGCAGGCCTTGATTTTCTTTTTGCACCCGATTTCTCCAAACTAACACCTTCGGGAATACTGGAGGCACTGGGGCATGCATTTTTTTCACTCAGCCTGGGAATGGGAGTTATGATGACTTATGGCTCCTATATTCAAAAGCATGAGAACCTGCAATCCATGTCGGTACAGGTGGTGGCTGCTGATACTATTATCGCATTGATGTCAGGGGTGATCATTTTTCCTGCGGTTTTTGCTTACGGGCTTGAGCCTGATTCCGGGCCCGGACTGATATTTATTACTCTCCCCGGAGTGTTCAATGCCATGCCTGGTGGAATTATATTTCAGACCTTATTTTTTGTGCTGATGGTTATAGCTGCGCTCACTTCCACCATGTCGCTGGTGGAGGTAGTGGTGGCATCCATCACCGAGCAGATGGGAATTTCCAGAAAAAGAGGTGTTTTTTTGGTGATAGGGCTAATGGCCATCCTGGTGGTCCCTAATTCCTTGTCTGCCGGATTATTGTCGGATGTGAAAATCTTTGGCAAAACAGTGTTTGGATTACTTGACTTCCTTTCTTCCAACGTTTTTCTGCCCGTGGGCGGGCTGATGATTGCAATTTTCCTGGGCTGGGCAGTGAAGGTTAAAAATATGAAAGGTGAGATTACCAACAACGGCAAATACAGGTTCAGGCTCTATAATTCATTTAATTTTATCATCAAATATGTGGCACCCATAGCTATTTTTCTTATACTGCTTTATGCTACAGGACTGTTGGAGCTGTTGGGAATTTTGCCTGAAGGATAAGCCTGTAGTTGGCATTCCAGGCTGTTTCATACCGGCAATTTTTTACCTTTGCCATGCATGAAAAGGTGGAGATCATTAATAACAGGAAGTGCGGCTGTAAGCATATCTGCTGTGCTTTGGGGGCTTGACGGTGTGGTGCTGACACCGCGCCTGCATAACCTGGAGATCGGCTACGTGGTTTTTATGCTGCATTTGCTTCCGTTTTTATTGATGCATTTTTTTCTGGCCGGACGTTACCGCATTATCCGGAAATTTGATCTGAGAGATTTTTCAGCTTTTTTTATTGTGGCGCTATTTGGCGGAGCAGTGGGAACCATTGCCATTGTAAAGGCCCTTTTTCTCGTAAATTTCAGCGAGCTGTCAGTGGTAGTGTTATTACAGAAGCTACAACCCGTTTTTGCCATTTTGCTGGCTGCTGCTATACTTCGTGAGCGAGTGAAAGGAAGGTTTTTCCTGTGGGCATCCATGGCAGTAATTGCCGGTTATTTTCTAACATTCGGATGGAGCCTGCCGGTTATTAATGGAAGTGGAGATATTGCTGAGGCTGCCATGTACGCGTTGCTTGCCGCTTTTTCCTTTGCTATGGCCACGGTGATGAGCAAAAAAGTGATGTATCGCTACGATTTCAAAACCGCAACCTTTGTCCGCTATGGGCTTACCGCCTTTATTATGTTACCTTATGTGCTGGTGAGTGGCAATATACAACAGTTAAATATTACGACTCCTGAAAACTGGCTGATATTCCTGATTATCGGGTTAACAACGGGGTCCGGGGCTATTTTTCTTTACTACTATGGTTTGCAGAAAATAAAAGCCATGATTGCCACTATCTGTGAACTGTTTTTCCCGTTGTCTGCAATAGTGTTTGATTATATCTTCAATGACAGTAAGCTCACAGTCGTGCAATGGCTCAGTGCTGCTGTACTTATAACCGCAGTGGTGGGTATCAATCTTTCACAGCGAAGAGTAAGAAGATTATAAACTGAATTGCAGATTCAGCTCTTTATATACATCCTTAATATCACTGATGACTTTGGAAGAAACGGGAATCCCTTCTTTTCTGTAGGCAATCTCACACCGTTTTTCAGGTTCACCGGGCACCAGCACTTCTTCATATCCTTTAGCCGGACGCGCCTTTTTAAAGGTTCTGATCCAGTTGTCCATATAGGATTTGAATTCAGATGCAGGCTGAAAACCATCGATGCTCATTACTCCAAAAAAGTGGCCCATGCCTTTGCCGGGAGCATTTTTTTTCTGATCAAGGTAAGCTACTTGTGGCGGCACAAAGGGGCCGAAATTAGCGCCTGCTAAAACGGAAGAGAAAATATCTACTATAGCCGACATGCAATATCCCTTATGGCTGCCATGCTCAAAATCGCTTCCCAAAGGCACAATAGCGCCTCCCCGGGTAATTTCAGCCGGATCATTACTGGGTTGCCCCTCCGGTGTCTGGACGTAACCTTCTGGAATTTTTTCACCCGCACGTTCTTTAAGAGCCAGCTTGCCGCGGGCAATGGGAGTAGTGGCAAAGTCTGCCACCACCGGCTCTTCGCTGCCTGCAGGAATAGCAACAGCGAGCGGATTTGTGCCCAAAAAGCGATCGATCGAAAAAGTAGGCGCCACAATAGCATTGGCGTTGGTCATGGCTATTCCGATCATGTCGCGTCTTAATGCCATCATGGCGTAGTATCCCGCGATTCCGAAATGTGATGAGTTTCTTACCGCTATCCAGCCAGTGGAAAACTTCGTGGCTTTCTTCATGGCCAAACGCATAGCACGTGCGCCTGCTACAGCTCCAAAGGCCTGATCGGCATCCAGCACTGCAGTGGTGGAGGTTTCATGGATTGTTTTTATCTGCGGACGGGGGTTGATACGCCCCTTTTGCCACATGAGCATATAATCTTTAAGCCGTGTAATACCATGGGAGGGAATGCCGCGTAATTCTGCAGACATTATTACATTGGTGCAGATATATGCATCTTCTTCCGTACAACCCATCTTTTTGAAAACAGCCCGGACATGGCCGTATAGCTCTTCGTAGGGATATCTGTTATCACTCATCAATAAAACCGGATTTTGGGTGTCTGTTCTTTAAACTGCAATAATAAAGGATTATTGCAGCGGCAACCGCAAATCTACACAAAAAATATATATCTTAAATATTTAGTCAATCAATTTGAAGATTTCCTCCAGTGGCTTTTTCGCCTTGGGCGCTTTTTCTGCTTCGGGTACACCCACAGCTACATAAGCTACTGTTTCATATCCTTCTTTGGTAGCGGTTAATTCATCCAGTTCGGCGGCTGCCATAACCGGCGCACTCATCCAGCAGGCACCGTATCCCATATCTACGGCTGCAAGCAACATATTCTGCACTGCTGCTCCTGCACTTTGAATGTCAGGATGCTTTCTTCCCCGGTTTATCTGGTCATGATCAAGATCAACGCCCTTTTCCAGTACGCTTTCATAAGTGCTCATGCTTACAGCTATCAGTGCAGGAGCATCTTTGAAAAAGGTGGCAAACCATTCGGTTTGTTTTTTAATATGATTGGATACCCGGGATTTATTCCCTGGCAGCGAGCCAATCTTTTTTGCCACTACATCAGCCATTTTCTGAAGTAATTCCCTGTTTGTGATCACATAGAATTTCCATGGCTGCGAATTATTCACACTGGGAGCAGTGCCACCAAGCTTAACGATCATTTTAAGGTCTTCCACCGGGATGCTTTCGTTTTTAAACTGCCGGATACTGGTTCGCTTTTCAGCAACTTCTTTAAATTCCATATTCTGGTTTTTTTTCTTATTGTGATGAAAGAAACATATGGAGCCACAAATTGGTTCGGTTAGAGCTGCTGCAAGTGGGCATTGTGATGGAAAATCACCAGCTGATAGATATCAATAAAAACCGGGGTTTTATAATAAAGACATGAAAGAAATTGAAATTGTGGATTAATCAGGTTAGCTTTGCATTCCTCATCAAAAATGAAAAACAATGAATGAAGCCTTATTAGATCTCGAACCAAAAAGAATTTGGTATTATTTCAGGGAAATACTGGAAATTCCCCGCCCGTCAAAAAAAGAAGACCGTATTGCAGCTTACCTTTTGAGCTTTGCTGAAGAGTATGGTCTGGAATCAAAACGTGATAAGGTAGGAAACGTGCTGATCCGAAAGGATGGGACAAAAGGGAAAGAAAATGCCCCTGTCGTTATTCTGCAAAGTCATATAGACATGGTGGGTGAAAAGAACAGTGATGTGGATCATGATTTCAGCAAAGACCCTATAGATGCCTATGTGGATGACAAAGGCTGGGTAAGAGCAAAGGGAACCACGCTTGGTGCTGACGACGGTATTGGTATAGCCGCACAGCTGGCCATTCTGGAAGCAAATGATATAGAGCATCCGCCCATCGAGTGCCTGTTTACGGTGGATGAAGAAACCGGTATGACCGGTGCTTTCGGACTTGAAAAAGGGTTTCTTGAAGGAAAAATTCTTTTGAACCTGGATTCTGAGGATGACGGTGAGTTGTTTATCGGTTGTGCCGGCGGTAAGGATACCAGTGGCATGCTGGCATATGAAATGGAAAACCTGCCGGAGGATCACCTGGGTTACCGGATAAAAGTAGGCGGCCTTAAAGGTGGACACTCCGGAGATGATATCCATAAAGGACGTGCAAATGCCAATAAAATTTTAAACAGGCTTATCTGGAATCTCACGGAGGAGTTTGAAGTACGTATGGCCTCTTTTGATGCAGGGAATCTGCGCAACGCCATTGCCCGTGAAGGGCAGGCACTTATTGCTGTTGCGGCAGGCAGCGAAGCTGGAGTGGCGGCGCTGGTGGAACAAATGGAGAAAGATATCAAGGCTGAATGGCGTGTTACAGAACCCGGCCTATGGATAAAAGCTGAAAAAACTGAGGCTCCGGCCAGAGTACTGCGGCCGGAATACCAGTACACCTTGCTGAATATGATCTATGCCATGCCTCATGGTGTAATATCATGGTCGCAGGATATTGAGGACTTCGTGGAGACTTCCACTAATCTTGCAGCGGTGAAAACCGGGCATGATCATTTTCATATCACAACAAGCCAACGCAGCTCTGTTGAGTCAGCTAAAAAGAATATAGGCGACAGGGTAGCCAGCGTATTTCGTCTGGCAGGCGCAAAAGTGGAGCAGGGCGATGGATACCCTGGCTGGACACCCAATCCTGATTCAGAGATCAAGAGGATTATGGCTGATTCCTACGAGAAATTATTTGATGCAAAGCCCAAGGTCCTTGCTATTCATGCAGGATTGGAGTGCGGCCTCATCGGGGAGAAATATCCGGGGCTTGATATGATCTCTTATGGCCCCACCATCAAGGGTGCACATTCGCCGGATGAAGGTGTGGAAATATCCACCGTTCAGAAATTCTGGGATCTGACGCTTGATGTTTTAAAGAAGATAAGTTAACACATTTTGACATTCAAAAAAAAGCCCCTCGATGAAGGGGCTTTTTTTG
>CAYZDA010000047.1:0-22632 GCA_964477095.1 uncultured Bacteroidales bacterium | reverse complement strand
CAAAAAAACCTGCACAAAAGGCAGGTTTTTATGAGGTATATGTAATTCCTCGATTTCCTATTCTTTTTTATCTTCCGGCTGATCGTCAGAACTTTCAGGTTTCTCCTCCTGATTCTCTTCCTTTTCGCTGGAGGCTTCCTCATCCCTGGCATGCACAAAGTCGAGCATACCGGCATCGTGCAGGTTATTATACCACTTCATCACCTTTTTGATGTCGGAGATATAAACCTGGTCACGATCATACTCCGGCACGACTTCTTCCATGAAACCCTTAAGCTCCTGAGCCGGTGCCTTGTGTGAAGGTGCTTTTCCACCACCGGTTTTTTCATAAATGCGCTTAAAAACATCCTTTAGTGGCATGTCTTCGCCTTCAGTAAATACACTGATTTCCTCAAGTGAACTAACAGTCTGAGTGGAATAAACGGGTGTACGTTTTCCGTTTTCCAGTGATTCCACTATGATACTGTTTTTTGTCTGGGCTACCATTTTAAACAGCCCGCCTTTTCCGCTGATCGCTAAAATTTCTGTCAAATCCTTCATATATCCTATCAGTTGTGTTATGTAGATCAAAGATAATTAAAAATGCTTCTCACAAATGTCATCTGTTAATAATTCTTATTTCATTTGTCCCGGTCATTTATGCAAAGAGACACGCCATGACAAAACCAAAAGCTCTGCTGCACATCAAAATATAAAGATGAACTTGCAGGACGAGTCATAAGCAGGTTCATCTTTTTAATAAAACATAGTTTTTGAAATCGCCCGCTTCGCTCATACCGGGTATATTTTGCTTTATCCATGTAAAAACCTTGTTTTTGGTAGTTTCGTGCTTATGCTTTGCTCTCTCAGGATTTGGTTTTCCGGCATACTGCAGTTCCTGGTTCCAGTCAAATTTTGATATCCAGTTTTGCATTACCTTCGGATGCGTGCCCTTAAATTCCTCCAACTGATTTAAGGGGCCATAGTCAAACGCATAGCGCTTTGTTTTTTCCAGCTGCTTTACCTTCTCCTCTCCTTTGTGAATTGTATCCAGAGCTTTAGTTTTGTTTTTCATCAGATAAGGCGGGCGTACCCAGCCATAGTGATAAATGTAAGCGTCAATTTCCACTACACGGAGCATGTATGTGCCTTTTTGCTGGCGATAATTCAATCCATCGAAATCAGGGATACGTCGGAATGATTGTGCCGATTCCCAGGAGTGAATATCAGGAAGATTCCTGATGATCCGTATTTCCTTTTTATACCAACTGTGGGCGGTATGGTAATGATAATAATCGCCCCAGAAATGGACATACTTCATCAGCATTCCTTCCACTTCCTCATCATCCAGGAATTTATAACAGGCTTCCTCAATTACCGGCAGGTATTTTTCATGGACCACCTCATCAGCCTGCAGGTAGATGAGCCAGTCGCCCGAGCAGTGCTCTTTGGCAATGTCAGTCTGGTGTGCGTTTTCCATTCCGCGGGGATACGTTTCCAGATCCCAGACAGTGTCCACTATCTTCAGCTTGTCAGAATTTATGGATTCCACAATCTTTCGTGTGCGGTCATCTTCATCACAATCACCCAGTGCCAGAACGAATTCATCAACAATGGGAAGTATCGATTCAATGGCAGCACGGATGGGGTAGTATAATTTATCCGCATTCTTTACCATTGAAAAACCACTGATCTTCATATTACCTTTTTTTTGACCTGCAAAGATAGAAAATTCACTGCCCGCCAGGGTGAAATGCATCCTTTTCATTAAAATCTGTAATACTTCCAATAAACATCTGTATTACACTTCTTTCAAGCAGAATCAGACCGCCAGGAATTTTACAAGAAAAACGTATCCTCTAAAATCAACTGCTTTATATTAATATCTGAAAGAAATTAACCTGCCTGTTCCTCTTCAGCTAAATCTATCGCTTCATTAAAAAATGAATTAAAAGGAAGGATAATTCTGTATGCCTTAACAATTTCAGGGATTGCCTGATCCGAAACCAGAACCTCATCAGAAAGCAGGTGCATAGCAGTTATGGTTTTCATTTTCAGCAGGTCCTGATTGGGCGCATCCTGATCATAACCTTTGGGCAGGCGTTTAAGTTCGTCACCCATGGAGCTGATTTCCCCATAGTATTTTTTAAATTCCTCATCATCAAGTATCCGGCACAGCTCATCTCCATTATAATAAATTTCTTTACGCACAGCATCCAGAATTTCTTTTGGTGGGTGATATATCCCGCCACCAACCATAGATTTTGAGGGTTCGATATGAATATACAAGCCTGAATACTTGCTTTTACGCCCGCCAGGAGCTATCACAGCGCCAAAATTGGTTTTATAAGGTGTTTTATCTTTGCTGAACCGGATGTCGCGAAATATACGGAACATGGTCTGCTTTGCGGTAAGCCCCTGAAATGCCGGATTAAGAGGTATCATCTCCGGGATCAGATGATCAATAAAAGATTCTACGCAAGCCCTGGCTTCGCGATACATCTTTTTATGTTCATGATACCATTCACGGTTATTGTTATTCCGCAATTCAGATAGAAATTCAAATACGACGGGGTCTAAAAATTTCATTTTCATTATCTTTTATAAAGCAAGCATGATCTGCATCAAGAAACACACGAGAATGATCCGCATCAGGCGGATTCCTGCATACAGTTCCCGCATAAATGACAGGATAGTTCAAAGATCAAAATCAGACTGATGCATATCACAGTATTTAAATGTAAGCTGAAAATGCAACAGGATAAGCATTCAGTTACTTTAGCTTCTCCATCTGCACTTTGATCAGGCGGATTTTTTCTTCGGCATCGGCTTTTTTTTGTTTTTCTTTATTCACCACAGCCTCCGGGGCATTGTTAACAAAGCGCTCGTTGTTCAGCTTTTTCAGTACGCCCTGTAAAAAACCTTCCTGATATTCCAGTTCCTTTTGAAGCTTTTCCAGTTCTTCTTCTTTATCCACAGAGCCTTCAAAGGGAACGAACATCTCGATGGAACGCACCAGTACCTGCAATGCATTTTCCATGGATTGCACCTCAAACTCCATCTTCTCCAGGTTTGCCAGCTTCTTTATCACGGGAGCAAAGTCAGCTACTGTTTCTTCCTGCTCTGATGCCACAAAAAGACTCAATGGCTGCTTCGGCGGGATATTCCGGGTATTGCGTATATTTCTCACAGCCATCACCGTTTCACGTGCAAAACCAAAGCGATCCAGCAATTCCCTATTGTACGCTTCGGGTTTAGGCATGCTTATCACCATGATGGATTCGCCTTCCTGACGTTCACGCAGGATGTGCCAGATTTCCTCTGTAAGGAACGGCATAAAAGGATGCAGCACCTTCATCAGCTTTTCAAACAAATCGATGGTTTTATCCAGTGTCCACTGGTCGATTGGTTTTTGATAAGCGGGCTTCACCATTTCCAGGTACCATGAGCAAAAATCATCCCAGATGAGCCGGTAAGCAGTCATTAATGCATCGGAAATTCTAAACTTGCCGAAATGATCTTCGATGGTTTCCAGTTCCTGCATCAGGCGGTTTTCCATCCACTCCACGGAAATCCTGTTGTTTTCAGAAGTTTCCAGTGAAGTATCCACTTCCCAGCCTTTTGCCAGCCTCATGGCATTCCATATCTTATTGCTAAAATTCCTGCCTTGTTCGCACAGGCCTTCGTCAAAAGGCAGGTCATTACCGGCCGGGGAAGTGAGCAGCATGCCAATACGCACACCATCAGCCCCGTATTGCGCCATCAGGCGGATAGGATCCGGTGAATTACCCAGCGACTTTGACATCTTTCTACCCAGCTTGTCGCGAACAATTCCAGTGAGATAAACATTCTTAAATGGCTTTTCATCACGGTATTCATAGCCTGCCATGATCATCCGGGCTACCCAGAAAAAAAGGATTTCAGGTGCAGTTACAAGGTCATTGGTAGGATAATAATAACTTATCTCCTTGTTATCTGGCTTCCTGATGCCGTCAAACACCGAGACAGGCCACAGCCAGGAGGAAAACCATGTATCCAGTACATCTTCGTCTTGCCTGAGGTCTTCCGGCTTCAGTTCAGGACTGAACTTTTCACGGGCGATTTTCAGTGCCTGTTCTTTGGTTTCAGCCACCACAAAATCCTTATCAGGAGTGTAGTAGGCTGGTATGCGCTGCCCCCACCATAGCTGACGCGAGATGCACCAGTCCCGAACATTCTCCATCCAGTGGCGATAAGTGTTTTTGAATTTAGCCGGATGAAACTGAACTTTGTCATTCATTACATTTTCCAGGGCAGGCTTAGCCAGGTTCTCCATTTTTAGAAACCACTGCAAGGAAAGCTTGGGTTCAATAACCACATCCGTCCGCTCAGAATATCCCACCTTATTGGTATAATCCTCCACCTTCAGCAAGTAACCTTCTTCTTCCAGTTTTTGCACCATCTTTTTCCTTACTGCAAAACGGTCTTCGCCCACAAAATGCCCTGCTGCTTCACTCAGGGTGCCGTTGTCTTCAAAAATATCAATTGATTCAAGCTTGTGTTTTATACCAAGCTCATAATCGTTCACATCATGAGCCGGTGTAATTTTCAAAGCTCCGGTACCAAATTCCATATCCACATATTCATCCTGAATAACCGGTACGGAACGATTTACAACAGGGACGATCACTCTTTTGCCTTTCAGGTGCCTGAATCGCTCGTCATGTGGATTCACACAAACGGCAGTATCGCCCAGGATGGTCTCCGGCCGGGTGGTGGCAATTGTTACATGACGACCTTGCTCACCTTCAACAGGATAGTTAACGTAATAAAGTTTTGAAGCTTCCTCTTTGTGGATTACCTCTTCATCGGAAAGGGCAGTAAGCGCTTTGGGATCCCAGTTTACCATGCGCACGCCCCGGTAGATCAGGCCTTTGTTATACAAATCAACAAACACCTTGATCACGGATTCATACATATCATCATCCATGGTGAATTTGGTGCGGTCCCAGTCGCAGGAAGCACCCAGCTTCTTCAATTGCTCCAGAATGATACCACCATGTTTTTCCTTCCATTCCCAGGCGTGTTTCAGAAATTCATCACGGCTAAGTGTTGACTTTTCAATTCCTTCACTTCTCAGCTTATTCACCACTTTAGCCTCCGTGGCAATGGAAGCATGATCCGTTCCGGGAACCCAACAGGCGTTTTTACCCTGCATTCGTGCACGACGTACCAGCACATCCTGTATGGTGTTGTTGAGCATATGCCCCATGTGCAACACCCCGGTTACATTCGGTGGCGGAATAACAACTGTATATGGTTCTCTGTTATCAGGTTCAGAATGAAAAAACCCTTTATCCATCCAATACGAATACCATTTATCTTCCGTTTTCGCCGGATTATATTTTGAAGGAATAATCATGATTAAGCTTTTACTTATTTTCTGAAAATTTTGAAGGGCAAAAGTAGTAAAAAATCGTTTCACCTTTAAGCGGTTGGGAGCAGTCCAATGGCTATTTCTGAATAATATTCACTGATAATCAGACATTACTCTTTTCTGCCTAAGGCATCAGTACAACTCTCATCTGTTTATAAATTTCATTTCAGTGCCCATGCCTCTATCCCGGCAACGGCGGGATTTACCCCCTGACTTTTGTGGAGAATCACCCTGGCATCAGCAAATTACTTTCGCTCTCCCTATAACCTTCTCGAGTGTGTTTCGCCTGAGGCGTACCATGGCCGGGATCGTCCGGCAAAAAACAGGATCTGTAAAAGTAAACTGCCGGAGTTTTCAAAAGGCAGCATACTCACATTGTGGAGAAGGTAAACAGCAGGCAGGGCAATTCTACTACAAGATTATCCGTTAACAGTGGAAAAAAGCTATTGTTTTTAATACCTGACTGTTGAAAAGTAATTTTCACCCACCAAACGAGCCGGTTTATAATAAGTAATTTTACACTGACGAAAACTATGGTTATGAGAAATATAAAGCGATTGACGATCAGCTTAATGCTGGTAATATTGGTACTACCCTCATTTTCCCAGAAAACCGCCAGCTGGGAATCACCCGCAGAAATATATAACTCTGCCCTTGAATTATTTCATAAGCAGAAGTATGGGGCTGCTCAAAAGCAATTCCTGCAGGTTGTTGACCTCATTGAAGCACCTTCATCCTTAATGGAAGCCAATGCAGAATATTATGCGGCCTTGTGTGCACTGGAGCTTTTCAATGAAGATGCAGAAGAAATGCTTGAAGCCTTTATAGCAGAGCATCCTGCTCATTCCAAAGTGAGAACAGCATATTTTCAGCTGGGTAAATTCCAGTATCACAAAAAGCGGTACCGCCAGGCTATCCGCAGCTTTGAAACTGTAGACCCCTATGACCTGAATGCCGAAGAAAAAAGTGAATACAATTTCAAGTTAGGATATTCCTACTTTATGGCTGACAAGTATGAAGAAGCCAAAACTCACTTTTATAAGATTATAGAAGTTGATAATAAATACCGTGATCCGGCAAATTATTACTACGGACACATTGCTTATACCAGCAGGAACTATGAGACTGCGCTTAACAGTTTCAATAAACTTCTTGAAAATGAAATGTTCAAACCCATCCTGCCTTATTACATCACGCAGATATACTATATGCAGGAGAGGTATGGCAAACTGCTGGAAGTAGCACCCGGACTGCTGGAGAATGCCACGGAGAAACGCAAGCCGGAAATTTCAAAACTTATTGGAGATGCTTATTACCAGAAAGGAAACTACAGCGAAGCTATTCCCTATCTGGAGCGCTATTATAATTCTGCAGGTCGTTCCTCCACACGTGACGATAATTATCAGCTTGCCTTTGCCTACTACCGTACAGGAAACTGCACCAAAGCCATTGATCATTTTGCGAAGGTGACCAAAGAGAAGGACACCATGGCGCAAAATGCGTATTACCACATGGCTCATTGCTACATCGAGAAAGATGAAAAAAAATTCGCCTATAACTCTTTTCTGTCAGCATATAAAGTAGATGCAGTGGAAGAGGTTACCCGCGATGCTCTTTTCAATTATGCAAAGCTGGCTTATGAAATGTCATATGATCCGTATAATGAAGCTATTAATGCTTTTCAGAAATTCCTGGATGAATATCCTGAATCAGAGCATGTGGATGAGGTTAACAGTTATCTGGTAAAACTTTTCCTGTCAACAAAAAACTTCAAAAATGCTCTGGATGCCCTGGACAAAATCCGGAACAAGAGCACCAAACTGCGCGTGGCATATCAGCAAATAGCCTATTACCGGGGAGTTGAATTGTTTAACAACGGCCATTTGGAAGAAGCTGCGAAACTATTCCGCAAATCACTCGAGTATAACTATAAAAAGGAATTATTTGCAAAAGCTGTTTACTGGACTGCTGAAGCCGAATACAGGCAGGGAAAATACAGCCAGGCCATTTCAGAATACAAGAAATTCCAGCTTACCGCGGGTTCATTCAGATTACCATATTATAATGAGTCCAACTACAACATTGGATATGCTTACTTTAAAACAAAGCAATATGCCAATGCCCTCACTTCCTTCCGTAAGTTTATCGATAACGCCGAAGATAGCGATGAAGTTATGGTAAGTGATGCCCTTATACGTACGGCTGACTGCTATTACACCCAAAAACGCTATGCTGAAGCGGTTGAAACCTATGAAAAAGCGGCAAACATGGGTGTAAGGGATGTGGACTACGCCCTCTTTCAGGAAGCTATTGCACAGGGAATCATGGGCAAATATGAAACGAAGACCTCTACACTGAAGCGCCTGATCGACAGAATGCCCGAATCCCCTTATGCTGATGATGCTGCTTATGAAATGGCAGATACATACCTGTTTCTGGAAGAAAACCAGCAGGCACTTTACTACCTGAACGTGGTTATTGACAACTATCCGAATTCCAGCAGGCTGATACAGGCTATGCAGAAAAAAGCACTGGTGTATTACAACACTGATAATTATGACCTGGCATTAAACACTTTCAAGAAGCTCCGCAGTGAATATCCAGGCACCAAAGAATCAAAAGAAGCGTTGGTGAGCATCAGGAATATCTACACGAACATCAATAAACCTGAAGAATTTTTCAAATATGCCAGGGATAACGCCATCACACTTACTAACGCAGAGCAGGATTCCACCATGTTCCTGGCAGCAGAAAGAATCTACATGGAAGAAGATTGCGAAAAGACTATTCCTTCACTCCGGAAATACCTTAAGCAGTATCCTAAAGGCATATTTGCACTTAAGGCTCACTATTACCTGGCAGATTGTTTTTACCGCCGGGGAAATATTGAAGAAGCCAGGCCACATTTCAAGCTGATTGCTGATACTTCAATGACACCATATAAGGAGAAAGCTGTGCTGAAAATGGCACGGATTAATTATGAGAATGAAAATTATAATGCAGCACTGAATTATTATCAGGAGCTGGCCCGTATATCTGACTTTAAAAACAATATCCTGGAAGCCCGAAAATGGATAATGCGCAGCTACTTTAACCTTAACCAGCACAAGGAAGCTATAGCAGCAGCACGCAGCCTCAGGAATACCGATAAGGTTTCCGATGAATGGATCAGCGAGGCTCATATGACCATCGGCCAGTCGGCAATGGAGCTAGACAGCACGGCCACCGCGAAAAAGGCTTTCAGGCACCTAAGTAAGAATCTGCAGAATGAGATGTCAGTGGAAGCAAAATACATGCTGGCGGAGATTGCCTATAATGAGGGAGACCTGAAGGAATCCGAGAGCATATTATTTGAGATCATCAATCAGGTGCCTTCCTATGATTACTGGATCGGTAAAAGCTTTATCCTGATTGCGGAGATTTATTACCAGCGTGGCAATGAAGTACAGGCCAAAGCCACACTGCAAAGTATTATTGACAACTACAAGGTAGATACTGAAAGCAACCGCCCGAATCTGGTGGAAGCGGCACGCGAAAAACTGAATGCCATCAGGTCAAAGGAAGAAGCAGAGCAGAAAAAACAAGAACCCGAAGAAATGAAGCTGGATTATTCCGGCGAGGAAGAATCGGATATTTTCGATGAAGAACAACCCGATACGCTGAACCAGACTGTTCCTGTAACACCTGAAAATCCTAACGAATAAAAAAACAGAAGATCATGAGATATATAGCAAGTCTTTTCATCAGCCTGATTTTTTTCACGAACCTTGCTTTTGCACAAGAGCAGGATAAGGAAAAAGACTCTCAGAACAAAGATGAAAACGGTGATTATAAAGAAAGCGTAATCGTGTATGGTTCATTTGATCCCCGCGTTTCGGATGCTTTCAAGATCAGGAAAAACCCTGATATGGAAAAGATCAAGGTGGAGAAAGAGCAGGTGAGCTACGATATACAATCGGTGAGAATACCCGTATCTTTCGAGCTGGACCCCATACGTCCTGCCCGGATGGTGGGTGATCCGCTGGATAAGCTATACAACAACCACCTGCGCCTGGCCATGGGAACATCCACCATGCCTTATCTGGAATATTTTTACAATACCACCCGCTCGCGCGACAATGCCTTCGGCATCCACCTAAAGCATTTGTCTGCTTCCGGTAAGCTCGAGGGGCATCCATTCCCGGGCTTTAGCGACAACCTGGCGGAGGTGTATAATAAGCGTTTTTTCAAAAACCACATACTTACAACCACCGTAGGCTACGAGCGAAATGTGGCACACAGCTATGGCATACCCACTGAAATATATGACACCCTCAGCCGTGAAATCAAAAAAGACGACATCCGGTTGCTGTATAACCGCATCACAGCCTCGGTTGGTTTCAACAGTGATTATTCCTCCTGGGATAAGGCTAAATTCCACCACAGCCTCAATCTGAGTTCTTATTATTTTAATGACAATGCAGACAACAGCGAGCTGAATATTGCATTCAATGCTGACATTTATAAAAAAATCAACCTGCTAAAAGCAGCCGAAAGCCAGTACCTGGGATTAAGCCTCGCGGCCGATTATCTGAACAATAAATGGGACACTCTGGGCGGAGTTTATTCAGGGATCTACAGCCTGACTCCATACCTGGAGAGCAGCTTCACGAATATTGATGTGACAGCGGGTGCCAATATTTCCATTGATTCAGACTCCACTTCATCAAGAATAAAAGTCTATCCTGATGTACACCTGAAAATGGAGCTGATTAAAAACATCCTGATGCTCAAAGGCGGAATAAGCGGCCACACTTCGGGAGATTATATGTATGGACTCACCCGCGAGAATCCTTTTATTAAAGGCCTGGTTCCGCTGGAGTTCAGCTATCACAAATCGGCGCTCTATGTCGGGCTGAATGCATCCATCAGTAAAAATATTGACTTTACCGGTTATCTGGAAGCCGGAAACATACAGAACGCACCTTTTTTCCTGAAAGACACCACTACAGAGCTGGCAAACCGCTTTAACCTGGTTCACGACAGCATCAGGAAATTAAGCATAAAAGCCGAAGTGCAATATCACCTGCAGGAAAAACTGAATGTAATGCTTGGAGCTTCATACACTGAATATACCCTTACCAGGCTTAAAGAAGCCTGGAATAAGCCGGCTATTGAAGGGTATCTGAAAGCACGGTATGACCTGCAGGAAAATATCATTATCAGCGGTGAATTGTTTTTCATAGGGGAAAGAAAAGCGCTTGGAATGAAGGACGGAACCTTCCAGACAGTGACCCTGGATCCTGTATTTGATGCCAACATTTCTGCAGAATACCGTTACAATAAATTGTTATCGGGCTTTGTCAGATTTTACAATCTGGCAGGTGGAAAATACCAGCGCTGGTCCTCCTATCCTACCTATGGATTCCAGTTCATGGCAGGCTTAACGTATTCAATGTAAAATATTATTTTTCCGGATATTACACAGCGCAAAAAGGAACAATAAAGCCATGCATTTATACTGAAAAAATCAATTTTTTTTGGTATATTTGCATGGCTTTTTAAAGATACAGAAAGAAGATTATGAGCGAAGAGGAAATAAAAGAATTAAGGAAAGACTATTCTGCCAGCAACATCCAGGTGCTGGAAGGACTTGAGGCGGTGCGTAAGCGACCCGCCATGTATATCGGTGATGTTTCAACCAAGGGACTTCACCACCTGGTTAACGAGGTGGTGGATAACTCCATTGATGAGGCCATGGCCGGACACTGCGATAAAATAGAAGTTGTTGTACATAAAGACAATTCGGTTAGCGTTGCGGATAATGGTCGCGGAATACCAGTGGACAGGCACGAAAAGATGAACAAGAGTGCACTGGAAGTGGTAATGACCGTGTTGCATGCCGGTGGTAAATTTGATAAAGGATCCTACAAGGTTTCCGGTGGATTGCATGGTGTGGGTGTATCCTGCGTGAATGCACTTTCGGTGAAGCTTGAGGCAGAAGTTTACAGAAAAGGCCGGCACTACATACAGGAATACCAATACGGCAAGCCGATGTATGAGGTGAAAGACCTGGGCGAAACAAGCCTTCGCGGTACAAAAATTACTTTTACCCCGGATGATTCCATTTTCACGGTTACCACCTTTAACTATGATATGCTTTCAAACCGCTTGCGCGAACTTGCCTTCCTGAACAAGGGTATCCATATCACCATCGCTGACGAGCGCGAAACCGATGAGAACGGTGAAATAAAAAAAGAAGATTTCTTTTCGGAAAAAGGACTGGAAGATTTCATCAGGTATCTTGATGCTACTCGTGAAACCATTATCAGTACACCCATAAATATTGAAGGAGAGAAAAACAACGTGCCGGTGGAAATTTCCATGCAGTACAATAATTCTTTTGCTGAAAATATCCATACCTACGTTAATAATATCAACACACACGAGGGAGGTACACATTTATCAGGATTCCGCCGTGCATTAACCAGAACATTGAAATCGTATGCCGAAAAATCAGGCATGCTGTCCAAGCTGAAATTCGATATCAGCGGTGATGACTTCCGTGAAGGGCTAACCGCCATCATCTCAATTAAGGTTGCGGAGCCGCAGTTTGAAGGACAAACCAAGACCAAGCTTGGCAACTCCGATGTAATGGGAACTGTTGATCAGCTCGTAAGTGAAGCGCTGGGCGTGTATCTGGAAGAGCATCCCAGGGAAGCCAAGACTATCGTGAATAAGGTGATTCTGGCTGCCACAGCACGTCACGCAGCACGTAAAGCCAGAGAACTGGTGCAGCGAAAAAATGTGCTTTCAAGTACCGGACTGCCCGGTAAGCTGGCCGACTGCTCGGTGAGAGACCCCGAAAAAGCGGAAATATTTCTGGTGGAGGGTGACTCCGCGGGTGGTACTGCCAAAGCCGGACGTGATCGTAATTTCCAGGCTATCCTGCCGCTAAGGGGTAAGATACTTAACGTGGAAAAGGCTATGCAACACAAAATCTTCGAAAATGAGGAGATCAAAAATATCTTCACCGCCTTTGGTGTGAACATCGGAACGGATGACGACAGTAAAGCGCTTAATATTGAAAAGCTGCGCTACCACAAGATCATCATTATGACGGATGCCGATGTGGATGGAAGCCACATTGCCACGCTGATTCTTACATTCTTCTTCCGCTACATGCGCGAACTTATTGAAAAGGGCTATGTGTATATTGCCACTCCCCCGCTTTACCTGATCAGAAAAGGCAAACAGGAACGCTATGCATGGTCGGAAGACGAGCGCCGTGAAATCATGAAGGAATTCAACGCCGGCGAGGAAGGGAAAGGAAATGTTTCGCTGCAACGTTATAAAGGTCTTGGTGAGATGAACGACGAGCAACTGTGGGATACTACCATGAACCCCGAAACGAGGATACTGCGGCAGGTAACCGTGGAAAACAGCCGCGAAGCCGACCGGATATTCTCCATGCTCATGGGCGACGAAGTGCCGCCAAGAAAGGACTTCATAGAGAAAAACGCAAAATATGCTAATATCGATGTATAGAAAAAAGGGAGCCAAAAGGTTCCCTTTTTTTTATCAGCATTTTCCTGCCCATCAGTTTTTTCATACCTGAATTTATGACATTGTCAGTTTATTTGCGCCTGTTCATTTTGAAACATATTCACATGGGAATGCCGGGTTAAATGTTTGATTATTATTATTTCTTTTCGGATATGTTTGATCTTTATAAACTACCAGCATAACTGGCGATTATTCGCGGCAGGACGGAGGCGAAAAGCCTTTGCCGCCAGGGCTTTAACTGTTATCCCGTGGCAGAGCGGAGCATAAGCGAGCTGCTGTACACGGCATACAGCAGCTTGAGCCGGGGTGGCAAAGGCAGGAGCCGCAGACCGTCTGCCGCTCAAAAAATATTTTAGGAATAAGGATTGTATTATGCATGATTGTTTGCAACCAATGCAAGCTTCATATGTTATTTGAACAAATCCAGGAGTGATAATTTTATGGAACAGAATAACGATAAAACTGCACTGATTACCGGGGCATCCGGTGGCATAGGTGAGGAATTTGCCCGGCAACTGGCAGCCAAAGGTTATAACCTGGTGCTGGTGGCCAGAAGTAAGGATAAGCTCAACCAGCTAAAGCAAGCCTGGGAGGAGGAATTTGGGATCAGGGTGTTTGTATTGCCCACTGACCTTGCTAACCGCAAACAATTAAATCAGCTTTATGACAGGATAAAATATGAAAAGATAAGGGTTGATATCCTGATTAATAACGCTGGCTTTGGTGATTTCGGGGAATTCATTGACACGAACTGGAAGAAGGAGGATGCGATGATCAGGGTGAATATCAACGCACTGACGTATCTTTCGAAAGTGCTTGCAAAAGCGATGGTGAGTCATGGCCATGGTTATATCCTGAACGTGGCTTCCATGGCGGCGTTCCAGCCCGGTCCATTGATGGCGGTTTATTATGCCACCAAAGCGTATGTGCTTTCCTATACGCAGGCCATTGCCAATGAGCTGAAAGGAACAGGAGTGTCGGCCACTGTAATGTGTCCGGGGCCGGTGGAAACAGAGTTCCAGAATAACGCGAAGCTGGTGGATTCAAAATTGTTTCGCCGGCTGAAACCTTCATCAGCTCGCTCGGTAGCTGCTTCGGGCCTGAAGGCCATGTTTAATAGAAAGACCGTGCATATACCGGGAGGGACGAACAAACTGCTTGCTTTCAGCACGCGCTTTATGCCCCGCAAATTGCTGACCGATACAGTGAGGAAAATGCAGGACCGGGTTTAACTACCCTGGCTTTTCTTTTTATGCTAACTTTGTGACATGATCCGCGCAGAAAATATAAATAAAGCATACGGTGAACTTCAAGTTCTGAAAGATATCAACCTGGAAGTAAAGGATGGCGAAATTGTGTCGATAGTAGGTGCCTCTGGAGCCGGCAAGTCCACTCTGCTGCACATCCTGGGCACGCTTGACAGGGCTGATTCAGGAAAGGTGTTTTATGACAATACCGAATTGGAAAAGCTGAGCGAACACGAGCTGGCATTTTTTCGCAATAAAAATATTGGCTTTGTATTTCAGTTCCATCACCTGCTGCCTGAGTTTACGGCGCTTGAAAACATCTGCATCCCGGCTTTTATAGCAGGAAGCAGCCGTAAAGAGGCCGTCAAAAAGGCAGAAGGCCTGCTACGCCTGATGAATTTGGAGGCCCGTAAAGATCATAAACCCACAGAACTGTCGGGAGGGGAACAGCAGCGCGTAGCGGTTGCCCGTGCCCTGATCAATGATCCGGCGGTGGTGATGGCCGATGAGCCATCGGGTAACCTGGACTCGGAGAATTCCAAAGAACTGCACCAGATTTTCTTTGACCTTCGGGATGCACTGGGCCAGAGCTTTATCATTGTCACCCACAACAACCAACTGGCGGATATGGCCGACCGCAAACTGCAAATGCAGGACGGAAGGATCGTGTGAGAGGGAGCGGTTGCGGGCTGCGGATTAAAATCTACACATTTTTCATAGTGATGTACATGAAAAGTTGAGAAGCGGAATTAGAATTTCAGCTTGGCTGAACTCAGCAGGACTGCTGGCTGCCTGTCGCTTGTATGGGATATTAATACTTACTCCCAACTCTCCATAAACTCCAGCAATTGACCCACGGTGGGAGATTCGCCATTGCGGACGTAATATCCGGAAGTAAAAACGCCACAGCGGAGGCAATCTTCGGCGGATAGACCGGCCAGCCAGCCATGAGCAAAACCGGCATTGAAATGGTCGCCGGCACCAGTGGTAATCTTTGGCTTATCGGTATAAGGACCATCCACCCACACCGGATCCGGATATTTATTACTGACAGTTGCTGCTCCTTTCAGCGGGTGAATGACTATGGCGGTTATCCCGCTCTTTTTCCTGATGGCTGCTGCCCTTTGCTTCACATCCTCTTCTTCCACATCCAGTATTTTCCCCACCAGGGTGGATTCGCGCTCGTTCATACTCAGGATAACGCCGGTTTCTTCAGAAAAAGATTTCAGCAATTCCAGTACCTCCTCAAGGGCTTCATCATCACGTTTGAAAGGGTCAGCCAGATCCACAAACACATCGGGTGAAGAGCCGGTTTCGCGCAGCAGTTCCCTGAACAGTTTAATTATCCCGTTCATGTAAGGCAGCATGGTCCAGTTATTGAAAATCAGCAAATCAGAACCCGCTGTCATCTGCTTTAGCTGCTGCCTGCCGATTAGCTTTTCAATATTATCCCTCGTGATTTCCTTGAGCATCTCCATTTTGCCCATGAGCAGTTTGCCATCCTCAAACTCCAGTGCATCGGTTTTGGCCGCCGGGGTGAGGCTGTAAACCGATTTGCATTTATCCGCGAAAGCTTTAAACTCCACCTCTATTTCAGGTTTACCCAGTGATCCGATATAATGAATGTGATGGTTGAAGGCCTGTAAGGCTCCGGCCATGAGCGTGGCATTTCCACCCAGTTTGGTGCGCTCAGTCACCAGCTCGAAGTTACCGCTTTTGCCTGCCACCGAAGCAATGGCAGCG
This sequence comes from uncultured Bacteroidales bacterium, assembly GCA_964477095.1. Classification (GTDB taxonomy): domain Bacteria; phylum Bacteroidota; class Bacteroidia; order Bacteroidales; family PWNQ01; genus PWNQ01. The sequence continues at coordinate 6,702 of CAYZDA010000047.1, read as the reverse complement.
GCAAACTCACTGATTTTCGCATAGGCGGTATAAGTGTTAAAACTTTGTCTTTTTTTCACCACCCTGATTATGCTGTCCACGAAGCCGTCATAACCCGCTATGATCTCTACTGCCCTGGCATTAAGCAGTTTTTCCCGAGTTTGTTGATCCATATTAATTAGTTTTGGTTTTCAGAAGCCCGGAGAAACATTCCGGTCGTCTCACTGAAAAGCTTAAATTTGTCAGGCTGATTGTCCGGGCCGGAAATTAAACAAACACCCCCGCGTCAAGGTTGAATCAATATTAAAATGAAAACAAACTGAAATGGCAAATCCATACCAACGGGCTGCGGAGCTTATTTTAAACTCCACTCATACATCTGCATTCACGGGTGCAGGCATCAGCGTGGAAAGCGGCATCCCTCCATTCCGTGGAGAGAATGGATTATGGAGCAAATATGATCCCGGCGTACTTGACCTGGAACGCTTTTATGCCCATCCGGAATCATCCTGGAAAGTGATAAAGGAAATATTCTATGATTTTTTTGGTGATGCAAAACCCAATGAGGCACACAAGGTGCTGGCCAAAATGGAGCAGGACGGACTGCTGAAGGAAATCATTACCCAAAATATTGACAATCTTCATCAGGAAGCCGGATCAAAAACGGTACACGAATTCCATGGCAATTCACAACGAATAAGCTGCACGAAATGTGAGCGGAAATATGACCCCTCGGCAGAAATACTTGCAGAGCTGCCTCCGCAATGTGAATGCGGTGGACTGTTGAAGCCTGATTTTATCTTTTTCGGGGAGATGATACCATGTGAACCTATGGAAAAATCATTCCGGGCTGCAGAAAAGGCAGAGGTTTTCCTGATAATCGGCTCCACGGGTGAGGTATATCCTGCAGCACAGATTCCGGGAATGGCAAAACAAAACGGCGCCACCATCATAGAGGTGAATGTGAGTACATCGCAATTTACCGGTCATATCACGGATATACTCCTCCCGGGTAAGGCTTCCAAGGTAATGTATCAATTATATCAAACCATACAAAGCATAAAAAACAAATGAAGATCAGAAAATTAATGTTCATCTTCCTGATGTTTTCTGCATTGCCGGCACTTTTGAGGGCGCAGACAGCGGAAGACCTGGAAATCGTTAAAAAGCTGGATAAGAAATTCAGCCAAATGGTTCAGGATTGGGAAACACCTGGAATGGCAGTGGCCATCTTTAAAGGCGATAGTATCATAATGGCTAAGGGATACGGCCTGAAAAATATCAACACCAAAGAAAAGGTTGATGAAAATACCATATTCCCCATAGCCAGTATCACCAAATCCTTTACCGGAGCAGCCATCGGACGCCTGGTGGATGAGGGAAAGCTAAAGTGGGATGACAAGGTGCGGGATTACCTGCCGTGGTTTGAGGTTTATGATCCTTATGTCTCGGCAAACATGACCATCCGCGACCTGCTGTGCCACCGCAGCGGCCTGGAAACCTTCAGTGGCGACCTGCTGTGGAATGCCAGCACTTTTACAACTGAGGAAGTGGTGAGGAAATCAAAATACCTGAAACCAAAATATGGTTTCCGCGAGCATTTCGGTTACTCCAATGTAATGTTTATAGCTGCCGGAGAAGTGATAGAAGCAGTTTCGGGGATGGAATATCCTGCATACATCCAAAACACTTTTCTTGACCCGTTGGGTATGGACCGCACCCTCACCAGCATCAGCCAGTTTGAAAATACGGATAACGTTGTGACTGCCCATGTGAACGACGATGGCGAAATGATCACTATTCCTTTTTTGAACTGGGACAATATCGGAGCGGCTGGCCTCCTTAATTCCTCAGTGAAAGATATGACACAATGGATGCGGTTGCACCTGAACAATGGCACCGTGGATGGTAAGGAGTATCTGTCGAAAGAGGTTGTTTATGAAATGCAACAGGCGCAAACGGTTCAGCTGGTTAGCGAAGGCAGTAAGAGAATTTGGCCCAGCACTCACTTTAAAGCCTACGGCCTGGGCTGGGGGCTGGATGTATATCACGGTCATAAAACCGTTGGCCATGGTGGCGGATATGATGGTATCGTTTCTTACTTTGGGATGGTTCCTGAAGAAGAGCTCGGTTTTATTGTACTGACCAATTCGGGCTCAATGTTGTATTATGCCACCCGCTATACTATTCTGGATGCGTTCCTGTCACCAGAAGAAAAAGTTATGGACTGGAGCAGCTTCCTGATGGATTTTCATAAAAGAAGACAAAAGGCGCAAAAGGAAGAAGAGGAAGAACTTCTGGCCAAAAAGGATCCTTCACTTGAAGCTTCCCATAACCTGGAAGCATACACAGGAATATACAGCGGCGAGATGTACGGTGATGCGGAAGTAAGCATCAAAGACGGCAAGCTGCACGTGCAACTTGTTCCCTCGCCCCGCTATTACAGCACCCTGGAGCATCTTCGCTATAACACTTTCATCATTGAGATGACTGAGTTCCCGCGCCTGCCGCCAGGAACCTGTCAGTTTGTGCTGGATAAATTTGGCGAACCTCATGAAATGAAAATCCATATTCCCAATCCTGATTTTTATTTCGAAGAACTGAAATTTATTAAACAGGATGAAGAAGAAAAAGAAGAAGAAGAATAAAGTAAAAAACGCCGGCTTTAGAAACCGGCGTTTTTTTTTGCAGCACCTTTATATATATCTATTCCTTCCGGCAGAAGGTTGCTCATTTTTTTATTTATGTAGACAAGTGGAATTGGCGGTTCAAAAAATGGATTATTTACTCCAGATCAAACCAGGGTTTCACTTTTTCCACCTCGTCCTGTGTAATAGATTTGTGGTAGAATTCGTTGGAGGTTTTGTCATAACGATAATCTTTGGCCCACTCCTCATGGTTTTTACTGATCTCGCCCACGGCTTCAATAAAAAGCTCCAGTTCATCATCCGTCATGGTGGGATGCAGCGACAGGCGCACCCAGCCGGGTTTTTGGGAAAGGTCACCGGTACTGATCATTTGGGTGATACGATGCGATTGTTCATAGGACACATCCAGCAGATAATGCCCGTATGTTCCGGCACAGGCGCAACCTCCACGGGTTTGTATGCCGTATCGATCGTTTAGCAGGCGCACTACCAGGTTGTAATGAATGTCCTCCAGGTAGAAGGAAATAATGCCCAACCTTTCTTTAATATTCTCTGCCAGAATATTCAGGCCGGAAATTCCGCTTAAGCCTTCAAAGGCCTTTTTCACCAGTTGTTCCTCGCGTTGCCTTATCTTACCGGTACCCATCTGGTTTTTAACTTCAATGGCCAGTGCCGCTCTCATGGCCTGAAGAAATCCGGGTGTGCCACCATCCTCACGGGCTTCAATATCATCAATATATTTGAATTCACCCCAGGGGTTAGTCCAGTCTACCGTTCCCCCGCCCGGGTTATCGGGTGTTGGACTTTTATAAAGCCGCCTGTTAAAAATCAGCACACCGGAAGCTCCGGGCCCACCAAGGAATTTATGCGGTGAAAACATGATCGCATCCAGCTTCTTCTGAGGATCGTCATCCGGCTGCATATCTATATCCACGTAAGGGGCAGAAGCCGCGAAATCCACAAAACACCAGCCGCCATACTCGTGCATGATCTTTGCCAGCTCGTGATAAGGTGTACTGATGCCGGTAACATTGGAGCAGGCCGTGAACGATCCGATCTTTATCTCACGGTCTTTATATCTTTCCAGTTGCTCACGTAATGAATCCGTGTCCACCAACAGGTCATCGTCATATCCGATCTGGATAACATCGGCCACCGTTTCATACCATGATGTATGATTTGAATGATGTTCCATGTGAGTGATAAAAACCACCGGGCGCTCCGATTCCCTCAGGCATTTTTTGCTTGAGAGCGTGCCGCAGTACTTCAGGCCCAGCATTCGCTGCAGCTTATTGATCACGGAAGTCATCCCAAAGCCCGAGGTAATGATCACGTCATCATCACAGGCATTTACATGTTCTTTGATCTTTTTTTGGGCATAATGATAAGCCTTTGTCATCAGGGTGCCTGTTTCCGTGGTTTCTGTGTGTGTATTCCCCACGAACGGTCCGATTTTTCCGGCTATAGCGTCCTCAATAGGTTTATACAGCCTGCCACTGGCCACCCAGTCAGCATAGATGAGTTTCTTTTTCCCGTAAGGTGTGTCAAATGGCAAATGGTGTCCGATAGTATTTTCGCGGAATTTCTCGAAATATTTTTCCAGGCTCATATCGACAAATTAGATAAAAATATGCTGCAAAAATAATGAATTCCAGCGTTGGAATTAATCCATACTTTCAGCCAGTTCACCATACAGGTCATAATCATCAGATGAATAGATATGCACATTATAAAACCCGCCCTGCACAATCTTTTCGTGGTCTTTCACGTAAATTTCCGTATCCACCTCCGGGGAATCATACTGGCTGCGCATTATCCACACATCTTCTTCCCTGCGGTCGGCGATGGCAGTAAAATTCTTTCCTACCTTCTGCAGGTTCATATCACGTGATATTTCCTGCTGCAGGCTCAGCAATTCCTCAACCCGTTTCTGCTTTATCTCCACCGGCACTGTATCATCCAAAGTGGCAGCCAGTGTACCTTCTTCTGGTGAAAAGGCAAAAACGCCGAGGCGTTCAAAACGATAGTCGCGGATAAAATCCTTCAGCTCCTCAAACTCCCGCTCTCCTTCTCCGGGATAGCCCGTTATCAGAGTAGTACGGATGGCAATATCAGGAATTTCCCTTCGAAAAGAATCCAGCAGATCGCGAATGATTTTGCCCGTGTGCCCACGCTTCATGGATCGTAGCACCCTGTCGCTTACATGTTGCAACGGGATATCCAGGTAATGACAGATTTTGCTGCTGCTTTTCATTACCTCCAGCACCTCATACAATGATTTATCGGGATATGTATATTGCAGCCTGATCCACTCTATTCCTTCCACTGTATCCAGTTCCCTGAGCAGATGAGCCAGGCGGCTTTCACCATACAGGTCCACCCCATAGCGGGTGATATCCTGGGCGATCACTATAAGCTCCTTTGCACCTTTCTGCATCAGCATTCTGGCATCGGCAACAACTTCTTCAACCGGCAATGACTTATTCCTTCCCCTGATAAGCGGGATGGTGCAAAAAGAACACTTACGGTCACAGCCCTCCGATATTTTCAGGTAAGCATAGTGAGAAGGCGTGGTTATTTTTCTCTCCCGCAGGTGTCGCTTTTCACTACTCACATTCAGGTCGCGAAGCAGCAATTCCATATCATCCACACCATAATAAATATCCACTTCAGGGATTTCAAGCTCAAGTTGCTCCCTGTATCGCTGCGAGAGGCAACCCATAACCAGCACCCTGTTCACCAGCTTTTGCTCTTTGGCTCTGGTAAACTCCAGTATCTGGTTGATGTTTTCGGCTACTGAGTCCGCGATAAACCCGCAGGTGTTGATAATAGCCACATCAGCCCTTTCCATCACATCCTGATGTACTACCCTGTATCCGGCAGCTTCCAGTCTTCCCATTAAGATTTCTGAATCCACCAGGTTTTTAGCACAACCCATGGTGGTAACATGTATGCTTATTGATTCTTCCTTCAAACTAATAATTTCCTTGTAAGATGCCTCCCAGGTCAAGTTCAATCCCCATATTCACACCAATACTCCTGTAATTGATCTGTTCAGGGTTCAACTTGCTGGTAACAATAAATTGCGTATATCCTTTTATAAATTTATATCCCACGCGAAAAGTGAGTGCAGGCTCAATAAATATAAACGGCTGCATGTCTATATTATACAATTTGTCCCATTGCAGCGAACTAACGCTGTAGTTAACTGTGTCCACATCTGAGAATTTTACCACACTTAATTTTGTGGAAAACACTATATCAAAATACTCACTATTATAACCGATATCCGGCTGAATGAAAAACTTGGCCATATTGGCATTAAATGTCTTATTGTAGGTTGGATCAGATTGCATATAATCAAAGCCGATATTGCCAAAACCTCCACCTGCATAAACCTCAAAAGCTCCCTTATTACTTAAGGCCTGATAATAGCCCAGTCCTCCTTCAGCCAGAAAACGGCTGGCCTTGTATGAATACGATCGAAATGCTAAATAAGAAGTATCCGTATCGACCTTCTCCCAGCTATTCTGCCGGAAATATACATTAGTCATCAGCGCCAGTTGATCTGTAAAGGCGTAGGCTCCCTGTATATTTGTAGTACTGAAATTTACAGATGCATCACCCTTCTCTTTCATCAGGGGTACATTATGCTTATTGGGAACATAAGCCATATTGCAGGCCTGAAAAAACACTGCCATGGCAAAAAAACAGAAGAATAGATTTTTTTTCATTATACCCGGGATTAATGAGCTGTAACATTATAAACCGTGAAATTAAGATAAAGTCTTATATCTGCAAAGGAAATTTCTAACAGTTTTTGCATCATATTTATATTATCCCTGCAATAAAAAGCAGATCATTAAATCTGCAATATACGATGTTATATATTTGTGATAAGATGTTTGAAAAATAAGAGTGGCTGTGAAATAGCTTTTATATTATTATCAACCCTTTAGTGTCTCACTGTCAGGATCAGTTTGGTTAAAAAAATCTTTTTATTGGAGATTCAGAAAAAAAGATTATTTAAACAAGCTATCCACAAACTCTTCCCTGTTGAATACCTGCAGGTCTT
>CAYZDA010000046.1:0-23875 GCA_964477095.1 uncultured Bacteroidales bacterium | reverse complement strand
GCACAGCGGAAGTTATTAAGATATTCAGGATGGTCTGAATAAGCGATGACACTAGGATATTTTTTTTTCCAGCAATGGAAGGTTTTTCTTCACTAGCTTTCGTCCGAATGGTTTTCCGTGTCCGGGATAGAAAATTTCGATACCCATATTGTAAAGCTTCAGCCAGGATTCATGTAAAGAAATAAGATCATTGGCAAAAGGCGGGATTAATGATCCGGTAAAGGCATTAAAGAAAGTATCGCCCACAATGGCTGCTTTTTTGTTGATTACTACTGACAGGCTGCCTTCAGTATGGCCCGGCGTGCTTATCACCTCTCCCTTTATGCCGTATTCATTCAGCGTAAACTCATCCTGAACAACTATATCAGGCTTAACTGCTTTAAACTTTCCGCCCCCTACCAGGCTTCCAACACCACTCACTGTTTTGCCGAGGATATTGACACCTTTGGGTAATGGGCTGTAACCCCGCTCCAGGTAATGATCTTCAGGAAATCCCACCAGAACTGCAGCATCTGAATTATTCTTCAGGTCGGCCAGTGTACCCGTGTGATCATAATGCACATGTGTTAATATGATCAGATCAAGATCGGATAATTGCAAATTGTGTTCATTCAGGATTTTAATAAACCTGTTAAGTTTACCTGAAGTACCGGTATCCACCAGTACACTCTGGAAACCATTGACTATGAGATATACATTTGATTTCCCTATGGTGTATTTATTAATCTCAGGAATATCCATATAACCCGTTTTATACAAAGTTATATAAATACCGCTATCAATGCCGGTTTGATAAGGGGATCAGGTTAAATTTATGTTAAACATCTGCATATTTTGCATATTAAATTCTTTATTAACTATACATCAGGTTAATTTTTTTTTAAAATTCACCCTTTTTGAACAGCTCTTTGGTGAGAAGCACAGCTTCATAGGCATTGACAGTACCTGCGGAGTTGCATAACAATTTAAAAGGTACATGTATGGAAGGCGAGCCGGGCACCTGCACAGGTGTCTGAGAATAATCCGTGGCAGTTTGCATAAGAATTTGTTTTAGGCTTTTGGCAGATACCGTAGGATAGCAGGATTTGATAAGTGCTGCGATTCCGGACACAACAGGTGCGGCAGCGCTGGTGCCGCTAACGGTCCTGATCCTGTTACCTGTATTCAAGGCAGGTATATCCACTCCCGGCGCAAAAATATCTACCTGCTCCCTGCCGTAATTACTGAATGAAGCAGCAAGCAGTTTGGCAGAATCTGCCTCACATGCACCTACACTGATAAAATTACCGGCCCGGCTTCCGTCATCAAATATCCCATTGGGATGATTTGGCTTTATATCATTACATTTAGCATCATTCCCTGCTCCAACAACTATGAGCACGTCATGTTGTTCTGCATAACGAATAGCGGAATCCACCATATAGTTTGCCGGGCTGAAGAGTTTTCCAAAGCTTCCATTGATAATATCAGCACCATTATCCACAGCATATCTTATGGCCAGGGCTACATCCTTATCCCATTCATCACCACCGGGTACAACCCTCAGGGTCATTATCCTCACCCCGGGAGCAATGCCCCTTAACGCGATATCATTAGCATGGTCAGCACCAATTATACCCGCCACGGCTGTACCATGTGATGCTGTTCCGCCGGCATAATCATTATTACCGTAATTACTGTCGCTGATATCCAACGGGTCATCACCTATGATTTCCCTGCGCGGGTGATAATCCGGGTTAAGCTTGGTATTAAGTATAGACTGTACCACTCTTACCCGTGATTCAATATCCTTCCTTCTTACTCCCCGTTCATCCAGCTTGATAAAATAATCTGCCCCCCATTCCACATCCGGGCGGTCAGCCTTAATTGCCTTAATATCATTCATGCTATAGTCACTGTGGCCGAAATGCCTGTTCAGTATTTTTGCAGCCTCGCTAAATCCTTCCAGTATTTTATTGTAATAAGTTAAAGCCTGATGATATTCTTCTGTTTCCTCCTTGTATTTTTCTGAAACTTCGGCATAAAGCGGATAAAGAGCATCAATGGTATCAGCTTCCGCTGCAAAGCGCTTTCTCAGGGTATCGTAAATTCTCACATATTCATATGGTGCGCCCTGTATATTTTTACCTGAAGCGTTGCCCAGGAAATTCCAGCCGTGGATATCATCCACATAACCATTTCGGTCATCGTCAGCATTATTTCCCGGAATCTCATCTTCATTCACCCACAAATTATTTTTCAGCTCAATATGACTAACGTCAACACCGGCATCTATCACAGCCACCACCACTTCTTCAGGAATAACATTCTGCAGCAGTTTATACGCGGAATCGATACCTGCTGCGCAGGGTATTTTATCCGGAGAAACATAATACCAGGATGATTCGGGCTTTTCCTGTGCGCTAATTTCCAACGAGTGAACAATCAGCATCAGGGCAGGTATATATTTTAATATAGATGTCATTTTCCTTGGCTTTGAAAAGTTCAAAATTACAAAATCATACAGATCACAGGTGAAACTTTGTTTTTAGTAAATTTGACCTGATCAGAATCAGAAAAAAATAAATATGAAGATAGCAGTAATTGGATTTGGAGCAGCCGCCATAGGATTTATTGAGCGACTCAAAGAGGCCGGCCATGAAATTCACATTTTTGAGCAAAGTAAAGACATATATTCATCCAGCATATCCGGCATAAGAGCTGACGGGAAATTATTCATATCAAAAGAGATGGGAGGTGATATTGATGTTGACCTGAACCTGCAACGAAAGCTGGTGGATTTCTGGATCAGTAAAACTGAAACCGGATCAGTGGAACACGGCCATTCATTCAACAACAGTGAATGGCATCGCCGTTTTTACGATCAGGGGTTTCAGCCGGTAACTTCCGAGTTTTTCCACATAGGCACCGACCAGCTGAAAAAGGTGCTGTACAATATTTTTGAAGATTTCAGAAGACGGCATAATATTCATTTCCACTTTGATCATAAGGTGGAAAAAATTACAGAAGAGGACGCACAGATAAACGTCAGCGGGTCACCAGTTGGCAAGTTCGATATGGTGATTGTTGCAGTAGGACGCAGTGGGCACGGGCTGGTAAATAATATGACTTCAGATTTTCCGGGTCTTATCCTGGAAAACAAGCGTATGGACCTTGGTATTCGCTATGAACTGCCCAACCATGTGGTGCAAGAGCTGAACAAGGAAATGTATGAGTTTAAGGTAAAATATAAAAGCAAGACCGGCTATATGGTCCGCACCTTCTGTAATAATCCGTCAGGATATGTGGTGACAGAGAACTATGGTGATTTTGCTACAGTAAACGGGCATGCCAGGATGAATAAAAAGAGCAGGAATACCAATTTTGCCATACTCACCACTGTGGAGCTCACCGAACCTTTTAATGACCCGGTGGGATATGGTTCGCACATAGCAAAGCTAACGAACCTGCTGGCAGGAAAAGACAGGGTGATCCTGCAGACCTATGATCGCTTCAGGCGCTCGAAGCGCACGAAAAATCTTTACCGGGTACAGCCCACCATGCCGGCTTCACAGTTTATTATGGGAGATATTAATTTGGCTTTTCCGCGCCGGATAATTGAAAGTATAGTGGATTTTATTGACAACCTTGACAAAGTAGTGCCCGGAGTGGCCCACCCTGACAATCTGGTTTATGCTCCGGAGATAAAGTTTTATTCCAATAAAATGGATAACAACAGGTATAAGCGTCTGAAATTTATCGGGGATTGTTCCGGTGCCACACGCAGCATTATTTATGCATCAGCTCACGGGCATCTGGTAGCAGAACAAATAAGGTAAAAGAAACGGGGCTCTCTTTTCAGAGAGCCCCGAACTGTCAATCAAAATTAAATGTAATTAAACCAAGCTATATATTGCGTTTAAACAACGCCCTGATCAAGCATTGCATTTGCTACTTTCAGGAATCCGGCCACATTGGCTCCTTTTGGATAGTTAACGAAACCGTCTTCTTCAGTACCATGCTCAACGCAAGCATTATGAATATCACTCATAATCTGTTGCAAACGTGCATCCACTTCTTCGCGTGCCCAGCCAAGTTTCATGGAGTTCTGGGTCATCTCAAGACCTGAAACTGCAACACCACCGGCATTGGCAGCTTTACCAGGACCATAAAGAATCTTGTTTTCCATGAATACGTCAATAGCTTCAGGAGTACAAGGCATGTTAGCGCCTTCAGAAACACAGATACATCCGTTTTTCATCAGATTTTCTGCATCTTCTTTATTCAGCTCGTTTTGGGTGGCACATGGCATGGCAATGTCCATTTTCACTTCCCATGGATGTTTACCTTCAACGAATTTAGCATTCGGGAACTCGAAAGAGTAAGGTTTAACGATATCCTGGTTTGAAGCGCGCAGCTCAAGCATATATTCGATCTTTTCAGCATCCAGTCCGTCAGGATCGTAAACATAACCGTCAGGTCCGGAAAGGGTAACTACTTTACCACCAAGCTCAGTAACTTTCTGGGCAGCACCCCATGCAACGTTACCGAAACCTGACAGGCCAACTGTTTTACCTTCGAAGGTTTCGCCTTTAGTCTTCAGCATTTCCTGTGCAAAGTAAGTAGCACCAAACCCGGTAGCTTCAGGACGGATGAGTGAGCCACCCCAGTTTCTACCTTTACCGGTGAGAACACCAACGTGCTCACGGGCCAGTTTCTTATACATGCCATAGAGGTATCCTATTTCGCGTCCGCCAACTCCGATATCACCGGCAGGAACATCAGTATCAGGACCGATCATCTTCCAGAGCTCCAGCATGTATGCCTGGCAGAAACGCATGATCTCACCGTCTGATTTTCCTTTTGGATCAAAGTCAGAACCACCTTTACCACCACCTAGTGGAAGAGTGGTAAGTGAATTTTTGAAGATCTGCTCGAAACCGAGGAACTTCAGAATACTCAGGTTTACGCTCGGGTGGAAACGGAGTCCGCCTTTATATGGTCCGATGGCATTGTTGAACTGTACACGAAAACCACGATTCACATGCACCTTGCCGCTATCATCAACCCATGATACCTTAAAGGTAAGCACCCGGTCAGGATCAACGATACGCTCAATAATACCTGCCTGCTCAAAGTGAGGATTTTCATTTACAGTTTCTTCCAGTGATTCCAGTACTTCATGTACCGCCTGCAGATATTCTACTTCACCCGGATTCTTTTTTTCCAGGTCTGCCATTATCTTTTCTAATTGCATAATTCTACGTTTTTTGTGAATAGAATATTTTCAAAAATTTGACATGACAAATCTACTCCTTTGTTCTATTCCGCCAATAACCACAGCTAAGTCATTTGAGTGAATTAAAGATGAGATTTACCAACATCACAGATGACAAATATCAATTGACAAGCTGTAATTTTACAGTCTTTAAAAAATGCTTATTTTAGCGCCGCTGAAAAACCCATAAATGAAAGCGGAAGAAGAAAAGATCAACAGCCTGGTTAACAACCTTCAGGAGCGTAATAAGGAGCTCGATTGCCTTTATAAAGTTGACGATATACTGAAGGATACCGAAAAACCCGTTGAGGAGGTACTGAAAGAGTTGACGGAAGCCATTCCCCACGGATTTCGCTATTCCGAAATATGTGAAGTGAAACTGTTGTGGCAGGACCATGAGGTTAGCAGCAATAATTATGTGAATACTGCACTCAAATTATCAGCCCCGGTTAAGGTTGAAGATAAAACCGGGGGCAGTATCACCATAGCTTACGTTAAGCCGGTAAGGTCAGAAAAAGGCATTTTCCTGCCCGAAGAACATAAGCTGCTGGCCACTATCGCTCAAAAGCTGGGCAGTTTTATCCTGTATAAGCAATTAAGGGCATCCATCGAAAAACTGGAGCAGGCTGACACTATCAGGCCGAATGGAAACCAGGCTCAGAAAAACAAACTCACCAACTGGCTAAAAAACCTGAACCTTACGGATGAAGAAACTGAAAAGCTGATGCAGTTCAAGGTGAGCTTTAAAAAAGGTGAAACCATTTGCAAGCAGGGAGCCATCAGTTCATACGTGATGCTGCTTACTGACGGGCTTACCAAAAACTACCTGGAAGGTGTGCAGGAAAAAGGTTTTAATTTCAAGATCGTAACTCCGTTTGATTTTATCGGACTCACCTCGCTTTACGGCAATAACCGCTATCTGTTTTCCGGATCAGCCCTCACCACGTCCACTGTGTATATGATAGAGAAGCCGGTAATACGAGAAATAATTGCCAGTAATCCTGAGTTTGCAGCCAAAGTGATGGAATGGTACAGCCTTACTACTGAGTATCATCTCAGGAGGCTTTCCTGCATTGCCAACAAACAATCCCTGGGCCGGATAGCGGAAATTCTGCTATACCTGATGGAAGATGTATTCAGGTCGGAATTCATCCCTTCTTCTATCAGCCGTAAAGACATTGCCGGATTGGCCGGAATGTCAACGGAAAGCGCTGTAAGAATGCTTTCCGACCTGAAAAAAGATAATATTATCATGGTAACCAACCGCGGCATTTCCATACTTAATGATCAATTGCTGAAAACTATCAGCATGGCCGGTTAGCCAATACGTTAAATTTTTCTCGGTATTTCATATTACCCCTTAGTTGAGCGGTTTGAACGCAATGAAGCAGCGATTTATTTATCCGCCTGAGGCTGACGGCAAAAAAAATGCCGGTTTTTCACCAATTCTGTAGCCTTTCGTATACACGGACTAAGAGATGAAAAACCGGCATTATATGTTATTGCGAGCGAAAGCCGTTCTAGTTGGATTAAAACTGATAACTCAAGCCCAGACTAAAAGAACGGCCGGGATGGTAAATGCTGTAAGGCTTATCTTCTGCCTCGTAAGATTTAAATGAACTTCTTTGGGTTTGATCCAACAGATTTGCCACTTTAAAATCAATTTTTGTTCGTTTTTCTTTACCAAGCTTTTTACTCAAACTAAAATTGAGGCTGTGAAAAGGTTCTAAATACATATCCGGGAACACACCGGCACCGACGATGGATAGCGTTTCTCCTTTCACGTTGTAGAAAATTCCGGCAGATAAACCTGTTTCTAAGTTATTATAAGCAATACCTCCGTTTATTACATACGGTGACTGTCCACCCATATCACGGGTTTTCTTTATTGTTTGCCCCTCCTTTTCAAATGCTTTACGGGATTCATATTCCGATTGGGTCATTTCAATTTCTGAATGCACAAGTGTTATATTACCACTCATATTAAAATGCCTTAAAATAGAAGAGATCATATTCAGGTTCCTGTTGAATTCAAATTCCACACCATACAAAGTTCCGTCACCAACATTTCGCGGCTGATATTCGGTACTGGTAAATGAAGAAGTAAGACGAACCAATTCGATGGGAGCATCAAAATCCTTATAAAAAACGCTGGCCGAGATACTTTGGCCTCTGTCGCTATAGAGTTCCCATCTAAAATCAATATTGTTGATAAAAGTTTCTGTCAGTTTACCGTCCCATTCATCAACTGCATAAAGACCTCCATTGAATATGGTATTACTGAGCGGGTCTATAATCTGGGCAAAAGAGAGCTCTTTAAAAGAGGGTCTTGCCACTGTTCGTGAATATGAGGCTCTTAAATTCTGATTCCCGGTAACTTCATAAATGACGTTAATACTTGGGAATAAATTAATTGATTCCAGCACTTTTTCATTATCCAGTATTCTCGAACCGTTTTGGTCCTGTCCTGTATGATGCATCACAAAATTTTCCATACGCAATCCGATAACAGATTTCAGTTTATCAAGCGGATAAAATTCATTGGAAATATACAGTGCGGAGTTGTGTACGGAGGATTCATATTCATTGGATGGACTGCTTTCCGGGATCATATATAGAAAACCGCTTGTCCCGTTATAAATATTTCCGGGTTTCAATACAAGAGAAGCATCAGGCCTGGGGAATGTTACTGACAGTTGTTTTAGCTGGTAACCCATTTTCACAATATCATAATCCCGCATTTTGTATGTATGGCTTAATCCGAACTTCAAAACGGCCTTTTTCTTCCAAAGCCTGTAATCTTTAGTTAAATCAATTTTCGACGAATTGTTTATCTCATTGAGTTCACGCCAAATCCTGGAAGGATAGCCAGCAGCACCCGAGTTAAAAACAACGTCGCCATCATCTTCGTGTGTAAAGGCGGTTTTTCTAATATCCGGTTCGTCAGAGGTTGAAAAAGTGGGAGAAATTCGCCAGTCCACTTCCCAGTTTTTTTCATCAAGGACATGTGTCCCGTGCAACAGCAGGTTGGTGAGTGATCGCTGGTTGTATTGCAGCTGGTCGGAGGTGGCAAAATAGCCAGACTGTCCGGCTGCTGCACCATTATTGTCAATGGAAAATTGTCCGGCACTGCTGGTTCCGTTTTGCAGGCGCATGGCAGTAAGGCGTATCTTGTTATAATTGGTCTTGTATGCAAGTCCCCCCAATGCACCTATCAGTTTACTTTTTTCACCCACGGCACCTTTCTGAATGGTAGAATAAATCATTTCATTGTTGTCCGGGTCGTTGCTCATTTTGTAATCACCGTATAGAACGTTGTCATCAAAATCTGAACTGGATTTGTACGACAATGAGAAAATATATCCGAGTTTCGCGTTTTTATTTTTTTCCGAACCAATATTTATTTGGTTACCGAGGGATATTCCCATATTGTAGTCTGCAAAGGTGGATTGTTTATGCGCACCAAGTGTTGGTGTGAATTGATTGGCGAAATCATTAATAGTCGGACCATTTGAAGGAATAGCGAGCAAATCATTTTCATCGGGAATAAAACCGGGCAATGCTCTGGTGCCATCATCGAAACCAAGGAAATCGGTACTTCCCCCATCGTAGGTGAGAAAATCGTCATTAAAATGGACCTGTGGATTAAAATCCATTGAGGCAGAAACATTGATTATTTTCTCATCGGGAAAGTCTTTGGTAATAATATTCATCAGTCCACCGGTAAAATCAGCAGGCAGATCGGCTGTGAAATTTTTACTTACCATCATATTATCGATAATGTTGGTGGGGAAAATATCCATTTGCAGGCTGTTGCGGTCGGGATCCAGGCCAGGAATTTCCATGTTGTTGAGAGTGGTTTTGGAGTAACGGTCACCCAACCCTCTAACGTAAACATACTTACCCTCCTCTACGGTAACGCCTGTTACCCGTTTGGCCGCTTCTACGGCGGTTCCGTCTCCTATAAGCTCAATTTTTGCTGCAGAAATACCATCAAGCATTACAGGTGATTTTCTTTTAACAATTTGTAATGCCGCTTCTGTATTCCTGATGGCAGTGGCAGTAACAACCACATCCTTAAGCTCAACAGAACGTTCGTTGAGACGCAAATCATTGAGTATGGTAACTTCACCCGTCTCGACCTCGACATCCTCTATGGTAAGTGTTTGAAATGAGATAAGAGATAATTGAAGATTGTAAGTTCCTGGTTCTACATCGAGAGAAAATTTTCCATCAAGGTCTGTGGCTGTTCCGGTATAGGTGCCTTTAATTACAACGCTCACGCCCACAAGGCTCTCACCAGAATTTTCATCATATACGGCTCCTCTTATGGTTCCTTTTTCCTGGGCAAAGGATAATGTTGTGATAATAAAAAACAGGAAGGATATTACTGTTATTCGCTTCATTGTTATCATCCGTTTATTATGAGGTGGTTTTGCAAATAAGAAAACTTGCATGGAAATCTAATCCATGCAAGTTGGTTATTTTTAAATATTTTCTATAACTATTTTATACTGACTACCATGTAATTACGCCTGCCTGAACGGCCCATGTCCAGTTAAATACTGAAGTGTTGATCGCTGAAGAATTAGCAGGTGATGTTCCGGCAGTAATACCTGTAGCGGTTCCATCTATGTAATTAGCAACATCATCGGTAACGTTTAGCACCACATCAGTGAAGGTTGTGTTTACGCCATCGAGGAATCCGTCGGGCAATGTAGCGCTGCCTTTCAGGGTGATTTGCTGTACTCCGTCAATCTCTGTAAAGAACACGTTTTGGAAATGAACAGAAGTTTCCGGGTCGAGATTAATCAGATCGCTTGAAGTAACATCATCGGTATTGGCAATCACATACCCGTTTTTGAATGTATATGAGCCATACTTTTCGATTTCGGCAGGGTCTTGTGTATTTCCTTCAATACCATCGAGCTCGAAAAGGTGGTCATCAGGTGAAATGATCACGAAATTATCACAGGTTCCATTCCATCCCTGGTCGGCATCCAATCCATCATCTCCTGCATTCCATACAACCGCGTTGGTTACATTAACCGTACCACCAAACCATTCGATGGCATCATCCTGATTGGCAACTACTTCAATATTTTCAATAACAGTGCCAGAGCCAACGCCTCCCAGAGTAAGTCCGTTGATTTCGTTACCTTCACCAATGTTACTTCCACCGTGACGGATAGAGATATGCTTTAAAATACCTGAATTATCATTGGGGTCATTCCCGCCATATTTCCCATTGGAATCGGAACTTGGAATACCTTCAATTTGTGCGCTATTACCACCTGACACTGAAATGGGAGCATTACCCAAAACGAGAACGCCTCCCCAGTATCCGTTAGCCGTGGGATCCATGTTTGGACTTATAAAATCACCATTTGCTACCTGTTCCGGTGTTATTTCATCAGCAACCGATGTGAAAATTATAGGAGCATCCGATGTTCCTTCTGCCATAATCTTTGCATCTTTGGCAATTAGAAGGGCGGTAGCATTAGTTCCTGTTCCGGCTTCACCTTTAATAATGGTGCCGGGCTCAATTGTTAAAGTAGCACCAGCTTCCACTGCGATACGGCCTGCAAGTTGATATACCTTATCACTTGTCCAGACTGTATTTTCAGTAATGTTTGAACTTACGATAACATTTCCTGTTTCCACATCCTGGTTGTCGTTCTCATCATCGTCATCATCTTTACATGAGGTGAATCCTACGACCAGAGAAGCCATGATCAGGAATGCCATCATTGAACGCAATTTCATTTCTAATTTTTTCATTTTTTTGCTAATTTTGATGTTTAAAGTTGAATTTCGATTTCTACCGGCAAAGCAACTCAGAGCATCGAACCTGTATATTAAAATGATATTACCTTTGCATTAACTATGAGCTACTGCTATTAATATGGATTTAATAGGCGCTGACAGACAGCAACTTTCATTTCAGGCTTAAATAGAGCAGAGCAGTGGATTTTATATGGATTTCAAGTGGACAGTATTTTTATGCAAATATCAAAAACCATTTAAATCACACACTTGTAACGAAATTAAGCCACCACTGCTATCGGCTTAATATTAAATTAATATTGGAATTATTTTGAAGATATATTTGAATGAATATTTTTGCAACGCTTAAAAAGAAAAACAATAACCAAACCAGATTTAATGGAAACCTTTTATTTAGTTCTGATAGTTATATTGTTTCTGCTAGCCATATCCGACCTGGCGGTAGGTGTGAGTAATGATGCAGTAAACTTTCTGAATTCTGCCATTGGAGCCAAAGTAGCCCCGTTCCGGGTAATTATGATCATCTCGGCAATGGGAATACTCCTTGGAGCAATTTTTTCAGGTGGTATGATGGAAGTGGCACGAAAGGGAATATTTCACCCTGAGTATTTCACCTTTGCAGAAATTATGCTGCTCTTTCTGGCTGTTATGATGACAGATGTTATTCTGCTGGACATTTACAATACCCTTGGAATGCCCACTTCCACAACTGTTTCAATTGTATTTGAATTACTGGGAGCAGCAGTAGGACTTAGTATCCTGAAAGCCATGAAAGACCCGGATATTGAAAGCATCAGCCACTTCATTAATTCCTCCAAGGCATTGGAGATTATCTTCGGCATACTGCTGTCGGTGGTGGTGGCCTTCGTTGTGGGAGCGCTGGTGCAGTATATTACACGACTGATCTTTTCCTTTAACTATGAGAAGAAACTCAAATTCTTCGGTGGTATATTTGCAGGTGTAGCTATCACTGCCATCACCTATTTTATTTTAATAAAAGGTGCCAAGGGAGCTGCCTTCATGACTCCGGAAACCAAGGATTTTATTCTGAATAACGGATTGAAAATAATTGGCATAAGTCTGGTCTTTTGGACTGTACTACTGCAAGTTTTACATTCTTTGCTAAAAGTTGACATTCTGAAGGTGGTTATACTGATAGGTACCTTTGCCCTGGCCATGGCCTTTGCCAGCAACGACCTGGTAAACTTCATCGGAGTGCCTCTGGCGGGGCTTGCTTCCTATAAAGCTTTTCTGGCAGCACCAGGCACGGATGCCACAGAAGTGCTGATGGTTGCTTTGCAAGGGGAGGTGGAAACCAAGACCATCTTTTTGGTGGCCGCTGGTGTTATTATGGTAATTACCCTGTGGATCTCGCGTAAGGCCCGTTCAGTGGTAAATACTTCACTTGATTTGAGCCGCCAGGATGAAGGCACCGAGCGCTTTGGTTCCAGTGGCTTCTCCCGCGTGCTTGTGCGTCGTTCCATAGGACTGAGCAACACATTGAACAAATTTATCCCAGATAACACAAGGTCTTTTATCAGTAAACAATTTGATGCCACAGCAGCCAACAAGCAGAATGCAAAATCCGGGGTTTCCTTTGATAAGCTCAGGGCAGCCGTAAACCTGGTGGTTGCAGCCATACTGATTTCCTTTGCTACTTCTCTCAAGCTGCCACTGTCCACCACTTATGTTACCTTTATGGTAGCAATGGGTACCTCGCTGGCCGACCGGGCCTGGGGTCGTGAAAGCGCAGTGTATCGAATAACAGGTGTACTTTCAGTAATTGGTGGCTGGTTCCTTACAGCTATCTCTGCATTTACTGTAGCATTTGTTGTTGTAAACTTCATCAGCTGGGGGGGCATATACGCGATCGGTGCCATGGTTCTTTTTGCGCTGTTTATGATCATTAGAACTCATAAATTTCACAGCACACGTGAAAAAGATGATGCTAAAATCCGTAAGATTTACACAGAAGAAATTGATGACCAAAGAATCATTAAATCATGCTCCGACAGAACCAAAAATATCGTCAGTGTTATTAATGACAACTATGCCGAGATAATCAATGCACTATATTATGAAGACCGCAAGCAGGCCCGCCACGCTGTGAAAGCCGTAAGGGCACTCAATAAGGACCTTAAAGAAGAACAAAACAACCTGGGTATTACCATATCCAAACTTAAGGAAGAGGGCGCGGAAACCTCTCATTATTATGTGCAAATGATCAGCTATCTGAGAGAAATCGGACACTGTCTTAACTATATTGCAGAACCATCCTTTGAGCATATCGATAATATGCATAAAGGACTTACTCCTCAGCAAAAGGAAGATATTGACACCGTTCAGTCTCACTTATTTAACATGCTCAACCTGGCACAGGAGATCATTGATGAAACTGCTTTTTCAAGGTTGGACGAGCTGATTTCCATGGAGCAGGAACTGCTTGAAATCATAAAGAAAATGCGTAAAAAACAGATTAAGCGTATTAAACAGAAGGAAACAGGAAAGAAGAATTCCATGCTTTTCCTGAACATACTGCAGGAAACAAAGAACCTTTCACTGTTCTCAGTAAATCTGCTCAAGGCGCACCGTAATTTCATTATGTATAACGACAGCGATTATTATTAACAGAAATATCAGCTAATTGAAAAGCCGGCCAATACCTGTGGCCGGCTTTTTCGCTAACAGAAAAACTAAGTCATGCAATTTCCTGAAGAAATCATAAGCGGTGGACAGACAGGAGTGGACAGAGCCGCTATGGATGCTGCTATGGAGTGCGGCATCCGGGTCCGGGGATGGTGCCCTGCGGGTCGCCGTGCAGAAGATGGCCGTATTGCAAAAAAATACCCGTTGACAGAAACCGCATCCGCGGATTATACTGTGCGCACCAGAAAAAATACAGAAGATGCAGATGCTTTGCTCCTGCTTTATCAGCATGACTGGGATACCGGAACCAACCTGGCAGTGAAAACAGCAAACAGAACTAACAAGGAGGTGATAGCTGTTGACCTTGCTTCCAGGCAAATAGATACATGCCACATAGCTGAACTTCTGAAAAAGAAAGAAATAAGAACACTGAATATAGCAGGTCCGCGCGAGAGCAACAGCCCTGGTATCTACAATAAGGTTCTCCCCTTTTTACTGGAGCTATTCAGATTAACACGCAGCTGAAGCATTTCTGCCAGCATTGCAACCGGCATGCAGCATAATTCGTATATTGCACGCTTTTGTATAAAGGTCTTATTTTTGCCTTTTTGAAATTTAGAGCGATTTGCGAAGCCTGATAAAAAAAATCATCAACGATAAAAATGTCCAGAGCCTCTCGGGGAATACTATATTCGCGGTGTTGGGGTTTTTGAGCTATGTTATTCTTACGCGTAGCTTCAGCAAGGAGATTTTTGGTGAATGGGTGCTGTATGTTACGGCAGCAGTTTTTATCGAGATGCTGCGCTATGGGCTTACCAAAACGGCGCTGGTACGTTTCCTGTCTGGTGCCGCTAAGGATGAACGAAAAAAGCTGGAAGGCTCCAATTATATCATCGGTCTTGTGATCAGCACCATTATAGTGCTGATACTGGTAAGCTGCAACATGCTATTCAGCGATGCGATAGAAAGATCAGGATACGCCCTGTTTTTTAAATGGTATCCTTTTCTCACTTTCATCAACCTGCCGTTTAATAATGCTATTACAATATTACAGGC
This sequence comes from uncultured Bacteroidales bacterium, assembly GCA_964477095.1. Classification (GTDB taxonomy): domain Bacteria; phylum Bacteroidota; class Bacteroidia; order Bacteroidales; family PWNQ01; genus PWNQ01. The sequence continues at coordinate 9,129 of CAYZDA010000046.1, read as the reverse complement.
AAAACAGCGCTTTGACAAGATACTGCTGATAAAAACCTTAAACATAGGTGCTTTTGTTTTATTTCTTGCCCTGAATCATTTTTTCTTTCAATTGGGTATTCTAAGCATAGTGATCGCGCACCTTGCGGTTAACCTGGTGGCTTCACTCATATGCATAAGCCTGGGCTGGGACGGGCTACACTCGATACCTCATGCAAGCAAGGCACACAGTCTTAAAATCCTGAATTTTGGTAAATATGCCACAGGTACCGTAATAGGTTCAAACCTGCTTCAAAGTGCTGATACATTTATCATCGGGTTAAGCCCCGTGCTGGGCCCCGCAGGAGTGGCACTATACAGCATCCCGCTAAAACTCACAGAGATACTGGCTATACCGCTTAAAAGCTTTTCCGCCACGGCTTTCCCCAGGATGTCAAAGGCATGCATTGAAAAAAATCCAGAAGAAACGCGCAGGCTGTTCTATCTTTATAGCGGCACGGTTTCTTATCTGTTTTTAATACTGGGAATAGTGGGATTTATCTTTGCTGAACATTTTGTCATTCTGCTTGGCGGTGAAGAATACGCCGAAACAGCGGTTATCTTCAGAATATTCTGCATCTACGGATTGTTTCTGCCCATTGATCGCTTTTCAGGTGTGGCTCTTGACAGCCTTAATAAGCCCTCAAAAAACATGCGAAAAGTCATTTATATGACACTGGCCAATATAGCCGGTGATCTTATTGCTATATTTGCAGTGAAGGAATTCGTGCCCGGGATCAGTAATCTTCAGATACTCGTACTTGTGGCTATAGTAACCATTATCATGACCATAGTTGGACAAATAGCAGGAATAAAGTTTTTAAACCGTGAGCTCCCGGTGAATTACCTTCATATTTTTAAATACGGAATCCGGTTTTTCATGCTAAAACCGGAATATTTTAAAAAATAATGTTTTCAAGGGTAAATATCATTTTGATTTGTTAGATAAGTATCAACTCAAACCACGCGAAATTAAAGAATGAAAATCGGCATAGAAGCACAACATCTGTTCAGGGAAAAGAAGTATGGCAGGGAAATGTTTATTCTGGAACTGATAAAAAGCCTGCAAACAATTGACACAAAAAATGACTATGTAATTTTTGTAAAACCAGGCATGGATAATGCCTGTGTACAGAAAACCCTGAGTTTCAAAATAGTTGAAGTAAAAGGAAGCCCGCCGGCATACTGGGATCAGATGGCCCTGAACCGGGCAGTGAAAAATGAAGGTTGTGACGTGCTGCATTGCACCAGTGGCACAGCGCCGTTGCGCTGCACCCTTCCACTGATACTGAATGTAAATGAATATCCCGGGAAGCATGCACCAGTGTGGTTTAGAACCAGGTTACAGAAAAAAATCCACAGCCTGTATGAACGCTGGAACATTCCACTGGCTATAAAAAAAGCGCACCGGATAATTGTACCAAACAAGCATGGCTTAAATACTATTGAAAAGCATTTTAAAAACCGTGTTAAAGAAACTTCCGTTATATACAACGGAACAGCAAAACACTTTCGCAAAATTGACGACCGGAAGCACCTGGAAGCAATCAGAAGAAAATATAAGCTGCCGGGAAAATTCCTGATGTGCTTTGGCAGTGTTGATAAACAAAAAAACCTGAAGAACCTGCTGCTCGGTTATTCGGTTTACCTGAGCAAAAATAAAGACATCCCCTTAGTGATCGTGGATCTTACAAAGAATGATCTGAACAGGATACTGAAAAAGATTGGCAAACCGGAGTTAAAAGAGCACATCCACCTTACAGATTATATTATCAATTCGGATTTGCCGGCAATCTACAATCTTTGCGAAGTATTCCTGTATCCATCCAGGTGTGAGAAGCTCGGTTTACCTGTCATGGAAGCCATGGCCTGCCGTGCACCCGTACTCACTTCCAAAACATCAGCCATGGCTGAGATAGCCGGAGATGCTGCTTACCTGGCCGATCCTGATGATCCGGAGAAAATCAGCCTGGGCATTTACCGCCTGATATCCAATAAAAGCCTGCGTAATAAAAACCAGGAAAAGGGTTTACAACGGGCTGCTAAATTTAACTGGCTTGATACGGCCAGAAATTATATTAAAGAATACGAGGCAGCAGGCAAAAGCTCATGAGTTAAGCCTGTGGTATCCTGGATATTGCCTTTAGCTGTTGAAGGATTAAAGATTGATTGATTGATTGATTACGGCATTTGCCCAGGCTTCAGGAATCCTGTTGCTTCCGGCCTTATGGACAAGTGCCTTGTGCCTACTGTTTACCCCATCAAATCCCGGAGTGGAGTATTTCATTGGCTCAACTAAAGACCGAATCCGACCAACGACCGGGGAGGCTCAAAGAACTATAAAATCAAAGATCTTTGGTTTTTTGGCATTGATACCGGAATCCATGCCTTTTTGTTACTTTTGCAAAAAACAGCAGATCATGGGCAGTATAAAAGAAAATCTGGAGCTTTTGAAAGCTAAAATACCTGAAGGTGTAAGGCTGGTAGCGGTGTCAAAAACCAAATCCGTGAAGGACATACAGGAAGCCTATGATGGAGGTCATTTTATCTTCGGAGAAAACAAGGCTCAGGAACTTAAAGATAAACAACCCGATTTACCCGCTGATATTCAATGGCACTTTATCGGGCATATGCAAACCAACAAAGTAAAATACATTGCTCCTTTTGTTAGTCTTATCCACTCGGTTGACAGCCTTAAAGTACTGAAAGAAATAAACAAGCAGGCTAAAAAACAGCAGCGGGTAATCCCCTGTCTGCTACAATTCCACATTGCCAGTGAGGAATCGAAATTCGGATTTGACTGGGATGAAGTTACCAGCATGCTAAATTCAGAAGCATATGCAGGTTTTGACCATGTGCGTATAGACGGTGTTATGGGGATGGCCACATTTACTGAAGACATGGAGCAGGTGCGCAGGGAATTCAGGCAACTGAAGCATTATTTTGACAGGCTGAAAAATGAATACTTTACCAATTCAGCAGGCTTTAAAGAAATCTCCATGGGAATGACCAATGATTTTCCTGTAGCCATTGAGGAAGGTAGCACAATGATAAGAGTTGGATCCGCTATCTTTGGAGAACGCGACTATCATTAAGTTTCATTGAAATTTGGGTTTCAACAAAACATAATGATGGTTGTTGACTGATATTATCTTACCTTTGGGCTGATGGAAAAACGCAGGATCGCATTTCAGACATTCGGCTGCAAGCTGAATTTCGCGGAAACCTCCACTCTGTCCAGGATGTTTCCCGGGGAGCAGTTTGAGCAGGTGAGTCATAAAGAAAAGGCCGACATCTATGTAATCCACTCATGCAGTGTCACCGCTAATGCTGAGAAGAAGACTCGCGCAGCCATCCGGCAGGCAAAAAAGCATAATCCTGACTCCTCGGTAGCAGTGATCGGCTGCTATGCACAACTTCGCCCCGAGGAGCTGGAAAAAATGCCGGAGGTGAGCATCATACTTGGCAGCAGGGAAAAATACAGGTTACCGGCCATTTATATGAATGACCTCCGAGAACGAGTTACAGAGGTTGATAATATAAATGTGATGAAGGACCTCACCTACAAAGGAGCTTTCAGCTCTGGCGATCGTACGCGTTCATTTTTAAAAATCCAGGATGGCTGCGATTATTTTTGTGCCTACTGCACCATCCCGTATGCCCGCGGACGGAGCCGCAGCAGCAGCATCAGCGAAGTGGTCAATAGCGCCAGAGAAATAGCACAATCAAACATCAGGGAAGTTATACTCACTGGTGTCAATATAGGAGATTTTGGAAAGCATAACGGTGAGGATTTTCTGGAACTCATCAAGGGGCTGGACAAAATTGAAGGGATTGACCGCTATCGCATTTCAAGTATAGAACCCGACCTGCTGAATAAGGATATCATTGACTTTGTGAAGAAGTCGAAGAAATTCCAGCAGCACTTTCACATTCCGTTACAATCGGGAAGCAATGAAGTGCTGCGACGCATGGGGCGACGTTACCAGCGTGAAACATTCGCCGAAAATGTAAATTACATCAAACAGGTAATGCCCGATGCCTGTGTGGCAGTTGACCTGATTGTCGGCTTTCCGGGTGAAACCGATCAGCAGTTCCATGAAAGCGCATTGTTTATAAAATCACTGCCTGTTTCTTATCTGCACGTGTTTACCTTCAGCATCAGGCCCAACACCAGGGCAGCCCATATGAAAGAACAGGTGCCGGGGCCTGTGAAGAAACAAAGAAGCACAGAAATGCATGAGATATCCCACCGGCTGAAGCAAGTTTTTTATCATTCACAGCAAGGTAAAAAACAGTATGTTTTGTGGGAATCAAACCGCAGTGAAAAGTATATGCAGGGCTGGACAGGTAATTATATCAAGGTGAAGCAGCCCTGGAATCCGGAAAAGGTAAACACCATAGAAGAGATTGTGCTGAAAAGCGAAGAAAACGGTAGTTATTACACACAATAAATTCATTATGTATCCAACTTTAGGCCATTTATTATCAGATATTTTCAACAGTGATATTACATTGCCCATACCCATGTATGGCACTATGCTGGCACTGGCATTCATTGCAGCCTTTCTGGTATTGAAATATGAACTGAAACGATATGAAAAAAACGGGCTTATCATGCCACAGTATAAGCAGGAAATCGTGGGTAAGCCGGCAAGCATACAGGAAATCCTGATATCAGCCCTGTTCGGATTCCTGTTTGGATATAAATTCCTGGGCATTTTCTTTCTGGCAGAGCAGGCTTCAGAATCCCTCAGAGACTTCATGTTTTCCGGGGCGGGACACTGGCCTTCAGGAATTATCCTCGGAATTTTATTTGGGGTAATTACTTATATAGACCGGGAGAAGAAAAAACTGGATGAGCCACAGAAGAAAAAGGTGCCGGTATATCCGCACCAGCAGGCCGGCAACATACTGGTAATAGCTGCCGTTTCAGGAGTGGTTGGCGCCAAGATATTTCATCAGCTGGAAAACTGGAATGAATTTATTGCTGATCCTTTAGGCTCTTTGTTTTCACCAGGCGGTTTAACTTTTTTCGGCGGACTTATCTTCGGAGCACTTGCTGTAGTTTGGTACTGCCGTAAGAAAGACATTAAAATACCATACATCATGGATATAGCGGCTCCGGCTATTATACTTGCCTATGCGATTGGAAGAATAGGCTGCATGACTGCCGGCGACGGCTGCTGGGGAGTGGTTAACCTGGAACCCAAACCCGAATGGCTGGCATGGCTGCCCAACTGGATGTGGGCATTCGATTATCCGCATAATGTTATCAACGAAGGAGTGAAAATGCATAACTGCCAGGGTAACTACTGTCATGTGCTGGCAGCACCCGTCTATCCCACACCTTTTTATGAAACTATAATGAACCTCATCATATTTGGCGTGTTATGGTTATCAAGAAAGAAGATACAGGCACATGGTATACTTTTTTCTGCTTTTCTTGTGCTTCACGGCTTCGCCCGTTTCCTGATTGAAAAGGTACGCGTGAATACCACCTATGATATCGGAAGCTATGAAATCACTCAGGCAGAAATCATATCAACATTGCTGATGCTGCTTGGAATTGCCGGAATTATCTTTTTTTGGAAACGACATCAGAAAATGAAAGAGAAACATGGATCTTGAAAAAATCTGCAAGCAGGCAATAAAAACAGTAAAAAAAACAGGAAACTTTATCCGGCAGGAAAACCTGAAGATTAAAACCTCAGATGTAAAATCCAAAGGTTTGCACGATTATGTTACCTACGTGGATAAAACTTCCGAGGAACGTCTGGTGAAAGCTTTGAATGATCTGCTTCCCGGATCAGGTTTCATCACCGAGGAAGACACCCTGGAGGACAGCCGGAAAGAATATACCTGGATAATCGACCCGCTTGATGGTACTACCAATTATATTCATTCCATACCTCTGTTTTCCATTAGTGTGGCACTGCAGCATAACGATAAGACGGTGATGGGTATTATTTACGAAATAAATCAGGATGAATGCTTCTACAGCTGGGAAACTGCACCGGCCTTTTTGAATGGAAAGCAGATATCCGTTACCAACACAGAAACACTGAATGAATCATTACTGGCCACTGGCTTTCCGTATTATGATTATTCAAGAATGCAGCTTTACCTGCGCCTGTTTGAGGACTTAATGCAAAATTCACGGGGTGTGCGGCGCCTGGGGTCGGCAGCTGTTGACCTGGCCTATGTGGCCTGCGGACGTTTTGATGCATTTTACGAATACAGCCTGCATGCCTGGGATGTGGCTGCCGGGGCTTTCCTGGTGGAACAGGCCGGTGGAAAAGTTTGTGATTTTTCCGGGGAATATAATTATATTTTCGGTGGTGAAATTATTGCTACCAACAAACTGGTGCATGATGAATTCATGAAGAAAATGAAGATTTACTTCGGCGCTGCATAAACCATGCATATAATTTCGCTCACCTGCTCTGTGAATTACATTCCGGACTGCTGTTTTAGTTTATCCGTGATTTACTAATGCGTTCACAATGTATTTTTCAGGTATATGAGCCGTATTCTCAAACATTCCACCCTGCGGATTGTCACATTAAAAAACATCCGTTATGTATGACAATATCATTGACTCATTCCGTGGATTCTGGGAATCAATAATAGCCGGGCTTCCTGGCTTTTTGGTCAGCCTGGTTGTACTGCTGGTATTTGTTTTACTTGGAAAACTGTTTTACAGGATATTCGTAAAACGAATCAGGATCCGGTTAAAAGATACCATTATTTCATCCTTCACCGGTGAATTAATTAAGTGGGCATTTTACGTAACAGGAATTATATTTTTTCTGAATAGCCTGGGGCTGGGAGGAGTTGCCGGCAGCCTGATAGCCGGTGCCGGAGTAACTGCTCTCATTTTCGGTTTTGCTTTTAAAGACATAGCAGAGAACCTTCTCTCCGGCATTTTACTTGCCATCAACAGGCCATTTCTCATAGGAGACATCATTGAAGTTGGTGGTGTCACCGGGCCCGTGCAACAGGTTGATCTCCGCACCACCAGGATCAAAACAGTGGATGGCAGGGATATATTCATTCCAAATGCCATAGTAGTGAAAAACGTTTTCACTAACTACACCAGGGACGGTTTCCTTCGACTGGATTTCTCCGTGGGTTTAGATACCAGCCAGGATATAGAAAAGGCCCGACAGTTGATTATACATCATCTTAAAAACATTGAAAATGTGATGAATGATCCTGAGCCTAATGTAGAGCTTTATAAATTTGCCGAGAGTTCCACAGCAGTAAAGGTCATGTTCTGGACCAATATTTTCCACACGGCTAAGGAAGACCAGGTGCTACTGGGCGAGCCAATCCGCAGCAAGGTGATGAGGGAAGTAAAGGACCTGCTGCTGGACAATGGCTTTAATCTCCCCTCACACATCCTGGAACATAAAATGTATGACGACAGCAACCCGTTCCACGTTAAGCAAAGCTAATGCTTAAGTGAATTTTAGATTTTACGTCCGCAGCCGGTTTTTGTACCTTCTTCCACATCAATGCTGATGGAATAGGGATAAGTGTTATCGGACATCCCATCGCTACAGTCTTCCTTTTTGATAGTGGCTGTCCAGATATAGGCCTTATCCTTAGCCATTTCCGGCACCAGGCGCACTTGCACTTCCCTTTCAGAAAGCTGTTTCAACCGCTGGTTTGAACCGTCAAGATCACCGTAATACAGCATCTTAATATCCTCTCCTTCGTAACCTTCGGTGTAAATCATATGATCATCCTTGAAGGTAAGTGTCCAGCCAGGTTCCACTCCGAAAAATTTCAGTGTTTTTAGCTCGTTCAGTTCAATTCCTTTGGGCCTGGGAACAACTTCTGAATCCATGGCCTGCTTATCCTTATTTGTTTCGGTGGTTGCCTCTCCAACCTGAGTGGTTCCTTCGGCACTTCCTTCTTCTGATTTCCCTGTATTGTTTTCACCACATCCTGTGGTAAACAACACTGCAAAAACAGCAAGGGTGATAAATAAACTTCTCATACTGATGTTTTTTTATGGGTTTGTAATCTATTCTATTGAGGGGTGAAATTAAGCATTTTTTGAAAGAATACCTGACTATGGAAATAACTTTCGATTCATAGGAGTGCTTTTAATAACTCATTTAATTTCACTTTGATCCGAAGGTTTTTCAAATTTAGCATAAAAAGCTTTGTATCCCTCTATTCATAGAGGGTCAATTACTGATTGCAACATCGCCCATGTATGAAGCTGTTTAATGAGGATGTAGAATACTTAGCCATAAACAGTTTTGATATCAGGACTGATGCTAAAGGCCAACTTGTTTACAATAAACAATCCAGGGAAATAAAAGAACTTGCTATTGAGATTGACACGTCTAACATAATACCAAACGGCAGATATAAAACTATTTTTAGAATTAAGGAAACCAATTTTGATCTTGATTTTGACTCCCTGTTAAATAATAAGAAAACAACACCGTTTCCTTCTGAATTGTATAACATTAATTTTGCATTAGAAGATTTTACTCCCAATAACAGGAAGAAAAAATACAACTTTGTTTTTAGATACATTTAGCATAATTAGCTTAACCAATGACACATCCGATTTGCAACAGTTAAATGCAGATTTTATCGTGATTGATTTTTGGTTTTTAAAATGTCCTGGTTGTATCAAAGCTATCCCAGATATAAATAGATTGTATACAAAAAGCCAGAATGAAAAATTCATGGTGATTGGTTTAAACCCAATTGACACAAATATTCGTGCACTACATAATTTTTCTCAAAAAGCAGAAATAAAATATCCTGTTTATATTTGCAGTTATCATTTAGCAAATAAGTTTAAAGTTCAAAGCTACCCAACGTACATTCTATTGGATAATCGAAAAGGTAAAAAGGGTTCATATTATAGCTTTAAAGACATTGAAGAGTTACAAGCTAAATTACCACAAATCATCAATTAATCAATACTATAAAAAAAGATCAATTATGGAAGAAGTATTTTTTGGTATTTTACTGATAGCAACAGCATTTTACATAGAATTTAGGCGCATTAGCTGGATAAATGATAAATTTCTTTTTAGATGGCATTCTGATAATACGGCAGGGTCTTTGGATACCGGA
>CAYZDA010000045.1:0-24643 GCA_964477095.1 uncultured Bacteroidales bacterium | reverse complement strand
TCAGTAAACCCAGACAGCTAAAATAAAAAAAATCTCCCTGCATTCACAGGGAGATTTCACATAAATTTTTTTCTACGGATATATTAAGCTTCGCTTTTTGCTTCTGCCGGTTCAACAGAAACGTAGGAGCGATTACCGCGCTTTTTAGTAAACTTCACAACACCATCTTTCAGGGCAAACAAGGTATGGTCTTTACCCATTCCCACGTTATCACCGGGATGATGTTTGGTTCCGCGCTGGCGGACAATTATATTACCTGCAGTGGCAAGCTGGCCACCATATACTTTCACGCCAAGTCGTTTACTTTCCGATTCACGTCCGTTTTGGGAGCTACCCATTCCTTTTTTATGAGCCATATCTGAAAGTTTTTTGTTTTCTGATTAGTGGATTAAGCTTTAATATCTTCAATCTGAAGTTTGGTCAAATACTGACGATGACCATTCAGTTTCTGATATCCTTTTCTTCTTTTCTTCTTAAAAACAAGCACTTTATCACCTTTAAGATGCTCAAGGATTTTGGCTGAAACTTTGGCTCCGTCAATTACCGGGCTGCCCACGTTTACATTACCATTATCATCCACGAGCATTACCTTGTCAAACTCGACATTGCTGCCTGCTTCGCCTTCCAGACGGTTTACAAAGACTTCCTGTCCTTTTTCAACCTTCATCTGATCTCCGGCTATCTCTACAATTGCGTACATCACTTTAAGTTTTAGTAGTCCGAAATTTGGAACTGCAAAATTAGTAAAAAAAGTAAAACTACAAACATTTTAACAGCGAATTGTTCATTTTTTTCCTGTTCCGCTCCTCATTGCTTAACAGCCAACATATTCAGTGGTTTAAATGTTTTTGTTTCAGCCTGCTTATCAGTTGCCCTATAATTCTCTTCCTGGTGTTCACCATAAATACACCTCCTATAATGAGACTAATCCACAGCAAATAAATCACCTCAAAGGCTTCTCCGTCTATTATTCCCCATATCACTGCCATAATTGGCATTAGGTAAGTAACCGATGAGGCAAACACTGCATTGGTAATCCGGATAAGATGATTGAACACTATCATGGCCACTGCAGTTCCCATTACAGCAAGTAGGGCTATAAAGCCCAGGCTTTCCATGACACCTTCCCCTTTCTGTATCCTCTCGGTAAAGTCAGTGGCCGCAAACAGGATGATCCATGAAAAAAGGCCTATCAACATAAAGGCGTAGGTGGTGATGAGCAGGGCAGGTACATCCTGCAAATACTTTTTTACCAGGTTGATATTGATGGCATAGCATATGGTGGCGATAAAGACAAAAGCAGAATACTTCAGGTTAAAGGCAAATTCATGGCCTCCACTTACACTGATCAGCCCCAGGGCTCCCACCATTGCTATGATAACTCCTGTTACATTGGATCGGGTTACCATCTGCCGGAAAAACATTACACCCAGCAGCAGCGTGAACAGGGGTGTCATGGCATTAAGCACACCTGCCAGTGAACTGTCGATGCCGGTTTCAGCCAGTGCGAATAAATATGCCGGGATAAGATTCCCAATTACTCCCGACATTAATATGTATGGCCATTTCCGGAATTTATAGCGTTTAAAATTCCTCACAGCCACAGGGAGCAGGGCCAGCGAAGCTATCCCGATTCTCAGCACTCCTACCTGCACGGGAGTAAATTCCTCCAGCCCTTTTTTGATGAGGATGAAGGAGCTGCCCCAGGTGAGTACCAGCAGAAAGAGTATCGACCAGGCTACAAGCAGGGTATTTCCAAGGAATTTTTGCATCTGAATAAACACACTAATAAAGCCCGTGGCTCCCGGGCTTTTTCGGGCAGCAAAGGTATAGAAATTTGTATCCGGAATTTTGTTTTGCAGAATTAAATGTACCTGAGCTTCAGTGCAGGCTCAAATGGAAGTGATAAGAGCAGGTATTCAAAGTGCTGCTGAAACTTTTCAAATCAGATTTTGTTTACCTGCATGTATGCAGAAGAGGTAAGCACTATTGCCTATTTTTGCAATTGTAAACTAAATTTAGAATAATGTCAGATTTAAATAAGCAACCAGGTTTTTTTGAGAAATGGTGGATCAGCATTCGTCCGTTTTCACTGCCGGCTTCAACCATGCCAGTGATATTCGGAACTGTGCTGGCTGTAGTGTATGGAGGTACATCACTTAATTTGTGGTACGCTTTACTTGCTTTTGTGGGTATGGTTATCCTTCACGCCGCTTCCAATATCATGAATGATGTATATGATTACAACCGCGGGCTCGACAAGCAGCCCACACCCGTAAGCGGAGGCGTGGTGCGCGGCATCATTACACTGAAAGAAGCTAAGAGGGCATACATTTCCATGTACATAGCAGGAGCACTCATCGGGCTCTATCTTACATGGCAAACCGGCATTGAGTTGCTGTTTATCGGAATCGGCGGTTTGCTGATCGGGGTTTTTTATTCCAACTCCATGAAAATATCCCTGAAATATAATGCTCTGGGCGATATAGCCGTTTTTCTGAACTTCGGAATACTGGGAGCCCTGGGGTCATTTTTCGTACAAACCGGACAGCTGAGCTGGATACCGGTTATCTGGAGTATTCCCATGTCAACATTGGTGATTGCGATCCTTCATGCCAACAACTGGCGTGATATCAAATCGGATACACATGGTAATATAATCACTATAGCATCACTGCTGGGCGACCGGCAATCATTGAGGTATTATGGTTTTCTGATCTACGGCCCTTTCTTAATGGTGCTGGCCCTGATTCTGGTACCTCATTTTTTAATGCCTGATGTACCAACACTGCCTTATACTTTTCTCATCACCATGCTTGCATTACCAATGGCAGTGAATTTGTGGAAAAAAGCTCTGAAAAGAAAGAAGCCGGGCAAACCCATGGATTTTATTACCCTGGATGGAGCCACAGCAAAGCTTAACCTATCTTTCGGGCTGCTGTCAACACTGGCACTGGTACTGGATCTGATCATCTGAAAGCCGTTGTTTATGACAACTCAAACAAAAAATGTGATGTTTTTCCCCCTGGTAGCGCTGGCACTGCTGATGTTCCTTCCGCTGTTTGTTTACAGAGAAGCAGGGCCACTGGATTTCTGGTGGTGGATGTCGGGAAACCTCATTGTGCTTATTTCGCTTGCTGCCATTACCGACCGGCTGTTTATCACAGAAATTTCTCAAGATGTAAAGAAAAAAACCGGCAGTAAGCTGCTTTTCGGCCTCTTGTCAGCAGTATTACTGTACTTTGTTTTCTACGCAGGAAATTTTCTGGTAAGAGAATTATTTGATTTTGCAGGCAGGGATATCAGCAAGGTTTATGATTTTAAAGGAGATGCGCATAAATGGCGGATCGGCTTATTGATGCTTTTGGTGATAGGCCCCGGGGAAGAGTTGTTATGGAGAGCATATATTCAGGGTAACTTCATGAGAAAATACGGCAGGCTGAGCGGTTATCTGCTTGGAGTGTTTATTTATACAGCCATTCATGTGGCCACAGGGAATCTTATTTTGATAGTGGCTGCACTCACCGGAGGTTTATTCTGGGGCTGGATGTACATGAGATACCGGTCGGTTACCATGAATATGGTGAGCCATATCATCTGGGACATTGGCGTTTTTCTTATTTTTCCGTTTCAATAAACAATTTCTGAATGAAATTGTATGATCACCCAGGGTATTATCGCCATTGCTTTTGTAAATTTGCTTTCTTAAAAATTATCAGCTATGGAACATTTTGATATCTACTGTGCCGGAGAATTTTTGAGCACGGACAATATCCTGGAGGTGAGTAATCCCTTTGATCAGGGGGTGTTTGCCAGGACCAGCAAAGCCGGCAAAAAGGAGCTGGAAAAAGCAATATCAGCAGCGGGAAAAGTTCAGAAGGAGATGGCGCAAATGCCATCCTGGAAGCGGGCTGAAATATTGCTTGAGATTTCAGAAAAACTGGAGGAAAATATCGACTATCATGCCCGTTTGCTGGCCCGTGAAGCAGGTAAGCCAATTCGGTATGCCAGGGGCGAGGTGAAGCGCTCAATACAAACCTTCAAAGTAGCCTCAGAGGAGGCAAAGCGTCTTCCTTCCGAGCATTTGTCCATCGATTGGACACCTGCCGGTGAAGGTAAAGAGGGTTGGGTGAAATATTTCCCGGTGGGTATTGTGGCTGCTATTGCTCCTTTTAATTTCCCGCTCAATCTCGCAGTGCACAAACTGGCTCCTGCCCTGGCCGCTGGTTGCCCCGTAATTCTTAAGCCTGCCAGTTCAACACCATTATCTACTCTGGCACTGGCTAAAATTATCGCTCAAACCGGGCTCCCAAAGGGGGCAGTATCTGTGCTACCCATGGATAGAGAAAGCGGTAACCTGCTTGTTACTGATGAGCGCTTCGGGCTGCTCACATTTACCGGCTCGCCCGAGGTTGGGTGGGAGATGAAAAAGAATGCCGGCAAAAAGAAAGTGATTCTTGAGCTGGGAGGCAATGCAGGTGTGATAGTGAGTAAAGATGCAAACATCAATCTGGCAGTGAAAAAGTGCCTGGTGGGTGCATTTGCCTATTCCGGGCAGGTTTGTATTCACGCCCAGCGAATTTATGTGGAAGATGAAGTGTTTGATGAATTTATTGAGAAAATGGTGGAAGGTGCCAGGCAGCTCAATGCCGGTTCTCCACTGGATGAATCTACTGAGATAAGTGCCATGATTGATGACGGGAATGCCAAACGCGTGCAGTCATGGGTGGAGGAAGCCCAGGAGCAGGGTGCAAAAGTGCTGACCGGCGGGATCAGGGTGAATAATACCGTGATGCCGACTATCCTCACAAATACCACTAAAGTGATGAAAGTGTGTGCGCTGGAAATATTCGGGCCCGTTGTAGCTGTGGAAAAATTCAACAACTTTAAAGATGCTCTGGATATGGTTAATGACAGCCGCTATGGATTGCAGGCAGGTGTATTTACTGATAGCATCGGGCGCATGAATCAGGCGTGGAAAGAATTGGAGGTTGGTGGCGTGATCATTAATGATGTGCCTACTTTCAGAGTAGATCACATGCCATATGGTGGCGTTAAGGATTCGGGCCTGGGCAGAGAGGGCGTAAAATACAGCATCATGGATATGCTGGAACCACGGCTGTTGGTGAAGAATTCCTGATGCCAGGGCAAAGTTGAGTTTTTTTTGGTATATTTGCGTACCTGTTGCCAAAAATCATTGTCTTGTAAGTATTCAGAAATCAAATAATTTATTGAAGTAATAATTTTAAATTTAATTTTTATGCTTAAAACCCTTAAACTTACGATCATTGGAGTACTGATGAGCAGCCTTGCTTTCGGGCAGGTTGTCACGAGGAAAGATGCTCAGAACCCTAATCAGGGAAAAAAACCTAAAAAAGAGATAGCCCTGAAATCAGCGGGTGATTTTCAAAAGAAAATACAGGCCATGGACAAGCCGGAAAGAAAAACCAAAGGGGTTATCGCCTTCTCTGAAGATTTTTCCGGAGGTTCTATCCCTTCAACTTTCACTCTTTACAATCAGGATGGGCTTACACCTGCGCAACAGGTAAGCTATGTGACCGATGCGTGGATCGCAAATCCTAACCTCCTTGATAGTTCAGACTATACAGCCTTGTCAAATTCATGGTATGACCCTGCGGGGACGGCTGATGACTGGATGGTAACACCAAAAATTACAGTTCCGGCAGGTGGTAATCTCAGCTGGAATGCTATAGCCTATGACGGGAATTTTGCTGACGGTTATGAGGTGCTGATATCTACCACAGACTCACTGGTGGGAAGCTTTACAACCGTTTTGTTTTCTGTTCCGGCTGAAAACTCAGTGTGGACAGCGCGCAATGTTTCGCTTTCCGCTTATGCCGGTCAGGATGTATTCATCGCTTTCAGGAATAACTCTAATGACAAGTTCCTTCTCGCTATTGACGATATCGAAATCTTTCAGCCCGATCCATATGAAATTGGAGTGACAAACATCTCGGAACCCAATAATGATTCCGGATGTATGCTTACTGCTAATGAAAATGTGACCATAAACATTGAGAATTTTGGTGCTGACTCCATAATAGGAGGATTTGATGTGTATTATTCTATCAATGGAAATACACCCGTGGTTGAAAATATTACCGATACTTTGCTGCCAGGTACAAATATGGATTATACATTTACTGCAGCTGCTGATATGTCAAACTATCAAACATATGATATTAAGGCTTACACAGCTTATCCACAGGATAACGACCAGTCGAATGATACTGCCTATACCTCTGTAGTGAGCGCAGATGGTCAGATTCAGGTGAAGATAACCACTGATGATTATCCCGATGAAATTTCATGGGAAATTCTGGATCAAAACAACCAGGTAGTAGCAGTTAGCCCTGTTTATGATGTTGAAGATACTACTTACGTTACCAATATATGTGCTTTGCAGTCAGACTGCTATACATTTAATATCTATGACTCATATGGTGATGGAATATATTCACCTGGAGGATACGAGGTTTACTTTAATTCAACGCTGGTTGACTCAAGTTTCACCTTCTCCGGTGCACAGGCAAGTGTTTATAATATCGGTAACGGGTGCAATGCCAATGACCTTTGGGTTAAAGCAGTTTTCACCCTGGGAGAATTCCCCATGGATGGTGGTTCACCACAGGAGGTGCAGGCTATTATCATGAACCGTGGAAGTGACGACCAGACAAACGCAGAGGTTTATCTGGATATAACTGGTGCGAATACTTATCAGGACACCATTACTATTCCTTCCCTGATGTCACTTGAGCAGGATACAATCACTTTTACCGGATTCAATCCTTCATCCAAGGGTGTGAATGATGTAACCGTATCTGTTCCGGCTGACGATAATAATGCCAACAATTCAGCTTCCTATTATCAGGAAGTAACTGATTATACCTATAATTATGCGGATACAGCCGCAATAGCTGACGGTATAGGTTTTAATGAAGATGAAGGAATGATGTTAGCGAAGTTTCATGTTCACGGATCAAAAGCTGTTGAAGCAGCTATGGTTAACGTTTCCGGATCAGCAGCAGGTAACCAGCTGTTTGGAGTTTTACTGGATACATCCGGGAATCTCCTTTCAACCGGACAGCCGGTAACCATCATGCCTTCTGATACCAATACTTATGTGGAATTGCCGATTATGCCTTACAACGCAACTGACGAAGACATCCTTGTTGGTTGTGCGCAAATTGCCAATCCGAATACAGGATATTTCCCACTGAATACTCAGACTGAAGACCCGGGCCGTGCTGATGCCTTTTACATTATTTCAGGACTTGCCGGCGGAGCGCTCACAGAAGTGCCGGGAATGGGCCGCTGGATGATTAAAGGGGTAATAATGGATGCTATTTCTGATGATGCTATACTTGCAGGGATTTCAGAAATCGAAACAGGTTGTGATATTACTATGAAGGATGTTGAAATCAACATCTACAACAACGGTAAAGACACTATTATGGGGCTTGATGCCGGTTATATGGTTAACAACGGGTCTCCGGTTGTGGAAACACTCACTGACACGATTGTACCCGGAGATACTATTCAATACACCTTTTCCGGGCAAATTGATGCTTCTGCCTACGGTCATTACATGGTGAAAGCATATGTGGAGCTTACAGGTGATACATTGCCTTCCAATGATACTGCTATGACTGAATTCTATAATGTTGAGCCTACTGATGTGCCTTATTCCACCAGCTTTGAAATGACTGACGACAATTACGCGTGGAAATTCCTTGATGGTAATAATGACGGAACCGCTCCTTCAGTGATTGATGCAGGTAGTGCTGCACATCATGGAACAAACCTTGTTTTTGTGCCGGGTGGAGCAACCAAGCAGGATGAATACATAGTTTCAAGATGTTTGAACCTGGAAGCAGGTAAAACATATCAGCTTAGCTTCTGGCATCACGCCGGCTCATTCCTGGGAATGCCTATCCCTGAAAATGTACAGATAGTTATGGGAACCAGCCCTGATCCTGCTTCTTTAACTACCCTGGTTGCAGATCTGGGAGTAGTGGATGTTACAACATTTACTGAAGTTGGTGTGAATTTCGAGGTGAATACCGATGATGTGTATTACATTGCTTTTAATGTAACTACCGATCAGGCTTATTACTATCTTATTGATGATGTTTCTATTTCTGATGTTACTTCCGTGGAAGAACAAGTGGCATCAAACATGAAGGTTTATCCTAACCCGACCAATGATATACTGAATGTTGAAGGTTCAGAATTGAACATCCAACACATTGAGGTGTATAATAATATGGGACAGCTCGTGTTTGCAGATGAAGTAAATCGCGCACAGGTTCAGCTTAATGTCGCTGATTATAAAGCCGGAATGTACTTCATTAGAATGATGACAGATCAGGGAATTGTAACCAAAAAGTTCCAGGTGAACAAATAATCACAGTTCCTTATGAAATACGTAAAGGGCCGTTCCGTTCAGGAGTGGCCCTTTTTCTGTATGTGCCTGTTTTATTTGGAAAACAGCACTTGTTTTCTTATATTTATCAAAACTACATGACTAAATCTGCAGCTATGAAAAAAAAACTACTCCTTCCACTTTTACTATTACCGTTAATGTTTTCAGGTCAGAGCTATCATCCGGTTCCGCCGGACAGTAGTTCCCAGTGGCGAATAGAGCATATGTATCATACCAAAGCTACCTGTATGCAGAAGAGGGATTACAGGCTGTATTTTGAAGGTGACACACTGATCAATTCCCTTACCTACCGCAAGTTGTATGCAAGCGGCATTATATATCAGGAAGCTACCGCGCCAAATTCCTCCTGCGATACTGTCATTCACAGCTTTGCACATCATTATGAAGGCGCAGTGCGCTATGATGCGGGAAAAGTACATTTTGTGGAATACAGCTATAACCAGGAACAATTGATCTACGATTACACCCTGCAGGTTGGTGATTCCGTTCCGGGGAATTTTTCCTTCAAGAAGCAGGTGATAGCGAGCATAGATTCGGTGGAAATTGGCGGGGAGTTTTACACCCGTTTCAACCTGGATAACGGACAGTATATCATTGAAGGCATAGGTTCAGGGCGCGGACTGGTGGAACCGGCCTATCCTTACAGCTTTGAGTCTCATTTCGAGTTCCTGTGCTATGCTGAAGGTGATTCTGTACTGCATCCCGCTGGTTCGGGCTGTGCGCTCAATGTGAGTATACAGGATGCATTACATAAGCCGGTCGTAAGCGTATATCCCAATCCTGCAGGAAATGCCATGCATATAGCATCCTCAGGGCTTGAATTTACAAAGGTGGAACTGGCCGATATTTCCGGCAGGATCGTTTACAGTGGCAGCAGCGCATCCATTGATGTTTCAGGACTAAGCCAGGGAATATACCTGCTAAGAATAAGCAGCAGTAAGGGAAGAGTGGTGAAGAAAGTTCAGATTTTTCGTTGATACTGCGTGAAAACGTGAGCAAGTATAGAAGCTCAAGTAAAAACCTTCGTTTACATTGCAGGGAAAGAGAGCTTTTGATTAGGGAAATTATGAAAAAACTTCTTTTTAGTAGAACTATAGTAAGATGTTTCTCCATAGCATTGTACAACCTTGGTCATGATTATACAAAGATAATATGTATTACTGAAGTTCCTGGAAAAAATACCCTCATGCTACCCAAAAGCCGGTGGAGTTATTAAGAAGAATGATTATGTCATCCTCAACCCCTGACAGTATGATCCTGGATCCTTTCGGCGGATCAGGTTCAACTTTTGCAGTTGCCGAAGCGCCTGGAAGAAAGTGGATGGGAAGTGAGTTGAATGAAGAGTATTGCAATGTAATTCAGAACCGTGTTTCAAATCACCAACATATTAAGCGAATCGCAACTGCCGTGGATGAACAGGAGTCACAGAACAGAAGGAAAATGCTAAGAGGATAACATTTTATGAAGGTCATTAGTAATGAATTCTAAAAATGGCTTCATGGTTTAAAAAAAGGCCACCCGCAGGCAGCCTTTTAATATGTTTTCCGGCAGAAATATTATTCATTATTTCTGATAATCGTCATTTCTTCGATCAGGTTACCGGCATCACCGAGTTTATCGATAATAAACAGGGTATAGCGTATGTCCACGCTGATGGTGCGTTGCAGTTCGGGTTCAAAGGCTATGTCGCCGCTCATGGCTTCCCAGTTTCCGTCAAATGCAGTACCGATAAGATGTCCACGTCCGTTGATCACCGGGCTTCCTGAATTACCACCGGTAATATCATTATCGGTGATGAAAGCCACAGGCATTTTACCGTCCTTACGGGCATAAGGGCCATAATCCTGAGTTTCATAAAGCTCCTGCAGTTTTGCGGGGATTTTGAATTCACGGTCGGTGGGATCAGCCTTTTCCATTACACCGTCAAGTGTGGTGTAAAAGTCGTAATGAACGGCATCGCGCGGGAAATAATCTTCTACCGTACCATACGTTACACGCATAGTGGAATTGGCATCGGGATAGTATTTTTTATCAGGGCTCATATTACGCAGGCCTCTCACAAAAAGGCGATTTCCTTTGCTGATTTTTTGCTGCGCGCGCTGAACCGTGTTATAAATCTTCTGGGTTTTCTCCACCACACTTATGGTAAACATAAGGCCGGGATCATCTTCTATGGTTTTATATTCCGGATCGTTAAGAAAAGCTTCCAGCTTATCGCGATCCACAAACAGTGAATTGGCGTAGATGTGGTCAGCGTATGCTTCAACGCTGCCGCCATATTTTTTGTCGATCTTGTTAAGCACGTCAGGATGATATTTTTCATCCACATTTTCGTAATACATCTTGAGCAGTGCAGTGAAAATTCTCTGATCCAGTTGTTTGTTATAATCTTCAAACTGTTCATCAAGCGCTGGCATTTGGGCGCGTGCCATTGAATTAATCACCGCTGTATCTTTGGATGATTTCTGGAAAATCTTCCAGAATTTCCAGCCGATCTTATCCTCTTCATGATATTGTTTCAACCTTGAGTAAAGGCCCATGTAGCTGAACGAAGGCATGATAAATTCACCGCCCTGGAAAATTGCCTCTTCCAGATATTTGAGCGGAACGATGACAGAATCAGTTATTTCATAGCCTTCTTTTATGAGCTTTAGAGCGTCACCGTATTCCTCCTGGCGGCTGTCTTCTGCAGCTACCCAGTTGCGGAATTCCCTTTCCAGATTCTTTTTCTTATCATATACGTCCAGGTTTTTCAGTCCCTGGATTTGACCCCGGAAATACTTCCAGTAGTTTGCAGTCTGAGCATATTTAGCCGCGTACATGATATCAATTTCCTTATTGTTTTCCATGGCTTCGCGCATGATCTCCAGTTTTTTATCACGGATCTTCACAACCGTTGGGCTGCTTTGCTCGATATTCTGCTTCACACCATAGGAGGTAAGGTAACGCTCAGTTCCACCCGGATATCCCCAGATCATGGCAAAATCACCGGTCTCAATTCCTTCCAGTGAAATTGGCAGGTGGTGCTTTGGTTTCAGCGGAACATTTTCTTTGGAATAAGTTGCAGGGCTGCCGTCGGGAGCAGTATAGATGCGGAAAAGAGCGAAGTCGCCGGTATGGCGTGGCCACATCCAGTTGTCGGTGTCACCGCCAAATTTACCAATGCCTGAGGGAGGAGCACCAACAAGGCGAACATCCTTATAGGTGGTATAAACAAACATATAGAATTCGTTACCAGCGAAAAAGCTTTTCACTGTTACATCATATTTGCCATCTTCATCATTTTCATTTGCCAGTTTGCGACTCACTTGCTGGATAGCACTGTTGCGTTCAGATTCGCTCATGTCTTCTTTCAGCTCGGACAGCACTTCTTCAGTAACATCTTCCATTCTTACCAGGAATGAAGCCGTCAGGCCTTCATTGGGTAATTCCTGTTCCAGGCTCTTTGCCCAGAATCCATCTGTTAGATAATCGTTTTCAACTGTGGAATGCTCCTGGATTTGTCCGTAACCGCAATGGTGGTTGGTGAGGATCAGCCCCTTGGGAGAAATGATCTCGCCAGTGCAAAAATAGCCGCTGGGTGCGCTTCCGCTGGCAAGACCCACTATAGCATCTTTCAGGCTTGACTGGTTGACGCTGTATAGCTCTTCAGGTGTCAGCTGAAGACCTTCCTTTTGCATATCAATGTAATTCAGCCTTTCTACGAACATGGGTAGCCACATCCCTTCATCAGGCGGATTGAATGCAAATGACTTAGCCCCGAATGTGAGGGTTATAAGCAATAATGCAAATACTCGTTTCATAATCTAATTTATTTTATTTCTGATTAATATATTTCTGGTTTAAACTCCCTGATTAATGTAAAATCATGCCATTTATTGTGGTGTTCTCATCTTTTGGTAGTTGTAATGATCAAATAACAGCCGGATTGAAATAAGTGTTCAGTATTGAACAATTATTTCAGAAAACCGGACAGTTCCCTGAATTCCTTTATTGCACTGCGGTTGTTGTAAAAGATATTATGAACCGATTCCATAACCGGCATGCTAAGGTTCTTTTCAGCAGCAATTTTCATAATACTGTCAACAGCATAGTATCCTTCAGCAACCATTTTCATTTCCGTAAGTGAAGCCCTGACTGAATAGCCTTTTCCGAGCATGTTTCCGAGCATACGATTCCTGGAGAACTTCGAATATGCCGTAACTATAACATCCCCCAGGTAAACCGAAAGCGACAGGTCACGTCCGTTACAGTCAACAGCCTTGAGAAATTGCTTCATTTCATGCACGGCATTGCTTATCAGTACTGCCTGGAAATTGTCGCCATAACCTAGTCCATGGCTGATTCCGGAAGCAATTGCTATGATATTTTTCAGCACTGAAGCGTATTCAATTCCTTTAACATCAGTTGAAATACTGATATTCATAAACCAGGCTGATATTAACTTTTTCATGGTTTCAGCCAGTTCCTGATTATAGGATCCGATGGTTAGAAACGATTGTTTTTCCATGGCCACTTCTTCAGAATGGCAAGGACCTGAAATAACTCCCAGCCGTTGATCAGGAATGGAAAAATGTGTGCTGAGTAATTCGGTTACGGTGCTGATCTCACCGGGAATAATGCCTTTTACAGCCGAGATAAACATCTTCTTGCGCAATATATCAGGATTAACCCGGATGACAGCATTTTTTATAAAAGCTGAAGGTATGGCAATAATGATTATATCCGACTGCCTGATTACCGCATTGATGTCATCAGACATTTTCACCATAGCTGGCAGCTCAGCGTGAGGCAGATAATGCGGATTGCGGCCATATGTTTTAATATGACGAATAACCTCCCTGGAGCGAATCCACCAGTGAATCCTATCTGTATTGTTCGACAACAGCTTTACCAGCGCTGTTCCCCAGCTGCCACCGCCCAATACACCAATATTACTGTTTTTATCTAACATTTCAACTTATAAAGTAACAAATGATTATTTGAATTGTACTTCTTTTTCAAGAATTTTATTTTTTCTTCTGATTTTAACCTTAACCTTATTTCCTTTATTGAATCCGGATAAGGCTTTCATATATGACATCATATCGGTAACTTCATACTCGCCCATTTGAAGCACAATATCTCCGTCTTTCAGCCCGGCATTATCGGCAGTTCTGCCATTGATAACATTGGCAATGCGCATGCCCACACCTTCAAAGGTATGGTCGGGCATCACCCCCAGGGTAACTGAAAAGCGGGTAGGGCGGCTTTGTTTTTTTGATTCAGTTTCAACAAATTCAAGTTTCTTATCTGCAGGAATTTGCGCAATAATATCTTCCACATGCCTGATCAGCATAAGCATGCCCGGGTAATTGATCTTATATTCATCATCGGAAGGTTTATGATAATCATCATGGGTGCCTGTAAAGCAGAAAAGAACCGGTATGTCATTCAGGTAGAATGAGGTTTGATCTGATCCTCCTGATCCGTCTTTGGATGTTTTCAGCTTCAGTTTCTGGTCTTCATTGGATTTTTCTATCATGTCCTCCCAGTCGCGAGTAGTACCTGTTCCGATAATGTGCATAATACTGTCGCGCATTCTACCGATCATGTCAAAATTGATCATGGCAGTTATTTGGTTCAGATTATAATCTCCGCTTTCAGTAAAACAGGAAGACCCTATCAGCCCGTGTTCTTCTGCTGAAAAGGCGATAATAAGATAATTATGGTCTTTTCGATTTTCATTTTTAAGTGATCTGGCAACTTCCAGTATAGCGGCCACTCCCGAGGCATTGTCATCGGCACCATTGTGCACCTGCGGTTGCCCCGGGTATCTTGAAGAAGGGCCACCCATTCCCAGATGGTCGTAATGCGCACCCAGCACAACCGTGTATTTTGCCCCGTTATCGATCAGTCCTGCCACATTATATGCACTTTTTCTGATTTTGCGGATATTCACAGACAGTTTCACGGATTCCCCTTCCATCTGCTTTATGTGTTCACCGGCTTCTCCCTTTACAAAAACTACCGGAATGTTTGCAGGTACTACTCTCAGGGAAATATTGTTCTCCGGATCAAGCAGGTCAGGATCATTGTTTACAAAGATCACGGCAGCTGCACCATGTTTTTCTGCTGTTTTGATTTTGTGTTTCAGTTTAGCCTGATCAGAATACTTTTCATAATTACGGGCACCACCTGGCACGTAGGCTTCCATAAGAAAAACTTTGCCTTTAATATCTGACCTGCCGGAATAATCATTCGTAGCCGGGTCCCCGGTTTCCATTCCATACCCCATGTCAATGAGTGTTCCTCCGGCTTTAGCAGAGGCCGAATATGATAACGGAAAATAATCGTTATCCATCTTCAGAAAACGGTTACCGATCTGAAGGGAAGTGCCGTGTTCATAGGTAGCACCTGCCACGAAATCAAACTCCTGAAAGTATGTGCCATCCTCAAGTATGGAATTAAGTTTAATCTCTTTGAACTTATCTGCCAGGTAATGCATTGCCATAATTTCACCTTTGGTGCCGGCCTCGCGCCCCAGCAAAGAATCGGATGCCAACAAAGAAATATCTTCCTTCATCCGGTTTATTCTGGCCTTATCCTGCATGTCGAAATGCTGAGCGCAAACATACACAGGTAATATTAGCAGAAATATAAAGCTTATGTGCCTCATCATTAGTTGTTTTCAGGGTGAAAAAAAGCAGGTTTTAGCTAAAGCTAAAGCCTGCCAAAAATAACATTAAAATTTTTCTTTAGTTCAGTTCGAGGTTCTCTTTGCCCTGATCAAAAACAATATCAACCGGTATGTTCTTTTCTTCAAGCTTTTGCAGGTCTTTTTGCAGCTGCTCTTTCACCATACCACCTTCATCTACCATTTTCTTCGCAAAAGCATAATCACCTTCACCCTGAGTTTTAATGATAATATTCATCATGTCAACCATGGCTTCTTCAAGTTTGTCGAAATGCACACGGTATTTGCCTTCTTCAGTTCTTTCAAGTGCGCCTTTTTCCAGCAGGTAATTGAATCTTATCATATTGGCCTTGCCGTGATCACTGGCCGTTCCAAAACGGATAGAGCGGAAAATGGAAGCCACAAAAGTGACATAATTGTCCTTGAGGTCACCTTGAATTTCGTCCATTTTATAAAGCTGCTGAACCAGGTAAAGGCCCATGATATCAGCTTTTCCTTCCTCCAGGGCAGAATACTGATCACTGAGTGCTATACGAACGGTACCTTTATCATTGACAGTATTTTTAATGCCCATCCCATGGCCCACTTCGTGGAACATAGTGTTCTGGAAAAACGCTTCAAATGTGATATATTTTTGCTGCTCTTCCACGATTAATTCTTTTGTAATTGGAATAAGGATTTTATCAAACTTTGCTTTCATAGCATTTTTCAACTGCAGCTTGCGAGATCCTTTTTCCTGCTGAACGCGCTCATCATTGGGGAGGTTAATTGCGATGGTTTTACTTCCGGCGTTGCAATCACCCTGGTAGAACACCACATCATAAGCATTCAGGTCAGCATCGGAACCAATCACATCCTGTTTGTATTTTTCATCCACGGGAAGATTTTTCTGAAGCTCGGGCAGGAACCTGGCAAATTTGGAAAGACGTTCGCTCCATTCCTGGTCTTTGACCAGCACAAACGATTCAAAAGCAGCCTTATATCCCATTAGTTTGTCCTCATAGTTTTCGATGGGGCCAATAACCAGATCGAGGCTCGACTCTTTCATGTCCATCCAGGCCATATCACTTTCAAAATAATCCGAGGTAAGCAGTGCTTCAGCACGCAGGGTGAGGTATTTTTTCAGGCCTTCGTCTTCAGTAATTTCAGCAGCTTTTTTCAGAATTTCAGATGCTTTTTCCAGCTTTGATCTGTAAGCATCGTGATACCAGATCACCTTCAGCGAATCATTTTCACCACGGCGGATCAGGGTATAAAGGCTTGCTTTGTGCTCATGATCCAGCGCTTCAAACTCTTCTTTTGTCATATCAGCCGGATAGAAATTGGCACCTTTTGGTTTGGGGTCAAATTCAGCGATAAAAGGTTTATTGGCATTCAGACGGTCCCAGGGGCCGTAATTGATCATAGCGTATTTTTTCGCATCTTCACTCTGCAAACGGGAAAGAAAGCTTTCCTTATTTCCAAGAGCCTGTTGCCAGAATAATTCTTCCATGATCTCAGCTGCATCAAACATCAGGGAAAGAACTTTCTTTTCATTTTCATCCAGGTGGCTAATGTCAGCAGTAAGTTTTACTTCAGCATAGTTGTTGAGGCGTTGTTCAATATCCACCCCTTTCTTCACCTGGAATTCGCCTTCAGCAGGTACAAGACCCAGGTTTTTGTGTTCGGTTTCTTCTTCCTGATACCTGGCCTGATCCTTGTCTTTTTTGCCGTTACAGGCAAAAAGGCCGGCGATCATGATCGCCATGGCTAAAATGGAGATTTTTTTTAACATGAATATATGGTTTTAGTAAGTGATTTTTTTTGATATTACGAAGGTAACTGAAAAATTTAATCTCTATTTGTTTTAATTTCGACCCAAAGATATAAATTTGAAAATTATTTTAAGGCGGGCAGAAGTTTGTTTATTTAATATTAGCTGTAGGGCAAGCATAGCCGCTGTGCTTTTTATTGACAATTATATTGTGAGATTTGATGATATATAAAATATTTTTATAATTTTTGCACTTAAATACTTTCTGTAAAAAAGGGGGATACCATGGCCAGAAATCTAAAGATCAGAGATGTAACATTGCGCGACGGACAGCAATCCTTATTTGCTACAAGGATGAAACAACAACAGGTGGATCAGGTGTTGGAGGATTATCGTGATGCAGGGTTTTATGCGCTGGAAGTGTGGGGTGGTGCAGTTCCTGACTCGGTGATGCGCTACCTTAAGGAAGATCCCTGGCACAGACTGGAAAGTATTAAGGAAGGAATAGGGGATGTTTCACTACTGACAGCCCTTTCACGTGGCCGCAATTTGTTTGGATATAATCCCTATCCTGAAAATGTTATTGAAGGATTTAACCGTAACGCTGTGCAGTCGGGCATAGGTATTATGAGGATATTTGATGCGCTGAATGATGTGGAAAATATGAAAACCACCATCAAATATGTAAAGGAAAGCGGTGGGCTGGCTGATTGCGCAGTATGTTATACCGTTGATCCCAGTTATACCACCAAGGAAAAACTAAAGGCATTGCTTCATGGCAGGATACTTCCTTCCAACATATTCACCCTGGATTATTTCGTGAATAAGGCAAAGCAACTGGAAGCACTGGGTGCCGATATGATCACACTGAAAGATATGGCCGGACTTATTCCGCCCATGAAAACCGCTGAATTATTCCACAGGTTTAAAAATGAACTTGGCATACCGGTTGATTTTCACACGCATTGTACCCCGGGCTATGGCATTCCGGCTGCCGTTATGGCAATGAAAAGCGGTGCGGATATAGTGGATACTGCTATTATGAGCTTTGCCGGCGGCCCTGCTGCCCCGCCTTTTGAAATCATCAAGGTGTTTGCTGATAAGATGAACATCAACATAGATGTGAATATGAAGGCAGTGAAACGGATTGATGACAAGCTTAAAAAGATAAGGAAGGATCTGGAGGAATATGATAATTACAAAATGTACCCCAAAAGCTTTAACCCTGAAACAGATGAACTTCCTGCAGAAATTGACGGTTTATTTGATAAGGCACTTGAATATGCGGATAAAGGAAATGAGGATAAGTTAGTGGAGACCTCACAACTGATTGAAGAGTATTTCAATTTTCCCCCGGCCAATGAAAATGTAAAAAATGCTGAAATTCCTGGAGGAATGTACACCAACATGCTGGCCCAGTTGAAGCAGCTTAAGCTGGAAGACAAACTGGACAGGGTACTTGAATTGGTGCCCCTGGTTCGTGTTAGAGCCGGATGCCCTCCTTTGGTAACTCCCACCAGTCAGATTGTAGGGGTGCAGGCGGTGAACTGTGCCATAGATGAAAATGCCGGTAATCCGCATTACACCAATGTGTCCAATCAGTTTAGGGAATTGGTGAAGGGCACCTACGGAAAAACACCCATACCGGTAGATCCTGATTTCAGGGAACAGATAGCAGGGGTGAGAGAAGAAATACCCTATGATGATTCTTCATATCAGGAACAGGAAAATCCTGTACTAAAAGATGCCGGCGGACGCAAGCTGGCCGAAAATGAGAAAGAAAAGCTCCTGCTGGAATTATTCCCTTCTGTAGCTAAACCGTTCCTGAAAGAGAAAAAGGTAGATGAATACCAGGCTAAAGTAAGAGCTGAGAGGGAAGCGGAAGAAGAAGAGCTGCGCAAAGAAAAAGAAAAGTATGAAAAGCTGAGTGATGAGGAGAAAATGGAAAGACTGAAGAAGGGCCTGTATAGCTATGAATGGACCAGTAACACCAATTATGATGATGAAGAGGATATGGAGAATGAAGAGAAAAGCGACGAATAATAATAGCCAATAAAACATTCATGATTCTCTTGAATCATGAATGTTTTATTGAGGCTACCGGATTAATAAGAACATCCGAATGAATCCTGTTCCTTTTTAGCCTTTGAAGCTGTTTTGCCATATTCTGCTTTTTTCAGATATTCGCATCCCTGTTCCTTTTTACCAAGGCTTCCGTATGCGATTCCCATCTGCAACCATAACATGGCTTTTTCTTCCTTATCACCATCTTCACCCAGAAGGTTCAGTGCTTTTTCAGAATCCTTTATAGCTTCCTTATATTTGAAAAGCTTGTTTTTCGCCAGGGCGACATAATAATGAGCCCTGTGGTTGG
Organism: uncultured Bacteroidales bacterium; assembly: GCA_964477095.1. Classification (GTDB taxonomy): domain Bacteria; phylum Bacteroidota; class Bacteroidia; order Bacteroidales; family PWNQ01; genus PWNQ01. The sequence continues at coordinate 5,373 of CAYZDA010000045.1, read as the reverse complement.
TGCTGTCGATTTCAAGTGCTTTCCGGAAAGAATTTAAAGCTTCTTCGTTCTGAGAATTTGAAATGTTGCTGGCGCCCTTTTGCCAGTAATAGGTCTGCGCCAGGGTTTTTGCCTGTCGCAGTGTTTTGTTATCATCCACTTCTTTAGCTACTTTCATAGCCTGACCCAATGTGGAGATCATTTGTGCCTCATTGTCTTCCTTCTGATATGCCAGAGCTTTTTTAAGGTAAGCACCAGCCCAGGCAGGGTCATATTCAATGACCTTGGTATAGTTCTCAATCGCTTTTTGGTAATCCATCATATTCATAGCCTCGGAAGCCAACTTGAAGTAAAGCTTGGGCAACAGATCCTCTGCTTTTTTTACTATTCCTTTATTATCATATTTATTGGCTACATCTATGGTTCTTTCGAATCGATCGATAGCCATATCAGTACGCATCTGCTTATAAAGCGTTATGGCTGATTTATAATAAAGACTTGGAAGATATTTATGAGATTTTTCCCTCAGCATTTCCATTTGCTCTTTCACCTTGCCTTCCAGTTCTCCTGATTCAAGAAGCATAGTGGAAGCTTCTTCAAATCTTTCCAGAGTATCAATAGCAGCGTCCAGATTCTGCTTGTAATTCTTAATGGCCCAGTTATACATTTCTGCAGTTTCCTGGGGGTCCTGTGCTTTAAGCGATAAGCTTGAAGAAAGCACAATAGCGATCAGGGCAACTAATTTCAAAATTCTTTTCTTGTGCATAATTCTATTTGTTGGTTTATTATTGGTTTTGCTTTGTACAATAATCCTGCCAATTATTCAATCCAGTTTTTAACGTCCTGAGGTGAAGGGTTTTTAATGTCGAGATTCAATTTTTTCTTCAATCCGCAAATGTCATTATGGAATTTATTGGGATTCTCTTCTTTTTTCAGCTGTGCAATGGTTTGAATGCCTTTTTTCCGTAAAACAGGAACCCATTCTTCCGGAACTCCGATTTCAATGAAGGCGGAATCCGTATCTGCCTGGGGCTTCTCTTCCGGTTTCATTTGAGGGAAAAACAGCACATCCTGTATGGAGTTGGAGTTGGTCATTATCATAGCCAGGCGGTCAATGCCTATGCCCAAACCGGCTGTTGGAGGCATGCCGAATTCAAGAGAGCGCAAAAAGTCTTCATCCAGCACCATGGCTTCTTCATCGCCACGTTTTCCAAGTTCCAGCTGTTTTTCAAAACGCTCGCGCTGGTCAATGGGGTCATTCAGTTCTGAGAATGCATTACATATCTCTTTACCATTGCAGATAGCCTCGAAGCGCTCCACCAGCCCCTCATGTTCGCGGTGTTTTTTAGCCAGTGGCGACATTTCAATAGGATAATCAGTAATAAATGTGGGCTGAATAAGATTAGCCTCTACTGTTTCACCAAATATCTCATCAATTATTTTTCCCTTGGCCATGGTTTCATCAATCTCCACCCTGAGCTTATTGGCTGTTTGCTTCAGCTCATCCTCATTCATTTTGGAAATATCAATTCCTGTGTATGCCTCAATAGCTTCATACATGGTATACCGTTTCCAGGGGCGCTTGAAATCGATCATGTTTTCACCCACCTGCACGTTGGTATCACCATGAAGTTCCAGGGCGATTTTCTCTATCATCTCTTCCACGAGATTCATCATCCACTCGTAATCCTTATATGCCACATAAAGCTCCACCTGGGTGAATTCCGGATTATGAAAGCGGCTCATGCCTTCATTTCTAAAGTCTTTGGCAAATTCAAATACACCATCATAACCACCTACAATCAGCTTTTTCAGGTACAGCTCATTGGCTATTCTGAGATAAAGCGGCATATTAAGCGTGTTGTGGTGAGTTTTAAACGGACGGGCAGCAGCACCCCCGTATATTGGCTGAAGGATAGGTGTTTCCACTTCCAGGTAGCCTTTGTCATTTAAAAAGCTACGCATGCTATTGACCATCTTCGAGCGCTTTACGAAGGTTTCTCTTACCTGCGGATTCACTATCAGGTCCAGATAACGCTGACGATACCGCTGATCAGGATCAGTAAAGGCATCATAGGTTTTACCTTCTTTTTCCTTAACCACAGGAAGCGGGCGCAGCGATTTAGCCAGCAATTTAAAGTCTTTTACCATTACAGTGATTTCGCCCATCTTCGTGATAAATACATCACCTTTTACACCGATGATATCGCCGATGTCAAGTAGTTTTTTAAAAACGGTATTGTATAAGGTTTTATCATCCCCGGAACAAATTTCATCCCGCTTAAAATACAGCTGTATGCGACCGGCTTTATCCTGTAGCCCGGCAAATGATGCTTTACCCATTACACGACGGCTCATGATCCGCCCTGCTAAACTAACATCCTGATATTTAATTTTTTCTTCTTCAGAAAAATTCTTCTTTATTTCAACACTGGTAGTGGTAATAATAAACTCATCCGCCGGGTAAGGATCTATACCCAATTCCTGCAACTGCCTGAGCGCATTGCGCCTAACCTGTTCCTGTTCTGTCAATACTCGTTCCATCAAAATAAAATTTTTGCAAAGATAAAAAAATGCAACTATCAGCAAGTTACGTTGCTTAAAGGCTGCATAATTTTTTAAGAAAATCTCTGCACCAATTAAAAACAATTGATAAGGGGTATTGTTATTTAGAAGTAATATCCAAAAGTTATGAAAAGGCCTGATATATTTTTATTTAGAACGGCTACTCTTGAACAACTATTTGAACTTGCCCGACAAATTAATCTTGAAATGGACTTTATAGCCGGGGCCAATGAAGAATTGCCTTATTGTGAAAAAACAGTCCTTCCGGTTTATTTAATTTCATTCGAGAAAAGCCGTGTGCCCGAAAACGGATCACCGGCCAGCGTGGAATACCGTATCCTGATCCTTTCAGGAGCCAATGAATCCTCGAAAATGATAGCAGATGGGATAGAGCGGTTTTCAAAGATGAACCAGTTTGATTCAGAGTATAAATCCGAACAGGGTTATATGCTCCTTGACATCCAGGGAAATCCTGCAAAGCTGGATACACCCGTGCCTGAGATGCTATGTGAATATTTGAAAAATGAGCTGGAGATGAACTGCACAGAACGCAGTTGATCACTTTACAAAAACTTCGAGCATTTTCACTTGTGGCTGAGGGAAGATTTTGATGTTGTTCAATGAGTTGGGGATAAGAATTGTTTCCCCTTTGTGCGCTGTTACAGGTTCCCTGTCTGTAGCAACAATCTTCACATTCCCTTCGATGATCACATAAGCGACGAAGGAATCAAGTTCACTGTAATCTTTTTTAAGTCCCCTGTCCAGCTGTATAAGATTTGTAGTGAACTTATCAGAGCTTAACAATTGAGTGGTTTCATTATGCTTTGCCCTGTAATGGGTTTTATAATCATCTTCCACACTGAAATCTATGGCATCAGCTGCCTCCATGATATGCAGTTCACGTGGCAAACCGGCTGCATCCAGCCTGTCCCAGTCGTAGATGCGGTATGTTATATCGGAGGTCTGCTGTATTTCTGCAAGCAGAATCCCTGGCCCCAGTGCATGTACCCTGCCTGCCGGAATAAAGAAAACATCATCCTTTTCAACTTTCTCAAAATTCAACAGGTCTTTAAAGGTACCTTCCTCCACGCTCTTCAGGTATTGATTTTTATCAATCTCTTTTCTGAAGCCGCTTATCAGGCGTGAGTCCTTTTCCGCGTGAAGTATATACCACATTTCTGTTTTGCCGTAGGAGTCATGGCGCTTATCTGCCAGCTTATCGTCAGGGTGCACCTGTATGGACAGCCAGTCATTGGCATCAATAAATTTGATGAGTACAGGAAATATCTCACCATATTCATAAAACAACTGATCGCCTGTAAGGTCGCCCATAAAAGTTTCCACAAGTTCATTCAGTGTATTTCCCTTTAGCTTGCCATTGCTTACTTCCGATTCTTTGCCCGGAACGCCGGATAATACCCAGGCTTCTCCACATTGCTGTGCTGGAGCATCCGGCATATTTAACTGCTGATGGATCTTGTTGCCGCCCCAGATTTTTGTCACATACAGCGGCTTAAACTTTAGAGGATAAAGGATTTCCATGGTTTATGTTTTTTAGCAAAAATACGAAAAGCAGCGGATTAATAAATCCTGAGCGGTATAAACTGCAATACTAATCACTAATCAGGGAGCTGGCTCGTCGGATTTGTTATTTTTGTTGATCATATTGAAGAACTCATGATAAAGAAGATCTCCGTATTTTGCGGATCATCCATCGGAAAAAAACCTGCCTACAGGCAGGCGGCAGAAGAAATGGGCCGTTTGTTTGCCAAAAAAGGGCTGGAGCTGGTATTTGGTGGTGGAAACATTGGTATGATGGGTGCCATCGCGGATATTGTTATTGAACTGGGTGGAACAGTTACAGGGGTAATACCCGAAAGCCTCATAGATAAAGAAATCGCCCATGGGCAGGTTACTGAAATGCACGTGGTGGATGACCTGATGGAACGCAAAAAAATGATGATCAGTATTTCAGATGCATTCATAGTGCTACCCGGTGGCTTCGGTACCCTGGATGAGATGTTTGAAGTAGTGACCATGCTTCAGCTGGGATACATCAGAAAACCGGCAGGAGTACTTAATACTGATCACTATTATGATGATCTGATCAGTATGATGAATAAAGGTGTACAGGAACAGTTCGTGAAGCCACTACACCGTGAAAATATCATCGTAGAGGAACAGCCTGAGGCCTTGCTTGACAGAATAATGGGGTTTCAGCCTGTGGAAAATGAACCCAAATGGATTGATCATTTAAGAAGGGAGAATCGTTACTTATGATTATAATCGGGATTACAGGAACCCTGGGAGCAGGAAAAGGAACAATCGTAGAATATCTGCGCGAGAAAGAAAATTTCAGACACTTTTCAGTTAGGGATTTTCTTACGGAAGAAGTATTAAAACGGGGGATGAAGGTTAATCGCGACAGCTTTGTGGAAGTGGCCAATGATCTTCGGGCAATGCATTCACCATCATACATAGCCGAGCAGTTATACCACCGGGCTGAAAAATCGGGTGACGATTGCGTGATAGAAAGTATCCGCACACCGGGTGAAGTGGAAGCGCTGCAGCAAAAAGGCAACTTTTACCTGATTGCCGTGGATGCTGATCCTGAAACACGCTACAAGCGTATAAAGCAAAGAGGTTCAGAAACCGATCAGGTGAGCTTTGACACATTTATCCAAAACGAACAGCGCGAGATGCAATCCGATGATCCCAATAAGCAGAATCTGAAGGCCTGCATCGAAGCCGCAGATTATGTGTTCTGCAATGATGGCAGCATAGAGGAGCTTCACCGCAAGGTACGGGATACTTTGGATGAGATACGGA
>CAYZDA010000044.1:0-25528 GCA_964477095.1 uncultured Bacteroidales bacterium | reverse complement strand
GGTTCGAATCCAGCCCCCGCTACTTTGCAGCCTCACAGAAATGTGGGGCTTTTTTTTGACCAAATAGTGAGTCGTATATCTCCTCAGCGAGAATAGCAAACTATCCTATTCCTTTACTATCTTAAAATAATTCAGCGTTTTATCGTTTACAATCAGCAGGTAGACCCCTGAAGGCAGATGCTCTATATTAATACGTGCAGTTTTTCCGATGACTTTACCCGATTTTACAAGCTGCCCGCTTAAATTTATAAGCGAAATATCAGCTTCACAATTATTATCAAAGCTTATATTTACTATATCACTGACAGGGTTAGGATAAACCTTGATTTTTCCTGCCGTATTACCTCCTATCCCCGTATCATCAATCACCTCCACTAAAACAGTATCTGAGTCGGTGCAGCTGTTTGTATCAGTTACCATCAGCCATACTTCATGTATGCCTGCACCGGCAGAATCGGCATCGAAGTTTACAGAGTTCCCGGTGGATGCATTAAACCACAGGTAATCTGTAAAGCTCCCCCCTGTATTGAGTTGCAAAGCATGTGACATTTTGATAGAGGTATCAGCACCCAGGTCAATAACCGGTGATAGATTCACAATTACTGTATCGGTAACAGAAGCATTGCAACCATAAACATCTGTATAGCTATACGTCACCGGATGCGCACCTGTACCTGCCTGCGCCGGGATAAACCAGTTGCCGGATATTCCGGCACCCTGATAATTACCGCCTGCAGGTGATGCCACAAGCGAATCCGCAGGATCAGCACTACAGTAATATGGCTTGAGGCTGTGGAAAGCCAAAACCGGCAAAGGCTGTATTTTCACCTGCTGACTGTCGGCCGCGGAACATCCATTGTTATCAGTATAGAGATAGGAAACGGTATGATATCCGGGCTGTACAGAAGCAGGATTAAACTGGCTACCGCTAATCCCGGCGCCAGTAAATGATCCTCCGGCAGGGCTTCCATTAAGCTGGATGAGTGAATCATAGGCGCAATACATCGTATCCAGGTTCAAAATATCCACTACCGGCAATTCGTGCACTACCGCCGGTGTACTGTCTGATGCCACACATCCATTAGCCGCCACATACTCATACCTGATCCAGTGGCTACCTGCTCCTGCGGCAGAAGGGACAAATGAACTATCAGAAACGCCGTTTCCGGTAAATATACCGCCGGAAGGAGAAGCATTCAGGCTTATTGCAGCCGCATCCTCGCATGCTGAGGGTATGGAACTAATATTAGGCTGTGGTGCCTCCTTTACTTCAACAGAGCTTGTAGCCTGCTGGCTACAGCCATAACTGTCAGTAAAAGTATATGTAATTGTGTGCAGACCTGCCCCGGCAGCTGCAGGATCAAAAATCCCATTGTTTACTCCCGGCCCTGAATAGATCCCTCCTGCAGGACTGCCTCCTGTCAAAGTAAAGGATGAATCATTGGAACATACAGCCGGCAGGTTGGCCAGGCTCACTGCAGGAAGGTTATGTACCGTGATCAGTGCATTTGCAGTATCATTGCATGAATTAGCATCGGAATAGCTATAAGAAATAATATGAGTTCCTGCCCCGGCAACGGACGGATAAAAAACGCCGTTGGTTACCCCGGTTCCTGAGTAGGTTCCACCGGCAGGTGTTCCACCTGTTAAATTCAAAGGTCCATTATCAATACAAAGATCAGATGGAAGGTTCAGATTCACGGAAGGAGTTGAATAAACCTGCAGATATTTCACATCCTGTCCGCTGCAACCATTTGAATTGGTATAAGTGTACACAATAGGATGATTCCCTGTACCTGCCAGAGCAGGATCAAAAACACCATTCGACACCCCCGGACCTGAATACGAGCCCCCGGAGGGACTTCCTCCGGTGAGAGGAAATGTTGATCCATTCACACATACAGATGAGAATTGGCTCAAATTTACCACAGGATCATCATAAACCGTTATGCTTTGCTGAGCAGTTGCAGGACATCCATTGCTCCCGGTATAGGTATAGTACACAGTATGATTGCCGGCTCCGGCTGTTGCAGGATCAAACTCTCCGCCTGAAACCCCGGTACCGTAATAAGTGCCCCCGGCAGGTACCGCATGTGATAAAGTGAGCGGGGAATCACTCATGCATTTTGAAGGCAAAGGAGCAAACGTAATGCCTGGCAACGGCTTAACGTGTAGCGTATCTGAGGCCGATGCTGTGCAGCCATTTGTACCCGTATAGGTGTAGTGAACCTCAAAATCACCTGTTCCCGATGCGGACAGATCAAAATTACCAGCCGAAACAAAATTTCCGCTATAAGTACCACCTGCGGGAGATCCTCCGCTTAAGGCCACTGTACCCTGCCCGTCGCATACTTCTGAAAGTGAAAGGCTGACAAGCGGAACTGCATGCAGGTTCAGTGAAGCAGCAGCAGAACTATCGGTGCCGTAAGGATTAGTCACCACGCAATAATAATTCCCTGCATCAGAGGATTGCACCCCATTTATAGTAAGAGTGCTGTCGGTTTCACCAGCCAGAATATTCCCGTTCTTCTTCCATTGATATTGTATGCTGTCACCGGCTGCTCCCACTTCAAATGTAATGGAATCGCCAGGACATACCTGTCCGTTTTGCGGCTGTGAGACAACTACTGGCGGATTGATGTTAATACATTCAAACTGAGCATCCCAACCGGAAGATGTACCCGTATAGTTGGAGTGGAATACAAAAGTTAGTGCACTGTCCGAAGCTATCACAGTGCCGGGGCCTGAACCCCCCGACCAGGTTCCCAGAAGGGGGGCTGAAGTATTTAATCCGTCATAAATCTTCAGATAATCATATGAATTATGTGTATGAAAGCTGTTGAAAACTATCTTTAAACGTTGCCCTCCATTTGCAATAAAGGTTTGGGTATAATCTTCATCATTACTGTAATTAGAAGTACCATTATGATCCCTGAAGATGCCATCACAGGTGTAGCGTATCCCACTGCTGATCCGGTATTCCATGGCCTGAGGCAGCTGTTCGGTCTGTTCTATAAACGCCTGCCATCCGTTGCTGCCCCCGGTGTGATCGGATTTAAACCGGAAGGTTACAGCATCCGAACTGCTTACGAATTCTTCAAAAACGGATCCTGATACAAGCACGGCCACCGGAGGAGCATTATTTCCGTGCCCGTCAAATATCCACAGCGTATCACCCGAAGCCAGGCTGCTGTGCAGGTTGTTGAATCTTATTTTCAGATGACCGGCTGTATCTGCCACGAAAGTATGTGTATAGTCCTGTAAGTTTCCGTATATGCCCGCAGGACCTTCGTGATCATAAAACATGGCCCGGGAAACTGTGTCGGTGGCATTATTCATAAGATAAACAGGCCAAACGGTATCTGCACAACTTATCTGAGCTTCCCAACCGGGGCCAAGGTTATTGGTGGAACTATTGGAATAAAACCGGAAAGTTAGAGATTTTCCGCTGGAAATGACGTTACCCGGTGAATTGCTATGGCGGTATTCACCCAAATAGGGATATGATGTTGAGGGGCCGTCATAAATTCTCAAATAATCATAACTGTCAAGATCAAACATATTGAAATTGAACTGAATTCTCTCCCCTGAATAAGAAGTGAATGTTTGGACCAGGTTCTGATCAGCAGTATAATTTCCTGCCCCGCCATTATCTCTGAAAAAGCCCTGGCACATATAGCGTACACCTGTACTCATATCAAAATAACCAGGTGCAGGCTGGTCATTGGTACCGTTTATTTCAGCCTGCCAGCCAATGGATTCACCTGTATTATCAGAAACGAATTTAAAGGTAAGTGAATTGCCACTGCTGATCCTGGGTTCCACAACAGAACCGCGTACAAACACGCCCAGCAGCGGTGCGCTCACATCCGGCCCGTCAAAAACCCATAACGTATCACCCGTGGAAAGGCCGAAGCCGTTTTGATTAAACTCCATTTTCAGAAACTGCGAAGTATCTGAAATAAGCGTATGAGTATAATCAGCATTGGCTGAATAGTGATTCATGACACCTTCATGATCAGAAAACATTGCCTGTGTGATAGTATCTGTCCGGTTATCCATATTGATAACCGGAAGAACCGGCCCGGCACAGCTAATAGAAGCTTCCCAGCCTGGACCCAGATTATAGGTAGAATTATTGGAATAAAACTTAAAGGTAAGAGACTTGCCGGTGGAAATCACTGTTCCCGGTGAATCACTATGGCGATATTCACCTACTAGCGGATAAGCTGTGGAGGGGCCGTCATAAATCCTAAGATAATCATAATTGCCAAGGTTAAACATATTAAAATCAAACCTGATGCGGTCGCCACTATAGGAAGAAAAAGTCTGAATCAGATTCTTATCTGCCGTATAATTTCCAGAGCCCCCATTATCTCTGAAAAATCCTGAACACACAAAACGCTCACCTGAACTCATATCGTAATAAACCGGATTTGGCTGATCATTAGTTCCTTTTATAGCTGCCTGCCAGCCTCGTGATTCTCCGCTATGATCTGATTTAAATCGGAATGTCAGGGATTTTCCTGATGAAACACGTCTTTCAGCATTGGAACCATTTACCAACACTGCCAGTAATGGAGCATTTGTGGTTAATCCGTCATAAATCCATAAGGTGTCACCCGTGGCAAGACCAAAGCCAGTCTGGTTAAAATCTACCTCAAGATACTGGGAGGTATCTGCTGTAAAGGTATGTACATAATCAGAATAGGCGGCATAATTACTATTTGCACCCTCATGATCATAAAACATCAGCTCTTCAACCGTATCTGTAGCATTTGACATATTGATCTCAGGCATTACGGGCCCGGTGCAGCTGACCTGTGCCTGCCAGCCCGGATCAAGATTATAGACGGAATTGTTGGAATAAAACTTAAAGGTAAGCGATTTACCACTGGATTCGACCACTCCAGGTGAATTACTGTACCTGTATTCACCAATAAGCGGATAAGAAGTTGATGGCCCGTCATAAATCCTAAGATAATCATAGTCATCCAGGTCAAACATATTAAAATCAAATTTGATCCTGCTACCGCTATAGGATGTGAAAGTCTGAACTAAATTCTGATCGGCAGTGTAATTTCCTGATCCGCCATTATCCCTGAAAAAGCCAGAACATATAAACCGCTGCCCGGAACTCATATCATAATACTGCGGAGAAGCAGCCGTATTTGTTTCAATGATCTCTGCCTGCCAGCCGCGCGATACCGAAGCATAATCAGATTTAAACCTGAAGGTAAGCGCATCGCCACTACTGGTTATATCCTCCGCTTTAGAACCTGTCACCAGAACTGAAAGTAAAGGGGCATTTACATCAGGTCCGTCATAGATCCACAAGGTATCTCCGGAGGAAATTCCGAATTCCGTCTGATTGAATTTAACATTCAGGAAAGATGCTGATGCTGCTTTAAAGCTGTGTGTATAACTCTCATAATCTGAATAATTGGATGCTGCTCCGTTATGGTCATAAAATACTGCATGGCTGATGGTATCCGTTCTGTTTCCCATATTAAAGACCGGAAGTACGCTTCCCACACAATTAATCTGTGCAGCCCAGCCGGGATCCAAATTGTAGATGGAATTATTGGAATAAAACTTAAAGCTGAGTGCATTCCCGCTTGAAGTAACTGTGCCAGGAGAGTTACTGAAACGGTATTCGCCCATGAGTGGATAGGAGGTGGAAGGCCCGTCATAGATCCTGAGATAGTCATAACTATCTAGATCGAACATATCAAAATTTACCTGCACTCTTTGGCTTCCACCTGAAGTAAAAGTCTTTACGGAGTTTTCATTGGGGCCATAATTTCCTGATGGACCACCACTATCATAAAAATTCCCGCTACAGGTTGTATCTGTTCCATCCGACATATAATAATTCTGGGCTGAAACAAAAGCAACAAGAAAAATAAAATACAGAGTAAATACTTTTTTCATAAAACTTATGGATTAATGCGCAGTCAAATTTAGTAATTTGCTTATGTATCAATTATATCAAAATCTTTTTTGAGATTATTTTAACAAAAACACCTGCTTTTAATACATAATTCATTATTAAGAGCAGCACAAATATATCATAACTCCGCAAAACCCATATATACAGCAGTTATCAAATATTTATCACTTGACAAACCTCTAAATTTGGTGTATCTTTATGCACTATCTAATCTATAAAGCTATGGAAAAAAATTTATTCCGGATTTTCCTTTTTGTTATGATCATTGCCTTTGCATTCACCTCCTGCAAAAAGGATGACTTCGAACCCGAAGTAACCAAAGATTTAACCACTTATTCCATAAAGGCATCCATCCCCAGAATAGTGGATAATGGAAACGGAGGTATTAATGTATTTGTAAATGTAGTTGACCAGAACGGAAAAGCCATACAGGCACTTGAATCAGGTAATTTCAAATTTGAGAGCATCGCTGCTGACGGAACTCCCACCCTGATGAAAGCTACCGGCCCCGGCCAATTACCAAGCCTTATTATTACAGCACTCACCATGGACTATTCAGGCAGCATGTATTTAGATACATTATCCGTTCCTGCCATGGAAAATGCCATCAGTACATTTATCAATCTGAAAAATACTTATGACCAGATCGAGCTGATAAAATTCAGTGATAATTTACAAATCACTGTTCCACTCACCGATAACAAACAATTACTACTGGCCGGTCTTAACGATACTTCGTTTGTGGGCAAAAAATCCACGGCACTTTATGAAGCGCTCGAAGCAGGAGTAAATGATGTGCTGGCTCTTGCAGGCAGTAATCCAACATACCTCCCATCCGTAGTTGGATTTACTGACGGGATAAATAATATTCCACCCCATACACCGGATACACTCATCCAGCTGTCACTGGTGGAGCAGGTCCCGATTTATACCATTGGATATGGTGTAAACCCTGATACCACTGTGCTGAAAGATATTGCAGGAATAACAGGCGGGCAGTTTTTCTGGAGCCCCACTGCCGGCATGATCAATACTGTTTACCAGCATATTAACGGGCAGCTTACCAATACTACCATCATTCCTCTTCCTGGTCCTCAAACCAAAGGAAAGCTGAAAATCCGCTGCACGGTTACCTATGAAAGCGCCGCAGGTGAACTCAATGCAGTTGCGGAAAAATATTTCTATTATTAATTGCCATGACAGTTGGGTTTAATATTTTTTTGAGATTAAAAAAGGTGTGCTGTTAATGGCACACCTTTATATTTATGAGTTATGGACAGTTTATTCCGCCAGGATTTTCACCAGGTTTTTCTTCACTTCAATCACTCCCCCATTAATGTCGAAATACTGAAGTTCGCCCAATTGATCCTTAATCTTAATGCTGCCTTTCTTAAGGATGTATATCATAGGAGCATGATTATTAAGCACTTCAAACAGCCCGTCAATACCGGGAAGCTGAATGAGTGAACCTTCACCCTCAAAAATGGTTTTGTCCGGTGTTGTTATTTCGATCTGCATATCTGTCAGATTTTAGCTTCTTCCATCATTTTCTTACCTTTTTCTATGGCTTCATCAATTGTTCCACAGAACATGAAAGCAGCCTCGGGATATTCATCCATCTCCCCGTCAAGGATCATATTAAATCCTTTGATAGTGTCTTCTATAGGCACAATCACACCAGGGATATTGGTAAATTGCTCTGCTACGTGAAAAGGCTGCGACAGAAAGCGTTGAACGCGTCTTGCACGGTGTACGGTTTTCTTATCGTCTTCCGAGAGCTCTTCCATACCCAGGATTGCGATAATATCCTGCAGTTCGCGATAACGCTGCAATATGTTTTTCACACGCTGTGCCGTATTGTAATGCTCTTCACCAACCACTTCCGGTGTAAGAATCCGTGAGGTGGAATCCAGGGGGTCCACAGCGGGGTAAATTCCCTGCTCGGTAATCTTACGGCTGAGTACTGTAGTGGCATCCAGATGGGCAAAGGTAGTTGCCGGTGCGGGGTCGGTAAGGTCATCCGCGGGCACATAAACCGCCTGTACGGATGTAATGGACCCCCGCTTGGTAGATGTGATCCTTTCCTGCATAATACCCATTTCCGAAGCCAGGGTGGGTTGGTAACCTACCGCAGAAGGCATACGCCCCAGCAGTGCTGACACCTCGGAACCAGCCTGGGTAAAACGGAAAATATTGTCAATAAAGAACAAGATATCACGACCACCCGACTTTTCATCTCCATCACGGAAATATTCTGCCACTGAAAGCCCGGATAAGGCTACACGTGCCCTGGCTCCCGGTGGCTCATTCATCTGACCGAATACCATGGTGAGCAGAGAGTTCTTCAGTTCCTCATCATCCACTTTTGAGAGATCCCAGCCCCCTTCCTCCATACTCTTTTTAAATTCATCGCCATATTTAACCAGTCCGGCTTCAATCATCTCACGCAGCAAATCATTACCCTCACGGGTGCGTTCTCCTACCCCGGCAAATACTGATAACCCGGAATACTGCTTGGCCACGTTATTGATAAGCTCCTGTATGATCACTGTTTTACCTACTCCAGCACCACCAAAAAGCCCAATTTTACCGCCTTTGGCATATGGCTCGATAAGGTCAATTACCTTAATACCTGTGTACATTACCTCAGTGGAAGTAGTGAGGTTTTCATACTTGGGAGGTTCACGGTGAATTTCATATTCATTTTCGGCTTCCACTGGTTTAAGCCCGTCAATGGGCTCACCCACCAGGTTAAAAAGCCTGCCGCGGATACGCTCGTCAGCAGGCATAGTAATACCCCGACCCATACCCAACACCTCAGTGCCGCGCTTCAGGCCTTCTGTGCCATCCATGGCAATAGTCCGAACTGTGTTCTCTCCTATATTTTGCTGGCACTCCAGCACTATGATCTCACCTTTTTCTGTCCTGACATGAAGAGCATCATAAATATTTGGAATATCACCAGACTCCTCAAAAACTACATCCACTACAGGGCCGATGATCTGCGCTATTTTACCTTTTGCTTGTTCAGCCATATCTTTAATGAATTATTTTCCTTCAAAAAATTAAAAATAACTGTTTTATATCAGGGCACGAATATAATAAGAAATCACCGATCCCTGACATGAATTCTGAAAGTTCACTTCTGCTTTTAACTGTTACTGAACAATGATTATCTCATATGGTTTATGTAATTTTGCATTTTAAAAATCTGTGCGGTTTGAAGTTAATCAGAGATATCAGAGAGCTGCAGCTATTGCAGAACTCCATCGTAACTACCGGTACTTTCGATGGAGTGCACCGCGGGCATCAGCGGATATTTGATCATATGAAGCTGAAATCAGCCAAAACCGGCCAACCAACTGTAGTGGTGACTTTTCATCCACATCCCAGAATAGTATTAAAGAAAGAACCCGAAAAATTGCAACTGCTGTCAACTATAGATGAAAAGATCAAACTGATTGAGAAAACAGGAATTGATTACCTGCTTATACTTGAATTTAACGCTGAGCTGGCATCTTTGAAACCGGAGGAATTTATCTGTCAAATCCTTATCAGTAAACTCAACGCGAAAACCGTTTTTGTGGGTTATGATCATCAATTTGGTAAAAACCAAAGTGGCAACAAACATACCCTGAAAGAAGTTTCCTGCCGGCACAAACTGGAAGTTATTGAGGTTTCAGCTCTCGAAGATAAGGGGGAAATTGTAAGCTCTTCCATTATCAGGCATTTGCTGGAAAACGGGAAAGTTGGTGAAGCCGCCAAAAAACTGGGATATAATTACCAATTGAGTGGAAAGGTGGTTAAAGGCAATATGCTGGGAAGAAAGATAGGCTTTCCAACGGCCAATATTGAACTCACAGAAAAACTTAAGCTGATACCGGGAAGGGGTGTATATGCCGTTCGTGTGCTGATTGGCAACACCATGCATAATGGAATGCTCAACATCGGTAAGCGGCCCACAATCAATACAGATACAGCGACTGTAGAGGTGCATGTATTTGGATTTAACGCCAACCTTTACGATGAAGAAATTACCATCGAGTTCATTAAATTCATCAGGGATGAAAAGAAATTCCCGGGCCTCGAAGAGCTTGGCAGGCAACTTCAGCAAGACAGGAAGCATGCACTGCAGGTGTTATCATAGCCCTGGTTTTACCCATAGGTGGTTGGAACCTGATTTTATTTCCAGCTCTTTGAATTGCTTCAAATTTTCAAGCCTTTGAAAACTAAGAATACCAGTTACCGTAAAACTATCACGTATAATGCCACGAGATTTCTCCCTCTCATTTTTGCCCCTCTCGCGTTCAAAAATGCCCGGTCGAAATGATATATTTTTTGGTGTGAAGGGGGAAGTGTTGTGGGTGAAAAATCTCGTGGCGATTTTACAAATACTTTTTATCTACCGGAATATTTAACCCTGGTTCAGTAGCAGTTATAAGTTAAGAGAATTTTTTTTTGATTTTTTCATATTATGACATACATTTGCATATCTTTTAATTTCTTCATTCGGGAAACATTTCCAAAAATTACACTTAAATATAAAATTTAGACCTGTCTTGTTTTACACATACCTGACTCGTACCTGACTCGTACCATGTTCGAATAAAATTCTTGTTTTCTTCGCCTCTCCTGTTACCAAACAAGACCGTGGTATGACCAAAAACAGACTTAGACACGAGAAAAATATCTACCGGAAAATAAAAATCTCCTTCATCTATACATTTTTTCTGCATATTATCCGTCCGAAACGACATCTCCATATGTTTCCACCTCATATCATGTGTGTAATATTACTATCAGCATATCATATACGATAGTATTCTACAGATAGAACAAATATTTCTCTAAATTTTACAGCCTGGGATAAATTATTACTCTAGTATGGTTGCAACATCAGATTACAGTACGGAAAGTCACGTTTAACCGCATTAAGAAAATCAATCAATATGTTGGGAAATGATATGGTTTTTCATCGCAAATCACAAGAAATTAATGGAGAAATATTTAAACAATTTCTATATTCCAAAGTGGGCATTGGGGCAGGGTTTCATTCATTCCCTGGATTTTTCATTACACCGTGAACTTGAAAAAAAACAAAGAAAAGTCCTTCGGTTTAAAGCCAGGGAGTTAAAGAAGCAGCACAAAGCAAAAAGGCAAACGTGGTTCTTTTTCCGACGAGCGGGCGCGTGAAGCTGACTTTATGATGAATATAAAACACAAGGCAGTATTCAATTCTCTTTTTGAAAGATCAATTCGATACAATTGAATGAAATAAACCCGTTTGAGAGAAAGTCTGAAAATAAAGACCAATGACCTGTTAAGAAAATTTTTCTATTTATATTTGCACCCTCAGTAAAACGATAACCATATAATGAAAGCCGGAATATTCACCGCCATTATGATCCTGCTGACAGGCTTTATGTTATGCAGCGATCCTCTGGCCGCACAACACGAAGAACTGCTAAACGAGCTCTCACAAAAAGTAATGAGCGGCGAGATTTCACAGGAAGAGGCCATACGCCGTGCACAAAGAGCAGGAGTTACGGTGGAAGATCTCAACCTGGATCAGCAACAGTCTGCGGCACCCACACAGACAGACCTTCAGGAAGTTGATAAAGCTGCCGCACCAGACTTCCGGCCTCCTGAGCAGGCTTCAGCTCAAAAATCTCTACGCGACACCGTTGAAAAGCAGAAAGCAGAAAAGAAAACAGAAAATCAGCCGGAATACTTTGGATATGATCTGTTTAAGGGAGCTGAAGACAAATACAGCCGACTGGATATCGGAACCATCGACCCCAACTATCAGGTTGGTCCTGGAGATGAAATCATCCTCACGGTGTGGGGCCAGGTTGAACGCCGTAATAAAATGACCGTTTCACGTGAAGGTACCATATTCGTGGAACGCTACGGGCAGATGAATGTTGCGGGGCTCACCCTGGAGCAACTGGAAAACAAAATGAAAAGGAATCTTGCCCGCATATACAGCAGCCTGGCTACTGGAGGAGGCACCTATCTGGACGTTTCCCTTGGCGAACTCCGTTCTATTCTTGTATATGTAGTGGGCGATGTAAATAATCCCGGCTCGCATTTTATGAGTAATTACTCTACGGCTTTCACCGCTCTTCATAAAGCAGGAGGGGCAACTAAAGAAGGGAGCCTGCGTAAGATTCAGGTGATCAGAAATGATGAAGTTATCAGTACGCTGGACCTTTATACTTTCCTTACCACCGGGAAGTTACCCAATGATATGCGACTACAGAACAATGACGTAATTTATGTACCCCCGCGAATATCCACTGTTGTTCTGAAAGGCAAGGTGCGTAATCCTGCTATTTACGAACTTGAAGAAGATGAAAGCCTGCGCGAACTCATAACCTTTGCCGGTGGCATGCAAACCTCAGCAGATATTAGCAGTTTGCAGATAGAGCGGATTGTACCACTGGCAAAAAGGCACGAAACAGCATCAGTGTATCAGGTATCCACACCTGTGCCTGTGGAAATAACTGATGAAGGCCTGCAAATCAAAGAAATTGAACTCACCGACAAAGATGTGGTTACTGTACTGCCGGTAACGGGCACAGATAAACTGAGGGAAGTTCCGGGGGGTGTAAAATATGCTTTTGTAAGCGGCCATGTGTATAAACCCGGTCGCTATATGATAAATGACAGCAGCAGATTGCTGGGATTGCTGGAAAAAGGAGGCGGCTTAAAGGACTCCATATTCTGGTCGCAAACTTATCAGCTGCGTGCCGACCTGATCCGTTATACCGGCATCAACAACAATCGAAAGGTAATTCCCGTTTCATTAAAGGATGTGCTGGCCGGAGATCCCGGTGACAACATCCTGCTTGAAAGCCGCGACAGCCTTATTATATACAGCACTGAAGTACTGCATAAGCCTAAAAGCGTTACTTTGCAGGGAGAGGTGGTAAAACCCGGTACTTATACATTGTTTGAGAACATGGGAATTCACGATCTTCTTTTGCAGGCCGGTGGATTCACCAAGGCAGCCTACCGCACCAGGCTTGACGTTTTCCGGCTGCTGGATAATAACAAAAAAGAAGCTGAGGTAATTCATGTGGACATCTCACCTGAGATACTGCAGCAGAAAAGCGATACCATCCATTTCCTGCTGAAGGACTATGACATGGTGGTAGTTCGAAGAAATCCTGATTTTGAGCCACATAACATCATTTACCTTAGCGGCGAAGTGAAATATCCCGGTGCATACAGTATTATTGAATCCAACGAAACCATGGGCAGTCTTATTGAAAGAGCCGGCGGTTTCACCAGGGAAGCATTTATCCCCGGAATTACTTATAAGCGCAATGGTAAGGAAGTAGTAGGCGATTTTGAAAAAGCACTTACCAAAAATAATGGTAACATCATGCTTATGGGTGGCGATAGCATCTCTGTGCCTAAGCATCCCAGTACGGTAAGAGTAACAGGAAATGTAAGAAACCCGGGGCTGGTGCAGTATAATAAGAACTGGAGCCTGAACAGGTACGTGGAAGCCGCGGGCGATTATGAATTTGATGCTGCCAAAGGGAAAACAGTGGTGTATTATCCCGGAGGCTATGCCAGGCGGAAACATTTTTTCTGGAATCCAAAAGTTAAAGAAGGCTCAGTGATCTTTGTACCTGAAAAACCGGAACGTGAACCTGTGGATGTAACCCGCCTGATGGGCGAATGGGCTTCCATTGCCACCAGCGTTGTGTTGATCATATATATTACTAAAGGTAACTAGACCTCTAAATATTTTCATAATGAGCGAAGAAGTGAAAAATACTGCCCAAAAACAGGAAATAGATCTACTGGAGGTATTTATCAAAACCTGGCAACACCGTTGGTTCATCATCATTTTTACTATAATATTTATCCTGCTTGGTGTTGCTTACGCATTGCTGAAGCAACCCCTGTACACAGGAACTGCTAAACTTTATAAAACAGAGGGCGAAAGCGGATCAACCTCGCAACTTCAGGGCCTTGCCTCGCAATTTGGCTTTGGCGGAGCCTTTGGTTCCTCCGAGATGTTTAACATTATCGACCTGGTTGAAAGCCGGAGCATTAAGAAAAAGGTTTTGCTACACCAATGGGAAACAGAAAAATTTGACCACCCGGTTAACCTGATTGAATATTTTGAGATAGACGCGGAAACGGAACGCAAGAAAATCCATCAGGGACTGGAACATCTAAATGACTACATTTCTGCAAATACAGACGAGGAAACCATGCTGACCACCATTAATGTATTAATGCCTGAGCCTGAATTATCAGCCAGAGTTACCAATTATATTGTTTTTTTAATTGAAGACTATATTATTCATGAACAAAAAATGCAAACCAGGGAAAACCTGAAGTATATTCAAAACCGGCTGGATAGTGTAAAGCTGGAGCTAAAACAGGCCGAAGAAGCGCTGAAGGGTTTTAGAGAACGAAACCGCAATATTGCTCAGTCACCAGATTTGCAAACCCGCCAAATGCGCTTGCAAAGGCAGCTTACCATTAAGCAGGAAGTTTATCTGCTTCTACAAAAAGAACTGGAAATGACCAAGATTGAACTGGTGAAAGAAACACCCGTGATCAATATCGTGGACCATGCCGAACCTCCTGCACTACGAACAGAACCCAAAAGAACGCTTATTGTCATTATCAGTGCTTTCCTGGGCTTTTTCTTAAGTTTGGTGGTTTTGGTTTTATGGTACCTATGGAAGTATCTAAGACATGAAATTAAAGCAAGAAATTTATTAACAAAATCATCCGAAGAGAACCTTTTTTAATAAAAATTTAATCTATACTTTTCCCTTTGATTTTCAAGCTGTTTATTATGATCTGCGATTTAGAACGAATGCCCTTTCATGCTGGGCCACTGTCTTTTACATCTATAACCCATAGTATTGGGAGTTATTTCTGACATCTATCAAGCAACCTTTTTAAAAAAAACTTGTCTATAAGCAATGGCATAATTTTGGCTTATGAAAACTGTCAAGAAAAAACATATTAAAAATTTATTGTTCATCAATTTAAATTACATGCACAATTTCTTTAGTTTTGGTAGTTTTTTATAGGCCCTGAAAAGGCAAAAAGAAGTTAATAATATATGTATTTTATTTAGCTGATTTTTAAACCACAAAATATTGAACAAGGCACAAATATGGGAATATGATACACTTCATACTTAATAATCCGGTGTTGGCAGCCATCGCTGTATTGGCTTTTACAGCAGTAACCACCGCTATATTTATACCATCCATTGTCAGGATAGCCAAAGCAAAAAACCTGGTGAGCAATCCCAACGGACGGACTTCACATTCAGGCAGCATCCCGGCACTTGGGGGAGTAGGCATCTTTGCTGCATTAGGAACCGCAGCCCTTTTATTTGTCAGCACCGAAGACTGCACCCACTGCAGGTTTTACCTGGCCGGCTTGTTTGTGATCTTTTTCGTGGGATTAAAAGACGACATATTTCCGCTCACCCCCTATAAAAAATTGCTTGGTCAACTGGTAGCGGCCACTATTCTGGTTGTACTGGGAGAGAGTTACATTACTGACCTTCACGGTTTTTTAGGAATCTCTGCAATCCCCGTTTATTTATCCATACCCCTAAGCATTTTCATGGTGCTGGCCATCACCAACAGTATAAATCTGATAGATGGTATTGACGGGCTGGCCGCAGGCGTAGGTATCATAGCATCCATCACTTTTGGATTATGGTTCCTTTTCAGCGGGCATATTCAGCTCGGTCTCCTCAGCCTTGCTTTAACAGGAAGCTTTTCCGCATTCATGATCTATAATATATCACAGGGGAGCAAAAAAATATTTCTTGGCGATACCGGTTCACTTATCCTGGGCTTTTCCATTTCTTACCTGGCCATACAATTTATGGAGCTGAACCTTATCCCGGCGGTTTACCGGATATCTTCAGCACCGGCTGTTGTAATGGCCATATTGATCGTTCCAATATTTGATACCATGCGTGTAGCTTTTGTGCGCTTATCCATTGGAAAATCTCCCTTTTCCCCCGACAAACTGCATGTTCATCACAGGCTGTTATTCCTGTTCATGTCGCATTTGAGAGCCACCACCACCATATTGATCACAAATGTGCTGTTCATAGTTATGGCCTTAAGCCTTCAGACTATTGGATTACTGGCACTATTGGCACTGGAAATGCTGCTCGCGACTACACTGTCGTACATCCCGGTATATCTCATAGGACGGCAAAATTATTCCACACTGTCGCTGGCAGCACAAAAGGAATATGATAAGGTGAAGCCTCAAAGCAGAAAACATTATAACCTGCAGCTTAACCACAAGCCGCGCAAACGAATCAAAGTGCTTACTGAGCCGTAAGCATAATTCCTGCTTTGATATGTTTATCACAAGCCGCAACTGATAATCAACTCCTTATCGATCAAAGTTTTTACCTTAAATCTTAGAATATTAACAATAGTTGTGTTAATTTCGCACGGTCTGTTGCTAAGCCAATACTCATCCCTGAAATGGGACTGAGGGGGCGGAGCTGTGTAAAAAGTAGAGATCACAGATAATGATAAAAATTTTTTTAAATAGATTTAATAGCCTGGAAGGCAACACAAAAGAACTTCTAAGCAAGAGCTCCCAGGCTTTTACTTTGCAGGTAATCGGGAAATTTGCTGCTTACCTCTTTACCGTTGTTATTACACGAAATCTTGGAGCTTCAGTTTGGGGATCCTTTACCATCGCTTATGCCCTGTTAAGAATGATTGGCATGGTGGGAAGCCTGGGTATAAATACTTCAATTATTAGATTTCTATCAGAATATAGGATTAAAAATGATAGATATAAAATAAAATCAGTAATTAGCAAAATTATACTACTACAGTCTGTTATAGGCGTTATTCTTGCAGGAAGCATTTATATATTTTCTTCTTTTATTGCAGGAACCATATTTAACAATCCGTCTTTAGCATCAGGAATAAGAATTATTTCTTTTGCAGTTCCTTTATTCATTCTTATTCAATCAATGGCCGGAGCATTAAGAGGAATGAGCTTGATTAAGGAACAGGCATTCGTAAGGGAAACTGCTATTTTTCTATTTGCAGCAATAGCTTCTTTTACTTATTTAACCATTTCTAGAAAAGAAATAAGCCCCCTTTTTCCACATTATCTATATGCTATATCAACTGCTATTACTTTAATAATAGCTCTAATTATTTGGTTTAATAAGACAAAAATATCCATAACCAATTTCACTGAAAAGAATACAAACATTAAATACATTTTAAAAGCCTCACTACCAATGCTACTTTCATCATCTATGCTGTTTCTGATGGCATGGATAGATACTTTAATGCTTGGAGTAATGGACTCTGAATCCAATGTTGGTATTTATAATATCACTATTAAGGTATCGCAAATAATGTTTATCCCTTTTACTGCTATCAGCGCACTCGCTGCGCCAAAAATCGGGGAATATTATGTGAAAAAAGATTTCTTGGCATTAAAAAAGTTCGTAAGATCTGTAACAAATATGACATTTTTTACAGGATTGCCTATTTTCCTATTAATCATGATTTTTCCAAACTTTATCCTTAGTTTTTTTGGTGAAGGCTTTTCCAATGGTAAATTTGCATTATATGTTTTAAGCATTGGCGTACTATTTTCAATTTCTGCTGGCACAGTCGCTATTTTTCTAAATATGACTAATAAGCAACTGATTTTTCAGAGAATAGTGGTTTTTGCTACTCTAATCAATATCGTTTTGAATTTAGTTTTAATTCCCAGATATAGCATATTAGGTGCAGCAATTGCTAATTCGTTCAGCTTATTTTTATGGAATTTCATATCTATATATTACATTTGGAGACACTATAAAATAAATACTTTTATAATCGATTTTCATCCGTTGTGAATATAGCTATACGACATACTGTTAATATTCGAAAAGAATTATTAGGCATCGTACTCCTCACCTGGCTTTTGATAGATTCCATAAGCGGATTTCTATTATTTGAAAACATGTCTTTAGCAGGTATAAGCCTTGGTGCTGCTTATAGGATAGTTGTCTTCTTATTATTATTCACTTATCTAAAAAGGTATACTTTTCATGCTGTATTTCTATTTACTTTTTTCCTCTCTTTTAGCTTTTTACATTCGTTCATTTCGTTAGGTGAATTATTTGATCAAAGAGATCTTTTGTTCTTTTCTCAGAAAACCATTAAAGTTATATTCCCTGTTATCATCTTTTTTGTGATTCGTGAGGCACTTAAATCCAACACACTAAGTTACAAAATGATAAAAAAGGTAATTTTTTTCAATTCTGCAATTCTTCTTCTTAATATCTTTTTGTTTCTAGCTGGAGTAGGAACATCAACCTATGGGATGTCGGATGATGAGGTTATGATGGGAGGTAAAGGCTTCCTTTTTGCAGGCAATGAAGTTAATGGTGCATTATTATCCTTGTATACATTAATCGTTCTAATAAATTTCAATAAATCTCCATTGCGGCTTTTAATTATTTCAATTATTTTCTTAACAGCTTCAATGATATTATTATCAAAATCATCAATTTTTGGGTTTTTAGTGTTAGCCTTTGCATTATTTCTGATTAAAAATAGCAGAAAATTCTTAATGTTTACACCCTTCTTAGTTATCTTGGGGGTAGCTTTATATTATTTAATGCAGAATATCATTAATATGGCCTTATCCAGATGGATTTTCTTTATCGACAAATATGGCGCTTTAATATATTTTTTGGGAGGTGAAAAACGGTTAAACGCAATTTCTAATTTTTTTAATAATTTAACAGAAAGACCTATAATATTACTGATAGGAGAAGGCTGGACTGGTTTATGCGAAAATAATTTTTGCGATTTAATTCAGGCATTTGGAATCTGGGGAATTATAATTCTTAGTTTCTGGATTTATTTCATCTATAAATATTCAGTGATTTACAAAAAATCAAAGTCAAAACAATCCTTATTAGTTGTATTCTTTTTCATACTGATTATACTTCAAGCCTACTTCGCTGGCCATATTCTCCAATCAGCCTTGATGGCGCCTTTTTTGGCATTACTGGCAAATTTTGACCTAATAAATGAGAAAATGTAATATGATGAAAATTCTTATAATAAGCAATATGTACCCTTCTACAGAAAAACCGTATTCAGGTGTGTTTGTTAAAAACCAATACCTCTTTTTAAAAGAAGAACTTGGGCTTGATATAGAAATTTTTTACATGAAAAGGAAAATTACTGGAAAATTAGGCAGTATTGTAAAGTACCTATTGTTCTACATCCGGTTTATTAATATTTTGTTTAAAAAATATGATCTTATTCATTTACATTTTCTAGGTAAGCACTTCTTTTTATCGATTATATATAAGCTGCTTTATTCAAATGTTGCTATATTAACCACAATCCATGGAAGTGATATTAGATTTTTTGCAAAGAAGGCTGGGAAAAAGCTAGCCCAGAAATATATTGACAGCATAATTTCTGTAAGTAAATTCCAAGCCACGCAGTTAAAAGAGAAATACGGAATAATACCTAACCATATTTTACCGGCAGGAATCAGTAGAGACATATTTTTCTTTAAAGATATTAAAAAAAAGCAGTTTGACTTTATATTTGTAGGTTCATTATTTAAAATAAAAGGTATTGACATCTTTTTAAATAGCTTAACTAAAGTACATAATCACTTAAAAGTTTGCATTGTAGGAACAGGTGATAAAAAACAGGAAATCCTAAAATTTATGTCAAGAACTGATATGCCAAACATAACCTATTATGAGCACAAATCCCAAGATGAATTATGTGATTTATATAATAATTCCAAATTTCTTGTTTTGCCTTCAAGGGGTGATTCTTTTGGTTTAGTTGTAACAGAAGCATTATTTTGCGGGTGTCCGGTAATAGTTTCTAATTCTGCAGGAACTATGGAGCAAGTGAAAGATTCCCATAATGGATTTGTTATTGATCCAAATAGTGATGTTTTGGCAGAATTAATTGATAACTTATCACATTTGAAAAAGGAAGAATATGAAAACCTCTCACTCAATGCGCGGAATTCCAATTCGCATTATTCTTTAGACCATATATGCAAAAAACTTAACGAAATTTATTTGGCTTATGAAAATCACTAAACTTTTTAAGTTAACTCTGTATTTTTTTTACATCAGCCTATTTAGATACACCCCTGAAGATTACAGAGTTTATTCGCTTTTCTTTCCTTTCCTACGTAGAGTACTAGTGAAAGGATTTGCTAAAAAGGCTGGTAAAAATATAAGGGTGAAACACAATGCCGAGATCTCCCCAAGGATAATTATAGGCAATAATTCAGAATTAGGTACCCGTTGTATGATTCAGGGAAATGTGGAAATTGGGAATGATGTGATTATGGGGCCAGATGTTAAAATATATTCCAGAAATCACAAGTTTGACCGTCTTGATTTACCTATCAGAAGTCAAGGCAAAAACTATTATAAAACTATCATAAGAAATGATGTGTGGATAGGTGCAAATGCAATTATTACTGCAGGATGCAATATTGGTGATCACAGTATAATCGGAGCAGGTGCTGTTGTAACTAAGGACGTACCTGCTTATGCAATTGTTGGAGGTGTGCCAGCTAAAATACTTAAGTACAGAAATGAATAGGAAAAAATTAGTATATATAATGGGAGCTGGAAGAAGCGGTTCAACACTACTAGGAGTTACTTTAGGTAATGACGAAAACATCTTCTTTCCTGGAGAACTGTTCAAGTTCCCAATATTGAAAGGTGATCCTCACGGATTCAGTAAGGAAAGTCAAAATTTCAAATATTGGCAAAAAATAAAAGCCAGTTTTTTTGCTAAGCAACCAAATTCAAATTTTGAGGAATTAGACTCCCTAAGTAAGAAAGTTGAGGAGCATAGAAATGTAATTGCAAATTTATTTCATCTCAAATCAAAAAAGACATATCAGAATTATTCCAATTATATTAATGACTTCCTCACTGTACTTTTTGAAAATCGTGATGAAGATATAATAGTCGACTCTTCAAAATTTGTGGGAAGAGCTCTTGCTCTAAATAGATTCTGCAAGTATGATACTTACTTTATACACTTAAAAAGAAGTCCGGTTGGAGTCGTAAACTCTTTTGCAAAACAGAATATAGAACAGCCATCAAGGGGCTTTGTATCTGCAAATTTTTACTATTTCACTATACATCTTCTTGGTTTTCTGGTAGAAATGACAATCCCAAAAAGAAAACTAATAAAAATTAAATTAGAAGACTTCCAGAACCATCCTGAAAAGTCATTAAAGGCTATAGAAAACAAATTCAATATTGACCTACAAAATCTGATTTCTAAAGTAGAAAATAATGAAGAACTTTATACAGATAATATTTTTGAAGGGAACAGAATCAGGCTTCAAAAAGCAATAAAAATAAAAGCACCAATAATAAACAAACCTACATTAAAGGACAGAATTAGCTCTTTAATTAACATATTTTGGTATAAATAACTTGATTATGAAAATCATCCTTTCATTTGATTATGAAGTTTTTTTCGGACCACGTACGGGAAATATCCACAACTGCATAGAAAAACCAATTGAAAAATTGAATGAAATTGCTGAGGAATTTGGTATAAGATATTGCTTTTTTGTTGACATCGGATTTTTACTTCGCTTAGAGGCTCTTGAAAAAACCAATAATGGACTTTCTTCAGAGCTTAAACTATTAAATAATAATCTTGAAAAAATTGCATCTGCCGGACATGAATTTCAGCTACACATACACCCCCACTGGGAAAACTCAAATTTCAGTAATGGAAAATGGGAAATTGATTACTCCTCGTATAGATTACATAAATTTTCTGACTCTGAAATAGAATCTATCGTAAGTCGCTATTCACTTAAATTACGGGAAATAGCTGACAATAACATAATTGCATTTCGCGCTGGCGGCTGGAGTTTGCAACCATTTAGTAGAATAAGTAAATCTTTAAAAAAGAATGGAATTATAATAGAAAGCTCAGTTTTTAAAGGAGGTTTCAGTAGAACCCCAATACAAAACTTTGATTTCCGAAATGCTCCAGGTGATAATTTTTGGAAATTTAACCATGACCCTTTAGAGCAAGATTCTCATGGACATTTTGTAGAATTGCCAATAAACTCATTCAATCTTTATCCAGATCATTATTTTCGACTGATGTTTTTAAAACTTATACAAAGCAAAATACATCAATCATTTGGGAACGGGACTCCAGCAAAACATTCCAAAAAAGAATTATTAAAGCTCTTCTATAGCAAAACTACTTCTGCAGTATCTATGGATGGATTAAAATCAAACTATTTAATAAGTGCGAAAAAAAAGGCGAAAGAAAAATATGGTAACGACTCCTTTTTTGTAGTAATTGGTCATCCAAAAGCTCAATCAGCTTTTTCGCTATCCAAAATAACTGAATTTATTAAGCATAGTCTTAAATACAATGATCGTTTCGTCACATATGAAGACTTCTTTAAGTACACTAAGCAAAGCATTTTAAAATGAAAAATCAACTAACTAATCACAATATTAAGGGTATCAACATATTTGGTTTCAAGAGTAAGCATTCATTAATTAAATTTCTTGATCAAAGAAAAGGCATTTTAATCGCTGTCAACGCGGAGAAAATATTAAATGCTACTGATCAGACACGCGAAATTATTAACCAGAATATTGGTTATCCTGATGGTATTGGTGCTGTATGGGCGCTAAAGTCTAAAGGCTTTAAAGATGCAGTTAAAATTCCGGGATGCGAATTATGGCTGGATATTGTCAACCAGTTCTATAAAACGAAATCTTTTTACCTTGTGGGTGCGAAGGAATCCGTGATTAAGGAAACCATTGAAAGGCTGAAGGAAGATTACCCTGGAATCAATATAACCGGATACAGAAATGGTTATATTAAATCGGATGAAGAACGTTCCACATTGATAAAAACCATTGAATATCTAAAGCCTGATATTGTTTTCGTTGCAATGGGTTCACCTAAACAGGAATTATTGATGCAAGACATGCAAAAAGTTCATCCCGCAATATACCAGGGCCTTGGCGGTAGCTTTGATGTTTACACCGGACATGTACTCCGGGCTCCTGATTGGTGGATAAAAAACAATCTTGAATGGGCTTATAGGTTGATAAAGCAGCCAACAAGAATTAAGAGGCAGATACGACTTTTAAAGTTTGCCTGGTTATTAATCTTTAAAAAAATATAATATATATGAAGATCATAAGTGTTGTAGGCGCAAGGCCAAACTTCATGAAAATAGCTCCTTTCATAAATGCAATAAACAAAAAGAACAGGGAAGGTGCTTCAATTGAACACATTTTAGTACATACAGGGCAACATTATGATGACCGCATGTCCAGAGCATTTTTTAAATCACTTGGAATTCCCGAGGCTGATATAAACCTTGGTATTGGATCAGGAACACACGCTGAGCAGGTTGGTAAAACAATGATTGAATTTGAAAAAGTTCTTGAGGAAGAAAAACCTGATTGGGTTGTAGTGGTAGGCGATGTTAATGCTACTTTATCTTGTTCTGTTACAGCAAAGAAGCAACATGTAAAGGTATGTCATATTGAAGCAGGCTTAAGAAGTGGTGATGAGACAATGCCGGAAGAAATAAACCGGCTTGTGACTGACCGGCTCAGCGATTTACTTCTAACACCTGATAAAATATCAATCTCCAACCTTAAAAAGGAAGGAACGCAGGATGAAAAGATAAGATTTGTTGGTAATATCATGATTGATACCTTGGAGGCCAACCGGAATAAGGCAGAGGCTCTACAAATCTGTAATATAATTAAGGATAACATTTTAAATGGTCAGTCAGTTAAACTACAGAGTTTGTCCTCCGAAAAGCCTGCTATTATCACAATGCACAGACCTTCCAATGTGGATGATCCTGAAATATTAAAAGCTGTTTTCTCCTTCTTATCCGATGAAGTTACTAAAGATATGCCGTTAATCTGGCCAATTCATCCCAGGACTCAAAAAAGACTAAGAGAATCTGGCTTATGGGATATAGCCATAAGGAATACCAGGCTTATCCTTCTTCATCCAGTG
Organism: uncultured Bacteroidales bacterium; assembly: GCA_964477095.1. Lineage (GTDB taxonomy): Bacteria > Bacteroidota > Bacteroidia > Bacteroidales > PWNQ01 > PWNQ01. The sequence goes on along the minus strand of CAYZDA010000044.1, from coordinate 1,492 downwards.
GGTTATCATGAAATGATCAAGTTAAATATGGAATCTCGAATAATGCTTACCGACAGTGGTGGTTTACAGGAAGAATGCTGTGTGCTTGGGACTCCATGCCTCACGTTAAGATGGAATACAGAACGTCCCATAACCCTAAGGGAACATGGAGGTGCCAGCGTACTTGTTGGTAATAACATAAAACGCATAAGGGACGAATACAGAAAAACTTTGAGTATGTCAAGAAATCCTCAAAGACCAGAGTTGTGGGACGGTCATACAGCATCAAGATGTATTGAAGCGATAATTAATATTCACCATGAAATTCAATAAGCTCCTCCTCCTCACCCTCCTACCCTTCACGCTGTTTGCACAGCTGGAAAGGCCGCATTATTCACTGGAGGCAGGTGGCATTTTAAATACTTCTGATCAGAAAGCATTTTGGATGATCAGTAACCGTGACGGCAGGTTTTCACCTGCAAATCACAGTGTTTTCGCCGAGCTCAGGATTGGATCGGAGGATTATGGGAATAATGACCTGTTTTATACGTCTGAAGCTGACACCAACCGTTCATTCCATATTGATTATGGTCTGGATTTTTTAAATATCTATAACGGGAAAAACCGCTTTGTTCCACTGCAGTATTATCTGAGTGCTTCCTGGAAAGGGTTTCATCTTAGCGCCGGATCAAAAAAAAGAAGCTTTGGGCTGCAGTATGTCCCGCTTTCATCGGGTGGCTTATTACATTCCGGCAATGCCAGGCCAATTCCTGAAATTGCAATTTCCTCGGAATATATCACCATCCCATTTACCAAAAAACTGCTCGAAATAAAAGGATACTTCTCTCATGGCTGGCTGGAGAGAAACCGCTTTGTGAAATCCCCTTTATATCACCACAAAAACCTCTATGCACGCCTGGGTGAGCGTTGGCCTGTTACCATAGAATATGGCTTTCATCACTATGCCCAATGGGGCGGTATTTCACCGGATTATGGTAGATTAAACAGCGATTGGAAAGATTATCTGAGGGTTGTGCTGGCAAAAAGTGGGAGTAAGTTGGAAAACGAGATCAAAAATGTGTATGGAAATCATCTTGGTTCTCAAAACCTGAAAATTACATGGAACCACACCAAATTTAACCTTTCAACTTACTGGGTCACCATTTTTGAAGATGGATCGGGTAAGCAAATGGATAATATAAAAGACGGGCTTTGGGGTCTACATCTGGAAAGAAAAAAAGAACAGGCCCCGGTTCAAAATGTGCTGTTTGAGTTTCTGCATACCATGCATCAGAGCGGACGTGTCCACCACATTGGTAACATTATCAAAGGCGGTAATGACAATTACTTTAATAATTATTTATACCGCGACGGCTGGACATTTCACGATTTTATTATCGGCACACCGTTTATCACCTCTCCTTCTATCCTTGATGCTTCCGGAGGAACTGCCAATAACCGGGTAATTGCTTATCATTTAGGTGTAAACGGTTATTTTTCATCTCATCTCTCC
>CAYZDA010000043.1:0-26066 GCA_964477095.1 uncultured Bacteroidales bacterium | reverse complement strand
GAGCAGAAAGTGATGAAGGTTGTGGAATAATTACCCGTACTTCTCAAACCTTTTCTTTTCACCCTCCATAAAGCGTGAAAACTTCCGTGGAGGGTCAATTTCAATATTCAGGATTTTGTCTGTTACCGGATGTCGTAATGATACGGATACTGCGCAAAGAAACAGACCTTTTCCTTTCAGGATTCCTTCTTTGTTGTATAACTTGTCGCCAAGAACCGGCAGGTTCATATTATGAAGATGTTTTCTGATCTGGTGCGTGCGTCCGGTTACAGGCTCTGCTTCCAATAATGTAAGCATTCCACTAACCAGCGAAGGAACTGCATCTTTCTTTTTGAATCGGGTTAGCGCTTTTTTGCCATCTACCGGATCTGATGACTCCCAGCTTTCAGGGGTTTTCCCAATTACCACAGCCAAATATTTTTTGGTAATTTGTTTCTCTTCCAGCTGTTTGCCCAATGCAATTCTGGTTCTTTTTGTTTTGGCTATGATAACCAGTCCGCTTGTGGGAGCATCCAAACGATGAACAGCACGTGGCGTGGGTAGTGCATCCGCTTCGGGTGATTGTGTCAGATGACCAGGCAGCACATTTTCCAGCGTCTTAAACTGATTTCCGCTTACCACCAGCCCTCCGGGTTTTTTTACCACTGCCAGATGATCATCTTCATAGATCACATCCAGGGGCATCTTATAAATACCGGAAGATTTTTTCTCTGGCGGTGTCCAGATAATTACCATGCCGGGCGCTATAAATAGCCCTGTAGTGGCAGTCCGGCCATTCACCTGTATTTCGCCCCGCTTAATGGCTTTTTTGAAACCAGCGCGGGAGGGCAGCCCGGGAAAAATCCCGTATCCGTAATCACTTAAGCGTATTGCTTCAGTTCCGGGAGGAACCTGGTGATATCTGTTTTTATCAATACTCATATGGTACTTCACAAAAGTAATAATCAAATCGTAGCTGAAATGCTAACGGTGAGCCGCCGGTCTGCAGTATTTCGGCCGGTGTTTTTGCAGTGGATGCTATGGATAAATTTGGGCCGGAAAACATTTGAACTTAATGAAGATAAGGCGGCAGCATAGTGTTATTATAGCCACCTTCCAAAAAGAGCCAGATCACCATCGCCGAAAGCATCCTTAGCCCGGTCGGCCAGGTGCCAGTATGGATAAATCAGCTCAGGCTGGCTTATCTGATCAGGCATTTTTATCTCTTCATCTGAAAGTTTCAGCTCTATTGAATGACATGGGTTCCAATGTAAGTGATGAAATCTTTAATCCGGAATCTCCCAGGTATCTGTATTTCATAGTTTTCTTTTGGTTGCAGCATGTCGTTATACAATACTGATATTTAAAAGCTCACCTGCTGTGGTGGATAAACTAATCAAAAAGCAAGTGAGTTTGTTGATCAGATAGAAGGATTTAAAAAAGATACTGATATGAAAACATTAATGGTAATTGATGCACAAAACGACTTTATGCCGGGAGGCTCACTGGAAGTGCCGGAAGGTGACAAAATTATACCTGTTATTAATGAGCTGCAATACGAGTTCAATCTGGTAGTGGCAACGCAAGACTGGCATCCTGAAGATCACATCAGTTTTGCTTCCAACCATAAAGGTAAAGAGCCTTTTGACAAAATTAAATGGCACGGTATGGATCAGGTTTTATGGCCTGACCACTGCGTACAAAACTCCAAAGGAGCAAGTTTTCATCCGGGCCTTGACATGACTAAAGTGGAAGCCATCTTCCGCAAAGGAATGGATAAAAATATCGACAGCTACAGTGGATTTTACGATAACGGGCACCGGAAAAACACCGGCCTCAGCGGGTATTTAAGGGAGCGAAAAACCAGTGAGCTGTATTTCTGTGGGCTGGCAGCGGATGTATGTGTGCAATATTCCATTAAGGATGCGTTGGATGAAGGATTTTCCGCCACATTGATTGAAGATGCTACCCGGGCTATTGATAATAGCGAGTTTGATAATATTCGTGAAGAGTTAAGGGAAAAAGGCTGCAAGTTTATTACGAGCGGGGATATCTGATAAGATTTGCAAGCAATCTTATTTTTTCTTTATTTTCGGAGTTCAACAGATTTTATGAAAAAGATTACGTTTGTCGTTCTGCTGGCCACAATCATTTTCTCCTGCCGGGAGGTCAGGGATCAGCCAGTGGTGGGCATTTTGCCTTACAATAGATTTGATAAGGCCTTAGCAGATACAGTAGCAAGGACCATCAATGAAAAGTTAGGGTTAAGAGTTGTGGTTCTGCCGGCTAAAAAAATCCCTCCTTCCGCATTTGTTCAGGTGAAATCTCCCAGATATCGTGCGGATTCTCTGCTGAGGGATTTAAGAAGGATTAAGCCCGGCTCTGTAGATTATATCATAGGCCTTACTTCTTATGATATATCTGCAACAAAGAAGGGACGTGATGGTGAGATCAGGAAACCGGTATCAAAATATTCCGACTGGGGAATATTTGGGCTGGGCTACAGACCAGGACCGGCCTGTGTGGTATCCACCTATCGTTTAAAAAGCAATCCAGATCTTTTTTTAAGCAGACTTAAGAAAATATGCGTGCATGAGCTTGGACACAACTTTGGTCTGGAGCACTGTGAAACTAAAACTTGCCTTATGCAGGGCGCAAATGAAACAATCCTGACCATTGACAATTCTGACTTTAGTTTATGTGAGAAGTGTAGTAATCATCTGAATAATAAAAGGCTTAACTTATAATGAGGGAATGTTAATCTCCTGAATGGCACGTTCGATCACTTCATCTGTGTTAAGATTATTCCAGTTGAAAGATGCCTGGATATCCGGCGGCACGCCGCTTTCATAATTATTTCCATCAGGGTCCAGTGTTTGGGTAACAGAAAAGCGATAGGTCCATCCGTTGGGTAACTGCCCTCCGTTGGGCATGCCCAGCCCGCCGCCTGTAGTGTCCCCCATCAGTGTTACATTATCTACAGCCTTTGCAGATAATGCCATAAAGGAGCTGGCACTGTATGAACCCCTGTCTATGAGTAATATTACTTTTTTATGATAATTCCGGCCTTCAGAAGGCTCAATAATGCAGGGTTCCAGTGAGGAAAAATCACCGTGACCCGGTCCGTCTTTAATCCGGCTGTAATAAAGTAAAGTCTTTTTATTCACAAATCTTTCAAGAATCCTAAATGCATACGAAATACTACCACCACCATTTTCCCTGATATCAAATATTATTCCTTTACTGTCTTTATACCGGTTCATGATAAAGTTCAGATTTTTGGATGAAACACCACCGCTAAATGCCGAAAGCCGTACATAGGCAATGGAATCACCGGCTATAAAGTCATGTCTGAAGGGTCCGGAAGTATAATAGTCATTGGGGAGGTAATGATCCAGGATCACGCGCCAGTCGAAATTATCCTTTCCTTTCCGGTAAACTCCGTACCGTGATCTGTTAAAATCTGAAATCAAATTGGCATGATCATCACGCAGCTCTTTCATCATTTCACCCATCACATCGAACAGTGAATCATTGCTCATAGTATGATACAAGCGGGGCCGGTATTTTTCTCTTATCGCTGTCCAGTCGATGTTTTTATATTCAAAGTAAGAGTATTTCCTGTCGCATTCTTTCCACAGGTAATCAAAATTGGCATAGGGATCATCCGTTTGCAGCTCTTCTTCAAACAGGATCTTCTCGCAGGAAAACAAAAGAGGTGATAGAAGGAATATGATAAGCAGCTTTTTCATTGTTGTTGTTTTTGATGGGAACCGCAAGGTAAAAAAACAGTTCTTGTCATGGTCATTAATTGCTTTCTTATGGCTTATTTTATTTTTTTATTCTTCTGGTTTTTTTATCCATCTTAAACAGGAAGGATATCATGAAATGATGTCTGGCCATTTCGAGTTCATCCGTTTCTTTTCCCGTATGGTAAGCGTCCCATAAATAGGAGAGCTTAATGATGTTTTTGTTATGCAGGTGAATTTTATACTCAACGGAGGAGTTTAGGCGATATCCGTGAAACAATTTCAGGCTGTGGTCGACAATGTAAGTGTAGTCATTTATTAAAGCTGATTGTTCTGTGTAGGCATAGCCGTTACGATAAGTAGCATTAAATAGTCCTAAATTTAGTTGTAGAAACAGTTCCCTCTTTCTGGGAATAAGGTTAATTTTGAAAAGCTTTAAATCGATGACTTTTTTACGAAGCCGTGAAAGATCGTATCCGGCTTTCAGGCTTCCAAAGAGCGTTCCCATTGCCTCCAACCCGAAGGAGTTGTTAAAAAGACTGTTGTTTAACCTGTAGTTGCCGGTAAGGTTAAGCATTCCGCCTCCCTTAAATTGCCATTTATCACCGGCATTCACAGGCAGTTTGTAAAGCTCGGTATGGATAATATTGAGATAACCAAGCGAAGCCGAGGTATTGCGTTGTACATTTAAAACACTGCCGACACCATAGCCAATTATAAATCCCATATGGGATTCTCTTTTTTCATCCGAGCTGTAGCGAAATAATCCCAGGTCGCCAGCAATACCATGATAGAACAGGGGAGAGGTGGCAAAATCCCGGAAACTAAAATAGCTTCCGCCATAGCTGAGATCTATAAACACAGGGCGCTTCTCTTTCCTTTTAGATGTGGTTGTGCCTGGGTGCTCATTTTGGCTGACTGCTGTGAATGTCAGGCTGCATAAAATCAGCAAGAATAAAAGTCTTTGACTGAACATTATAAATCGGATTGAAATCAGATTCAAAGATAAGAAGTAATTTAATCAGAAGTAAAAAAAACCGGATTTCCTACGTAGGAAATCCGGCCTGGCTTGAATATCAGTATAGTTACCTGTCGATTGAAAAGCGCATACCGAGGTAAATCTTTCTGCCGTGGATGGGGCCCCATATTAGTGAAGAATCGAAATGGGGGCCGAAAGGAGAATCGGCAGCAATTACAGGATTTTCCTGCACATAATCAGTAAGGTTTTCTACGCCAGCGTATATTTCAAGGGCTTTAATGAATTTTGTCGCCTGAAAGTTAAACAATGTAAAGGGATCAAAGCTTTCAGGGCGTTGATATTGCTGCGGGAGCCCTTCAGTGGAAGGTATTCTGCCTCCACCATTAAACTGGCTGGTGAAATCAAATTGCCATCCACCTCCTGGTGTTGCATATGATAAAGTGAGCAGCCCTTTATAGTCGCTGGTAAGCGGGCGTTTCATCAGCCTGCCTCCATAAGTGGATTTTACGTCTGTATAGCGGAAGGCAGCAGTCAGGTCCAGATTACGGATTAACTCGTAATCCATCTGCAACTGGTAATTGTTGGAATATGATTCGCCGTCAAGATTATAAAAGCTTACCCTGTCCACATCAGTATCCAGGTCCACGATAATTTGATTAATAAAATCAGTACGATAGAAATCAGCTGACAGTGTCATCTCGCGCTTAAATACTTCCAGATAGTGCGTGAGACTTATACCGTAGTTCCAGGCCTCTTCCATCTTCAGATTATCAGCAATGGAAATTGCCCTGGAAGATGCCAAAAGGACATTGTTCTCAGCCAGGATGCGTGCTGTGCGATAACCTTTTCCAACAGATAGCCTCAGACTGGTGCTTTCAGTAAAATCATATTTGAAATGTGATCGTGGGGTAATAAATAAGCCGTATTCATTATGATGATCAGCTCTCAGGCCAGCCATAAATGTTAGTTTTTCGGGAATTTCCATAGTGTATTCAAGAAATGCACCCGGAACAACTTCCCTGGTGGAAAAGTTCGCTGAGTCCAACTGCTCGGTGTATTCGTCATACTTAAAACTAAAGCCGGTATTATAATGATGCTTCAGCTTTGGTTCATGGTCATGGTCATGCTCATGCTCATGCTCATGGTCATGCTCATGCTCTCTATGTTCTTCGTGTTCTATATGATTCTCATGTTCATGGTTTTCCTTCTTTTTTATGGCTGAAGAGAATATAAGATTGGAATAGATGCTTTTTTGGTCACCATTATAATGGGTTCTTCCAAAAAATGAATTCTGATCATGCAAAACGGCTGATGTAATCCAGCCTAAAGAAGTTTCATTTTCCTTGTTAAAAATATAACCATGTTTCATGAAGACTTCCGCCCGGTTGGTAATTACGTTAAGGCCATAATGCTCCTGCGAGTTTGAGGCCAGTTCATGTTGATATCCCATTTGTCCTGCCCGTCTGTCTTCTACAAAGTATTTAGCTCCCACCTGAAGCGTGTATTTGTCTGTTGGTTCCCAGTTCCAGCGATTAAACACATTATATTGGTGCACAAGCGGCAGGTCGATGAAGTCATCATTATTATGATCGATCTTATGATCGTTGTAAGTGACATGTCCGAGCAACATGGTAGATAGATTATTACTAAGGTGTGCGGAGCTATTTATATTGAATTCGTAGCGTTGTGCGTTATTGGTATAAAGATTCAGAAATAATTTCTCGCTATTCTGAGGTTTTTTATACTCTACATTAATCTGGCCCGTCAAACTTTGATAGCCATTTATTACAGATGCTGAACCTTTGGATACTGAAATACTTTCCATCCAGGTGCCGGGAATATATTCCAGGCCAAAGCTGCTGCCCAGTCCGTAGAAATTCGGATAGTTTTCCGTTTGCATTTGCACATAACGTCCGGAGAGGCCAAGTAATTGAATCTGCTTTGCGCCAGTAACTGCGTCGCTAAATGAAACATCCACTGATGCATTAGTGGTGAAGCTTTCGGAAAGGTTACAGCAGGCAGCACGGCAAAGTTCTTCGCCGGTTATTTCCTGCGTGCTGATGGTTTTTATCCTTGAGATATGCGTTCCCGTGGCTCTGGCTTTTACAACTACTTCATCCAGCTCGTGCCTTGAGAACAGAACCACTTTCATGGGATTTGGAGCTTCGCTGACATCAATGGTATCCGAGCGGTAACCCACAAACCGTATCACCAGCTGGTCGGTTTCTTTTGAATTCGCTATAGAGAATTCTCCATTAAGGTCTGTAGTCGTTCCTTCACTGGTTCCTGCCCAATAGATACTTACACCAGTTAGCGCAGTTTCCTTATTTTTTTCCTTGCCGTAAACTACTCCGCTTACAGGCTTTTGTCCATACAGCAGCGCAGGCAGCAGGATCAGCAATAATGCTTTTACTGTTTTCATATTTAATGATTCTATGATAATTCTGATAATGATTAATTCGCCTGAACGTTTTACAGAATCAGAGTATCATAGCCGGAGGACAGAAGTGATTGCCAGTATGCCGGGGGAATCTAAGGTTGGCGTAAACCCATGCAGGATGTGCCGGTACGTTGTTGCCGGTTTATCACTGCAGTTAGTGTGGCCAAGCCATTTTTTTACGGGGATATTGATTTTTATATCCTGTTTTTTTAAAACAGGGATGTCATCAATTTTCAGTAGGTCATGATCCGCGTGCTCGCTGTCGCAATGGGTGCTTTTGTCGATATGGCAGTACCCACCGCTATGATCATGATTAAGATGGCTTACAGGTAATAGTAATTGCTGATGGTCGTGGTGGCAGTCAACACAGTGGTATTTCACCAGGTTAACACCTGCTGAAAACATCACGATGTTAATCATCAGTATAATATTAACTATATTTCTGAAAGCTTTTTTCATATTCAGATTGCAAAGATAGCAAACGGCCACAGTAAAAGTATGGAATCCGCTTAATTTAGAACACTATTTGCTGGCTATTGTATGTTGGCCTGTATATGCAGGATCTGGACGGGATTCTTTGGGTCATTAGTTATAACTGTAACCGTTTTATGTTGTTTGCCGTTTATTCCTCTTGTATTAAAAGATACTTTTAGTTCTGTTTCTTCTCCCGGGGCCAGTTCCTTTTTGCCTGGTTTAGTTGCAGTACAGCCACAGGATGCTTTGACTTTCCGTATGATTAAGTTACTTTTACCTTCGTTTTTAATACCAAAGTTATAGGTAACCGAGGTCCCGGATTTAACATCACCAAAATTGTGTCTTATTTTATTGTAGGATACTTTGGCTGCATTTTTCATATCCTCTTCACTGAGGTTTGAGAAATCTTCCATGATTTTTGCACTAACATGCAGCTGCTTTCTGGGTTGTTTTTCATCATTTGTCATCAGGTAGAAGCGTTCGAATACCAGTCCCCAGTCATTTTTTTGGGATACATCGTAAGTGAAAATGATGTAGCCTTCAGCGCCTGCTTCCAGTGTCGCGGGAACAGCCTTTGCACTTACATGCTTTGGCACCATTCCAAACGACAGGTCCATGGGTTTGTCCCATGCATTATAAATGCCGATACTGTCAGTAACTACGTCATCCGTATGTACTTCCATGAAAGCCATATGATTGGTTTTCATCCTCAGGTTACCCATTTTTCGCGGGTATAAATCAGCTTTGGTCTTTTCTCTTGGTGTTACTTTACCTTTGATGAAAATAATAGTGTTCGGGTTATCAGGGTCATTGGTGGTAACTGTTATGGCTTTGTTGAATGCACCGGGACGCCCTTTGGTAGTATAAACAGCAGTTACGTAACCTTTTTCACCGGGAGCAATTTCGCCCCTGCTCCAGTCGGAAGCTGTGCAGCCACAACTGGGCCTAACAGTAACAATCTTCAATGCCTTGTCGCCCGTATTGGTAAATTCGAATTTTGTCTCAACCTTACCTGCTTCCTCTTTAAGGGTTCCGTAATCATGGGTGGTGTTATCGAATTTGATTTTTTGTGCTGAAAGACTTATTGTTAACATGGCTGACAGCAAAACAGTGAGATAATATTTATATCCTTTCATAATCTTTTTAAATTTAAACTGAGCAAATGTATCAAAATTTATTCCAAAAGAAAATTGTGTCATTAGCCTTATACATAACCCGGTGTCAGACTTGAAAGTTGCCTGTATTAGGAATTCTGTTCAGAATATCCTCACAGAGCTGTTGTTTATCCAATCCGTCAAAATTACCGGAACTCATGAGCAGCAGGTTTTTGTTTCTCCAGTTGATGGTCTTCAAAAATACTTCCAGCTTTTGCCTTTCATTATAAACTTTGATTTTTCTATTGGAAAAAGCTTTGTAAATATCGTCCTTTTTCAGCCTGGGCAGGCCTTTTATTTCAAGGGCGTGATGATTAAAGAAAACCACCGGTATATCCACGGCATCCATCGCACCACGATATTGTGACAAAAAGTCCTTATTGAGGCTGCTGTAGGTGTGCAATTCGAGTACTCCCACCAGCAGCTTGTCCTCAAACTGGCTTTTAACGGCCTGTGCAGTGGCTTTCACTTTTGAGGGGCTGTGGGCAAAATCTCTGAATATCCGCGTTTCTTCATTTTCCGCAATTTTTTCAAGGCGGTTTGAAGCTCCTTTGAAACTGGTCATGGCCTGGTAAAAGTCTGCAGGTTCCATCCCCAGTTCTTTGCAGATCAGCATAGCTCCCTGCATGTTCTTCAGGTTATGGTCACCAAAAACATGCACAGGATATGATCTGTCATTCCACACAACGCTGGTAACTCCATTTTTTTTGCTGTGAGGAGCAGTACTATAAGGCAGTGAATTCTTTCTATTTTCCGCTTCTGCAGCCAGCTTTTTCAGGTTCTCATCGCCTTCATAATATATCAGTTTCCCTTGTTCAGGGATCAGTTCAATGAATTTCCTGAACTGATCAATATAGTTTTCAAAGGTAGGAAACACGTTAAAATGGTCCCAGGCGATACCGCTTAACAGTGCCAGGTGCGGCTTATACACATGAAACTTAGGCCGTGGATCATTGGCTGAGGTAAGATATTCGTCACCTTCAAGTATCATAACATCTGTTTCGTCACTGAGTTCCACCATCACCTCGAACCCTTCAAGCTGGGCTCCCACCATAAAATCAGCTTTAATATTATTTTTGTGCAGAGCATGCAGGATCATGGCAGTAATAGTAGTTTTTCCATGACTGCCACCAATAACCACCCGTTTTTTGTTCCTGGCATGTTCATATAAAAAGGAGGGAAATGAATAGATTTTGATTCCCAGATCCCTGGCTTTTTTTAACTCCGGATTGTCAGGTTTGGCATGCATTCCCAATATTATTGCGTCCAATGATTTACTGATCCTTTCGGTATCCCAACCCTGTTTATCTGGTAACAAACCATATTTCTGCAGTCGTCCGGCTGAGGGTTCAAAAATCTCATCATCTGATCCTGTGATCTGGTGACCTTGTTTTTTCAGGGCTATGGCAAGGTTATGCATTGCACTGCCGCCTATTGCAATAAAGTGTATCCGCATATGAAATTATGTTGGCAGGTTTTGTATTTTTCTGTGATTTCAGAAGGTTTATTCAAAAGCAAAAGTAAACATCAATTCCTTTCATTGGTTATTTTTGTAGAAAAACCTTCGCTATGAAATTGCATGCCGTAAATGCTGAAAACTGGAAAATGGATGGCGGTGCCGTATTTGGCGTGGTGCCCAGGTCCATCTGGCAGAAATTATATCCCGCCGATGAGAACAATCTGCTGCCAATGAAATCAAGATGTTTGCTGATTGAAGTTGACGACAGGAGAATTTTGATTGATACAGGGATGGGGCGTAAGCAAAATGAGAAATATTATAAATACAAATATCTTTTTGGAACGGACGACCTCGTGCTTAACATTAGCAAACTCGGATATATGCCGGAAGAAATTACCGATGTAATTTTCACACATCTTCATGATGATCATGTTGGGGGAGCAACTGGCTACAGTGAGACAGGAGAGTTGGGATTTGCATTTCCACAGGCAATGCATTATGTCAGCCGTGAGCAGTATGAGTGGGCCGAAAATCCAAATCCAAGAGAAGCTGCTTCATATTTCGACATCAACTATGAGCCTCTCAATAAGGCAGGCAGGCTAAAGCTTCTTGAACGGGAGCAAAGAGATTTTTTCCCAAAGATTGATCTGAGATTCTTTGACGGACACACAAGGGGGCAAATGATTCCTGTTATTGATACGCCAAAAGGTAAAGTAGCTTTCATGGCTGATTTTATCCCTTCGGCGGCGCATATACCGCTTCCCTACGTAGCAAGTGTGGATGTGGAACCACTAAAAGCCCTTAAAGAAAAAGAAGATTTTTTGAAGGAAGCTTTAACCGGGAATTACACCTTGTTTTTTGAGCATGACTATTACAATGAATGCTGCAAGCTGAAAGAAACTCCAAAGGGTATCAGAATGAAAGAGGCATTCGAAATCTCCAATATGAATCTGAACTCTTAGTGAGATTTGATAATTTTGCTATTTTTGTTTCGATTAAACAGGAATGCAAAATGACAACAAAGATCGAATTAACAGCACTCAATGAGCAGTTTATTAATAAGAAGCCGCAGGCGGTAATAGCATATATACTGGAACATTTTAAGGGAAATATTGTGTTTTCCACAAGCTTACAGGCAGAAGACCAGGTGGTGACAGATATGATCTGCCGTGAAGATAAAAATGCCGTTACTTTTGTTACACTGGATACAGGTCGTATGTTTGAAGAAACATATGATATCCTGCACCGTACCAATCAGCGTTATGGAATAAATATAAAAGCCATGTTTCCCGACCGGGAAAAGGTGGAGCAGATGACGTCAAAAAAAGGTATCAACCTTTTTTATGAAAGTGTGGAAAACCGCAAACTATGTTGCCATATCCGGAAAACCATACCCCTAATCCGCGCACTGGAGGGCCACAGTGTTTGGATAACCGGACTCAGGAAATCACAATCGGTAACCCGGCATGATGTGCCTATGCTTGAATGGGATGAAGCACACCAGCTGGTAAAAGTAAACCCGCTTATTAACTGGGATTTTGATGATGTATGGAATTATATCAGAGAGCAGAATGTTCCTTATCATAAACTTCACGATAAGGGTTATCCGAGCATCGGCTGCGAGCCATGCACTCGTGCTGTTTCTGAAGGAGAAGATATTCGTGCCGGTAGATGGTGGTGGGAGGCCCCTGAAAATAAGGAATGTGGCCTTCATGTTGATAAGAAGGAATCAAAAGGTTAAAGATAAATTAATCCTCCTTTGTTCTTAAAAAATAGCTAAAGTGAATCTCTCCGAAATTTCTGGAGGTTCCCGGGCAGGTTTTTTTGATTTATTTATTGACTGCAACATATTTGGTTATAATGGTGTAAAATATTTTTTGTATTCTATGTTAAAAAAATGTTCTTCACAGGTTGTTTATTTTGGAAATTATTATAATTTTGACAAAATTATGTTGGAAAATCAACGATTATGATAAGAAACATTACCACAGGATTTCTGTTAGTCTTATTTTCTTTTTGCATGCATGCTCAGGATACTCCGGAATTTAAAACCCTGCTTTCTTCAGGTGAGATTCCATTGGATTTCCTAACCATCAGTGAAGAGGATTTTGAAGCTGCAGCTGCAACCCAAATTACGGATTTGGACAAGCGGCGCACAGCTAAGTACAAAAAAACTTACCTGGCAAAAAGCAACTGGTACATAAACCGTATGTTGCGTGGTGGTTCAGTGTTGTTTAATGATCCCATTACACAATACGTCCGTGAAGTGGCGGATTATGTACTTCGTGATCACGAAGATCTTCGTGAGGAGTTGAGGTTCTACACCGCAAAGCATGAATCAGTCAATGCTTTTTCAACGGATGCCGGAGTAATCATCTTTAATACAGGCCTTATTGCACAACTCGAAAATGAAGCCCAACTGGCTTTCGTAATTGCGCATGAAATAATCCACTATCAAGAAAAACACGGTATCACCGGATACATAGAAGAGCGGCAGGTAGCGGATGAGTTTACTGATTACGACTCCTGGTCTATGGATGAGCGTTTGTATCTGGCAAAAAATCAGCGCTCCCGTGAAATGGAAACGGAAGCCGATAAGCTTGGATTCACTGATTTTTTTGCCCATACCGACTATGCCAAGGAAGCTGCGCTGGATGTAATGGATGTGTTGCAGTATTCCTATTTACCCTTTAATGAAATTAAATTTTCAACTTCATTTATTACGAATCAGTATTTTTCACTTCCTGAAAATTATTTGCTTGAAGACCTGAATCCTATTTCCGTTGGTGATGATTATCATGATGACCTGAGTACTCATCCCAGTGTGAGAAAGCGCCGTGAAAGCCTGAAAGAATATATTCGTCTGGTTAAAAATAAGGATGGTAAGAACTTTATTATTTCAGAAGACCGCTTTTATAAAGTAAGGAAAATGGCCCGTTATGAAACAGTGAGAAAGCACATGGTGGAGCGGGATTACCCCAGGGCGGTTTATGATGCCTATATCATGATGCAGGATGATCCAAATGATCCTTACCTGAGGAAAGTGGTAGCAGGTGCGCTATACGGGCTCAGCATATACAAGTCGAACCATTCCGACAGGCCTGTGGTTGCCGACTACGAGGATATCGAGGGAGAATCGCAGCAGGTATATTACCTCATGGATGAAATGAGTGATGAATGGGCCAATGTAGTGGCGCTGCAATATGCCTGGTCGCTTTACAGGCAATATCCGGGTGATCGTTACCTGGAGGAGATCACAGAACACCTGATGCTTAATCTGATTGAAGAGGAAAAATTGCACCTTAGCGATTTCTATGCCCGTTCGAAAGAGCAGATAAAAGCAGAACGTGATAGCCTGGCCGCATTGAAAAGCAATGATACTTTGAGTGAACAGGATGATGAAGAAGTTTCAAAGTATGACAGGATAAGGGAAAAAAGTGAGGAAAATGCGCTTAAGCTTGGTGAGGAGGAATATCGTTTTGCTTTTGTTGAGATGATGCAGGACGAGCTGTTTATCAAAGCTTTTGATAAAGCCGAAGAAGTGGCAGCAGAGAGGGAAGATGCTGAGGAAATTACATATGAGGATTTCGGATTGGAAAAAAAGCGGCAAAAAGAAATGAGGAAGAAAATGCGCACCGGTCAAAAAATTGGAATTGATAAGGTGCTGATGGTTGATCCGCTTTATTTAAGCCTTGACGAGCGTAAAGATGAAGAGATATTGTTCTTTAAAACCGAGGAAATGCAGCATAATATGAGCGAAGCCATCCTCTGGAGCAGCAAGCAGGTTGGATTGGAAGTGGTTATGCTTGATCCCTGGAGTCTTACCATCAGCGATGTTGATAAGTATAATGACATGACCCTTGTTAAGGACTGGATGACGGAATATTTTAATCATGATGACATTGAAATTGTTCCCTTCGCCAGCAATGATCTTTATCCCTTGATGGACAACTATGGTACTCGTTATCTGAACTGGATGGGCATTATCAGTGGCAGGGAAGATGGGAGTGGTAAATTTATCACCGGTTGCGGTTATTTAATGATCGGACTGGTTCCGCTGGCCATCTATGAATGGATGCACCCTGCATATGAGATGTTGTTTTTTAATATCTTAATCGATATGGAAGATGCAAACGTTGAATTTTCATATCGCTATGGCAATGATGAAAATGCCGGAAAGCTACGTATGAAGTACAGGGTTTATGATATCATCAACCAAATTAAGAAATCAGAATAGAAATAAGTATCTCAAAAAGGAGCATTCAAAATGAAAAGGCTAAGCATTATTATCATCATATTGTTGAGTTTAAACATTAGCAGCCGTGCCCAGGTATCCGGAAGCCTTGGAAATCGATTTGTAGTCAGTACAGGCGTTACCACTGATATTTTAGGCAGCTGGATTCCAGGGGGAGAATTTACTACCGGTATTAAGGCAGAAATGAATTATATTCTTACCCGCTCAATTGCCATTGGGGTTATGGGTAATTTTAACAAATTCAGCGAAGATTATGAAAATATCTCCACAGGATATGATTTTCCTTATGCATACAACAACAATGTTAAGAATAAAACTTTTGATGTCAGCAGTAACCTTATAGAACTTTATGTGAAAGGTTACGGCAATGGTCAGATTGCTCCTCTTGGCTCATATACCAAATTTTCTATGGGATTATTATCAGCTGGCCACGCCTTTGATATTAATAGATACAGAAATTATTTATATCCCACAGGGCAGAATCCGGTGGATGATGCCAGGGTTATTGTTGAAGATACATACCGCTCCTTTTTCCTGGGATTTGGAGTTGGTGAATCATATCCGATTGCTGATAACCTGT
This sequence comes from uncultured Bacteroidales bacterium, assembly GCA_964477095.1. GTDB lineage: Bacteria > Bacteroidota > Bacteroidia > Bacteroidales > PWNQ01 > PWNQ01. The sequence goes on along the minus strand of CAYZDA010000043.1, from coordinate 10,997 downwards.
TTATCGACTTTGCTATGGATCTACGCTTGTTTTTTAAGGAGAATTTTTACATTAAAGCCATTACCGGTAGTGATTTTGACGAATCAGATATACCAAATAACTACAATATGCTGGAGAAAGCTGTTCTTCAGAAAGCCACGCTTCAAAAAACCGTTAATATTTCAGTGAGTCTGAAATATGCGTTTTAACTCAGGCAGAATACTCTCGCTGGCCGGAACAGAGAAATCCTTTATTAGCAATTAGAAAATATTGACTATGGATTCTCCGAAATGGATGATGAGTTGAGGCTTTATCATTACCGGAAATACAAATCCGAATAATGCTCCCCAGAAGTGCGCGTCATGTCCGATGTTATCGGCCCCCCTGCGTGCCATATATGCTGAATAGCCCAGGTAAAGCAGTCCGAAAACAGGTGCAGGAATGGGTATCGGCAAAAATATGAACATGATGCTGGTTGTGGGATCCAGCAGGATACTGGCAAAAACCACGGCTGATACTGCTCCTGATGCTCCCACTGCGTTATAATAAATGTCATCTTTATGACGGCCAAAAGCCGGTACAGTAGAAAACCCGATAGCAGCAACGTACATCAGGATAAAGAAAAATCTACCCTGTAATAAGCCGAAATATTCCGAAAAATATGCTTCCACTATTCGTCCAAATGACCAAAGAACAAACATATTAATGAGCAGATGAACAAAATCAGCATGAATAAGTCCATAGGATAAAAAGCGGTAATAATCCTTATTGTGGTTTATCTCATGCGCATTGAATTTCATGCGGTTAAAAAGGTTCCTGTTGCGGAATGCCAGAAGAGAAACAATGGAGGTGGCAATTATTATTATAAGGTTCATATTACTGTTGATGCTATGCTGATTAATTAATGTTGTTTTTCACTGTTTTGTTCTTGCTGCTGTTCACGATGATCAATTTCCGAACCCATAACGCTGTGCGGGATCAGGTAAACTAAAAGCAAAACTATGGATGCTGCTATCGCCCAGCCTTTCCGTTTCCGGTTTTTCCATTGTACAAAAAAGGCCACCATCCAGAATATAAATGCTGCCAGGGTTTTATTATCTGTCAGATCGTTACTCACCGGCCAGCCGGTCCAGTAAGCATCAAAGGCATACTTCTGTATAATGGGGCCTAAGATGAGCCCTCCCGGAATGAGTGTGATTAATGTGAGTATGGTGTATAGATAGGTACGCTTGCCATTGACCAGTGCCTCCAGGCCGGTTCTTGTGCTAAAAAGCATAGCCAGAAACATCAGCAGGATATGAGGGATAAGCACATAGGCAGGTACTGCTCCCTTAAACCGGATAATAACAGGTTCTTCTTCCAACACTACTTTTTCACCTCCATTTTCCAGAATGATATTATACTGAACTTTTCCGGCTGGAGGCTGATGAGGTATTGCTGCCGTTAGTGATCCTTCCTGCTTCTTCATGGCAATGGTATCCCACCTGTCATAGCTTTTATACCTGCGATAAGCCATCCGGCCTTCTATGTCTGACCCCTCTTCAATTTGAATTACTACAGGCGCATCACCGGAACCTCCATAGGAACGTAACAATTCATAGGACAGGGTTTGCCCGGCAAGCTGTTGTTCACCATCCACAGGATAGGTGGGGCCTGTCATGCGCTGATAGGTAGCGGTACCAATGGTAAAAAATATGGTGAATATCCAAAAGAGTATGGATCTTGTTCGATAGTTTATTTTGCTCATTAATTCTCTTTTTTTCTGCACAAAAATAATCATTCCCTCATTCTGATCCGGCAACCAGATGCTTTTCATGATGTGAATCATACTCCAGTTGCATGGTAACATGATCAATACCAAATTGCCTGATAAGGATTTTTTCAGCTTGTGCACGGATACTGTCAGTTTCAGAGATTTTCATGTCTTTTTCAAGATCCATATGGCTTTCAAAATGAATTTCCCTGTCATTGAGTTGCCAGATGTGAACATGATGTATGTTGTAAACACCTTCAATCTGGCACAGTGCTTTTTTTACTTCGTGAAGATCGATATTTTCAGGCGTAGCCTGCATTAATATGTCCACCGTCTCTTTAATTATTGTGATACTTTCTTTGATAATGTAAAGCCCGATGATAACCGTTACCAGTGGGTCGATCCAGTAAAGCCCATAAAAGTACATAAGAATACCGCCAATAATAACTGCTACTGACGATAATGTGTCGCCTATAAGGTGCAGATATGCTGCTCTAACGTTGATGTTTTCCCTGCGATGGCTGTGCAACAGCAGAACTGATATAATATTTGCGGCCAGCCCAATGGTAGCCACAATCAGCATCAGGCCGCTGTTAATTTCTTCGGGATTCTGAAAACGTTTCCAGGCTTCTGAAAAAAGAAAAATGCTGATCGCCACCAAAGCCAGTCCGTTAAGAAGAGCAGCAAGGATCTCTATTCTTTGATAGCCAAAGGTTTTTTTATCGCTGGACGGCCTGCGGGATACCTTGTTGGCAATCCAGGCGATGAGCAGGGCAATACCGTCGCCCAGGTTATGCAGCGCATCTGATAACAGGGCCAGACTGTTTGACAGTAACCCTCCGATGAACTGAACCACAGTTATGGTCAGATTCAACCATACCGAAGCCAGTAGTTTTTTCCCTTCAGGGTTATGATCGCTTTGCTGATGCATAGGAGCTTAACAAACCTTATTTTTAAAAAGTTTATTTTAGTACCTGATAATGTATTCTGCTTTGCTTTCTTCGCGCGATGTTTCATTCAGCAAACCACGCAGGTAAAAGCTTAATACAAATCGATGTGGTGATACGGTTTTCTGATCGAGTTCGAAATATTCATAGTGCAACGAAAGGGCAAAAACCTCCGAGGTGCTGCAAAAAAGGCCGGCCCTGGGGCTTATGCCAAATTTTCCCCCGGGTCCTGCATCAAGCCCGCGGTATCTTCCCCAGCTATAATAGCCTTTAACTCCTGCGAATACTGAAAACTGCTTGTTATAGTTATGGATAAGGTCGAAAAGTTTGTCCACTGTGAGTGGCAGAACATATCTACGCTCCCAGTACTGGTGGATAACATCATCATTTTGATTTTCATAAACGCGTTTTGCAAAGTATCTGAGCGAAAACCCCATCGTGACATTCGTGTTGCTCTTTATTTCATGCAACCCCAGATGCGTGCCGAAAATAGCGTCATCATTATTGACACTGATGTCATATCTGAAAACAAAATAATCGAAATACGGCTTCATGTTTACAGTACCGCCTTTAGCCTTCAGTAAATCATACAGGCTGTCATTTCCAATGCTTTTGGCCAACACCATGGTGGAAAGATTTCCTTTAATGCTGTGATTAGGATCAGCATTGTATTTTAAAAGAGTATCCGAAGTAGCTAAGTCACCAGCAGCAACCGAAAGGCTCAGTGCGGTGTTGTTTTTTCTGGTGGTATCTGCTGGTTGAGCACCTTTCTGTAGCAACAAACCGGCCAGCTTATGAAAGCCATACCTGGAGGCCAGCATTAGCGCAGTAAAGCCTTCAGAATCACTAAGGGTGACATCTGCACCTTTTCTTACAAATAACTCGGCTATATCAGGATATCCGGCTGCAATAGCAGTCATCAGGGGAGTTACATTATACCGGGATGTAGCATTAATATCAGCATTATAATAAAGCAGCATATCTGCCAGGTAATAATGCCCGTAAATTGCAGCATAATGCAGGGCTTTGCGGTTTAAAATCCCCGTCTGGTTTACATGGGCACCATAGCGGATCAACTCTTCGGCAACTTCCAGGTGCCCCATAGTGGTAGCGCGGATAAGTGCTCCCTCATCATTGCGCGGTTTCAAATCTACTTCAGCGCCATTTTTCAGCAGGATCTTTACCACATCCAGATGACCCTGCTGTGAGGCGAACATCAGGGGTGTTACCCGCCCGTATCCATTCCGGGCATTTACATCTGCACCGGCTTTAATGAGCTGTAAAACAGTGTCTGTTTTTCCCTCATATGCAGCTTCCATCAAAGAAAAATTCAGGGAGTCCTTTTCTTCATCCTGTCCCATTAGCTGAACAGTAAATATAAATATTATCAGAAGGGATAAAAATAGCCGCATGGTAAAAATTTTTATAAAAGTAGGAATAATAATCATGTTTGCAACATACATCATGCCATAGCAGCATAAATGAGAAGCTTTGCTTTCATTTTCTGATAATCTTTAAATTTGCAAAAAAGTCATTGCATGTTTGAAATAGATGAAAATACAAGGTATTCGCTGCGATTGCTTGGGCGCGGCAGCCTGGTTATGGTTAGCCTGGCTCTGATCCTTGCCGTTATCGGCTATGTGCTGCGTGATTCCGGAAAGCAACAACCAGCACAGAAAATGGATAAGGTATTTGTAGCTTCCAGGCTTGAAATGAGCCAGGAGTATCAGTCGGGAAATCTTTCAGGGAAGCAGGTTACAATAAAGGGTAAACCGGACAGTTTATCCAGGAATGATGAGGTAACGGAACTTTACTTTTTTCAAAATGCCAGCCGCAATATGATCTTTTGCCGGATAGCTGAACCGTCAACCTTAAGCATAAAAGCTGGTAAGGGGCTTATTGTCAGGGGTGTATTAAGGGATTCGCGAGATAATATGATCTTTTTGGATGATTGTAAAATAATCGAATGAACTTTTTAAAAACCCCGGCTGTTTTTTTATATCAATGAATGCTATAATTTTATATATAAAGATAATTGTTATATTTATTGTAACACCTGGCACTGCCCAGCCTCAAATACTTGATGATTTTTCTGCACAGCAGGCCGGTAGCAATGTAAAACTTCAATGGACATTCACAAGCGGAGAAACCTGCAGTGGCACCTGGATTGAACATGGAACTGACAGCACGTCCATGACTGTTATTGGAAATATCAGAGGTATTTGTGGATCTTCTGATGCTCCTGTTACATATTCCTTTGTTCATGAAGCACCTGTTTACGGAAAGCAGAATTATTACCGCCTGATCCTTGGTGGAAGAGGCCACTCAGGAACAATCAGCCTGTATGTTGATAAAGTGGGTAGGGGCTTTTCCATACAGGGGCAGCCCCTTGTTGAAAGATCAAGAATCGTGTTTTCTGATGAGTATAAAACCGGTGGGACAATTGAGGTATTTAATGCTTACGGAAGAATGGAATACAGCCATATTATCAGTGAGCGGGCAATAGTGTTGCACCGTAAAATGTTTGACAGGGGTATGCATATGGTTGTAATCCGTTACAACAACGGGAAGGTATTTCGTGGAAAATTAATAGTGATCTGACAGATGTACCGCTCTTTGATCCGCCTCAGGCGGACACACAAGTATGATTATTATAGCTTGTGCGGTGAGCAAAAGTAATTTGGGAGTATCCCCGGCGTTGGCGGGAATCGCTGAAACAAAATTATAGACAGATGAAAATATCACACAAAGTGTTAGGGTTTTTAGCCATATTCAGTGTATTTGCAGGCTGGGGGCTGGTTATGGGAGGTGGCGCTGCAGGAAATCATTTACTCCTTTATGGGGGCGGCGCACTCCTTGGTATTGGAGTTATATATCTGCTTTCTCGTTTGTATAAAATGGCAAAGAATCGTGAGAACCAGGAGCAGGGAGAATGATTATCTTTTACCTGGAATCTCCCATTTCCCTTCAGAGAATTGCCAGAAATTCAGGGCGAGTTCATTGATGGTGCCGGGTGGCACTATTGAATCTGCGCTGTTCATTAGGCGGAGAAAACTTTCCTTAGAGCGGGCATTTTTATCTTCCAGAAGCAAAATGTATCCCGGAGTAAAATGAAGCGCAAACCAGTTTGACTCGATAACGAAAGGGCGTCCGTTATATTTTTCCAGCAGTTCAGAGACTTTCTTCCTGACATCAGCTTCCATCCCTGCAATAAAAAAGCTTTTATCCGCACCTGCTTTCTTAAACCGCCCTGAATCTTTTATATCTGATTGCTCTGTTTCGTTACTTTTTACGATGAGCTCCGCTGTGCCATGATCACGCCTCAGGTCACCTGCATCATCATAAGCTGCAATTTTCACGGCAATTATTTTATCCTGCCTGAAATGACGGACTATGTTTTGCACCAGCGAGGTTTTTCCCACCTTGCGATGATTAGCTCCAATGCACAAAACATTGGGATAGTATGATTTATTCTGATGAGGCATTTTCTTCCTCTTCTTTCACTTTTCGCTCCACGAACTTCCTTAGCTGGTGTGTATTAATCCTTTTCGCCAGTATCTTTTTATTTTCATCCAGCAGGTATATTGTAGGAGTGGATGTCAGATCGTAGATATTATGAAAGCTGGTCCAGCGGCGTCCATCATAAACGTTGATCCAGTCCAGGTGATGTTTTTTGATGTATTTTTTCCATTCACCCGGTTTTTGCCTGTCTATAAAAACAGCATATACCTTTAAACCCTCATCTTTCATGTCGTCATACACTTTTTTGAGTTTGGGTGTTTCCCGCCTGCAGTGTCCGCAGTCAGATTCATAGAAATACACCACCAGATATTTGGCTTCAATGCTATGCAAGGCTACATGATTTCCTGCAGTGTCAACCAGAAGCATATTGGGTGCTTCCACTCCGATGAGGAGATTCCGTAAAATATCGGCTCTTTCTCTGAGGTTCTTCAGTACTTTTTTATTGAGCCAGGGTGTTTTTTCTTCCCCGAAATAATTGTCCACCATGTGGACAAATACTTTATCCATGCCCATAACCTCGGAGCGCTCTGCATTGTATGTAATATACCACTTCAGGTATTTTTCTACCTCTTTGTTGCCCCTGGCCAGGGCAAGCAGCCTGTCAGCAGCCTGAATCACAGTATCGGCATCCTGTATAATTACATTATTGATGAAATTACTCACCCGCTGATGTAGCACTGGCGTGTGCAACATTCTTTCATCGGTAAGATCAAGGTAGTCGAAATAATGTTCTACGAAATAATTATACTGCCATATTTTTTTTTCTTCTTCACTAAGTCCTTCAGGAGCATCCGGAACTTCCGGATCGCGGGAGGCCTGATAAACCTGAGCCATAAAAGACTCAGGGTGGTCAGTAATCAATTTTTCCTTGTATTCTGTAATCAGTTTGTTGAGGCTGTCCATCTCATTCCTGAAATTTTTCTTTTGAATCGAATCGGTATCCCCAAGCCTTTTAACCTTTTCGTGGAGTTCTGTGATCCGTTCATTTTTAGGTGCGGAAAATTGCAGGAAGTCGTAGAAATACTTGTTCTCATCCGAACCCTTTACCTCCATGGCGCCGACCATATCAGCTGCCCTGGTTGTCATACTAAACTTCTGGTCATCCGTAACCAAAAACTCGAAATAGCTGTTTTTGTTTTGAGGAACAGCGAGATATATTCCCTGAGGCAATTCTTTATCTCCTTCAAAAATAAATACACCCTTACCCTGATTTTTTACCGTATCTTTCATAAACTGGTTCTCACCCAGATAATTCACCAGATACATAATGCTATCTGTAGAGTTTTCCACCCGTACCTTGATTTTATATCCCTGAGAGAAAGAGATATTTACGGCAAAAATAAATGCCAGAGTGATCAATAATCTGATATTCTTCATAACTATCATGGTTCTTTAGCGCAACTTCTGCGAAATTAAATAAATTGTAGCAATAAACACACCCAGATAGGAGGCGAATATACCAAAGCTGGTTTAAAGCAGGATATAGCTGCCACAGGCATTTAACATTTTTTATGCTTCTTTTGTTGCCTCATATTTCTTCACCGGGCATGGTATTGTCTTCAATCTTACCTGCATACAGCAGCTTATGAATGGCAGCATGTACATTCACCAGCCGGTGGCCCCAGCGTGATTCAAACAGGCGATGGCATTCATGCACAGCATTTTGTCGGGCAATGCTGGTGTTTTGCTGATAAAGTACCAGGAAATCTTTCAAATCCTGGTAAATATCTGTCAGCCCTTCAGCTATACTTGCCTTTGCAGGTTTATCACCCATGATGATGTCATGACTTACCAGATTATAGTTATCATCATCCCCGAGTTTTTCCTTGTACCGGCTGTAAATATTATCCCAGTTTTCTTCGGTAATATAATGCTCTGCAACTGTGTCTTCCACAGGAGGTACGGCAGGAAATAATGATCCTTTGATGTAAAGCAGCGGAAGAACCTTTTGCAGGTAGGAAAGAATGTCCGCCTTATCATATTTTTCCAGCCCCTCGGTGAAGATGCAAAAATCATTGGCCACTGTTATTAGCTCAATCACGTGCTGTCCTTTTACTTTTTCTTCTGTTGTTGCCATTTCCTTTGATTTTTTGCAAAGATAAGTATCAAATTTCAATGATGTGATCATTGGATTATGAATCGTATCTTTGTGGCAAAACAGAGGAAGCAGGACGTGGGCAATATTTTACTGGCGGAGCGTATTAGTAAGTCATACGGGGATAAATCCCTGTTTGACGGCATTACACTGGGTATTGATGAAGGCCGGAAGATAGCTCTGGTGGCTGCCAACGGCACAGGCAAGACCAGTTTCCTGGATATTATTTCCGGTAATATTGCCCCCGATTCAGGTGCGGTTTCACTGCGTGAAGGGACAAAAGTCGGCTATCTGATGCAAAACCCGGAGCTGAAAGATGGCAATACCATATTTGAAGAACTCTTCCACTCGGATAACCCTTTTATTGAGGCTATCAGGAATTATGAGCTTAGCCTGAAAAAGTTTCAGGAAGAGGAAAATAAAGATAGCAGACAGTTCATGGAAGATGCCATGAACCGCATGGATGCTCTTCAGGCCTGGGATTATGAAGTGAAAGTGAAGGAAATCCTTTCCCGTTTGAAGCTCGGTGATATTCACCAGCCCGTAACCACACTTTCGGGAGGACAAAAAAAGAAAGTGGCACTGGCCAGGGTGCTTATGGAACAGGTGGATGTTATGATCCTGGATGAGCCTACCAATCATCTTGATATTGAAATGATTGAGTGGTTGGAAGCTTTTCTCTCCCGTCAGAAATTAGCCATATTGCTGGTTACTCATGATCGGTATTTCCTGGATGAAGTTTGCGAAGAGATTGTGGAAATGGATAATGGTCAGCTGTATAAGTACAGGGGCAATTACAGCTATTTTCTCGAGAAGCGCGAAGAACGCCATCAGCAGTTTTTGCGGGAAGTTGACAAAGCCAAAAATTTATACCGTAAAGAACTGGAATGGATGCGCCGAATGCCAAAGGCGCGTGGAACCAAAGCTCAGGCAAGAGTGGAGGCTTTTTATTCACTTGAAGAAAAAGCAAGGCAAAGGGTAGATGATTCAGAATCACAACTGTTTGTAAAGTCCGAACGCCTGGGAAAAAAAATCCTGGAAATAAATGATGTGTATAAAAGCTTTGATGATCTTAAGATTGTTGAAGGGTTCAGTTACACGTTCAAAAAGGGAGAAAAGGTTGGTGTAGTTGGACCAAATGGCGTTGGGAAATCCACCTTCTTCAATATGATTGTGGACTGGGAAAAGCCGGATATGGGGAATATCGTGCGCGGACAAACTACTAAGATCAGTTACTTCTCACAGGAAGGGATGAAACCGGAAAGGGGCAGGAGAGTAATTGATATTGTAAAAGATGTGGCGGAAGAAATTGAACTGCATAATGGCAGTATGTCGGCATCAAGGTTTTTATCCTATTTTAATTTCGACAGTACCACGCAGTATAATTATTTTGAAAACCTTAGCGGGGGCGAAAAACGCAGGCTTCACCTGCTGATGAAGCTCATGGAAAACCCCAACTTCCTGATCCTGGACGAACCGACTAACGATCTTGATATTCCCACCCTGGCTATTCTTGAGGATTTTCTGCGGAATTTTCAGGGCTGTGTGCTTATCTCTTCTCACGACCGCGCTTTTCTTGACAATTTGGTGGATCATGTTTTCGTATTTGAAGGTGAGGGAAGAGTAAAGGACTTTCCTGGCAATTACACCCAATACCGGCTTAAGAAAAGGCATGAAGAAAAAACCAAACAGCTTCAAAAGACTAAGCCCGCTAAAAAAAGAGAGCCGGGCAAACGTGATCCTGCAAAAGCAACCTATAAACAGAAGCAACGGCATGCCTGCCTCGAAGATGAAATCCAAATGCTTGAGCAGGAAAAAGAATTACTTACCGGAAAGCTGAACAGTGGCGGTCTTAAGCCAGAGGAATTGCAACAGGCATCAGAAGAGATCGGCAGGCTGATGGGCAAAATTGATGAATTAACCCTGGAGTGGATGGAGCTGGAAGAGATCATTAACAAATAAAAACCTGCTGAAACCCCGGGCTTTTAAATTTTATGAAGGGTATCCACCAATCCTGCCATTTTTTCCAGGCTCACCCATATATTAAAAACGGGATTCACTGCTGGGAAATCCCGCCTGTTCCGGTGGTTCCATTATCTGAAATACCTGGATTTGCATATAATGCATGCACGGGTGTGACACACAATGCTACACTGCTGATCTGCAGACACGTTTCGAAACAGAATCAGTTAGAACCTGGTCATGGGTTGTCATGCCAACAAAACAAAAAGGCTGCAGGGAACGATAGCAGCCTTTTTTACAGAAGAGAATTTGAATTGGATACCTGTTTTGAGATCAGATATCCTGACAAAACTTTGTGTTTCTTATATGACACAGCTAGTCGTGTATGGGTTGGCTGTATTTTTCAAATGTGTTATCTTTTTTTGAGTTTTATTCTGACAGCCTTGTTTTCCAGGTTCACATCCAGCAGCTTCCGGCAGATTGATCACGAAATATTTTTCTGCATCTTTATGTCATTTTTCATTTCACACCGAACTTTGATATCCCTTCATCAATGCGGAAAATCTGCATGGATTTGCCCGCCTGATGCGGATCATAGCCGTTTGATTTATCTTTTGGTCTTTCGAAACAGAAAAACTCAAATGGCGGCATGTAAATGTTCCAGGGAATAAGATGTTGGATTAAAAAACAAAAAAGCCCTGAAACAATGTGATCCTCACATTGCTTCAGGGCAACTCCT
>CAYZDA010000042.1:0-27169 GCA_964477095.1 uncultured Bacteroidales bacterium | reverse complement strand
GATTATTTAAACAAGCTATCCACAAACTCTTCCCTGTTGAATACCTGCAGGTCTTCTTTCTTTTCACCTATTCCAATATATTTCACCGGCACCTTCAACTGATCGGATATACCTATCACCACACCCCCTTTGGCAGTTCCGTCCAGCTTTGTCATGGCAATGGCATTAATATCTGTGGCTTCCATAAACTTTTTAGCCTGTTCAATGGCATTTTGGCCGGTGGATGCATCCAAAATAAGCAGGATTTCATGCGGTGCAGTAGGTACAACCTTCTTCATCACGCGCTTTACCTTGCTCAGCTCATTCATCAGGTTCACTTTATTGTGAAGCCTACCTGCCGTATCAATAATCACCACGTCGGCATGTTGCATTTTGGCTGATTGCAGGGTATCAAAAGCCACTGAAGCCGGATCGCTGCCCATCTTTTGCTTTATAACAGGCACGCCAACCCTTTCACTCCAAATAGTAAGCTGATCAACGGCAGCAGCACGAAAAGTATCCGCAGCACCAAGTACCACCTTCTTGCCCGCCGCCTTAAACTTAAAAGCGAGCTTGCCAATGGTAGTGGTTTTACCCACACCATTCACCCCCACCACCATAATCACATATGGCTCACCGGATTCCGGCAAACTAAACTCACCTTTCTCACCCTCCTGTTCGTTTTCCATAAGCAGGGCCACAATTTCTTCACGCAGTATGCGGTTCAACTCTGCAGTTCCCAGGTATTTGTCCCGGGCCACACGCTCTTCAATACGTTCAATAATCTTCAGGGTGGTATTCACGCCCACATCCGAAGTAACAAGAATTTCCTCCAGGTTATCCAGCACTTCATCATCCACTTTGGTTTTACCGGCCACCGCACGCGACAACCGTGAAAACACATTTTCCTTGGTTTTCGATAAGCCCTGGTCAAGCTTTTCCTTTTTATCTTTAGAGAATACTCCAAACAATCCCATGATCCTAAGTTATTAAACCTGTGCCGAAATTACATATTTATTCCATATGCCGCAAAACAAAAGAGACTGCCCCTTAAGACAGCCTCTTCATTCTGCCGGAAATCATTTCAACTGCTGATTATCAGCACAACGAAACAATTCCGCGCAGCTTATTTTTTCTGAAAATACTCTTTCACCTTATCATCAGGAATAATATCTTCCTTGAAATAAAAGGCACCGGTTTTCGATGACTTATCCATCTTGATCACTTTAGCAAAGCTTTTACCGGCGGTTTGTAATGATGCTACTACTTTCTTAGCCATAATTCAGTATTTTATTTGATTTCGCGATGAACGGTATATTTTTTCAAAATCGGGTTATATTTCTTCAGTTCCATCCTGCCCGGAGTATTCTTCCGGTTTTTGGTGGTAACATAACGTGAAGTGCCCGGCTTTCCACTTTCTTTGTGCTCCGTGCATTCCAGTATCACCTGGATTCGATCTTCTTTATGCTTCTTTGCCATCGTTAACTCGTTTTTATTTAGGCGTGCAAAGATAAAACATTATTTCACAAAATCCTAATCAACTTTTCTTATTTTTTCTTTTTTATCCGGGCGGCCTTTCCGTCTGCGGCTGCAATCTTTGTTGGCGAAGCCGGGCTGCCGCAATCCATGCTCCGCTCTGCAATGGGGCGGCAACCCGGCTCTGCCTTCTCAAGTATTTCCGCCTCCGCCGGGGCGAAATATATCGCCAGGATCTCCTGCATTCAAACCCTGAGAATCCTGTTTGAATCACCTTACTTCTTCAGCTTAAGATAAGCCATTTCAGCAGCTTTCATCAGCGGATAAGCTGCCGGGGAACCCGTTAGCATCGGGTGTGTACCTATTTGCGCAGTTATCAGGTTCTGAATGATGGTGCGGCTCTGCACTATAAAGCCCAGAAGGTTGGTGAGTTCGCCCACGCTGTTTCCTCCTATGGCTTCACCACCAATAATAACACCCGATTCTTTAGCTACAATCAGCTTTACTGTTTGTTTATGCATATTCGGCAATTTTCCCGGATGCCGGTCCATGCCTTCAAAGTAACCTGTAACTATATCAAACCCTTCTTCCAGGGCTTCTCTTTCTGTCAGGCCTGCTGTACCCAGCGCATACTCCCTGATGGCTGTTGAATATATAGAGATAGTTCCGCTAAAAGTTTTTACCGCCGACAGTTTGAACAGGTTCATCCCCGCTATGCGTCCTTCTGCGCATGCTGTGGATGCCAGCATCACATTGCTGAGCTTACGTGTTACAAAATGGCGCTTTTCCGCACAATCTCCCACGGCAATAATATCCGGATCATTGGTACGCATATATTCGTCCACGCTGATGGTATTGTTTTCAGCCAGTGCAAGTCCGGCTTCGGCTGCCAGCTTCGAGTTCGGATCATATCCCATCGAAAGCACCACTGCATCAGCCTCCAGCTCAGTGCCGTCTTCAAGCAATACACTTTTCACTTTTCCTTCACCTTCAATGCTTGAAACGCCTTTACCTGTGATTACATTCACACCAACTTCCTTCAGTATATCTTCCGCTTTTAAGGCTATTTCCTTATCAAAAGCTGCCGATAGTATGTAGGGCATTTTCTCCACCAGTGTAACCTGTTTTCCGTCATGAGTCAGTTCATCCGACATCTCAACACCGATAAAACCGGCTCCGATGGTTACCACCTTTTTAGCATCCACCAGCTTCCTTTTCATCTCATCAAGATACACTTTGTTCTTTGGAATGGTAAAAACATTTTCCAGATCACTCCCCTTTAACCAACCGGGCACTTTAGGAGTAGAACCTGTGGCAATTACCAGCTTATCATATGTGATCTTCTCACCATCATCCAGCAACACGGTCTTATTTTTACGGTCAATTGAACTCACTTCAGCCTGCTGGTAGCGTATCCCAAGTTTATCATACATGGCATCCGCAGGTATCACATTCTGATTGCTAGATTCCAGCGAACCAAAAATATAAGGGATGCCACAGGGAACCATTACCTGCTTTTCTTTACGCAACAACAGGAAATCCTTGTCGGGGTAATTTTGCTTTCCGGAGCTGGCAGTGGTCAGACCCGCTGCACTGCCTCCTATTATTAATACATCTGTTTTATTCATGGGTAAATTTAATTTATACTATTGAACATATGTGCAAAACTACAACTTTAATCCGGATTGTTAAAAAAATATCAGTATAAATTCAAAATTTCCCTTTATAGTGATACAGGCTCATATAATCCCGGCCATTCCAAATAAAGGCATAAAAAAACCCCGCCGCACAGGCAGGGTTATCATTTAAAACCGGACAAATACTACTGGATTTTTTTCATGATGCTGTTGGGCACAGCACCCTTATTTACCATAAACGACATGGTTTTATATTTCACATATGGCACTGAAGCATAAAAATAACCATCGTAAACACCGCTTACTCCCCATGAGTTCTTCACCTTATAAAACTTATTACCTTCCTGGTCATAAGCAATACCAACGATCACCATACCATGGTCATCTGTGGTTGAGTAATTATCAAAAGCAATTTGTCTCATCTCCTGAGTAATCGTTTTCTCCGGAACGGGTCCATCAAATGAATATATGGCCTGTTTCTTTTCTTTATCTGTAAGGTCTTCCCATTTGGCTCTCTCGGTGCCGCTCAGGTCTTTGAGTTCTTCATCAGGCACAATGGCTACACCCTTTGTCCAGGAAAAGCCCTTCTCGCTCACATCCGCAGCCCAGGCAATGGTATGTCCGTTTTCCAGGGCATTGTCTATTATGTCCATCATTTCATTCATAGGCACATTCCAAACCTGTCCCCAGCTCCAATTATCGGGCACCTCTATAATAAACTGCTCATAGAAAGGGTGATGCGTGTAGGATGAAAACATCATATAGTTATCATAATCAAGCCCCACGACTTCTTTGGAAAATGATTCGGTGGTATAGGATTTCCCTTTATAGTCAAATTTTTCAGGCACTTCACCCAGGTATGCGTCCAGTATTCCCTGGAAACCTTTAAACCATGCTGTTGACAGTGTCGGATTCTTTTTAGTAATAACAGCATCCAGATAATCCTTAAGCACCTTATCCAGTTCACCGTGGGTATGCATATCCGTTCCATACTCCAGCCCGGGATAAGCTTCTTCCGGCATCAGGCCATATTTTTCCATTACCTCAAAGTTATCATTAATGGCACCGCCACCGGCAAAATTCATATTTCCGTGCATGCGCACATAACGTTTTGCTTTTTCTTCATAGGCTCTGCGTACAATATACATTTCAGATAGGTCCACAGTTTCTTTACCCATTTCAAGCATCTCGCTTTCCATGAAGCCGAGTGTGGAAAAGCTCCAGCAAGTACCGCTCCGGTCCTGGCTTTCAACAGGAGTTACTTTACACACAATTTTATCCTCAAACTTAAATCCATTATCATCCTGGGAGCTCAGGCTCAAACCAATTCCCAGCGCAATCGTGATCAGAAAAAACTTTTTCATACGTTTACTTTTTTCGGTTAGATGTTTACCCCGTATTTAATGCGGGGGAACTTACCATGACAAAACTCAACATCCTTCGCCATGTTCTGTTATAATCACGCAGGAGTGAGTTCCGCCTGCGGCGGATCATGGGTTGGTTCATCATTAAAGATTTTCTAAATAGTTTCTGCAAAAATAGAAAAAACAAGCAAACCGGCACACTGGCTTCAGCAGCAAATAATCCCAGTGTAAGTGTTGCGCCAGGCCTTATCAGTTTGCCATAGCATCATAGAAAGCCTGGTGTACATTCTGTCTTACGCGGTACTTGTTAATGCGCCAGTTTCGTGCACTGGGATGAACCCTGTTGGATAAAAATACATACACCAGTTCATTCAGCGGGTCCACCCACACGCAGGTGCCTGTAAAGCCGGTGTGACCATATGTTTCTGGCGGTGCCGAATCCGCTGCTATATTGCCACTTGCCACACGGTCGAATCCCAGCCCGCGGTGCGATCTTTTCTGCCGTCGCACGAAGCTGTTTATCACTCCATGTGAAAGAAAGTGTCTGCCGCCATATATCCCGCCCTGTAGGATCATCTGAAATAACACACCCAGATCTTCAGCACAGGAAAACAATCCGGCATTTCCTGCCATTCCACCCATCAGGGCTGCTGAAGGATCATGCACATCGCCATGCAGGGTTTGCATACGCCAGAATTTATCGCTTTCCGTTGGAATTATCTGGTCTCTGATTAAATGATACAGCGGATGAAAACCCATATTGTCCAGGCCCATCGGTTTGTAAAAATTCTTAAACACGTATTCCTCAAGCGGCTGCCCGGATATCGTGTCAATGGTAATCTGCGCCAGCACAGCATTCAGGTCGCTGTACATATAAATGTCTTTGGAGAAAACCCTGGTTTGCTTTATATCCATCCACAACGTATCACAGTACTCGCGCCTTAGATACATTCCGGCTGCTATGCAGCGGTCGCTGGTGTCTTTCAGATATTTATTGTTATAATATTTCAACCGCAGATACTGCAAAGTGTCCTTACGGCTTATTAAACTGTCAAAAGTCAACAAGCTGTCACGGTCCAGCACAAAAGTCATGGGCAGCTTCAGCACGCTGTCATTTCTGTAGAGCAGATAGCGAAGAATAGGCAGGCTGGGCGGCAATCCTGATTTATGGATCAGAATATCACGCATGGTGCATTTGAAAATATTGTTTTTGGAAGTAACCCTATAGAGCATGGTATCTGTGAGTACGAATGTGGAATCATCCAGATGGAAAGTATCCTTCGCGGCCACCTTAATCTTTTTATCCCTGAATTCCTCCATCGTGATCGTATCAACCCTGATGATGGTATCAGGCTTTATCCTGGTGTAGTTGATGCGGGTATCCTTGAAGTATTCGCCCAGCTTTTCGTCCAGGTTGAGCTTTCCCTTTTGCACCAGGTGCATGGCGGCCAGAGTAGTGGCAGCCACCTTGGTGATGGATGCCAGATCATAAACATCAGAATTTTTTACCCGCTTCCTTCTGGCATAAGTATGGTGACCATAGCTTTTATTGATAATCACATCTCCTTTGTAGGCCATAAAAACCTGACAGCCGGGAAACGCCCCTTTTTCTATGGCATCATGCACTATGCTGTCGATACGGTTAAGCTTCGCAGTATCAAGCTTCATCACAGCGGGGCTCGCGTATCCCAGGCGGCTTTTGCTGATCCTGTGATAACGGATGCTATTAACACATTTTTCCGGTGGCACCCTTCCGCTCACCTCCTGTCCTGCAAACAGGCACTGTGCTGCATATCGCTGGTCATCTACTGTGGTATCCTGCACATGAAGGATGCAGCAGTGCCCCTTAAAGTTGTGCGACCGGAAGTTTTGATCAAATATCACCACGGCAGCTCTTTTCCCTTTCATGAGCGAATCTGTTCTGTGCAAAATATCCATAAGCTCCTGATGCTCCATCCCGCAGGCATTAATAACAACAAGCACAATGTCATCATCGCATACAGGGTGCCGCAACTTTTTGAAACTGGCAAAAGACGGCCTGCTATATGCCGGCAGTTGCCGGTTAAAGTGTTGAACAGGGGCTCCGGCGCTATATACCCTGAGCTCAGGATTGGCATTTTTCAGCGGAAGCAGGCCATCCGGGTTGTTCAACAATACGATGCTTTTGCGCCGCACCTGGTCAAACAGGTGCGCACGATTCAAGCCGGCAGCAAGCGAATCCGTTATCGCTGGCTTCACATTGTCATACTGCATCCTGCTACGCCAGATGCTAAGTGCCAAAAGGCGACGCAATCGCCTGTCGATATGCTTTTCTGTGATCTCACGATCATCCACCAGCTGCCTGATCCTGGATACTGATGTCAGATAATTACCCCCTGCATAATACATATCAGCACCAGGCTTTTTCAAAGCATCAGCAAGATTGGTATCCGGGAGGGGTACCACTAAAATGCCGTTGAAGTTCAGCTTGTCCTTCAGATAGCGGTACAGCCCGTGCCTGGTGTCATCGCTAACTGCTGAATCAGCTTTTACAAAAACAACTTTAGCTTGAGAAAAGCATGAATCATTCCTTAGCCGGGCAGTGTCTTTTTCAGATATTAAAAGAGATAATAACATATTACCTGAAACAAAGCTGTCATAAACAGGCTTACGCCATTTGTTGGCATTCCTTACAGGCAACATCCATACATCAATACCAAATTTTCTGTTCAGCTTAATCTCATCATCCACGATCTGCCTGAACAATGCACTGTCGTTTAAAGCCAGAATCTGGTGAATATGCGGACGGAAATCATGTCGGGTAACCGGATGAAAATGGGTTTGCTCTTCACAGAAAAACAGTGGAGGCAGCTTGCTTTTTTGCTTGTATTCCATCAATTCCAAAAGCAATTCAGCCGAATCACTTCTGATCATAAGACCGCCGGGAACAAAAACCTGCGGGCTATGGTAAAGTCTCAGCTTTTGCCGCTCTCCGATATCCACCAGCAGCAGCCGTGAAATCTTTTCTTCCAGGCTCATGGTACTGAGCATGCTGTCGGCCCCGGAAAGATGGCGGGCAATAAAATCAGGTTGTTCCATCCTGTTTTTAGGGCGGACAATAAGACACACACCGGCAGCTATAATCAGCATGATTATAACAAGCGCTATCCAGCGATATCTCTTTATTGGTGGGGGCTTGCGCATTTTGCGGATGGTTTTGCGATACTCCCTTCCCCTCGTTCAGCTTCACAAGCTTAAAGATAAGTGAAAAAATCCCCGATCACAAATCAAAACCAGTTTGTTTTGAACAAGTTTTAAAGAGTATTTAGTACCCGGCCCGGTAAAGAAGAGACAGTGAGGAAGCCAGAGATGGCCCACTGATTGAACTTTTAGCAGTGTAACCACGAAAAAAAAATTATTCTGTCATTATTCCTCCGTAAGTTTCATAACACCGCTGCTATCCTGTTCCATCATACTGTCGGTTTGCTGCTCCATTCCGGCGAGTTTGGGGTCGTATTGCTCCCCAGGGCCATTAAGTATCTGATCAAAAGAGTAAATGATAGCGGTGTAGAAATTGCCCTCATAATCCCTGAAAAGCTGGAAACGCTCATCACGATCACCGAGAAAAGGACGCAGGTTCCATGATAACTGAACTCCCACGAATGCCAGGATAACGACCCAAACCTTGAACACCGTAAGGCTGGTTTGAGGATATACATTCCTGATCTTGTATGCATAGCTTAATGAATTCACCATATTCTTTATCCCGAATATCCAGGCGAAAGCAAATATTGCCACATGCAACAACTGAATGAAGTGGTAATTATCACCGGTAATAAGAAAAAACACCACTATTGGCGCAAACGACAACATGATAGTGGAAGCAAGAACGAAGCCATTAAGGATAATAAGAAGCGACTGCCAAAAATTTAAGCCCGAGCCCAGCACTTTCTGGATAACAAATAGCGAAGGGAAGGAAATCAGCAGGGTAGCTATAAACAGTAACATCAGCTTGGTTCCTGCCACAACCGATTGCACTATGCTATGGTAGCCACCCATGACCATTCCGTAAATAAAGGCAAAAAGGCAGATTAAAAGAATCTGCCGGAATATAAGACCTCTGCTGCGCTGTGAAGGAACATCAGTAAACATTTGCTCCTTATCATTAAGCACCATGAAAACTTCTTTGTATTTGCTGAAAATCGACATAGCTTCCGGGTATAGATTTTGAACCCGAAAGATAGCAAACATACAGAGAAAATCAAAATATTTTAACAAAAATTAACCACATAAGCAGCTTGTGTTCATGCTTATTTCTCTTCTCTTAGTTTCATGATATCTGCGAATACATCCCAGAGTTTATCATCCGGTGGCGGAGCTGTAACTGAAACCGTTTCTTTTTTAACCGGGTGAACAAACTCCAGGTAGCGGGCATGCAAATGGATCATCCCACCATCCTTATTAAGTCTTTTAAAGCCGTATTTCACATCACCCTTGATCGGGTAGCCGATAGCCGACAATTGCGCTCTGATCTGGTGGTGCCGGCCGGTGAGCAATTCCACCTCCAGCAGGCTGTAATTATTTGAAGCAGCCACAAAGCGATATTCCAGCTCAGCTCTTAAAGCTCCTTTTGCATCTTTGTCAACAGGATATGATTTGTTCTTTTTCTGATTTTTCCGAAGATAATGCGTGAGATGCCCGGTGGTATGTTCGGGTTGCCCTTCCACCAGCGCCCAGTATCGCTTTTTAATATCACGGTCTTTTACCACCTGATTCATTTTTGCCAAACCCTTTGATGTTTTGGCAAAAATTACTGCACCGCTAACAGGGCGGTCAATCCGGTGGATCACTCCTACAAATACATCCCCTGGTTTATTATATTTCCTTTTCAGATAAGTTTTCAGCTTGCCACTCAGAGGCTCGTCGCCGGTTTTATCGCCCTGAACAATCTCACCCGGTTTTTTATTGAGTATAATCAGATGGTTATCTTCGTACAAAACATTCTCTTGCTTAAGCCTCTTATCTTCACTCATGGTTAATATTGTTCTCGTTCATTGGGGAAATCCATGGATTTCACATCGTTGATATAAGCTTTCACCGAGCCTGTGATCTCCTCCTGCAGGTTGTGATAGCGCCGAAGGAAGCGGGGTGAAAACTTCTGAGTAATTCCCAGCATATCATGGAGCACCAGAACCTGTCCGTCCACATCGGCTCCTGCACCTATCCCGATAATGGGCACATTTACCTCACGAGCCACCCGGGCTGCCAGTTTGGCGGGAATTTTCTCCAGTACGATGCCAAAACAACCCGCTTTAGCAAGGGCATGAGCATCTTCCAACAGCTTATCAGCTTCCTCATCCTGTGTGGCACGCACTACATAGGTCCCGAATTTATGTATCGACTGCGGGGTTAAGCCCAGGTGCCCCATAATCGGGATTCCCGCGGATAATATCCTGTTCACTGATTCCAGTATCTCAGTTCCGCCTTCTATCTTTACTGCATTGGCACCCGCCTCCTTCATAATCCGGATAGCTGACTGTATGGCCTCCTTTGAATTACCCTGATAGGTGCCAAATGGCATATCCACTACTACCAGGGCGCGCTTAACTGCACGCATCACAGCTGAGGCATGATAGATCATCATATCCAGGGTGATAGGAAGTGTGGTGGTATAACCCGACATTACATTCGAGGCTGAATCGCCCACAAGAATTACATCTATACCCGCTTCATCCAGTATGCTGGCCATGGAGTAGTCATAGGCTGTTAACATGGAGATTTTTTCCCTTTTTAGCTTCATCTCCTGAAGCACATGCGTAGTGATTTTCCGGGGCGGAACTACATTATATGTTGACATGATTCCTGATTTGCAAATACATTTTACTGAACAACCCGCAAAGATAGATAATAAAACAGCGCGTTGCCAGTTATTGATAACATACAAAACACATAAATAGAAATTATTGTTTAGATTTGCATGTTCAATAAAGTAAGCTATGATTAAAAAAGCACTAAGCTATATAATTCCCGCTATTATTTTTCTATTTTCATGGAGCTGTGAAACCGATGTTGACCTCAACAGCGAATGGCAAGATATCCCGGTAGTTTATGGCCTGCTCAACCAGCAGAATGAGGTGCATTATATCAGAATCAACCGGGCCTACCTGGGTGAAGGTAATGCCCTGAAAATGGCTTCAAATCCTGATTCCATCCAGTACGACCCGGATATACTGGAGGTAAACCTGCTGGAATATAATGGTAATAACCTCATCAGGAAAATCCCCCTTGATACCACGATGATCCATAATGCAGAGCCGGGCGTTTTTCCTTATCCTGACCGTATCGTTTACCGTACGTCAGAACCCACGGTGAAAATATCAGCAAATTACACCTATCGCCTTGAGATTTACAATAAAATGCGTGATAAATATATAGAAAGTGAAACTGAACTCATCAGATCTTTTTATATCAAAAGGCCGCTGGCCGGCCAGACATTTGTCAATTTTACTTCCAGCCTGCCCACTGAGGTTATCTGGAGAACGGCTGAACGTGGACGCCTTTATCAGCTTACCATCCGTGCTTTCTACACGAATTATTTTGACAATGGCACCACAGAACAGAAAACACTTGACTGGAATTTCCCCCAAAAGGAAGCTTCCAGCCTTGGCGGAGGTGGTGAAATGTCCTCCGAAGTTGTGGGTCAGCAGTTTTATGTATTCCTCAAGAATTCAATGCCTCAGCTTGACAATGTGGAAAGAACAATGGATTCGGTGCAATATATTATTTCTGTGGCCAATGATGAATTTGCCACCTATATGAAAGTAAATAAGCCTTCTAACACCATCATACAGGAACGTCCGGAATATTCCAATATCAGCAACGGTATTGGTTTATTTGCCAGCCGCTTTCACCAGCATAGAACATTACTGCTGAATTCAGATTCACAAGACTCTCTTGTGGATGGCTCGCAAACCCGGCATTTAAATTTCGTGAAGCCTATCCCGTAACGCCTGCATAAGTATTACAGCAGATAAACTGACAATGTGACGCCTTGTCATGAAATTTCACATGAATCTGATTGCGTGCATTTTACATCTCTACCCCATTAAATTTCCCTTTACGGATTTATTTGGCACAAACATTGACCAAAGTTGCCAAAATCGAAATAAATCAATAAAAAGGATAATACAATGGGAAAAATTATAGGAATTGACCTTGGAACAACAAACTCATGTGTTGCTGTAATGGAAGGTAACGAGCCTGTTGTTATCAACAACAGCGAAGGCAAGCGTACCACACCTTCTATGGTTGCTTTTACTGATAATAACGAACGTAAAGTAGGAGATCCTGCCAAGCGTCAGGCTATCACTAACCCAACAAAGACAATTGCTTCTATCAAGCGGTTCATGGGAGAAACCTGGGACCGGGTACAGACCGAAGTTAACCGCATGCCTTATAAGGTGGAAAAAGGCGATAATAATGTACCACGCGTAAAAATTGATGACAGGCACTACAGCCCCCAGGAAATATCAGCCATGGTGCTTCAAAAAATGAAGAAGACCGCTGAAGATTATCTTGGACAGGAAGTAAATGAAGCTGTTATCACCGTTCCGGCATATTTTAGCGACTCACAACGCCAGGCTACAAAAGAAGCCGGCGAAATCGCAGGCCTGGAAGTGAAACGTATCATCAATGAGCCTACTGCTGCCTCTTTGGCATACGGACTTGACAAACGCGATAAGGATGTGAAAATTGCCGTGTTTGACCTTGGGGGTGGTACTTTCGATATCTCAATACTTGAATTGGGTGACGGTGTATTTGAAGTAAAATCAACCAATGGAGATACTCACCTGGGTGGTGATGACTTTGATGATAAAGTGATTAAATGGCTGGCGGATGAATTTAAGAAGGACGAAGGTGTTGACCTGAAAAAAGACCCCATGGCCATGCAGCGACTGAAAGAAGCTGCCGAGAAAGCAAAGGTGGAATTGTCAAGCTCAACAGAAACTGAAATCAACCTGCCGTATATCATGCCCGTGGACGGAATACCTAAGCACCTGGTGAAAAAACTCACCCGCGCTAAATTTGAACAACTCACTGATGATTTGATCCAGCGAACCATTGAGCCCTGCAAGAAGGCTCTTAGTGATGCTGGTATGAGCCCCGGCGACGTGGATGAAGTTATCCTGGTCGGCGGATCAACACGTATCCCCGCTATCCAGAAGGTAGTGGAAGATTTCTTTAAGAAGAAACCTTCAAAAGGGGTTAACCCTGATGAGGTTGTAGCTATTGGAGCTGCTATCCAGGGTGGTGTTCTCACTGGAGAAGTTAAAGATGTACTGCTGCTTGATGTTACTCCATTGTCCCTTGGTATTGAAACCTATGGCGGTGTGATGACCAAACTAATTGAGGCTAACACTACCATCCCGACAAAGAAATCGGAAACTTTCTCAACAGCAGCTGACAATCAGACATCTGTCGAAATCCACGTACTGCAGGGAGAGCGCCCCATGGCTAACCAGAACAAAAGCATCGGACGTTTCCACCTGGACGGAATACCACCGGCACCACGCGGTGTACCACAGATTGAAGTATCTTTTGATATTGATGCCAACGGTATCCTGAATGTGTCTGCCAAGGATAAAGGAACCGGTAAAGAGCAGAACATCCGCATTGAAGCTACGTCAGGACTTTCCGATGCCGAGATAGAAAAAATGAAGCAGGAAGCGGAAGCGCACGCCGAAGAAGATCAGAAAGCCAGGGAGAAAGTCGAGAAGCTCAACAAAGCCGATGCATTGGTTTTCCAAACCGAAAAACAACTGAAGGAATTTGGCGATAAAGTTCCCGCTGATAAGAAACAGCCTATTGAGGAGGCCATGAACAAGCTGAAAGAAGCCCACAAAAACGAGAACATCGAAGATGTGGACAAATATACCGAAGAGCTTAACAACGCATGGCAGGCTGCCAGCCAGGAAATCTACAACGCCCAGCAGCAACAGCAGGGTGGAGCTCAGGGCCAGGCTCAGCAGGGCGAACAAAAACAGGATAATCAGAAATCCACAGGTGGTGACGATGATGTTACTGATGTTGACTTTGAAGAAGTTGATGACGACAAGGATAAATAATCCTGATTTATATATAATTAAAGCCGGTACATTTAGTGCCGGCTTTTTTTTGCTTTAAAAACCGGATGCCGGAGTAATGTGTAGCACAGCGGAGGCGAAAGGCCCGGGGAAAGCACAGTCTGTAGCCGGAGACGAGGGGAGCAAATATATTATGAAGCAGCGTGCACTTCAGCCCTCACCGCAGGGCTGTTGCGGCCAAAGGGAGCTGCCCAAAACAACGTATCAGAAGGTATAGCTGATGGTGTTACGAAGCGAATAGATCACCTTGGGGACATCGACTGGTGGACGGGAATCTATCATCCAGTTGTATTGAATGCCAACTTCAAGGTTTTTGAGCACTTTAAAACCGATGCCCGATTGCCAAAGCACCTGGTAATCTTCCATATTAAACATTTTAGGCTGGATGTAGGCGATGGAGTTCAAGCTGATGTTTTCCTTCATTTCCCAGCCGAGGTTTATGTAATAACTAAGCCGGAGATTATTTTCAATATTATCGCTTTCGTGGCGTTCGTGCTCATACATCATATTATTTCCCACGTAAAACCTGAAGTTTTCCTTATCGAATGCTTCAAATCTTACGCCCACTCCCCAAAGGTTACGGAATTTTACTTTCAGCACACGGTTATATTGAAACTGGGCAAATCCCTCCACGCTCATCCACTTCCAAAGGTCGCGGGTGTAGCGAAAATGCTGCGATCCGCTATTCTCGAAGTTTTCTTCCCCGGCTTTAATAAAACTCAGGTTTGATACGATGAGAAAGGTGTGTATGGCCCGTTTATGCTGGATGTGCACATTGGTCTGAAGCTGCTTGATCTTTTTTGTATTCTTGCTGACGTTATATGAACCTTTGATATTACCGGCCCATCCGCTGTCGCTTTCCAGCCGGAGTCTTTCAATATTCATGATCTGCGACCAGCTGTTAACTGCCAGCCCCAACATAAAAACAATAAGCAAACTGACTTTTTTCATCCCATTGAGATCGTTTCCTGTGCAACAAAAACAAATTTATTCCGCCATGCGTACGGAATAAAGAACAAAATTAATCTTTTTAAAATGACAACGAAGAAAAGCTATTGTTGTGTATGGACTGAAAAAGCAAAAGGCGCATTCATGATTATGCCTGCGCCTTTACTGGTCGGGGTGATTGGACTCGAACCAACGGCCTCTTGTACCCCATACAAGTGCGCTACCAGCTGCGCCACACCCCGTTTTTGCAAGCGCAAAGATAATATTATTTTCCGGTATGGTGCAAGTGATTATATATTTTTTTGCTGAAAACACTGCCAATCAGGCAGCCGGTTGCCCGTAATAAGCTGCAAAAATAACACATAGCAAATTTGGCATATTTTATGACCTGAGGCGGTAGCTTTATTTAGAATCAATAAATTATTTACCTTTGCATAAAATAAAACAGCCTTATGAGTGAATCAAAAGAACATGTTAAGTGCCTTATAATCGGATCAGGACCTGCTGGTTATACCGCTGCTATTTATGCAGCCCGCGCTGACCTTCATCCGGTGATGTATCAGGGAATGCAGCCCGGCGGACAGCTCACCATAACTACTGAAGTGGACAATTTTCCCGGCTATCCTGAAGGAATAAAAGGCCCGGAAATGATGGAACAGCTGAAAAAGCAGGCTGAACGCTTTGATGCCGATGTAAGGTGGGGAATGATAACCGAGATCAACCTGTCAGAACGTCCGTTTAAAGCAAAAACCGATGAGGGAAAAGAAATAGAAGCTGAAACGGTGATTATTTCCACCGGTGCTTCTGCCAAATGGCTGGGACTGAAATCCGAAGCCGAATATAATGGAGCAGGAGTATCAGCCTGTGCCACCTGCGACGGATTTTTCTACAAGGGATTGAATGTAGCTGTTGTGGGCGGAGGCGATACAGCAGCAGAAGAGGCATCATACCTGTCGAATCTGGCTAAAAAAGTGTATGTAATCCACCGCAGGGATACGCTCCGCGCTTCCAAAGCCATGCAACGCCGCGTTTTAAAGAAAGAAAATATTGAAATGGTCTGGAACAGTGTTGTTAAGGAAATCGTGGGCGAAACTCAGGGATTTTCTAAAAAAGTGACCGGTGTGATTGTTGAGAATGTGAAGACCGGTGAAGAGAAACGTATTGACATTGATGGGTTTTTCGTGGCAATCGGCCATAAACCAAATTCCGACATGTTCGTGGGGCAACTGGATATGGATGAGCAGGGTTATTTGATTACAAAGCCCGATTCCACCTCCACGAATGTTCCCGGTGTATTTGCCTGTGGCGATGTACAGGATAGAGTATTCCGCCAGGCCGTAACCGCTGCCGGCACAGGAGCTATGGCTGCCATCGAGGCGGAAAGATTTATCGGTGAACAGGAAGCAGAAATGTAATATTTTTTCCATAGTGGTATAAGCGCCCGGCATCAGAATAGCCGGGCGTTTTTTATGTCTGCTTTTCACCACCGGTTTTTCTTGTTACTTTCGTAAAAATTCAAAGCATGAAACGAGTAGATCCCACTAAGGCGGACTACTGCATGCAAGTCCCAACCATAAAGATGGGATCACCATCTAAATCAAATTATTAGCAGATGAAAACAGATCAGCAAATCCTGAAACAAAACCTGAGGCGTGTAGCAGAGCAAATGCTGCTGGCTGCCCGTACGGCTCCCAAGGCCCGGGGAAAAGACAACTTGTATGCAGCCATACTCAGTAAAGATGAAATTGACCACCTGGCCCGGATCATGATTCAAACCGGAAAAGAGAAAAAACTGCACTTCTTTCAAAGAGACGGTCATAACCTGGAACAAACAGATACCGCGATATTGCTGGGGACATCCATCGAACCCATGGATCTTCCGCATTGCGGCTTTTGCGGTTATGCTCACTGCGATGAAAAACGCGAGCATCCTGACACCCCCTGTGCTTTTAATACCGGTGATCTTGGAATCGCACTCGGGTCTGCAGTATCAGTTGCCATGAACCACAGAGCAGATAACAGGATAATGTTCACTGCCGGGAAAGCCGCCTTGCAAGCCGGCATTTTACCAGATGATATAAAAATAGCATATGTGGTCCCGCTAAGTGGCGGTAGCAAAAACCCATATTTCGACAGGAAATAATGTCAGTTGCTAACAAAGCCAGCCGGGATTTGTTAGCATATGGAATGCTAAAATAAACAGTTATGAAAAGAGATAATCAAAAAGTAACCTTTGGAGGTAACCAGATTACATTGCTTGGAGATGAAGCAAAACCCGGAAATAAGGCACCTGATTTTACTGCAGTTGATTCTGACATGAAAGAAGTAAAACTGTCTGACTGGCAGGGTAAGGTGAGGGTTCTTTCGGTTATGCCGTCCATTGACACTCCCGTTTGCGCCAGGCAAACCCGGAAATTCAACAAAGAGGCTACCAGGTTGCATGAATCAGTTGTAGTGCTGACATTGAGTGTTGACCTGCCCTTTTCACTCAAACGATTCAGCGCAGCTGAAGGAATCAGCAACGTGGAAACACTATCAGACCACAAGGATGTGGATTTTGGCAAGAAATACGGGTTCCTGATTGAAGAGCACCGCCTGTTGGCGCGCGGCATTGTCATTATCGATAAAGATGATGAGATAAAATATGTGGAATATGTGCCGGAAATTGGCGATGATCCAAATTACCAGAAAGCACTTGAGGAAGTGAGAAAACTCGTTTAGAACCGTCTTCTGCGTTTAATACTGCCTGCACCAATGGCGCCCAAAGTACTGTTATTTTCAATAACATCCGGGGCACTGATGCAGGCAGTTTTTTGCATTCCATACACCGGTCCCCGGAAATGAAGATGTTAGTATCAAGGATTTTTTTTAAAAGAATTATTATTCCAGTATCTTTAATTGGAATAGTTTTTGAATTTAGCGCAATAACCCATACATTTGTGATGACATTCATTTAAAAAATCAAATCATGAAAAGAATAATACTAATCCTCACGCTTTTAGTGGCCTTTGCCAGTTGGAACCTTGCCGGTGAAGACGGTAAGGAAAACAATCCAAAGATCAAGTTTGACAAAAAAGTGCATGATTACGGTACCATTTACCAAAATGGTGATGGCAACTGCAAGTTTGAATTCACCAACACAGGTGATGCACCGCTGGTGCTCACATCTGTGCGTTCTTCCTGCGGCTGTACCGTTCCCAAATGGACGCGCGAACCCATCATGCCGGGTAAAACGGGCATCATCAAAGTAAAATATGACACCCGCCGCCTGGGCGCCATCAACAAGCAGGTAACTGTAAGGTCAAATGCAAAAAATGGAGTGGTTGTGCTTAAAATCAAGGGAAAAGTTATTCAGGAGCCACAGGGCGTACCACAAAAAACCAAATCAGATATTCAGTAAACTGATATCATCTACACAGCGCGACAGGCCTGACCTGCTCGCGTTTTTTTTATTTATACGCCTTCAGGCAACTACTTTGGTTTAATTTTTGTTTTAAATCTGACCGTTAAACCAAATACCCGGATAATGATGAACCGAGCAATTGTATTGTTTTCTTTCCTGTTCCTGATATCACCCTTTGTATTATCACAAAGCAAAGGAGGATCAGCTGCCAAAATAGAATTTGACAAAGAAGTTCATGATTTTGGCACCATAGAAATGTATTCTGATGCTTCCTGTGTGTTTACCTTTAAAAACACTGGAAATATGCCACTGGTCATTACAAAGGTGGTAACATCCTGTGGCTGCACAGCACCCGAATATCCCAAAAAACCGATTATGCCGGGCGAAGAGGCACAGATCCAGGTTATCTACACGCCCGACAAAGTTGAAACATTTAACAACCAGGTGGTTGTGCGCAGCAATGCTGAAGAAGGTGCAGTGGTACTCAAAGTAAAGGGAACAGTGGTTGAAAAAACCGAATAGCCAATTACCAATTTAAATTTTTCCTAAATTTGTACCGGTTACAATTGATTGTAACCGGTATTTTTATTTTAAAACACAGCAATATGCCAAAGATATCCCAAAAAGGGCTCAAAATGCCCGAGTCACCCATTCGCAAGCTGGTTCCTTTTGCCGAAGCAGCAAAGAAAAAAGGTCGTAAAGTATATCACCTTAACATTGGGCAGCCCGATATTGAAACCCCGGAAGTAGCGTTAAATGCTATAAAAAATTATGATGAAAAGGTTGTAGCCTACAGTCATTCTGCCGGAAATATCTCATACCGAGAGAAACTGGCTGAGTATTACAAAAAGAATAATATCCATGTAACAGCTGATGATATTATTGTAGGTGCCGGAGCCTCTGAAGCCATCCTTTTTGCCATGAACTCCTGCCTGGATCAGGATGACGAGATCATCATTCCTGAACCGTTTTATGCCAACTACAATGGGTTTGCCACTAATTCGGGAGTTAAAGTAAAGCCTATTCCATCATCCATCGAAAGCGGATTTGCATTACCGCCCATCAGTGATTTTGAGAAAGCAATCACTGACAAAACCAAGGGGATCATGATTTGCAATCCGAATAACCCTACCGGTTATCTATACAGCCGTGAAGAACTGGAAGTCCTTCGTGAACTGGTATTAAAATATGATCTGTTTCTGTTTTCAGATGAGGTTTATCGTGAATTCACCTATGACGGACACAGGCATTTTTCAGTAATGCAGCTTGACGGGCTGGACCAGCATGTGATTATGATTGATTCAGTGTCCAAGCGTTACAGCGCCTGCGGAATCCGCATCGGCTGCATGGTATCACTCAACAAGGAAGTAATGCGCACAGCCATGAAATTTGCCCAGGCGCGTTTGAGCCCGCCTTCCTTCGGACAGGTTGCCGCTGAAGCCGCACTTGACACCCCTGCCGGGTATTTCGACAAGGTAATTGATGAATACTATGCTCGCAGAAATGTGGTTGTGGAAGAAATCAACGGTATGGAAGGTGCCTTCTGCCCCACTCCCAAGGGAGCTTTTTATGTGGTTGCCAAACTACC
This sequence comes from uncultured Bacteroidales bacterium, assembly GCA_964477095.1. Taxonomy (GTDB): domain Bacteria; phylum Bacteroidota; class Bacteroidia; order Bacteroidales; family PWNQ01; genus PWNQ01. The sequence goes on along the minus strand of CAYZDA010000042.1, from coordinate 7,652 downwards.
GATTGATGATGCTGACCGCTTCTGCCAGTGGCTGCTGGAGGATTTTGAGTATAACAACCAGACGGTAATGCTGGCACCGGCCACCGGATTCTACTCAACTGAAGGAGCAGGACGCCAGGAAGTGCGCATCAGCTATGTGCTGAATGTGGACGATCTCAGAAACGCTATGAAAGCTTTATCTGAAGCGTTGAAAGCATATCCCGGACGTGATATTATATAAAAATAAATCATACCTAACCCGCCACTAATTCCGGCGGGTTTTTTATGTCCTGATAAAATGCCCCTTAGTGGATTTATCTATTTTTGTTCCATGATCTTCAGAAAAAACATACTGCTTATCTTCTTTCTGCTTCCCTTGATGGCTTCAGCCCAGGATAGCCTGCGCCAAAGCATCATCAAAACCATCCCTGTTGACCATGCTGAAATATGGAAAAGCAGTATCCGCTTCAGAGATTATGATTACAAAACCCTGATACCTGTGGCCGCTGCTACGGTGGCTGCCATCAAATACGATGAACAGATCAGCAGGGAATTTATTTATTTTAAAGAATTAAGCAATCTCCATAACGTAAGCAAGACCATTACTGATATCGGAGATCCATATTTCATCAGCAGCGCTACTGTTTTGATGTACGGCAGCGGCTGGTTGTTTGACGACAGCAAGCTGAAACAAACTGCTGTGCTAATGGCGGAAGCCTACTTCCATAATGCCGTATTCACTTATCTGGGTAAATGGATATTTGCCAGGCAGCGGCCTTATGTAAATGGTGAAAGCCACTGGCATTTCTTCCCCCACTCGTTTCAGGGCCATCCTTTCTCAGCTGACGCCTTCGAATCTTTTCCCTCAGGACATACCTCAGGCATATTCGCGGTGGCTACAGTCATCGCCAGGCAGTATAATCATAGTAAATGGATACCCGCAGGCATGTATACCATAGCTGCATTAACCGGCTTATCCCGTGTAACAGAAGAAAAACACTGGCTTGGCGATGTTATAGCGGGTGCCGCTTTGGGATATGGTATAGGAAATTTCGTGGCGCGAAAACACCGAAACACTGCATTTTCCGTCTTCCCCACCTACTGGGATAATAATGTGCACCTGACCTTGAGCTTAGAATTTTAGCAGCTCATCATACAGTTTTTGTGTGGGCAGCCCCATCACATTGAAAAATGACCCGCTGATTTTCTCTATCCCGATGTAGCCAATCCATTCCTGTATGCCGTAAGCACCGGCTTTGTCGAAAGGCTTATACTCATCAACATAAAACTCAATTTCCTCATCTTTCAGCTTGCGGAAGTATACTTCGGAAGATGCAGAAAAGCTTTTGACTTTGTGGTGTGACTTCAAACAAACACCACTGTATACTTCATGCATATTGCCTGATAGCTTCCTGAGTATTCTAACCGCATCTTCCCGGTTTCCGGGTTTGGTGAGTACCGCATCATTTAACCAGACTATAGTATCTGCAGTAATTACAAGTTCATCCTCCGCGATTTGATCCTGCGGAAAGGCTTCCGCTTTTAACCCGGCCAGAAACACCGGGATTTGCTCACGCCTGAGATGAGGCGGATAGTGCTCTTCCACATCTGCAGGCTTTACGGTGAATTCTATGCCCAGCGCTTTCATCAGCTTGTGCCTTCTGGGGGATTTTGACGCCAGAATAATCTTTGTATTACCCAGTTTTTCCTTCAGTACCGGATCCATCATCACCAACTTATTTGCATGATTTGCATTGATAAAATACCTGCTACTATGTAAACTTTCAGGTAAAGACTTATTGCAGCATAATCCTGTTCACACCGGGCTTTGTATATCAGCCAGCCGGTATAAATTATCAGAGCTTCCAACAGGTAAATAAACCAGGTGATATACATCAGATTCATCCCTGACAGCCATATCTGGGAGAATATCAGCAGTATAATATTCAATGTAAGAATTACAAACAAAAGCACTTTAAAGCCGGTATCGCTCATGGTAACCGCAAGGCTTCTTACTCCAGCCCTTAAATCACCTGGCACATCCTGCCGGTCTTTCACCAGTTCCCTGACAAAGGTGCTGAGAAAGGCAAAAGTACCATAAGCAAGTATCATCATAGTAACCAGCCTTTGCTCGCGGGGAGGAAGAAATTCAGTTTCAGCTATCATTGCGAAAAACTCAAACAGCCAAACCACAACAACTATAAAGGCAGTGGACAGGCTGACTATAAAATTTCCCCAGAATTTCAGGTATTTAAACTGATCCGAATAAAACCAGAGAGCTAAAGCAAATATAACATATACCATTCCAAGCTGATAGTTTCCCACATTCAGTGCTGCTAAAAATCCCGCTACCAGTCCTCCGAGGGTAAAAAATGCATAAAGATAAATGGCTGCCTGGGGCGAAATTAAAATCCCTACAATCTGCTTATCCGGTTTGTTGACCTGGTCTATTGGGATGTCGAAATAATCATTGATGATATATCCCCCGGCTGCATTGCCGATCATTGATATTATCAGCAACAGCATGGTACCGCTGTTCATATGCAGCGGCATGTTCAGGTAATCAAAAATTCCGCCCAACAGCGCATACCACGTAAGGAAGGCTGTTAACGCAATAATGAAAAGGTTCAGTGGTCTGATCAGTAGAAAAAATCCCTTTAACCGTCTGAAAAAACTTACTTTATCCTGCTTCTTATTATTCATTTATCCAAAGATTTTGAGCTTTTAGAACTTGTTCTATTATATCCCTTACAGCACCATACCCGCCTTTATTGTCAGAAATATAATGGCTTATCCGTTTTATCTCCTCCACGGCATCATCAGGACAGCAGGCCAAAGCCACTTTTTTCATAGGGCCCATATCCGGAATATCGTCACCCATGTACATTACCTGTTCTGGTTTGGTATCTGTTTCAGCCAGCACTTCCATCATCTTTTCGGCTTTGTTTTCCACGTGGGTATAAACGTGCTTTACCCCAAGCATATTCATACGTGTTTTAACCGAACCGTTTTTTCCACCGGTAATCACAGCTACGTGAAAGCCTTTTTTTACTGCCTGCTGCACAGCATAGCCGTCTTTGGTGTTAGCTGTACGAATTAACTCACCTTCATCTGTCACAATAACAATTCCGTCAGTAAACACGCCGTCATAATCAAAGATGAGGGTACGGATGTTTTTAAGCAGTTCTTTATAGTTTCTCATTTTTTTGATTTTTTTGATGTATGGATTCGCTCAGAAGCCTGTACAACTCCTGCTTCTGCAGGTCGCTTTTCAGTGCTTCCAGGTGTTTGCTGATGGTAGTCCTGTCGTTTCTCACAGCAGGACCTGTCTGGGCCTGCTTTGGATGCATAATTGCTATTTTACTTACAGTTTCCTTAATCAATGGCATCAACACATTAAAATCAATATCTTCTTCACGGCAGATTTCTTCCGCCACAGAATACATATGATTGACGAAATTGGAAACAAAAACTGCACTGATGTGCAACTTCAGCCTTTTATCAGTGCCGGCTTCAGTTACACTGCCAGAGATGAGACTGGCAAATTTTTTTAGCTCCTGCAAAACACCGGGACCGTTTGCTTCCGTAAAAAACGGAACAGTTCTGTAATCCAGCTTACCGGAGGCAGAAAACGTCTGTAGTGGATACAACACCCCGTGCCTGCTGAATTTCGCCAACACATTCATGGGCGTACTTCCGGAAGTATGAACAACTATCTGCCCCCTGTCTTCAAGCTGGGAGCATACCGCGGATATACTGTCATCATTTACCGCCAGTATTACCAGGTCAGCCTTTTCCGAAAATACCACAGGATCGCTGGTGAGGAACTTAAGGACACTTTTATCATAGCCACTTTTGATCCTACGGGCGAAAACTTTCAAAGAGCTCAACCCCAGACCACTGACAGCCCTGCCCAAATGTAATCCAACATTTCCTGCACCGATTATGATGACCGAACGAATCATATATTAATTTTGAGGCCGTAAAATTAATCATTTAACATCAATTCATGCTTGAACAGATAATTGAACTGGATAAGAAGCTTTTTCTTGCGCTAAACAGCCTCAACTCACCACTTTTTGATCACATAATGTGGTGGATCAGCGATAAATACATCTGGATACCATTGTATGCCTTCCTGCTTTTTCTTGTTTTCAGATTTAAGAAAAAAGAAGGATTTATCCTTTTGTTTTTTATCGCCCTGGTCATAACGCTTACCGATCAGACCTCCGTGAAGCTATTTAAGGATGTGTTTGAACGATTGCGGCCATGTCATGCCCCCGACCTTGCCGGACTTGTACATATTGTCAACAACAAATGCGGCGGACAATACGGTTTTGTGTCATCTCATGCTTCAAATGCCTTTGGGCTTGCCATTTTTATGACAATGCTCCTGAAACAACATATCAGGTGGATAGGATGGCCCATGATCCTCTGGGCAGCTATAGTTTCCTACTCCAGGGTATATCTTGGTGTGCATTATCCTCTGGATATTCTGGGTGGTGCCTTGCTTGGAATTTTTTGGGGTTTAGTAATTTACTACCTTTATAACTTTACAAAGCGTCGTTTTTTTCATAAATTTGTATAGATACATCTAAAATCTATACATTATGAAAAAACTCTACTCTCTTTTCCTCATTATCTTCGTGAGCACATCATTACAGTCACAATCCTACAGTAACCCGGAAAGTGCAGCCTACGATCATGTTAATGATCAGTATCTTATCTCAAATGCAGGAAACGGCACCATAGTCGCCGTGGATGTAAATACTCATTCTGTGTCGGACTTTGTCACTTCCGGCCTTAACAGCCCCAAAGGCATGTGTGTGAATAACAACATGTTGTATGTAACAGATGTTACTAAGATTCACATAATTGACCTGAACACCGGTGCCATATCCCAAACGGTAACCATCACTGATGCACAGCAACTGAATGACATCACTACCTCGGGTGATACCATGTATATGACAGATATGGCGGCAAACAAAATTTTTTTTATGACTTCAACCGGAGCTTCCAACGGTTTGCTTTCGGATTCCTGGTCGCTGGATAGGCCCAATGGCATTTTTGTGGATGCCAGTAACCAGCTCATCGTGGTTTCATTTAAATCACACTCATCCCTGCAGATCATAAACAGGGCCAATGGAACCATAGACTTTGAAATAGGTACAAGTATTTCTGACATGGATGGTTTGACGCAGAACCCCGCTGGCACTTACTATGTTTCTTCCTGGGATGATGACCGGGTATATCACTTTAGTTCGATTACGGATCCTCCCTCAGCTTCGGATGTGGCAGTGGCTTCGGTTGATGACCCTGCTGACATATACTACTGCGCCCAGTATGACAAACTTATTGTACCGCTCTTTAACGATAATATGGTCAATATTTATGATGCTTCAACGCTGGGAATTATTTCCAACCTGGAAAATGAGGATATCGAACTTATTCCCGGCCCAGGCACTGGAGAGCTAAGGATTATTACACCTGACAAGTGGACAGGCAATACCAGTTACGTGGAAATCTACAATATGAATGGGCAGCTCATCAGGAAAAAGTCGCTAAATAAAAGCAGTATCAGTATTCCTGATTTAATCCCTGGAACCTATACCCTGATGTTTGACCTGGGAGAAAAAGTTAAAACCCGGTCTGTAGTCATCACTGAATAATCAGGCGTTTTTAAGCTGATCAATCATAGCTGACGGATCACCGGCTTTAAAAACCGTACTGCCGGCAACCAGCACATCTGCACCTGCCGCCACCAGGCTGGAGGCATTTTCCATGCTTACACCCCCGTCAACCTCAATGAGGGTTTTGGCACTGTTACGCTCAATGAGTTTGCGCAGCTTGGTTATTTTTGAATAAGAGCGATGTATGAATTCCTGACCGCCAAAGCCGGGATTCACTGACATGATCAGAACCAGTTCAAGATCGCCGATAATATCCTCAAGCAGGCTCACCGGAGAATGCGGATTCAGTGCCACTCCTGCCTTCATTCCAAGATTATGAATACGCTGCACCGACCGGTGAAGATGCGTACAGGCCTCAAGGTGCACAGTGAGAATATCAATGCCCAGCTCCTTAAAATCATCAAAGTAGCGATCGGGATCCATAATCATCAGGTGCGTATCCAGCGGCTTCTTAGCAAGCTTTTTGATATCTTTAATAACAGGCTGACCATAAGATATATTTGGAACAAACATGCCATCCATCACGTCAAGGTGAATATAATCGGCATTACTGCTATTTACCATTTCAACTGCCTTACCCAGTTGCGTAAAATCAGCTGATAATATTGAGGGTGAAACCAAATGCTGCATAATTGAATGTTTTTTGCAAAGGTAAGGAATAATTCTCAGCACTGCTGGCACTATTTTTGAATGTTAATTAATCTTTTTTTTCTTAATTTAAACCAAATTTTTATGAAATACATCTCTCTTCTTTCTGCATTAGTTTTACTTATTTTCTTTTCCGGATGTTTTGATGATGAACAGGAAGCTACAGAGTTTCCACCGGAATATACCAGTGAAGAAATTGCCTCTTTTCCCGGACAGGAAAGGGAGAATCCATCTTTACAACTACAGGCATTTCACCTGCAGTATTAAATGATTGTTTAATTTTTTAGCACTGTTTTTACAACTTATTGCAAAATAAAAATATATTTGTAGCGAAAATCATAACAAAACAATCATGAAAAAATTTTACCTTCTCTTAATGGCCACTATCTTTCTGTTTGCTTGTGATAAAGATGATGGCGATGACAAAAACAATAAAGTTAAGGCACCCCCTGCTCATGAGTGGCAGGAAATTACCAGTTTCCCTGGTGAAAAAAGGATGCATGCAACAGCATTTTCGCTGAATGGGTATGGCTATTTGGGCTTAGGAATTCAAAACTATGTAGATACGTATAAAAACTTCTACAAATATGATCCAACATCTGACACCTGGCAACAGCTTAATGACTTTCCTGGCTCCGAACGCTATGCTGCTGTTAGTTTTGTTATCGGCGGGCATGCCTACGTAGGGCTTGGATATTCAAATAATAAAGAATTAGATGATATGTGGAAATATGATCCTTCCACTGATTCCTGGACACAGCTTTCTGATTTTCCGGGTTATGAAGGAGGGTATAATCACTTCTTCACGCTAAACTCAAAGGGATATGTATTCTTCCCTGATAAAAACTCTACCTGGGAATATGATCCTTCAACCGATTCCTGGACACAAAAATCAGACTTCCCGGTTGATGATTATAACGATTGTGCCACTTTCACTTTGGGCGGGAAAGGATATTTGGCCACAGGTTTAACCGATGATCTGCACAAACATGTGTATGTATATGATCCAGCAACCGATGAGTGGACTCAACTAACTGATTTTGCAGGAGAGGCCAGGTGTGATGCTGTAGGATTTAGTATTGGAGGATATGGCTTCGTTGGAACCGGTTTAATACATGGCACATATTTTTATACACCTAAAGATGATTTGTGGTGTTATGACCATATAAACAACAGGTGGTTCAGCATGGAAAATATCCCGTTTTCAGGGTCACTATTACAGTCATTTGTAATCGGAGATATTGCATATGTTGGTGGTGGAATAACTGGCTTTGGCATGCATAGTGATTATAACAGAAGATATTTTAAATTCTATCAAAAATAAAACCGCCA
>CAYZDA010000041.1:21196-28516 GCA_964477095.1 uncultured Bacteroidales bacterium | reverse complement strand
TTCCACTTTAAAGATATCCCGGTTTGTAGTGCACAGGCTATTTGCATTAGGCAAATCAACAAAAAAGCCGCCCGGATGAGCGGCTTTTGGATTTGCGTCTATCCACATTTGGAATAACCGCAACTTTTACACGTAAGACATCCTTCCTTGTAAACGAGTCCGTCGGAATCGCCACACTGAGGACATTTTTTTCCTTCCACTTTTGTTCCGTCGGGTATATATTTTTTCAGCGCTCGTTCTACTCCAACCTTCCAGGTATTGATGGTGTCCTTCTGGAAGTTTAGATTATTTACCAGGTTTACTGCTGATGGTAGTGGCATACCATGGCGAAGCATACCCGATATGAGCTTGGCATAATTCCAGAATTCCTTTTCAAATGACCTTGACAGGCCTTCGATGGTAACTTTATAGCCGTCCTTATCTTCAAACTGGAAGTCATATCGCTTACTTCCATCAGCAAGACGGTTTTTAATAACCCAGCCTTTATTGACCCAGCCCGGTAACCAAAATCCATCGGCCTTGCCGGTAAAGATTTCGTATGGGCGGCCTTTATACAAACCTACCACAGCTATCCACTTTTCATAATCATTCTGAAAACGTACAATTTCAGCCTCAAGCTTCTTCGGGCGCTTTGGTGCACGTGTCTCTACAAATTCATTTTCATTACGAGGTTTCTGCGAATCGGAAACCAAAACCCCTGAACGGGAACCGTCACGATAAACAGTCATCCCTTTGCAACCGCTCTTCCAGGCACTTTCATAAATCTTACCGATAAGCTCTTCCGGTGTATCCCCGGGAACATTCACGGTTACACTGATGGAATGATCCACCCACTGCTGAACAGCGCCCTGCATCTTCACCTTTTCAACCCAGTCGATGTCATTGGCTGTAGCTTTATTATACGGGGATTTCTTCACCAGTTCCTGCAGTTTTTCACTGCTGTATTCACTCACTTCATCTATGTTATAGCCATTAGCTTTCAGCCATACTTTGAATTTATGATGGAAAACCGTGTACTCTTCCCAGCTGTCGCCCACCTCATCCACAAAGCTCACTATAGCGTTCTTGTCATTAGGATTAACTTTACGGCGGCGTTTGTATGTAACCAGAAAAGCCGGTTCTATTCCGGAGGTTGTCTGCGACATCATACTCACAGAACCGGTGGGTGCAATGGTAAGCAAGGCGATATTGCGGCGCCCGTACTTCTTCATGTCCTCCACCACGTCCGGGGCATATTCCCCTATACGTTTTATAAATGGATTGTCCATTTCCCTCTCATATTCAAAGATGGGAAATGGCAGACGGTCTTTAGCCAGATTAACGGATGAACGGTAGGCCTCAATGGCCAGGGTGCGGTGAATCTTCACAGAAAAGGCTGTGGCTTCCGGTGTCCCATATTGTAATCCAAGCCCGGCCAGCATATCTCCTTCAGCGGTTATTCCTATGCCTGTTCTCCTTCCCTCCATGGCTTTACTCTTTATGTTCAACCACAGGTTCCTTTCCACACGCTTGATTTCTTCACCTTCAGGATCAGCATTGATCTTTTCGATGATCCCGTCGATCTTTTCCAGCTCCAGGTCAATGATATCATCCATCATCCGCTGAGCCAGGTGTACATCCTTCTTAAAGGATTCCCAGTTAAAGGCAGCACTGTCTGTAAAGGGATTGTCCACATATCCGTAAAGGTTGATGGCCAGCAATCTGCAACTGTCATAGGGGCAAAGAGGTATTTCACCACAGGGATTAGTGGATACAGTTTTGAATCCATGATCCTCATAGCGGTCAGGTATTGATTCCCTGATCACGGTATCCCAGAAAAGAATACCAGGCTCAGCTGATTTCCAGGCATTATACACGATTTTCTTCCAGAGCTTTACCGCATCGATCTCTTTCTTAAAAATGGGTTTTTCTGCATCTATGGGAAACTGCTGAACAAATTTCTTCTTATTGATTACGGCTCTCATGAAATCATCGGTGAGTTTCACAGATACATTGGCACCAGTTACCTTGCTGGTATCCATTTTAGCATCAATGAATCTCTCTGAGTCGGGGTGCTTCACGGATATGCTGAGCATCAGTGCGCCTCTACGGCCATCCTGTGCGACTTCGCGGGTGGAATTGGAGTAACGTTCCATAAAGGGGACAATTCCTGTGGAGGTGAGGGCACTGTTTTTCACCGGGCTGCCTGCCGGACGGATACCAGAAAGATCGTGGCCAACGCCACCACGGCGCTTCATGAGCTGTACCTGCTCCTGGTCCACTTTCATGATGGCACCATAGGAGTCGGCACCAGCATCATCTCCAATCACAAAGCAGTTTGACAGTGACGCCACCTGGTAGTTGTTTCCTATACCTGCCATCGGGCTTCCCTGCGGGATAATTCTTTCAAAATTACGCACCGCCTGGTAAATTTCCTCTGCAGAAACCGGGTTGGGATACCTTTGTTCTATCCTCGCAATTTCATTGGCAATACGCCAGTGCATTGCATCCGGTGTATCCTCATAAATGTTGCCATCACTATCCTTTAATGCATATTTGCTCACCCAAACATTGGCTGCCAGGTTATCTCCGCCAAAATATTCCGTTGCCCGTTTTACTGCCTCATCAAATGTATAAGTGACCGACTTTTTCATTCCTTGTTTGCTTTCTTCCTTAGCAATGATTAATGCCATTTCTTCATTCATGCCCTGTTGTTGTTTTTTTTCCAGCGTCTGCTCACGCGTTTGCTTGATCTTTTCGTAAAAATTGTCCTTTTTCGTTTTATTATCGTCTTCCGATAATTCCAATGCCTTTATACCCGAGAATAAATCGTTACTCATATTGCCTCTGGTTTTAGTGAAATATAAAATACCCTGCTTTACAGGCCTTTCCTCCTGAAAAGAATTAGCCGTTTTGACTCCACTAAATTAAATCAGAATTTCCCTCTATTCAGTTGGAATTATCAACATTTACTGTTGTTTTTTCAACGACCAGGCTTTAGGTGCTGTTTATGAGATACTAACGTTTCCCCATAAATTATTTCACGGATTATGTGTTGATATACTGCTTTTTATCCTTATCAGGATATTGTAACCCGTTGATTCAAATGGTATAAACATTCGCATTTTTTATCATTTTTATCAAAATAAATCCTCATCCTGCTTTTGAAACTTAAAATTTCAAGAACCTGTAGTATTAATGTCATTTTCAGTAAAAAATCCACAATCAATATAAATTTTGGCATGCTGCAAATCCCGCTTAAGGCAGGCCTTTCATCAAAATGTGTAATTAAACCCCCTTTTTTATTACAAAAAAAAGCGCCATTGCAAAACAGCCTGAACGGCTTTATCCATCAACCTTCCAGACTTAGCTGTTAATATTTTCATTTACACGTTGAAAACTTTTAATGCTTCACTTTGTAACTGAACCTTACGATTAAGGAATATGGAACGCCAAAAATCTTAATTTTGCAGATGTTATGGACACAAAACGACAAGATAAAATATCAAGTCTGATCCAACGGGCACTTGGTGAGATATTTCAGATGGAAACCCGCCATATTTCCGGTGGAGCGATGGTTACGGTTACTGCTGTGAATGTTTCCCGCGACCTTGGGGTGGCCAGGGTTTACCTCAGTTTGTTTGCCACTGATGATAAGGAAGCATTATTTAACAGGATACAGGAACACAAGCCGGAAATCAGGGGCTTATTAGGTAACCGGGTGGGAAAACAGATCAGAAAAGTTCCTGACCTGAAGTTCTACCTGGATGATGCACTTGACCAGATCGATCGTATTGACGAACTGCTGAAAGGATAATGAAACCAGATTTTTAATTTCCTGAATAAAATTTTATATCATGAAATATGATCCGATAAAAAGAAGCCTGGGCAGCTTCTTTAATCAATCGCCCGGTATGCGCAAGCTATTCTACCGCTTGCTTGACCTTCTGTTGCTGCGCACCTGGCACGTGAAAAAAGAACTGCGGGAATGGAAAAAAGATAAGGGCGATGATGCGAACATCCTGGATGCAGGCTCAGGATTTGGTCAGTATGACTACGCCATGACGCGTATGAATTCCTCCTGGAACATCAAAGGTATAGATGTTAAAGAAGAACAGATTGAAGATTGCAATCGCTTTTTTTCTAAAATTGGACGCCCCAATGTGCATTTCGAAGTGGCTGATCTTACAAAATATTATGATGACAATCAGTATGATCTTATTCTTTCAGTTGATGTGATGGAACATATACTGGAAGATGTGCAGGTATTTAAAAACTTTTACCGCTCTATGAAACCCGGTGGTATGGTTTTGATTTCAACACCTTCGGATCAGGGTGGATCCGACGTGCATGATCATAACGATGAATCATTTATTGAAGAGCATGTAAGAGACGGTTATAATATTGATGAGATACAGGAAAAGCTGAAATCAGCAGGTTTTGATAAAGCCGAAGCACGCTATTCCTATGGAAAACCCGGTCAGATTTCATGGCGTCTTTCCATGAAGTATCCCATTAAGCTATTGAATGTATCGAAGCTTTTTTTCGTACTAATCCCGTTTTATTATTTAATCACTTTCCCAATATCATATTTCCTGAACAATCGTGATATAAACAAGCGTCACACTACCGGAACAGGACTGATTGTAAAAGCCTGGAAATTCAAATAACACGTGAACACCTCACTATACATAGCACGCCGCTACTTCTTCTCGAAGAGCTTCCGAAATGTGATCAACATCATTTCCGGTATTGCGGTAACGGGTGTGGCAGTGGGATCCATGGCTCTGATTGTAGTACTTTCCGTATTTAATGGATTTGAAGATATTATTCTTTCACTGGTAAATGCCTTCAATCCTGATCTGAAAGTAACTGTAAGGGAAGGGAAAGTGTTCCATATGAACGACATGCCCATGGATGAAATCAGTAAAATTCCCGGGCTTGTCCATTATACACAGGTGGTGGAGGATAATGCGCTCTTCCGCTATGAAGAACAGCAGCATGTGGGCGTTGTTAAGGGCGTTGACAGTACATATATTAATATGACACCGCTGGACACCATGCTCCTGGAAGGGAAATTTCGCCTGCAGCAAAACGGCACTAACTACGGAGTGCTCGGCCAGGGAGTGGCATATTATCTTGGTGTGAGGCTGAACAACTTTATGACCCCGCTCACTGTTTTCGTCCCTCGCAGGGACGCGACTCCGGGCACTATCAATCCTATGGCCGCTTTTAACCAGCGAAATATATATCCTTCAGGTGTTTTTGGAATTCAGCCTGAAATTGATGAACATTATATTATTATTCCACTGGAACTGGCCCGCGAACTGTATAATTATGAGGATGAAGTAACGGCTTTAGAAATAGCAGTGGCTGATAATGCCAACAGCGAGCAGATAGCAGAAAGGCTCAGGGAGATATTGGGCCCCGAATTCGAGGTGAGTAACAGAATACAGCAACAGCAAGTGCTATACCGGATTCTGCGTTCTGAAAAATGGATGACCTTTTTGATCCTGAGCTTTATTTTGATAATAGCTACCTTTAATGTAATAGGCTCGCTCACACTCATCATACTTGATAAGCGAAAGGATATTGCCATATTATTCAGCATGGGAGCCGGTAAAAAACTCATTAAACAGATATTTATGCTGGAGGGCATGCTGGTGTCTTTTACCGGGGCAGTGGCCGGATTGCTTTTGGGCGGTATCATAGCTTTTGTGCAACAGGAATTTGGTATTATAGGTATGGGAGGAGGTGAAACTTTCATTATAGATGCTTACCCGGTAAAAGTAAAGCTCATGGATTTCGTTTCCGTTTTTGTAGTAGTTATGCTCATAGGCTGGCTTACCTCTTTATTCCCGGTGCGCCTCATATCCCGGAAATTGTTATCGCCCAACCGCAGAATCAACCCTGAATAATCATACTTGCTTAGCTGCTGAATACCAAATGATTGAGTGCCGCATAATCACACAGGTTTTTGCTTTTCATTTGAAAAACTGGATGTTAACAGGCTAAGCTAACAAAGCTGTATAGATAAACACTTTTAATAGGCTTTAAACTCCTTCCATCTCATGCAGTCATATTAAAAAAATATTCTGTTATGATTAATCTCTTAAAGAACATTACTCTTTTCTCCCTGTTCATTATCCTGGGTTCTCCCTTTGCACTTTACGGACAAGTGGAAATTATTGCACACGCTTATCCAACTGAAGTTTGCCCCGGAGACGCTGTATTGCTATCTGCCAGTGGTGGCGGAACTTATTATCCAACACCCACGTTTACGCCACTCAATGCAAATGTCCATTACAACAACCCCTGCGGGCCAGGGCCCAATTCTTATCATATCTGGCTTACATACAATGATTCTCTGGCACCTTCTCTTACATCAGACATAGTGAATATACCTGCTCAGGGGTCAACATTAAGGTGGTGGATGAGGTATGGTACTTCGAAGGATACAGGTATTTGTAATGCTCCTGACTGGCCTAATGAAGGTGTGCTGCTTCAATACTCCACTGATAGCGGCGCTACCTGGAATAACTTCCCGGGGCCAAATGTTGAACCTACAGGTAATCTTAGCCTTACATCACCATTTATAACTTCAACTCCGGGCAGCGGCACTTACTGGCAACCGTACTACACTCAAAGTGCTCAACAAAACAGTGAATTATATTTCTGGAATGAATATATCAACACAATCCCACCCGGGGCTGTCACTCCACACACTATGTTCCGGTTTATGCAACCTTCCAGCAGTGGACCCGGCCACGATACCTGGGGAATAGATGAGTTAGAACTTGAATATAATACCGGAAATCTGAACATCCAGTGGAGTCACGGCCCACAGGTGTTAAATCCAGTGGCTGTCAGCTTACCAGCAAAGGGTTATTCTTATGACACTTGCTTCGTTGTGACGATAACAGACTCGGTTTATTTTGATGCTGATACTGTCTGCATAACGGTGAATTCTATTCCTCAGCCGTTAATCGTACACCAGCAAATCAATTCTAATGAAATCCTGTACTCAGATAATTCGTTTACTGTTAATCCTGATTACCTGAACGCTCAGCGGAAATGGACTTTTGGCCCAAATGCCACTCCTTCTTCATCCACACAGCAAGCGGTACAGGTAAATTATAATACTCCCGGAACCTATACGGCAAAACTTGAACTAAAGTGGAAAGGCTGCACTGGATCCGATACCGTGGATAATATAATCACTTCCAATACTGTCAATTATGCAAATAATGACATTCTAATCTATCCCTCACCTGCCACAGAAGAAATTAAACTGGAATTACCGGATAATATTAAAGGTACTGTGAGAATGAGGGTGTATAA
>CAYZDA010000041.1:0-21096 GCA_964477095.1 uncultured Bacteroidales bacterium | reverse complement strand
TTAAACTGGAATTACCGGATAATATTAAAGGTACTGTGAGAATGAGGGTGTATAACATGCAGGGCAAACTGATGTTTCAAAAGCAAATATTGGATCAAATAAGCTTAATAAGTATTGAAACCCTCACAGCAGTATCCTATTACATGGAGATATCAAATGAAAATTACAAAACAGGAAGAAAGTTTACAGTGAAATAACAAACGGATACCCACCCGCTATTTCTTCTTAAAGGTACCCGAGGTATTGCCGTAATTGATTTTGTACTTTCCTTTTGGTAGATCAGAAACATCCACGTAGCGGTCGCGGCCCTGCATTAAAAGCTTCCAGTCACGGTCGTAAATCTCGTACATGGTGACCCGGGTGAAAACAAGCATATCCTCTACCTTTTTGTCTTTCATTTCCACTTTTGGCTGATCATACGAGCTGAACTGCTTTTCGCGGGAAACTACTTCTTCGTTCTGCCCGTTGATTTTAACGATACGGAATTTATTGGAACCATAGTGTGGTTTAACACTAAACTCATATGACCCTGCTGAAAGGCTATCACACACAGGCACCTCGCCTACCTGCACCCATCGTTTCCAACGATACTGTTCTATTACAAAAGGCCTGTAACCCGGTACTCCAATAGTGCGCCACAGCAGCTTACCATCCCGGATACGGATATATGTGATGTTGAAATCGTCAGGCGGAAGCAGGTTTTCAGGATTTACCAGAAACGGATTCGTATCCCTTATATGCAAAATTATAATATTAACAGAATCACCTGTTGCCACTGAAGTCCTGTCGAGATGTATGGTAACTGTGCTGCTTTTCAGCTCTTCGTATACAGGTTCATTATTCACTAGTATTTTCTGAATGGCAAAACCCCTGCCGGGTACCTGAGGATTTACAAAATGTAATTTGCGCCCGTAGTTCACTCCCTCAAGCCTGAGAGTATCAAGCCTGCAGTTCTGGCTTGCCCCCACAGAGCTTAGCAGTGTAAAAAACAGTAATAATACAAATCGAAAAGTCATTTAAATCCGGATAATTTTTTTTATTAGTACTCCTTCAGGAAACGTAATCTTTAAAATGTATAAACCTGAAGATAAACCCTTCAGATCATACATATAATTACGGGCATTTACATCAGCATAACCTGCTCTTCTTCCATCCTCACTAAAAACCTCCACCTTTAATATTTTATTTTCTGACTGAATATGAACATTCTCTTTTGCGGGATTAGGGAAAACCGTGGTAACCTCAGCCAGGAAATTTTCCATGCCAACGATGATCTGATTGTTATTGGAGATTATCCACTCATTAGGGTCAAAAATAACAGAGTCCACCATAAACCCCGGTGACAGGTGAAAAATCTGACCGCTTGATGTGTGATCCACTCTCAGCAGGGTATCCTGATTCGAGTTCTTCAGATTAAACTGCAGGGGCATTTCAAAAAAGCTCACTGAAGGATGGGATGTACTCTGGTCAATCTGCATCATAAGGCTGTCCGGTGCATATTGTGTCCAGGTGATGGTGTATATCGGATACCCTTCACCATAAAACCAGTCATCAAGAAATTCATCCAGATTCAATCCGGAGCTTTGCTCAAGATGGAATTTAAGATCTGCTGTTGTGGCATAACTGTATCTCAGTAGCGGATCATTAAGATATGATCTGACACCATTGAAAAAAGCTGAATCGCCCATGGTCCACCTGAGCATGTGCAGCAGCATCGCTCCTTTTGAATAAGACAGGCGTCCATCGAAAATCCGGGACACACTGCTAGTATCGTCACAATAAACCGACCCACCCGGTGAACTGGTGATATAATCTATCTGGTCATTTTTCCATATCTCCCAGTAGATTGGATTGGTGATCCTTTCATAACATAAGCCGGTAAGATAAGTAGCAAAGCCTTCATTCAGCCAGATATCGCCCCAGTTTCCCAGGGTGATCATATTCCCAAACCATTGATGAGCCAGTTCATGCGCAATAAGGCTGTAGCTAAATCCTCCCATAAAGCTCATGGTCTGGTGCTCCATTCCGCCTCCCCAGCCAAACTGGGCATGTCCGTATTTTTCATCGGGATATGGATAATCCATAAACAACTGATTGAAAAGCTCCATAATTTCTACAGTCTTTGCCGCCTGAGGCACAGCAGTAGCAGAATCTTCAGGATATACATAATTCAGAATTTCCAGCGAATCACCTGTGGAAAGCGGGGCATAATGAGAGAATTCTGCATAGTTGGTCACTGCCACGGCCACCAGATAGGTGGTAATGGGATAGCTGTGCTGCCAGTGAACCGTCCTGGAGTTTCCGCTTACAGTTTCGCTTTTTAGTATCCCATTTGACCCGGCTTTATTTCCCTTTGGAATATGTACAAAAATGTCCATTGAATCAATCTTATCACTCAGGGTGTTCTTGCATGGCCACCACTCGCTGGCACCGTAAGGCTCGGACAGCGTCCATATGATAGGTGCACCCTGGTGACTTGCCTGTTGAAAGGCTCCAAAACCGCTTGTACCTGTAGGCGCACCATTATACCAAATTGTTACAGAATCAGTTGCCGACATGGGAATTGTCTGCGGAAAAACAATATGTATTTTATGGTTTTGATGAAGATAATTTACATTACTCCCGTGATACATAACTGAATCAACTGTCATATTATCAAGCAGGTCAAATTTGAGTGTGTCTATATCTTCCTTTGCATTGAAAATGGAAAATACAGATCCTGAAATGGCTTTCACTGCCGGATTAATGTACCAGTGAATACGATGATAGGTAAGATCCCAGGAATTGTGCCCGCTTCCCTTTAAATTCCGGTCAGGAACTTTTAAAAAACGGGTATGGTTCTTTGCACAGGCTTCTTCTGCATGATGATGCCTGATCTGTGTTTTCAGGTCTTGAGCATTTAAACCAACAAAAGCAAACACATAAGATATTATAATTACTGATCGCAATAAATACATGATATTGGGGTTTAAAAATCCAAAGATAGTTGAATTTGCAGAGAAACAGTATAAGGAAATTATGTTTATTATTCCTTTACCACAATAAAAAATCCGATCTTTGTAACTCTTAGTATGGAATGGAAGAAGCTAAATAGGCTGAAGTTTTTAATTCTGGCCCTGGTAATAAGCTCATGTGCCACTATGGTTCCGCCACAGGGAGGACCGGTGGATGAGCAGCCACCCATAGTGGTAGAATCGGATCCACCCAACGGCACCGTGAATTTTAAGCCGCAGAAAGTGAAGATTACTTTTAATGAATTCATTCAGTTATCTGATATACAAAACCAGGTGTTGATTTCTCCACCAATGAAGGATAAGCCTGTTTTCCAGCGCCGCGGAAAATCAATGGTTTTCCAGGTTCCTGACAGCCTGAGAGAAAAAACCACCTACAGCATATTTTTTGGCAGCTCCGTGGCCGATATAACCGAGGGCAATGAAATCTCCAACTACAAATATATTTTTTCCACCGGTAACCACCTCGACTCTATGATCTTAACGGGACATGCCCACATAGGCCTTTCTCATAAAACTGAAGCCGGATGGACCATAATGCTCTATAAAGAGGTATATGATTCCATACCCATGAAAGAAGTTCCGTTTTATGTTTCCAAAACAGATGAAAAGGGCTATTTCACCTTTGAGAATTTGGCACCGGGCAGGTATAAGATTTTCGGATTGATTGACCAGAATAAAAACTACCTGTATGACCTGCCGAATGAGATGATCGCATTTTCCGACAGCCTGGTTTCGCCGGTTCCGCCGGCATCGCTTCCTGACAGCCTTTTAAGTGACAGTGCCGGATTTGAATTTGCAGAACCTGACTCTCTGATGCACGAAAAAAATCCCGGCAACGTCCGCCTCACTTTTTTTAACGAAACTGATTCCGTTCAGGAACTGCTGGATGCAGCAGCGCTAAACCCTTTTATCTACAGGATCTCGCTTAAGTATCCTTCCAGGTCGCTGAGCCTGGAAATTAAAGATTTTGAAAACTACTTCAGCAAGTTGAATGAAATAAAGGATACAGTGGAACTGTTCTTCAGCAAAAAAGTGACTGACAGCCTGATGCTGGTGCTGTCTGACCCTTATTATTCCTGGACGGATACAACCTGGATTGTCCCCACTAAAGATAAACCAGCTAAGGTGATCAGCAACCTCAGCCAGGGGCCCCTGCCCTATTTCCGGGATATCACCTTTTCATCTGAAATCCCGTTTTATGCTTTCGATAAAAACTCTTTCATTCTTACAGAGACCCGTGATTCCATAACAGATACCATTAGCAATATCCATTTATTTTTCCGGGATACAATCAGAAAGCAACGGCTGATACTGGATTACCAATGGAATAATGAAAGAAAATACGCACTCACCTTGTTGCCGGGAGCATTTACACTGGCCGACAGCACAGTGAATGATACACTGCACTATGAGTTCTCCATAAAATTGCCTGAAAAATACGGCAATATAATATTCGAATTAAAGAACCGGGATACGGCTATGAATTATATTATCCAGCTTTTAAATACTTCGGATGAGATCATCAGCCAGATCAGAAGAACCAAAAACAAAACGGTGGAATTTTCCAACCTGATACCCGGGGACTATAAAATCAGGGTGATTGAAGACAGAAACAATAATGGTTTCTGGAATACCGGACATTATATCAAAGGCATCCAGCCCGAAAGAAGCTGGTTTTTCCATAAGACTTTTAACGTAAGAGCTAACTGGGATGTAAAAGAAGAAATGGATCTGCAGAAAGCAGGCCTCCATCAGTAATTTATTCCCTTTTTTCCCGTGCCGGAAACTTACATGGTATTTATACCAATTCTAAACACCAGATATTAGCATCACCTCCTTTATTCCTTCGACTTACTCCCGATATTTTAAGACGAGAGCCTTTTAGAGAAATATCAAAAATGTCATCAATAAAACACATAAAATTCAACAGATCAATTATCTTTGCAAAAGTTTTCAATAAATATAAAAAACCACCATGAAACCAACACATATTGAGCATATTGGCATTGCTGTCAGTAATCTTGACGAGAGCATAAAGTATTATGAAGACATCCTCGGACTGGAATGTTACGGGATTGAAGAAGTAAAAGATCAAAAAGTAAAAACAGCTTTTTTCAAAGTTGGCGACACCAAAATCGAACTGCTGGAATCCACCGATCCTGAAGGGCCTATAGGAAAATTTGTGGAGAAAAAAGGACCCGGCATGCATCATATTGCCTTTGCTGTGCCTGATACGGGAGCAAAACTTAAAGAAATGGAAGAAAAAGGTGTGCGCCTGATCGACAAGCAGCCTCGTAAAGGAGCTGAAGGCCTGAATATCGGCTTTTTGCATCCCAAATCCACACATGGAGTTTTAACTGAACTGTGTGATCATAAAGACTCAATCGAATAATATATTCCTATAATTTAGAACCAGTTATGGCTATTGAAGATAAAATAAAAGAGTTGTTGAATAAGCGCGAGGAAGCCTACCTTGGAGGCGGACAAAAGCGCATTGATGCCCAGCATGAAAAAGGAAAGCTGACAGCCCGCGAAAGAATTGATGCTTTGTTGGATGAAGGCAGCTTTGAAGAGTTTGACATGTTTGTTACTCACCGCTGTCATGAATTTGGGCTGGAGAAAAAGTCTTTCCTGTCAGACGGAGTGGTAACCGGTTACGGAACCATTGACGGACGGTTGGTATATGTTTTCTCCCAGGATTTTACGGTTTTCGGAGGCTCACTTAGTGAAACTTTTGCACAGAAAATCTGCAAAATACAGGACATGGCAATGAATAATGGTGCTCCTGTAATCGGCATTAATGATTCCGGAGGTGCAAGAATTCAGGAAGGTGTCAGGTCACTGGCAGGATACGCCGAGATCTTTGAGCGTAATATTCTTGCTTCGGGAGTTATCCCCCAGATATCAGCCATTTTTGGGCCATGCGCGGGTGGTGCGGTTTATTCGCCTGCACTTACCGACTTTACCATCATGTCGAAGGAAAATTCCTATATGTTTGTGACAGGCCCCAAAGTGGTTAAAACGGTAACCGGCGAAACGGTAACCGTGGATGAACTGGGAGGCCCCAACGTACATGGCGGCAAATCAGGTGTGGCCCATTTCATCGCAGAAAATGAAGAGGAAGGTATTCTTCTGATCCGTAAGCTGCTGAGTTATCTTCCACAAAATAACCTGGAAGAACCACCTCTGGAAGAATGCAAGGACCCAATCGAAAGAATGGAAGATTCCCTTAATTATTTTATTCCCGACAATCCGAATAAACCATATGATGTTAAAGACATTATTTACAGCATTGTTGATTATGGCGAATTCATGGAAGTACATCTCAACTATGCCCGGAATATAGTTGTTGGATTTGCCAAATTTAATGGCAATCCGGTGGGTATTGTGGCTAATCAGCCCAATTTCCTGGCCGGTGTGCTTGATATAGAAGCATCACGCAAGGCAGCAAGGTTTGTACGCTTCTGTGATGCCTTCAACATTCCGATTATTACTTTGGTTGATGTCCCCGGATTTATGCCTGGTACCCAGCAAGAACACGGAGGCATTATCCTCAATGGCGCCAAACTGATGTATGCTTATGGCGAAGCCACTGTACCAAAAATTACTATCACACTAAGAAAGTCTTATGGCGGTGCGCATGACGTGATGAGCTCGAAACAGCTTCGCGGAGACCTCAACTATGCATGGCCCTCCGCCGAGATCGCAGTGATGGGCCCCAAGGGAGCTATTGAGATCCTGGAAGGACGAAATATCGCGAAAATTGAGGACGAAGTAGAAAAGAAAAAATACATCGAGGAAAAGGAAACCGAATATAAAGAGCTATTTGCCAACCCGTATCGTGCAGCCAAATATGGCTACATTGATGATGTGATCGAACCACGCAATACCAGGTTCCGCATTATTCGCGGATTACAGATGCTCTCCACTAAAAAGGTTATTAATCCTCCTAAAAAACATGGTAACATCCCATTATAACCCTGCATTATGATAACAGCCAGTATAAATTTCGATTTTTCGCAGATCACAAATTCATCGATAATAACCGCTTTAGTAGGTTACCTGATCGTATTTTCCTCGCTGGTTTTGTTGGTTTTGCTTTTCTATAGCCTGCCAAAGCTCATTCGTATAGACCTGAAAAGCCGGCTAAAGAGTAAGAAAGGCAGCAAAATAGAGGTAAAAGATGATGGGTTTGATACACCCGGTGAAGTTAATGCAGCCATCAGCACAGCGCTGCACCTGTACTTCAACGAATTACACGATGAAGAGAGCAATATTATTACCATGCAGAAGATTTCCAGGAGGTATTCTCCCTGGAGTTCTAAAATTTACGGATTGAGGAATCACCCTGGCAGAAGGTTTTAACAAAATCCACTGTAGATAAATGCGAAAGCAATAAAAGGGTGAAATAAAATAAAACGCGATCATGAAAGAATTTGAATTTACCATAAATGGAAATAAATATTCGGTAGAGATCAAGAATCTTGAATCGAATATTGCCACAGTCGAGGTGAACGGCACTACCTATGACGTTGAAATCCACAAGGAAATAAAACAACCTAAAACTCCCAGGCTGGTGAGAAAAGAAGTCAACTCGACACAACAGGATCAGGTTAAAACCAATACCTCTTCAGCAGGTTATATGGTACTGGCTCCTCTGCCGGGTCTAATACTGGAAATCCATGTGAAACCAGGCGAAAAGATAACCAAGGGTCAAAACCTGATTACCATGGAAGCCATGAAGATGGAAAACAGCGTGAAAGCTGAAAAAGACGGTACTGTGAAAGAAATAAAAGTATCGCAGGGAGACAATGTACTTCAAGAGGACGCATTAATAGAAATGGAGTAGAACTATGGCAATGAGAAAATTTCTAACGGTTATAGGGATTATAGGAATTTTAGCCTTCGTCTCCTATGCCTTTAATAGTGGGCCTGCTGAATCTTCTGCAAAAGAACAAACGGAAATGGTTTCCGGTGATACTAATGCCGATCAGCAGGAACAAGGAAAGATTTCCGGCAATGGTGATAAAACAGCCGCCGGGAAGGGACTTGCTAAATTCTGGTCATATACTGGATTCAGGAATGCCGAAGCCGGTAACCTGATCATGATCGTGGTGGGCCTGTTCTTTATTTTTCTGGCTATCCGGTATAATTATGAGCCATTGCTACTGATTCCTATCGGAGTGGGTGTTATCATCGGTAACATACCCTTTATGCACGATGCCGGCTTAAGGCTCGGAATATACGAAGACGGGAGTGTGTTAAATTACCTGTATTTTGGTGTCAGCCAGGGGATATATCCTCCACTGATCTTTTTGGGCATTGGAGCGATGACTGATTTTTCATCCCTGATCTCCAATCCACGGCTGATGTTGCTTGGAGCAGCTGCTCAGATCGGTATATTTCTCACATTTCTGGGCGCCCTGGCACTGGGATTCTATCCGCCCGAGGCCGGTGCTATCGGGATCATTGGTGGTGCTGACGGCCCCACAGCTATCTTCCTTTCATCCATGCTTGCCGATGGTGTTAAGCAATATACCACCGCTGCCGGAGAAATCGTTACCATGCAAAATCTTATCGGTCCTATTGCCATTGCAGCCTATTCGTATATGGCGCTGGTACCGGTAATTCAGCCACCTATCATCAAACTGATGACCAGCAAACGCGAGCGTCTTATCAGGATGAAACCACCAAGATCTGTATCCAGGCTGGAAAAGATCCTTTTCCCGATTATCGGACTGCTGCTTACAACCTTTATCTCACCCAGTGCATTACCACTGCTGGGTATGCTTTTCTTCGGAAATATACTTAAAGAGAGTGGTGTTACACGCAGGCTGGCTGAGACCGCCTCAAACTCTCTGATTGATATTGTAAATATCCTGCTGGGTCTTACCGTGGGAGCATCCACTCAAGCTGATGTTTTCCTCACTCCACAGTCGATTCTGATCTTCGTGCTGGGAGCACTTTCATTTATGCTTGCCACTGCCGGTGGACTAACATTTGCAAAAACCATGAACCTGTTTCTCAGCAAAGACAATAAGATCAACCCAATGATAGGAGCAGCGGGCGTTTCCGCTGTGCCCGACAGTGCACGCGTGGTACAGCACGAAGGTTTGAAAGCTGATCCTTCAAACCACCTGCTGATGCATGCAATGGCACCTAACGTTTCGGGGGTTATCGGTTCGGCAGTCGCCGCCGGTATTCTTCTCAGCTTCCTGGGTTAATGACTTCTGAGTTATGTATTCTGAAGAAGGCTGCTCCTGTGGGCAGCCTTTTCTTTTTTAGGAATCCTATCCCAGAAAATATTAATTTTGTGTTCACTAAATATAAAAGTCATAATTATGTCAGGACACAGTAAATGGTCAACTATAAAACGCAAGAAAGGCGCGCTGGATGCCAGGCGTTCCAAGATGTTTTCCAGGATAGTAAAAGAAATTAATGTTGCCGTGAAAGAAGGCGGACCGGATGAAGAAGCAAACCCCAGGCTCAGGCTGGCAATAGCAAATGCCAAGGGTGTGAACATGCCCAAGGATAATGTGGAAAGGGCCATCAAAAAAGCCGGCGATAAAGACTCGGATAACTATCAGGAAGTAACCTACGAAGGATATGCCCCACACGGCATTGCCATATATGTGGAATGTACCACCGATAACCAGCAGCGAACAGTAGCCAACGTCCGCTCCTACTTTAACAAAATGGAAGGCTCGCTGGCTAAAAACGGCTCGCTGGCTTTTCTTTTCGACCGCAAAGGAATATTCCGCTTTCAGCAAACCAACCTCGATCAGGATGAACTGGAAATGGAATTGATTGACGCTGGTGCAGAAGATATCGAGAAAGAAGAGGATTATTTCATTGTAACTACTACCATGGAAGATTTTGGCAGTATGCTTAAAAAACTGCAACAACTGGGAATTGAACCCGAAAGTTCAGCTTTGGAAAGGATTCCCCACACTCGCAAGGAACTGCCGCTGGAACAGGCTAAAACAGTGTATAAACTAATCGACATGCTGGATGAGGATGATGATGTGCAAAATGTTTATCATGACATGGAAATTACTGAAGAATTAATGGAAGAGATGGAATAGCACCCTGAAATGTATAAAAAAAGCAGCCGCAGCAAATACATGCTGCGGCTGTTTTTTTATCTGTTGTTCCTGTCTGATTAATCCATGTTGATGAGGAATCCTGCAGTGATAGGATACAGCTCGGGGCCTTTTCCATCATCAAAGAGTTCAGTGAGAGAATAGGTGCCGAACAGATGGATGAATCCCCATCCTATGCGCCCTGTAAGCTCGACCTTGTATGGACGGATGTAAAAATCACCATGATCCTTGACTTTTCGTCTGTCTGTTCCCTGTTCATACACAACCTTTGAATGATCACCTATTTTCCAGGCGAAATTAGCGCCGGCTCCAATATGGAATTCATGCCTGCCATGTGTGGTGTATTCCAGAAACAGGGGAAGTGTAACATAGTTAACCACCAGCTTGCTTTTGACATAGCTTCTGTCCCGAATGTTCATAGAGTTTCCATAAATGGTTGAGCTGTCATTTGTGATCACCATATTGTTGGCAAAACGGTAGTTGTTATATTGAAGACCAAGGCCGGTTACCAGTCCGAAGTGATCGCGGATCAGATTAAAGCTTTTCTCAAAGATATTGATGTTAACCAGTATGGACTTTTCTTCTTTCAGCGTGAGAAAATCATATTCTGCCGGAAGGTTCATTTCATTACTGGCATTTACAAATCCGTTAAATCCCAGCTCAATGCCACCCCAATGGCCGTCGAACTCTTCCCTGTCATCATCCGGGTCATCTATATCCACTTCCGCTTCATCTTCACCACCATCTACAATGATCACTCTCGATTTTCCAATTTTAAAGCGGGTGGTATCTGCCGGCAGGGCGCCATAACTTGCAGCATCTTCTGTTTCCACCTCATTGATTTTAGCTTTTACGTGATTGGTAACATTGGAGTTTCCTGTCACTTTTCCATGCAAGGAGTTTCTTGCTATCACATCAATGTCGGCAGCAGCGGAAGCGTTTACCACCACATCCTCGGAGAGTAGCTTTCTGGCATTAACATCTGCGGCAGCGGATGCCTCTATTTTGTGCAATTCAGCATAGCCTGCCAGCATGACACTGGCGGCACCGGAAACATCTGTTTCCAGTTCCTGCACCTTTACCTTAAGCCGTAATACGCTGGCACCTTGAGCCCTTACTTCCAGACGGCCCACCTCAAGAGTATCCTGCATTCTAACATCAACAGCGGTGGATGCATGTATCCTGCCGATTTCAACATACTGAATATAAACTTTGCTCATCCCTTTCCAGGGTGAAGTTTTCAGATGTAATTCTTTGGCTTCAGGATCATATTTCATTTCCACCTTCTTATCTGCATTCTCAGGTCTCCCGCCTTCATATTCCACCCATACCTCTGCCTTATCACCCTTGACAAGCTCAACATTCATAACACCTTTCAGGTAAAGCTTATTAAAATTAAGACCTGAAGGTGGTGTAAGATTTTGTTTTTCCTGTGCGCTTACCGATATCGCAAATAACACTGCCATTAGCAGTAGTCCTGTATTTTTCAATAGAGTTTTCATTGTATCTCTCCCGTTGTTTGTTTCTTTGGTGGTGTGACGGAGAGCCAGGTGAATTAGTTACAGGATACGTTAAATTATCATAAAAAATAATTCAGGCAAGCTTGTCGAAGATGATACTGTAGGTTTCCATAAAGCCAGACCTTATCAGATGACTGAATATCTCCTTCTTCATAGTTCTTTTCATATCCACATGATAAACATGCTGAGCACCGAAAACGATTTTTCCTTCCTGATTCACTACACTGAAATGCGTAGCCAGACTGGCATGTCCCCAAATGTTTCTTTTAATCTCGTATTTATGCAGAATAACGGCATAATTACTGTTTTGCCGGGCAAGCGTGGCTTTGATGCGAGAAGTTTTGTCTTCTGAAAATTTTGCCGACATATAGCTGGCTGGCACATTACGATCAAATAAGCCGAAGATTATTTCCGGAAGTGTCCTGCCTTTCTCCTCCTCCTGCATCAGGTCGATCCTGTCACGGCTTGTAAGTTCACTGAATTCTGAAGACAGCAGCGAAACCTGGTCATCCAGTCCCAGGGCATTGTATTTATTTTTCCCGGCTATCTTTCTGAATTGATTGATAGCTGCTGCATTGATTTGGTTTTGCACTGAACCCGTAGTAATTCCCATGCTTTTAGCATACTGTTCCACCGACTTGTCGATGATGATATTTTCCTGCTGAAATCCAACAAAGAGAATATTTTTGTTTGCAATTTGCGCTGAAACTGTCATTACTAATACCGACAAGATTGTTGTAAGAAAGATCTTCATGTGGAATTGATTTGATTTAATGGTCATGCAAAATAAACAAAAAATTCAGAGAATTATTTTTTGGATTCCCTGAATCATTCATAATTGTGCAAAATATAACTTTTTTTACCTTGATCTTGATATCTCGAAGTTCCGGCTTTTGATCTTATATCCCTTGAGCTCTGCCTCTTCATTCACCTTGCGCTTAAGCTCCAGCTCGCTTCCGGTGAGGGTGTTTATACCCTTCAGTCCAAGGTCAACAGCTGTCCAGAAGATATTCTTACTTCTGCTGTTAAATTCATTTGTATTTTTAACCCCGGTGAATTCCTCCACCTGCTTCCAGAGCAAGCCTTCCAGTCCCTGCGGTTCATCCTGTTTGTCCAAAGCCATCATCACATCATTATCCACCCTGTTTCTCAGCGGGCGGGGATCATACAGATCCCTGATATATATCCTGTAATCGGGTGAAAACTCTGCAGCACTGCTTTCCAGCATACTGTTTTCTGCTGAGGCAATCATTTCCAGCCTTGAAACATCAACCCTTGCGGTTACTTCATCTCCGGAAGTTTCTGAATATTGCGGTTGCTCATAGCCTGAGCCTGTTTTGTCATCTGCTGCTTGTTGATCCTGAGCGGGCAACATCACATTCCTTTGTGCCTCAAAAACGGGGCGGTTTAAATCGGCAATAGCAGGAGCCGTTGTTTCAGGCGGAAACATGATATTCCATGAAAACCCGATGAGCAATGCCAGAGCTGCAGCAGCACCTACAGTGGAATAAACCGTGCGGCGTGAGAAGCCTATTACGAATTTCTTTAAACTGCGTTTAGCATTATAGGTTATTTCCTGTTCGTTTCGCAGCCTGGTTTTTCTGATCCATTCATATTCCTGTTTCAAACCGGGATTCTTTTCCATGAATTCGCTAAAAGCAAATGCTTCGGCTGTTGTCATATCGCCTTCCATGCGGGCCACCATCATAAATTCATAGTTGGTTGCATCAATACCGTTAACAGGAATAACGGCTATTTGCTTCAGCTCATGTTTGTTCTCAAAAACCACATCCATATCCGGCTGCAGCCTGGTTGCTTCAAACAAGCTGTATTCACGCTTTAATTCAGGGTTTTGCTGCAGGTAACTGTGTAGTTCATTCTGTTGCTCCGGGCTGAGCTCACCTTCCACAGCAGCTACGCACCACGCTTCAAAACTATCAGCATTTATGGTGGAACCTGTCTCATTTTCTGGCTGCTTAAGCAGATCTTTATCCTGATAAGTTATATTGGCATCTGCTTCCAGCTTTGTCGCCATAAACAGATCAAAATCCTTTTGCAGATCCGGATTTTCGCTCAGAAAATCATCCAGAATGAGCATTTCTTCCCTGGATAGCGTTCCTTCCACAGCGGCGATAAACCAGGTTTCATAATCGTCACGGTTAATACTGCTTTGTTGTGAGGAGTCAAGCTGTTTCAGAGCTGCTTTGTCACTGAATACCGCCGGTTGTTCGCCGGTATCCGGAAGTGTGTTTTCCAGCCCGTCTATTTCTTCTTTAATATCGGGGTTCTGGTCCAGAAACAACATAAGTTCGTCCACCTGCGCCGGGCTTAAATTCCCGTCGAGGTAGTCGATGATGTAGATTTCGTAGTTGTTTCTGTTAATATTCATTTCTCTGATCTTTAAATCACGACATCCATGCTGCCGATATATTTTTTCAGTGTTACCCTGGCGCGGTAGATATATACTTTAACCTGCGATTCATTCAGGTTCACGATATCTCCTATTTCTTTGTAGGAATAGCCTTCGTAATCGCGAAGTAAGAGAACGTTTTTCTGCACTTCGGGCAGTGTTTCCAGGCCCTGTTCCAACACTTCTTTCAGATCGGAATAGTTTCTTTCGTGTGAGGGTTCGTAAGTGGGAGTATCTTCCAGGCTCTCCTGTTTTTTATCTTTTCTGATAACATCTATCATAGTATGATAGGCTGTGGTAAAAAGATAAGAGCGCGCTTTTCCGTAGGAAATGTCCCCGACCTTTTCCCACATCTTCACGAACGATTCCTGCACCACGTCCCTGGCGCGTTCCTCATCCCTGATATTTTTCAGAATGAAGCGAAACACCCCGTCCGAGTATTGATCTACACACAAGTTGTATTCTGCAGTTGTCATTCAATGGATTATTATCTGTTCATAGCTGTGACGTAAAGATAATTGTTTTGTTACAGCTCTTCAAAAATAAAATGAAGGAAGTACAATGGAATGGACTATGGAATGAATATTTTTATAGCTCTGGACTCGCTGCCGGGAATCATTTTTAGGTATGGCAATTTTCAAACGGTGCTCTCGCCAACTCATTAATTAAAATAATCTTATGCTTTATGCATTTCAATCTCCTGCATAATAAAATCCCTCAATTCCAGAATCTTCCATAGGCTCTGGTTTGATCCAGCCGGCAAGACCAAAGGGAGTTTTTACCAGAAAATATGGCCCTTCATTTACCAGCACTTCCACTTCAGTACCGGAAGGAAGCTCAGCCAATACATTATTCAGTGATTTATTGCTGAATATCTTAATGGCTTTCGTGGTTGTGGAATTTAAGCCAACGTAGTAAGCAGGTTGTTTCACTTCGGTTATACTATTTCCGCTGAACCTGAACTTGCGCCGCTGATTGAACATATTATTGGTGTGCCCGCGGGTGTATAAAAATCCATTGCCAGGCACATACAATTCCCATCCGCTGACACTCCCGATATGTTTGTCGTTATGATAAATGCGAAAGTGGGGGTCAAGGCTCACACCGAACGAAAACAGGATCATGTATTCCTCTGAAGATCCTGAATTTATCTTTGTTCTGATCAGCTTATGGTCATCAGGTGTGGGTTCGGAATACAGCGGATCATTTTCAGATAGCTTCTCGTCCAAAACCGTTGTAATTGATTTATCATAATATATCATCACATCGCTGCTTGCTCCCTTATCCTTGTCGGATTCAACCTTAAGCGTCTCCAGATGACTGAAGGTTTCAGGCTTATCACTACCGCCTTTTTTATCACATGCTGCCAGGAGCATGAATAGTACTACATTAAGAATCAATACTTTTTTCATAAAATACTTGTTTTTATCCGTTAGCATTTTTATTCTGACTATTAATAATTGTACTATGCTATGTATAGAGCATGCAGTTCATTAGAAGCTGTCCACTTTTATCTATTGCATGGGTAAATCAAGATGTTAAACTGCTTCACATTTCTGCTCATAAAAGTAAAATTTTTCTTGCACTCTAAATTAAGTTTTAGCAGTTTTGCGGTAAAACATTCCAAAACTTATGTTTATGGATCAAAAAAATACCACAAAATATTCGCGTGTTTTCCTGTTAATTATTATAGCTTTTAACGGTCTTAGCGGTTTGGCAGGAGGCACAGGCCTGATTACGGATCCGTCAGCAGAGGCTTTGGGAATGACGACCACCTGGCTGGAGGGCACACCGTTTAAAAATTATCTGATCCCGGGCATTATCTTATTTCTGTTTAATGGAGTTGGCAATATCACTGTGTTTATTTTAGGTTTGACGGCAAAACCTTTCTTTGGAAAATCTGCCACGGCATTTGGACTCATCATGATGATCTGGATCATCACCCAGGTGATTATGATCGGGTATCAAAGCTTCCTTCAGCCGCTGTATTTCAGCACCGGGCTTATTCAATTGATTGTTGGTATAAATGCATGGAAAAATAGTTTTTCAAATCCCAACAAACCCAGTAAACAGCCTGCCTGAGCCTGAACACGGAAGAAATCTTTTCGAGCTGCCGGAGCGGTATTGATTACCCACCGTTCTGAATACCGGACTTTTCAGGGATCATATAAGCCGTGAATATCCATTCCAGTAAAAATGCAAATACAACCCCGGCCGCATATCGTAATATGTCGATCCAGAGGAATCCGGTGCCCAGCAGCAAGCGCCCCACAGTGTGTTGACGGAGCGCCTGCAGAAAAGGCCACTGAAAAAGCTGAAGAGTTTCTACAAAAACAGAAAACCCAAAAGCAGCTAACATAATCACCACCGGACGGTGCCTGCATAAAATTAACCCCAGCAGAGCATAAGCCGCCACGGCCCAGAAAAAATCGCCCGCATTGGCTGTAATGAAATACGGGAGCTCTTTCAGCTCACGTGAACCAATGCCCGCCACGGGTGAAATAATAAGCAGGATCAGATAAAAAATGATCCTTTTCCTGCATGTAATAAAACCGGTATTCATCTGTCTGAATTTGATTTTACACCTGCAATTTATCCCGCAATACGGGATGCAACAGGCATAATCCGCCTGAGGCAAATTATGCCTGTTTTATGTTCATAAAAGTAAATAAAAAAGATTTCAAATAACTTTGCAGGCTCATCAGTTATATTTGTTAAACAAGTGCCCTGTTATGCTGTTTAACTGATGAATTACAAACCAGTGTTCTAATGAAAACATATTATGGAAAATTTCACCTTTTATAATCCGACCCAATTGCATTTTGGAAAAGATGTAATGAATGATATAGGAAAGACCGCAAAAAAATACGGCGATAAAGCCCTTTTGATTTATGGCAGGGGATCAATCAAGAAAAATGGCATATACGATAAAGTGATCCTGGAACTCAATAATAATGGAGTGCACTGGGCCGAATACAGTGGTATAAAATCAAATCCGGTTGTTGACGATGTGGACAGGGCAGTGGAAAAAGCGCGTGAATTTGGCACTGATATGATTATAGCTGTGGGCGGCGGCAGTGTTATCGATTCCGGTAAAGCCATAGCGCTGGCGACTCCTTCTGATGAGAATGCATGGGATTATTTCAGCCGTAAGGCTAAGCCAAAACAGTCATTGCCTCTGCTGGCAGTGCTCACCCTGGCGGCTACAGGCACCGAGATGAATGCCGTGTCGGTATTGCAAAATCATGCAACCGGAGAAAAAATCGGGTATAGTCATCCCTTGATGTATCCAAAGCACTCTTTTCTTGATCCGCAAAATACCTTTTCCGTGAGCCGTGAATACACTGCCTATGGTATAGCCGACCTGGTGGCTCATTCACTGGAAGCCTGGTTTGGCGCAGGTGATGCTTCCCTGTCGGATAAAATTGTAATTGCCATTATAAAAGAAGCCATGGAATATGGCCCGCACTTGCTCAATGAACTGAAGAGTTATGATTTAAGGGCAAGGATCATGTATGCAGCTACCCTTGCACTTAACGGTCTTACCAATAATGGCAGGATTTCCGGCGACTGGGGCGTACATGCCCTGGGTCATGAAATGTCTTTGCTGTACGATATCCCGCATGGAGCTACACTCACTATAGCTTATCCGGCCTGGCTTAAGTTTCATAAAGAAAAACTCAACCAACGGATAGTGAATCTGGGTAAAGAACTATTTGATGTGGAAACTGCAGACGAAACCATAAAACAATTTGAGGCCTTTTTCACAAGGATTGAAGCACCTATCCGTTTGAACGACATTAAACTGACAGATGATTTCCAGAAAAAAAACATACTGGAGTCCATGAATAAAAATAAAGCCCAGGGCGTGCATCACCGACTGACTGATGAAGACAGGGAGAAAATCGTTGAACTAATGAGCTTCTGATCCAAAAAAAGAACCATACCACCGGGCGGTGGTATGGTCAACCCTAAAAAAACCATGAAATCACTCATGGGTATCTTAATATTCTTTAGCGAATAATCAGCTTTTTCGTAACCGGTTCTGAGCCGTTTTCGCTGTTTATTCTTATGAAGTACATGCCAGGCTTCAGGTTACTGGTGTACAGCTTAAATTTATTCTGATCCATCCTGCCGGAAATGATCTGATTTCCCTGCACATCATATGCGCTCACCACTGTATTGGCAGCGGAGCTCTGGATAGTCACTGCTTCGCCCCTGTCAACCGGATTAGGATATACTTCCATTACAATATCCTTTTTATTCTTCACATCAATAATCCACGACCAGGAAGCTGTTCCGTCAAAATCGGTTTGTTTGATCCGGTAGTACACGCTTTCAGCATCAGGGCAGGTATAATCAACGAATGAATAGTTGATCAGTTCATTGGAGTTACCCGCACCCCCGATAGTGGCTATATCTTCAAAATTACCGTTTTCAACTGCTCTCTGCACAGTAAAATAATCATTGTTTATTTCCGAAGCTGTAGTCCATGTCAGTTCAACAGCATTATTTTCCGCTTTTGCCTCAAACTCTACCAGTTCCACCGGGAAAGGATCATCATCGGTTGCACCGCAGATAGTAACATTAGGATCCACATTGGTTGGATCTCCACCTGTTGGATCGGTAGTCTGGTCAGGATTACAAACGTAACCATCACCAGTTACAGTACCCCCTTGTGTATCCAGGGTACCGGTTACCAGCGTTGTGCCAGAACCGTCCATAGTTCCATTATTATTAATATCACCATCAATAAATGTAGACCCATTATTTACATAACTGGATCCCCAGTCATTCAACATGTCGCCGCTGGATTCAATGCTGCCATCATTACTGAGAACGCTTCTGTTGGTAACATCATCATTCACAACAATATCTCCGGTGTTGTTATACACTCCGCCCCAATTATTGATAAAGTCATTGTTGGCTGTCCATGTTCCACTGTTGGTCACAGTGCCGCCATTGCTGAAAGTTCCGTTAGTGGTTACTGTTCCATTATTATTTAAAACCCCTGATGAGTTTAATTCCAATTTATTGTTGCTTGTAAGTGTCCCGTTATTATTAAGCTCGGATCCGCCGTTTATTATTGTTTGACCGGCAATCACAAACTCGTCTGCGATTGTAAGCGTTCCACCGTTAAGGGTGAGCTTACCACCAACACTGGACTGACCTCCCATAACTTCCATAACTGAGTTCCAGTTGAGGATAACGTGATTATCAAAATCACCTTTACCATGTACAAGAAGGTCCGATGCATTATTGAGATTTGAACTGTTAAGTACGGAAATATCGCCTCCAACATCAACATTGGTGGAATTCATGGTAAATCCTCCATCAACATCAAAATTACCACCCACATTTATGGTTGTATTGTTTAGCTGAACATTTCCGCCGCTTTCAAAATTGCCTCCAACATCAATGATTGCTGAATTAGAAGTATTAATATGTTGGCTTACTTCCATATCAGAAGAAGTGGTTAATGATCCACCCCATACATTTAATCTTTTAATCCTGATATCACCTTCAGAAATTATCTTACCCCCGGTGTTGATGGAAAGATGCCTGTTCCCATTTATTGAACCGGTTGCAGAAATAACCACCACACCGGCAATTTCTACATGCTTGTCAAGCTCAATATTATGATCAACAAATATGCTGTCGCTGTTGCCAATCCAGGTTCCCGGATCGCTATTGCTGATCCAGGTGTTATTTTTGCTCCATTTGCCGTCCCGGTCAGTATGATAATTTGTTGCTGTTGCGGATATGGTAAATGCCAGAGCAATAAATACAGTAAATATTGTGTTGATTATAGTAATTCGCATTTAATTTCCCCCTGAGAAATATTGTGATTTGCAAAATAAATGTGACTCAAACTGCATGCCACTTCACTTTTCATCACTTTTAACCCTATTATAGAATCACTTATAAAACATATAAATGTTTACACATTTCCCATTTTGGGAATAATATACGTATTAATGGAAACTTTCTGAAATAATAAGCAGCTGCACCAGGTGGTGGAAGGAATAAAAAGAACCATACCGCCCGGCAGCGGCATGGTCCACCCTAAAAAAACCATGAAATCATTGCTCATGGATAATCTTCAAATTACTACCGGATGATCAGTTTTTCTGTAACTGGATCTGATCCGTTTTCGCTCTGCAACTTGATAAAATACATACCTGGATTAAGGTCACTGGTATAAACATCAAACTGATTCTGATTCATTCTTTCTGATAATATCTGATTACCCTGCATGTCATACATGCTGACAATTACATGTTCAAGTGAGCTTTGCACGGTTACATTATCACCGCGGTTAGCGGGGTTTGGATATACATTTGCGATTATCTCTTCCTTACCGGTGATGTCGATTATCCAGGAGTAAGAAGTAGTACCGTCAAAGTCGGTCTGTTTGACCCTGTAATATACGCTTTGCCCTGCCGGAGCATGATAATCCACATATTCATAGTCAATCAGTGCATTAGAATTACCTGCACCGCCAACAGTGGCAATATCTTCAAATTCCCTGTTTTCTGCTGCCCGCTGCACTGTAAAATAATCGTTATTGATCTCTGTGGCAGTTGTCCACTTAAGCTTTACAGCGTTTTTACCAGCATTTGCCTCAAATTCCACAAGCTCTACCGGAAAAGTGCCATCGGTCTGCCCGCATACGGTAACATCAGAATCGATGTTTGACTGGTTTCCACCGGTAGGATCAGTAGTCTGGTCAGGATTACAAACATATCCATCACCTGTAACAGTTCCGTTTTGAGTATCAAGTGTGCCCGTAACCAGTGCAGAACCTGATCCGCTTATACTACCATTATTATTAATATCACCATCAATAAATGTAGACCCATTATTTACATAACTGGATCCCCAGTCATTCAACATGTCGCCGCTAACTTCAATATCACCATCATTATTAATGACATTATTATTAATGATATCACTATTTACAACCAAATCACTGCTGTTATTAAAGATACCGTCCCAATCGTTGGTAAAATCACCGTTGGCATTAAAGGTACCCGTGTTATTAACAG
>CAYZDA010000040.1:0-29477 GCA_964477095.1 uncultured Bacteroidales bacterium | reverse complement strand
AAACACCAAACACCAAACACCAAACAATAAACAAATCCCTATGAATCGAATAGAACTAATA
Organism: uncultured Bacteroidales bacterium; assembly: GCA_964477095.1. Classification (GTDB taxonomy): domain Bacteria; phylum Bacteroidota; class Bacteroidia; order Bacteroidales; family PWNQ01; genus PWNQ01. The sequence goes on along the minus strand of CAYZDA010000040.1, from coordinate 29,416 downwards.
AAGGAAGATATCACCAAAATGCAGGTGGATGCCATAGTGAATGCTGCCAATAAAACCCTGCTTGGCGGCGGGGGAGTAGATGGAGCCATCCATCATGCCGCCGGACCATATCTGAAGAAAGAATGTGAAACACTGGGAGGAGCAGAAACCGGCGAGGCAAAGCTTACCAAAGGTTATGAATTGCCGGCTGATTTTGTCATCCATACAGTGGGGCCGGTATGGAATGGCGGTGGCAATAATGAAAGGGAACTGCTGAAAAATGCTTATCTCAACAGCCTGGAACTGGCGGATAAAAATGAGTTCGAATCCATAGCTTTTCCAAATATCAGCACCGGGGTTTATCATTTCCCCAAACAAGAGGCAGCGGATATCGCCATCAAAACAGTAAGAGATTTTCAGGATAAGCATGATTTTCCGCAGAAGGTGTTTTTTGTATGTTTTGATGATGAGAATTACAACATCTATAAAAAGAAACTGGAGGATAAATGAGCAGCGAAAAGATCAAAGGACTGCGTACAGTGGTTTATAAAGTGGATAAGCTCGAGGAAGCAAAAAAATGGTACGCCCGGGCGTTTAAAACAGATCCCTATCACGACCATCCATTATATGTAGGGTTTAATATTGGCGGCTTTGAGCTTGGATTACAACCTGAAGAGCCTCCGGTGAAAATGAAAGGAGAGAGTGTGATTGCCTACTGGGGAGTGGATGATATTGAAAAGCAGCTGGAGTACTTTCATGAAGTGGGTGCCACCGATCACGAGCCGGTTACCGCTGTGGGCGGAGAATTAAAGATCGCTTCCGTGAAAGACCCCTGGGGAAACATCATTGGATTGATATATAATCCTGAATTTAAAGATGAATAATGACAACTTCAGTTTTTCAGTAACTGATATAAACATAACCATCAATTCATAAAAAACGCCTCCTTATCCCGGGAGGCGTTTTTTTATGAATTATAGAAATATACTTTTACAAACTAAACAGGTCAACCGGTTTTTTAGTCTTAGCATCAATCAACTGCCATTGCTGGCTTTTGTCATTATGACGATGCCATTGTTCGCAAACCCGGCCGTTTTCATTTACCTTGGAATTACCGCCTGAAACATCCACAGCTTTTTTACTGTTCTTGTTCACCAGAACAAATGTATATTTTCCGGTGATATAAAATCCCCATTTCTGTGAATTACCGCCATGCGGATCCCAGGTGTGCAGGTCGGCGCCTTTATCTTTGGAAGCAGTTTTAACATCTGCTGCTTTCTGGTCATTCTGAAAAATGATCTGTGCCCAGTTATGATCCCCAGTTGGTTTTATTTTAACTATGCGATCAGCACCATCATCAAGGCCCCATATCTTTATGGCTTTACCTTTTCCGTTGGTTTCTCCGCCTTTGCCCGGCAGGTCCCAGTATTTGTCACTATATGCACATTTGATATGATAAGTCGCCTTTAATTTACTTACATCAGCAATTCTGGGATATGCACGCAACATCCATTTTTGGTTATCAGTGCCACGGAAATCCCATTGTTGTACCTTGCATCCGTTTTTATTTACCTGTGATGCGCTTGCGTCCAGAACTTTACCTGAGCGCTTGTTTCGGATATACCAGGTGTTAGGTGCACCGGCATACTCAAACTTAAATAATTGCTGAGATTCACTATTTTGTTCCCATATCTGTACTTTTCCGCCATTATTCTTAATTTGGCTCATGCTGATATCCAGCACTCTGGTTGTCCAGGTGGGCTTGATATAAAAATAGTCATGATTTTTGTCGGCAGGAACAAACTGAACAAAACGATCGTCAGGGCCCCAGCCCATACTCCATAATTGGAGGGGTTCACCATTTTTATTGTTACTGGCGTGTCCTCCAAAATCCCAGTATTTTCCGCCATCAATACACTGAATACTGTATATGCTATGATAATCATACGGAGGAGCCATAGTATTTGAACTGGTTTCTTCAAATACCCACATTTGATTATCGGCACCGGTAAAGGGTTGCTGCTTAACCAGTGTGCCATTCTTTATTTCCACTACTTCAGTGGCGGCAAGCATAATTGTGTAAACAGACGGGCCGCCTCTGGTACCCAGGTTCCTGGACTTCGCTTTCCCCGGCCTGATCGTGCTTTTGTCTGTGGAAACATTTTCTCCCGCTGTGAGATACAACCCGCTACATTTTGCTACCAGATAATAAGTGTTCTCTTCTCCTTCTACAGGTTCCATTTTAAACATCTGGGCACTATTATTATTGCCCCGGTTCCAAAGGTGGAGCTGTGCACCAGGTTTATCACTGCCTCCCTGTATGTCAACCGACATGCCGGACACATGCTGTGGCTCCAGGAAAACATAATCAGTCTCGGTGTTGTGTGGAATTATTTTATAGAAACGGTCAGCACCTTCATAATTTACTTTTTTCAAGTCAGAGTCCCAAAGCTTCACTTTACCACGTTTACCATCCGCGCCTACATTATAGCCTCCAAGATCCCAGTATTTATCGGTTCCTTTGGATTTGATGCGATAGAGCTTGTTGGCGAGCATTACAATATTGGCCATGGCTTCCGGGAGTTTATAATTTTTGAGCATAACCTTCTCAAAATAAACTTTCAACTGGTTCTTGCGCGCCTGGGTTGAAGCCAGTTCCCAGATGGGTATGAGGCTTTTCTTGTCAAAATCACAAAGCACAGGAAGATCACGGATGCCGGCTGCCCAGTTGGCATATGCTTCATAGTTGCTGATATCATTGGCAAACTCAGCATTTCCACCGGTCACAGTAAGTGAACTTCGGGTGTTTTGCTGGATTTCCTTTTCTTCCTTGCTAACATCAGTGCTAACATTCGCACTGATAGCATGATAGCTGGCAGAAACGGCAGCACCGATTTGCTGGGTATTCATGATCTCACTTATTTTTGTGATGGAGGTGTAGTCTGCGCGCCCACCCAAATAGGCCGCAGCAATATAATGTGTACCATAGATGTCAAACAGCTTGGCCGGTTCCATAATGTCAATATCTCTTTTTACCTCCGGCTTGAGCATATTGCGGTGATCATAGCGCTCATCAATCGCAATTTGCCAGATCCGGTTGGCATCACGGATGGTATGATAATACTCTGCTTGACTACCGGAAGATGATTTCGAAAAGGTGGCTTCAACTGATGCGCTAAAGATCATGGCATCATAACCAATGCCCACGGAAGCTGAAAATGACTTGGCATAGGAACGCTGGTCCATACCTGATACTTCTGTTTTTACCTTCTCTCCGATATTTTTTAGCATTACTTTACCCGGGATTGAGTACAGTTCGCCACCGAAAACTTTGGTATATGAATCATCCCAGTCGAAAAGGCAATAATTCTTCATACTTGAATTGTCGGCAAATTTGCCAAAGACATCGTAGCCGTATCCTACAATATCCTGCCCCGGTGCCAGTCTCGATTCCTGTGCGAATCCGGCAAACGGACCAATTAAAAATGCAATTAGAATGATAATGTTGATTTTTTTCATAGCGGTAGTTATTTTTGTTTGTTTTTTTTCTTTTTGCTCTTCTTTTATCAGGTCAAAAACCGTTTTAGCGAGTCTTACAGACGGAATAATGGAAGGTGTTTGATTGTTCAGGTAATTAACTTTTTAGGCGTTCACTTTATAATATGTTATTATGTTGTAAAAATATAGAAGATTTCACTTTTATGGGAAAAATCCGGAATTTAATTATCAAACAAAACTAATGGAAGAATTATAGTTGAATATCAGTAAGTAGAAGTGAAAAAGTTGTGTCTTTTCAACCCAGATGGCTTGAATTGTTGAAAACTTTTTTGAACAATCCCGGTGCGGTGGTTAATGTAGCTACAGAATGCTTAACAATTGCGTGATCTGCTTTAGCTTATTATAACTTTTTGTGTCAAGCCCATTCTCACATATGTACTCATGCTCCCAGGTTGTATGAAATGGAATATATACAGCCCGGGCGCCAATTTCCAGCAGTGGCAGAATGTCCGACTTAAGTGAGTTGCCCACCATCAGGAAGTCACCGGGTTGAGTATTAATTCTGCCAAGCATCCGCAGATAGTTAACAGGCTGCTTGTCTTTCATGATTTCTATATGGTGAAAATATCTTTCCAGTCCGGATTTTTCAAGCTTGAGTTCCTGGTCCACTAAATCCCCTTTAGTTGCTACGATAAGTTTATATCCACGATTCTTTAGTTCTGCCAGGGTTTCATGCACTCCATCCAGCACTTCAACCGGCTTTTGCAACATCTCATGCCCGATTTCCAGAATGCCTTGTGTTATCCGGTGATCAATTTTTCCGCTGCTAACCTTCATGGCACATTCTATCATGGATAGGGTGAAGCTTTTTATGCCGTAACCATAATATTGCAGATTGCCAACTTCGGTTTCAAAAAGCTGTTTTACCAAATCGTCTTCCTGCCCGTATTTTTCCAGGAGTTTACTGAATTTGATTTCCGCTTCCCTGAAAAAAGGTTCATTTATCCATAAGGTGTCATCTGCGTCAAAGCCGATTACTTTTGGTTTGTCTGCTGTCATCTCCCTGAAATTTCTGCAAAGCTAACAGTATCTTCGATAATTTCTAATAAGCTAACAGATAATTCAAGGAGCGCCCGGGTAAATTACATCGGGTAGTGGTTGCCGGGAATCCTTTGGTGAAAAACCAATAAGAAATTCCAGTATAACAAGTGCCGGGAAATTATCTTTTCAGCCCAGCTTCAGGGGTTAAAACTCCAAATATCCGGAGCAAAGGAAGTTCGAAGTTTCAGGGTGCAGAGCTAAAGGCTCAGCAAGGAAAAAAACAACCTTCTTCAGAGTCTTTTGTTCATTGAGCCAGTTTGTTATATCTGAAACTAAACTCGTGAATCCTTAACTTTAAACAATTTTTATATCTTTGCAGCCCATTTCAGGGAATAGAAAATAATGTCATGATAAATATAACTTTACCCGATAAAAGTGTTAAGCAGGTATCGGAGGGAGTATCCCCTCTTGATATTGCCCGGACTATTAGCGAAGGGCTTGCTCGAAATGTGCTGGCAGCAAAAGTCAATGGCGATGTGGTGGATGCCAATTGCCCGCTGACTGGTGATGCGGAACTGAAGCTTTTAACCTGGGATGATAAAGAAGGCCGCGAGGCCATGTGGCACTCCAGTGCCCACCTGATGGCTGAAGCCATAGAACAGCTTTATCCCGGCGTGAAATTCGGTATCGGGCCTTCCATCGAAAATGGCTTTTACTACGATATCGATCCCGGTGAACACACTATCACTTTGGAAGACCTGCCGAAGATCGAAAAGAAAATGAAAGAACTGGCAAATAAAAAGCAGGAGTTTGTCCGTTCGGAGGTGCCTAAAGCCGAAGCACTGGATTTTTACAAAAAGAAGGGCGATGAGTATAAGGTGGAGCTGATCGACGAGCTGGAAGACGGAACCATCACCTTTTATAAAACAGGCGAATTTACCGACCTGTGCCGTGGCCCGCATATTCAGCATACCGGACCCATTAAAGCCATCAAACTGCTGAGCATAGCCGGTGCCTACTGGCGTGGTGATGAAAATCGCAAGCAGCTCACCAGAATCTATGGAATCACTTTTCCAAAGAAGAAACAACTGGATGAATACCTGGAAATGCTGGAGGAAGCACAAAAGCGCGACCACAGAAAAATTGGCAAAGAGCTGGAGATTTTTACATTCTCTCAGAAAGTTGGTCCCGGTTTGCCTCTGTGGATGCCCAAAGGAGCTGATCTGCGCGAACGCCTGGAGCAGTTTCTGAAAAAACTTCAGCGTGAAGCCGGTTACCAGCAGGTAATCACTCCCCACATCGGGAATGTAAACCTGTATAAAACATCAGGACACTACCAAAAATACGGTGAGGATTCCTTCCAGACCATCAAAACACCCAACCAGGGAGAGGAATTCATGCTTAAGCCCATGAACTGCCCGCACCATTGCGAACTTTACAACGCGAAGCAGTTCTCCTTTCGCGATCTGCCCGTGCGCTATGCCGAGTTTGGCACTGTGTATCGCTACGAGCAAAGCGGCGAGCTGCATGGCCTAACACGCGTGCGCGGATTCACTCAGGATGATGCACATATCTTCTGTACCCCCGACCAGGTGAAAGAGGAGTTTCAGGGCGTGATTGAAATTATCATGAAGATTTTCAAAGCCCTGAAATTTGATGATTATGTGGCTCAGGTTTCACTGCGCGACCCGGATAACAAGCAAAAATATATCGGTTCGGATGAGAACTGGGATAAAGCAGAAAAAGCCATCCTGGAAATTACCGAAGAAAGCGGACTAAACGCAGTGGTGGAATACGGCGAGGCTGCCTTTTACGGCCCCAAACTCGATTTTATGGTGAAAGATGCCCTGGGACGCTCCTGGCAACTGGGTACTGTGCAGGTTGATTACAATCTTCCTGAACGTTTTGAGCTGGAATATGTTGGTACAGATAATGAGAAGCACCGCCCCGTAATGATCCACCGTGCACCATTCGGTTCAATGGAGCGCTTTGTGGCTGTCCTTCTGGAGCATACAGCAGGAAAATTCCCGCTGTGGCTCACTCCCGATCAGCTTATGATATTGCCAATCAGCGAAAAATATCATAATTATGCAGAAAAAGTTTTATCTTTGCTGGATAATTACGATATTCGCGCCCAAATTGATCGCCGGAATGAAAAGATAGGCAGAAAGATACGGGATACTGAAGTGAAAAAAATACCGTATATGCTGATTATCGGGGAGAAAGAAGCGGAAAGCGGAATGGTTTCCGTGAGAAAGCAGGGTGAAGGCGATATCGGAACAATGAAACTGGAAGAATTTGCCGGGTTCATTAAAGAAAAAATCAATGAAGAATTAAATGTTTAACAAATTACAGGAGGAAGAACAATAGCACCGAGACGACCAAAAAAAGGAGGTTTTCGCAGAAAGAAAGAAGAACCTTACCGCGTTAACCACAGGATCAAAGCACCCATGGTGCGCTTGGTCGGGGAAAATGTGAACGTGGGAATATACCCGATCGAAGAAGCCCGGGCCATGGCCGACGAGCAAGAACTTGATTTGGTGGAAATCTCACCAAGTGCAAACCCGCCGGTCTGTAAGATCATTGATTATCGAAAGTTCCTTTACGAAAAAAAGAAAAAAGAAAAAGAGATCAAGCAAAAAACAGCTAAAGTACAGGTAAAGGAAATCCGAATGGGACCCAATACCGATGAACACGATTTCAACTTTAAGCTGAATCATGCTAAAAAATTCCTGTCCGAAGGCAATAAGGTTAAGGCCGAAGTGTTCTTCAAAGGGCGCACAATCATCTACAAAGACCAGGGCAAATACAAATTGCTGAAATTTGCCGATGAACTGGAAGACTTCGGAAAGGTGGAAAGCATGCCCAAAATGGAAGGTAAGCGCATGATCATGATGATCTCACCAAAGAAAACCAAATAGTTCATATAAATATAAATCCGTACTCAAATGCCTAAGATGAAGACAAAAGCCGGCGCCAAAAAACGCTTTGGAATTACCGGCTCAGGTAAGATCAAGAGAAAGCACGCATACAAGAGTCACATTCTCACCAAGAAATCCAAAAAACGTAAACGTAACCTCGGTTACTTTAGTGTGGTGGATGATGCCGATACCAGGAATGTAAAACGTATGTTGCTTAAGTAAATCAAGTGTTTAATTTGACATTAGCCGTAAGACCTGCTCAACCAAAAGCGGGCGCTAATGCAAAAAAAAGGAAATTATGCCAAGATCAGTAAATGCAGTAGCTGCCAAAACCAGGAAAAAGAAAGTTTTCAAAGCGGTGAAAGGGCAGTTTGGTCGCAGAAAAAATGTCTGGACCGTTTCAAAGAATGCATACGAAAAAGGACTACAGTATGCATATCGTGACCGCAAAACCAAAAAACGTAACTTCCGCAAGCTGTGGATACAGCGTATCAACGCCGCCGCACGCATGCACGGAATGTCCTATTCACAGTTCATGGGTAAACTCAAAGAGCACAATATCGAGCTCGACCGCAAGGTGCTTGCCGATATGGCCATGAACCACCCCGAGGCATTCAAAGCCGTAGCAGACAAACTGAAGTAAGATAATATCAATCATATCAAAACGCCATTCCCTGCCGGAATGGCGTTTTTTTGGTGTCCAATCCCACGGCTTTTCAATTCACATCGTCCGCACCCGGCAGCGCCAGCCATTCCTGGCGCTCCGTCACTTATTTAATTCTGATTTATTTTTGCTCATAACAAGTCACTTTTATAGTAAGTCCAGGTCTTGAAGTTTTCTGCCTGGCTCATCTTCCTGAGCTGATTTAAGAAAATACTTTTCAATCCTCAAGACTCTCAATACATTAAAGAGCGCACCTGCGAGCGGTGCATATCGCCCAGGCTGTTGAGCAGCAACATTTTTATCGCCCTTGTCTGTCCGGTGTTGCTATATAATAAACAAGTACACCCGAAGCCAGAGTAGCCAGTCCTGCAATTGATGATACAGGTTCAGTTATAAGCGTATGAACAACCATCCAGCTCATAATCAAGATAAAGACAAGAGGAGTTACAGGATAAGCAGGTGTTTTGTAACCGGACGAACGTTTTTTTCCCCTTTTCCTGTGGATAAAAATCCCTCCCACAGTAATTGCCGCCACAAGGCTTAAAGTAAAGCCAACATAAATCAGGATTTTGTCAAAGGCAAAGGTCAGTATGAGGATCATGGCCAGGGCCATCTGAAGTAATACCGCTGCCCAGGGTGCTCCACCTTTCGAAGTCCGGGATAAAAACCTGAATAGCCTGTAATCCTCGCCCATTACTTTATAAACCCGGGGCCCTGCCATCACCATCGAACTTAATGTGGACAGTAAAAATACAGCGATCAGCAAGGATACAATTATTCCCGCGCTATCACCAAAAAAACTGCGTGCCACATAATAAGCCACTTCCACCTTGCCAGTAATAGCTTCCGCGGGTACTGCGCTTAAAAAGAAATAATTAACCAGGATGTAAAGAAATATCACCAGAAGGGTGCCAAGGGTAAGTGACAGTGGCAGATTCTTTGCGGGTCTCTTAATCTCACCTGCAAGGTAGGCAGAAGCATTCCAGCCTGAATATGCAAACATTACAAATATGAGCCCTGTGGCAAAGGCCGGACTCAGGATGGCGTTCATGGTTAAATCAAAGGAGCCGATGCCAGCAGGATCACCGGCACTCACCACGAAACCGCCGGCCACCAGTATTATGATTAGCAGTACTTTTAATGATGTGATCACATTTTGCACTTTCGCCCCGGCTTTTACATTCCAAAGATGGATCAGAGAAAAAACCAGCACTGCGAGCAGGGCAACCGGAATTACGGGTAGGCCGGGTATCACACTTGCCAGATACCGGCTAAAGGCAACGGCTACTGCTGCCACCGGAGCTGAAAAACCTACGATTAATGATATCCATCCAGCCAGGAATCCTGCAACAGGATGAAAAAGCTCGCGCAGGTAATGGTATTCTCCACCACTGCGCGGCATATCTGCACCCATTTCAGCATAAGTTAATGCTCCGCAAAGCGCTGCTAATCCACCTGTGAGCCACGTGAGTAATACAACCCAGGGATTTTGAAGATCTTCAATCAAAAAACCGGTAGTAGTAAATAAGCCCGTGCCAATCATATTCGCCACAACCACTGCTGTTGCTGAAAATAATCCTATTACGCGCCTGCTTTGCTGCTTTGTCATATCCTGTTCTACTTAATGGTATCGTTGGGGTGTACCATAGGTACAAAGCGCACACTCGTGATAATACGTTCTTTGATCTTTCCTTTACGGGTTTTCGTGAGTAATTTCAGGACTTGTACATCACCACCTTCCGGCAGGATTAATTTGCCTCCATTTTTTAATTGTTCCACCAAAGCCTGCGGAATTTCCTCAGGAGCTGCAGTAAGGATGATCCGGTCAAATGGAGCCTGCCCGGGCCAGCCCTTATACCCGTCACCATGCTTTACATGCACATTTTTATAACCCATACGCTGCAAACGCTTCTTGGCTGTGTCAGCCAGGGGCTTTACTATTTCAATCGTATAAACCTCGCGTGCCAGTTCAGACAGGATTGCAGCCTGATATCCCGAACCTGTGCCTATTTCCAGCACCTTTTCATCTCCGCTCAGGTCAAGATAATGAGTCATCGCTGCCACTATGAAAGGTTGCGATATAGTTTGACCGTAACCAATTCGCAGTGGATAATCACTATAAGCTTCTCTCCGGTATTGCTCCGGAACAAATCTGTGACGCGGAGTATGTTGCATCACACCTATCAGCTTTTTGTCACTTATCCCGCGGCTTTCAATCTGCCTTTCAACCATTTCCCTGGCTTCGGATTCCCACCAGCCGTTATCAACAGTATCCTGTGGGCCGCTATCACTGATCCTGGCATTACTGTTTAAGTGCATTCGTTGTCCGGTCTGATTGCAACCATAAATAATCAATAGAGTAATTAGCGTGAGTAATAAACAGAAAAAACATCTTTTCATAATTCTGTATTTATAAGGTTGGTCGTTATATGGTATGACAAATAAATACCATAAAGAGTTGAACCCCCACCCAATGATTTGTGCTAATCCTTCGCAGCTTAGGCGTATTCTTTACCAATCCGCTTCAGCGAACCATGATGCTGCGTAAATTTGTTGAACAACAGGGTAGAGGCCATCCCGATCCGTTGGAGCGAATTTGTGATCCGGCTGCAGCATTTTAAATTTTTTTTCTTTAGGGCAGCTTATCCGTCTGCGGCTATTAGCTTTAGCCCGGGGGCTCAAGCTGCTGTATGCTGCGGACAGGAGCTCGCTAGCGCTCCGCTCTGCCGCAGCACAGCAGCTAAAGCCCCCGGGCCAAAGGCTAACCGCCTCCGCCGGGCTGCAAACAACGCCAGCATGTTGCCCCTTCGCCAAAGCTACTCCCTGCCAGCTCATCCGCCAGCGGTAACGGCGACAGCCAGGGGTGGAAGCTGCAGGAACAGCAGTCATGAAAAAAATACGTCGCAATGAGACGCCGGAAAACCTTTGCGCCTTGAGCGAACAGGGCTCAGACTGCATTCCCTTGCTACTATACACTGTTTTATTATCTCTCAGCTTCGGTCTCCGTTCCATTGCCCAGGTATATTTAATCTTTTGTACAATTTATCATTTGTCATTTTTTCGCAAATTCATTTTTTCACCTAATGTTTATTTCAAAACAAAAAAAGTACAAAATAAGTTGTCAGTATTTTTTAGTGTTCATCTACCTACAAAACTCTTATCAAAGTCGTCATATGACGAGCTTGATACGAGGATGAAACCAGGAAGGTGCGAGGATGGTATATCTGAAACTAGAAAAAGACACCTTCTGAAAAAAAACTTCTAAAACTCTACAAGAGTAAATTGAAAATGCGTAAGAGTCTATTAAGCAGACAGGTAAAATATTTTAATCTGTTATTTACCTCTACAAGTCAAATTTCAAGCAGTTTTTTCTGATTTCTGATATAATAGCTAATCATCAAATCACGATTGTTTGATAACAAAATAAGAGCAATAAATTGATATAAATCTCGCTTCACTATGATTTTTCTTTTTGGGAAACAGTCAATTACAATGCTTATAGTGTTGTGTATTAACACTTATAGGATGCACTGGGAATGAACTCTGTTTTTTATCGGACGCTATAGTTATTAATATAAGCCTACCCAATAATTGCTTAAATATTTGTTTTATAGTATTTTTGTAATTTGCTGGATATGATGAACGATGTAGTATCATTAGGAGCCAGGTGAATGAAATATATTATAATACACATATGCACGATTATGAAATACAGTTTGTTATTGATATTTATAATTTTAAGCCTCTGTTTCTCTATACCCGTTAATGGTCAGGATAAAAATACTTTGCCTAAAGATACTTTTATTGCAAATTTGAGAGGTTTTCCTTCCTATGAAGAAGTTACTGAATACTTTTTTAATCGATATGAGCCAATCAGTTCAGCACGGAGACATGAGTTTGAATTCTTAGGCCAATCCAGGTTAACCATCAATATTCGGTTTGCAAAAGAACCGAATGGATGGTATGTATACGACAAGAAGGCATCTGAACCAGGTGCAGGATCAATTTATAGTAAACAAAAAATATGGGACCTTAAAGAAGCAGCGTATCTTGACGTGAACTATTTGCCATTAAAAAATAATGAAAAAGCACTTGAAAATCTGAAGCAACATGTGAGCGAATCTGACTATCGTTTGTATAGCCTACATCCATTTTATGGTTATGAAGGTTGGGAAAAGGATATTATTTCACATATGAAAAGCTATAATAATTTGCCTGATAGTCTTTTATATGGTTTAGCTCGTGCATATATTAGTTTTGCTGTAAGTGTAATACTGAATAGAAATGAACAATCAGGGATGAATAACAATCCAACAGGGTATGAGAAAATCAGTCAAAAACGGTTGAATATTTTTTTGAATAACCTTGATTCAGCATTTATACGCTATCGAGAACTAATTAAGCAGAACATAGAATATCAAACGGTTAACGGGCCAATTGCCCTTCATTATAACAATGAGCTAATGTTTGCCTGGCATAATTTGATGAGTATAAATGAGCCAGATTTAGCTAAGAAATATTTAAATCAAGTCAATTACGATGCTTTAACCCTGTCCATGGCACATAATCTCCTGAGCTCTGTTTCAGAAAATGGTATTTTGTTTACAAATGGAGATAGTGAAACTTTTGCACTTTGGTATTTACAGGAAGTCAAACAGTTGCGCCAGGATGTAAGCATATTGAATCTTACATTGCTTAGAACATCATATTATGTTGACATGTCAAGAAAATTACTTAACAGAGATGGAAAACCAAACCTTATAAGCTTTGAACAATCATATATCAAAGATTATAAAATGGAGAGCGGGATATATGTAACAAAACCCACTGAGAGTTATATTGAATTATCTGATGTGATTTCTTTTCTTAAAGAAGGGAAAATGGGTGAATTCCATTTGTTCGTCCCAGCGTATAAGTTCAAACTTAAAGTGCCCGGGAAGTTAGAGTTAGTAAGGTGTAATATCATAAAACCTACAGATACACAATTGGTTAACTACTTGGAATGGACTCCTCGTAAAAAGTATTTCTCACTGGCAAATATTATAGTTTTTGATATTCTGGCAAATAATAATTGGCGTTTTCCTGTTCATTTTTCTACAGCAATGGGAAGTTCAAATTATCTGGGTTTGGAAAAATACTTGAATTTGTATGGGCTAACATTCAAACTTCAACCAATCACAAGCGATAAAAACCAATTTATGTATGGTGACTTTCAGATTAATGCATCAGAAAGTTATAAAATATTTATGAATAAAGCCTCATTTAAGGATTTACAAGCATCAAATTCTCATGATAAATTTGCTTCAAAAATTGCAAATAATATCCGGTATTTAACTGGAGAGTTGGCAAATAAACTGATAGGATATGAGAAAGAAGAGTTAGCTTTGAATTTGCTGAATAAAATAGAGGAGGAAATTCAGTCAGAGAATTATCCGCATAATTTTTTCAGTTTATTGATTATTGAGGCTTACCTGCAAATCGGAGAGAGAGAAAAGGCTCTATCTATTCTTGATTTTGTAGCTGAAGCACAGATGAAAAGGATTGATGAATTGACAACGGCACCTGCCAAATCCAACGACGCTTCGTCTGATCAGCAAGACCTACGAATGGTTCATTTTACTTTGCATCAGATCGTAAAGCTGTGTGAAACATATGAACTGGAGAAGAGGTATCGTAGATATAATGACTTCCTACAGTCTTCAATACAAGAGGAGAAGTAAAACTGCGGCTCTTCAAACTATTCAAAATAACCAGACTTATGTCACCCTCATACTGCTGAAACTATAAATCGCGGAATCAGTAATTCTTCTCCAGCCATTTACCCTATTCTTCTTCCATAAATTAATTTGGGAGGAATTTGAATAAAATCTTGTTCCGTTGTCTGTTGAAGGAAGCTATTAGTTGCTGTCCATTGCCAACTGATTACGTCATCCTGAAACACCCGTTTTGCTACTCTTTCAAATCTCATTATCTTTATAAATTCTTTGTGGAGGTCTTGTTTATTATTTGAAGGAAAAAATCAAACAAAACAGCATAGTGGTTGTTTTTTAGTTCAATAAAAGCGCAATTAGGTGTATCAGTTAAAGACAAAGGCAGATACGGCATCGGCAGAATTTAAGAACAGGGTGGATGCCTTTGATGATCTGTTAGAAAAATATCATAAATCGCTGGAGCGTGTGTTTGCGGGAGGTTCACCCAAAGCAGTGGAAAAGCATCGCTCCCGGGGCAAATTACTTGCTCGTGATCGCATTGACCTGCTGCTTGATCCAAATACCCCGTTTCTGGAGCTCTCTACCCTGGCTGCCAACGGTCAGTATGATGATGCTTTTCCCGGAGCCGGTATTGTAACCGGTATCGGGCAGGTGGAAGGTCATGAAGTGGTTATTGTAGCCAATGATGCTACTGTGAAGGGTGGCACCTACGTGAGGGAAACCATCCGCAAGCATGTAAGAGCACAGGAAATTGCACTGCAGAATCACCTGCCTGTCATTTATCTGGTGGATTCGGGAGGAGTGTTTCTTCCCGAACAATCACGGGTTTTTCCCGATAAAGAGGATTTTGGCAGGCTGTTTTACCAGCAGGCGCGCTTATCAGCCATGGGGCTGGCACAGGTTTCCATCGTAATGGGTAGCTGCACAGCAGGTGGTGCTTATGTGCCGGCCATGAGTGACGAAGCTATAATCGTGCGTGAGCAGGGAACCATCTTCATTGGTGGCCCGCCACTGGTTAAAGCTGCCACCGGTGAAGAGGTTTCTGCTGAAGACCTCGGAGGAGCTTTCGTGCATACCTCCGTGTCCGGAGTGGCTGATCATATCGCTGAAAATGATGAGCACGCGCTGGAGATATGCCGGAATCTCTTTCAGTCAATACCAGGAAAACAAAAATACAAGCTCGAACGAAAAGCAGTGGAAGAACCGCTTTATCCCGCCAGGGAACTATATGGGCTGGCACCGCTTGATCTGAAAAAAGCCGTGGACCCGCGTGAAATTATTATGCGGATTACTGACGGAAGCCGCATGCATGAGTTTAAGCGCGATTACGGGCCAACTCTGGTCACCGGCTTCTCTCACATCATGGGATATCCGGTGGGAATAATTGCCAACAACGGAGTGTTTAACTCCGAATCAGCCATGAAAGGGGCGCATTTTGTGCAATTATGCCAGTCAAGGAAAATTCCGCTGGTATTCTTTCAGAATATTTCCGGATTCATAGTAGGTAAAAAATACGAACACGAAGGACTGGCAAAGCATGGCGCCAAACTCATCCATGCCATTGCCAATGCAAATGTGCCTAAATTTACGGTCATCTTTGGCGGCTCGTTTGGTGCCGGCAATTATGCCATGGCAGGCAGGGCTTATGATCCCAATCTGCTGCTGATGTGGCCCAATTCACGGATATCGGTGATGGGAGGAGAGCAGGCTGCCGGTGTACTTACCACAGTTAAGATGCAACAGATGAAAGCAAAAGGCAGGGAGCCTTCACAAAAAGATATTGATAAGATCAGAAATGAAATCCTGGCCCAATATGAACACGAGAGCTCAGCCTGGTACAGTACCTCACGGGTGTGGGACGATGGCATTATCGATCCGGCTGACACCAGAAAAGTGCTGGCAATTGGTATCTCCATGTCGTTGAACAAACCTTTTGAAGATATGAAAAACGGGGTTTTTAGAATGTAAAATTATGTACAGATATATCGAATCAGAAATATCCAAAGACGGAACAGCCACCCTGTGGCTGGCCCGGGCGCAGAAGCGCAATGCTTTCCACGAACAGATGATAGATGAACTGCTGGTTGCTCTTGAGAAGCTCAGGCAGGATGAAGGCCTGAAGTTGTTGCTGATCCGGGGGAAAGGAAAAGTGTTTAGTGCCGGTGCTGACCTGGAGTGGATGCAATCGGTGATGAATTATTCTTTTAATGAGAATAAGTTGGAAAGCAAACAGCTTTACCGTCTTTTCCAGTCGGTTTATTGTTTTCCGGTTCCGGTGATATGCCTGGTACACGGTGCCAGTTACGGTGGTGCCAACGGAATAGTGGCAGCAGCTGATATCAGTATGGCGGAAGCTGATACCCGTTTCAGGTTTTCGGAAGTGCAACTGGGACTTTTGCCCGCCACCATATCACCGTTTGTTATACGAAGGATAGGCGAATTCAATGCCCGTGAGCTTATGCTTACCGGCCGGGAGTTTGATGCTGCAAAAGCATTGCGCACAGGCCTGGTGAACTACAGTGGCAAACAACAGGAGCTGGAAGAGCAGTTGAAGCAGGTCATTACCTCCATCACCACTGCTGCTTCAGGTTCTGTGAAAAATACCAAATGGCTGATCAGGAAAGTGGCCGCCAATTTCGATATCGGCGATCTGGAGGACTTTACAGCCGAAATGATTGCATCAGCACGGGTGAGCGATGAAGGACAGGAAGGAATGAAAGCATTTGCTGAGAAACGGAAACCCGACTGGTCAAAGATTTCGGGATCATCAAAATTAATTGAATGAAGCACATAAATAAAATACTGATTGCCAATCGCGGTGAAATAGCTGTCAGGATCATAAAAACGGCCAGGCGTATGGGTATATCTACCGTGGCCGTATATGCTGAGAATGACCGCAGGGCTTTTCATGTTTCCGGGGCGGATGAAGCCCTTGCCCTTGGTGATGGCAACCTGGATCAGACATATCTAAACCTGGAAAAAATCACTCAGGCTGCACTTGATTCGGGTGTGGATGCCATACATCCCGGTTATGGTTTTTTATCAGAGAATCCGGCCCTGCCGGAAATGTGCTTCAAAAACGGACTGTTGTTTATCGGACCCGGTGCTGATGCCATCCGCAATATGGGTGATAAGCTCCGTAGCAGAAAGATTGCACGGCAGGCAGGAGTGGAGGCAGCCCGGGTCATCACCGGAACACCTCAAGAAATACTGGGCAGAAACGGCGACCTTAATTATCCGGTGCTGGTAAAAGCCAGCGCAGGCGGAGGAGGGAAAGGTATGCGCATTGTTCATTCCGCTTCCGCGCTCGAAGAAGCGCTGAAAACTACGGCCCGCGAAGCAAAAAATTATTTCGGCAATGATACGGTGTATGTGGAACAGTATGTCCCCCATCCGCGGCATATCGAAATACAGGTGCTCGGCGACACTCACGGTAATATCATTCATCTTTTTGAGCGGGAATGCTCACTGCAACGCCGTCATCAGAAAGTAATAGAAGAAGCTCCATCAGCTTTTGCAGATGAAAATCTCAGAGAGCAGCTTTGCACCAATGCTCTCAAACTGGCAAAAGCCATTGGGTACTACAGTGCCGGTACAGTGGAATTCCTGGTGGACAGAAACCGTAATATTTATTTCCTGGAGATGAATACCCGCATACAGGTGGAACATCCGGTTACCGAAAAGATCACAGGTGTGGATATAGTGGAGCAGCAGATCAGGATAGCTGAAGGTAAAAAGCTGGAAATATCGCAACAGGACCTGCAGATCAACGGACATGCCATTCAGGCCCGGCTTTATGCTGAAGACCCGCTGCAGGACTACCGGCCGTCGCCGGGTTTTCTGCAAACCATTTCATTCCCCGAAAATACCGACATCCGTATTGATCACGGTCTGCATCAAAGCGATTATATCTATCCGGACTATGATCCCATGATCGCCAAGGTGATAGCTCATGCCTCAAGCCGCAGCGAAGCCATCGAAAAACTAATGATTTCCCTGAAAGAGATTACTATTGTCGGACGCCCAACCAATCAGGAGTTTCTGGGTGAAATACTTATCAGCGATGATTTTGCCGGTAACCGCATATCCACTCAATATCTAAGCGGAGAAACTAACGCTTTGATAAAGAGCCTGGGTGCACGCAAGCTGCAAGTGCCGGTACTGAACATCCTGGCAGCTTTTGTTTATTCACAGGTTCAGCTTCCTGCTACAAGCCGTAAAGCTAATGGTGTGTGGGAAGAGATAGGCTACTGGCGACTGCGCAAATCATTGAGAATAAAATTTCAGGAAAAGGAATATTCCATTTCAATAAAAGAAAAGGATAACAGCACGCTGTTGCTCGAAGCGGATGGCACCTTCTTAAAAATACGGCCTGTGTTTGTTAAGGAAAACCAATATATCCTCATGATAAATGATAAGGAGGAGAAGTTCCGGATTGTTAAGCAGAACCAAAGTGCTGCGGTGGTGAAATATCATGGATATTATTACACGGTTAGCAGGGCAGACCTTCTTCAGGCCGGCGATCATGAAGATATACACCAGCAAGGCGGCTCCATGGCCAGGAATGTTATTTCTCCGGTTCACGGCCGGGTAGTTTCCCTCAACGTGGAAGAAAATATGAAAGTGGAAGCCGGACAGTCGCTGTTGGTCATTGAGTCGATGAAAATAGAAAACAACATACTGGCCGAGGCCAGTGTTGAGATAGATAAAATCAAGGTCGGTGAAGGAGAACAGGTGAAAGACGGGCAGGTGCTCATCACCATCAAAAAAACAGAGAATGTTACAGAAAAAGTGTAAACAAACTATCAGATTATGAAAAGTCCTTATTTGAATGATGAACACCATAAACTCAGGAAAGAAATCAGGGAATTTGCCGAGAAGGAAATCCGTCCTGTGGCTGCGGAGCTGGATGAAAAGGCGGAATTTTCAGTGGAGCTTACCAAAAAAATGGGTACGCTCGGCTTGCTGGGAATGACCATCCCTAAGGAATACGGCGGAGAAGCAAAAGACTATCTTTCGCTGGTAATAGCAGTGGAGGAAATTTGCCGCATCGACGGCTCACAGGGAAGTACGGTGGCAGCTCATAATTCTTTGGGTATTGGGCCCATCTATAATTTTGGTACGGAGGACCAGAAAAAAAAGTACCTGCCACAGCTCACCTCCGGGGAGCATGTATGGGCCTTTGGGCTGACAGAGAAAAATGCCGGTTCCGACTCACGCGGCACTGAAACTACTGCTGAGCTGAAAGACGGATACTGGCATATTAATGGCGAAAAGTTGTTTATTTCCAATTCCACTTCTGAAATGTCTGCAGGTGTAACCCTGCAGTGTGTCACGGGTGAATATGGCAATGGCAACAAGGAGTTTTCCACTATTCTGGTGGAAAGCAACCGCGCGGGCTTTACCAAAGAGCGCATAAAAAACAAAATGATGTGGCGCGCCGGTGATACCGGGAGGCTTATTTTTAAGGATGTGAGAGTACCGCAGGAAAATCTGCTGGGCAAACGCGGAGGAGGAAGCCGCCTGATGCTGGAAACACTGGATTCGGGCAGGCTGTCGGTGGCAGCCATGGGCCTGGGGCATGCACAGGGAGCCTTTGAAGCTGCTTTAAAGTACTCCAAAGAACGCCGGCAATTCGGTAAACCGATCTACCGATTTCAGGCTATCAGTTTTAAACTGGCAGAAATGGCCACTAAAATAGAAGCCGGGCGTAATATGCTGTATCATGCCACCTGGTTGAAAATGAATGGCCATGAATTTGGCCGGGAAGCCGCCATGGCCAAGCTTTTCTGTACGGAAACCGCCCGTGATGTGGCTGATGAAGCTGTACAGATATTCGGTGCCTACGGCCTGGTGAAAGGTAATGAGGTGGAACGTCATTACCGCGATCAGCGTATCCTGCTGGTGGGTGAAGGAACTTCGGAAATTATCAAACTTGTGATCTCAAGAAACTTATAACAATCATGGAAGACCGCAAAAAAGATCATATCAGCCTGGCTGTGAAATCGGGAACCCCGGAGGTGATGAAAGACGGGCGTTTTATTTACGAACCCATGCTTTCAGCCTTTCCCGATGAAGAACCCATGCCTGTGAGCTTTGCCGGTAAGCAAATGCAGTATCCCATCTGGATATCCAGTATGACCGGCGGTGCCAAATCTGCACGGAAAATTAATACCAGCCTGGCGCGCGTGGCCCGAGAATTTGGACTGGGAATGGGTCTGGGCTCCTGCCGCATTATTCTGGAAAATGAAAAATACCTGCCCGATTTTAATATGCGCGAAGTGATAGGTGAGGATCAGCCCCTGCTGGCCAATATTGGTATTGCTCAACTGGAGCAGATGGTGGTGGACGACCGCCTGCAGGAACTGCATGACCTGATTTATTTACTCAAAGCGGACGGGATGATCGTTCATGTGAATCCCATGCACGAATTTTTTCAGAAAGAAGGAGATAGACTGAAGCACCCTCCCCTGGAAATCATTCGTGCTTATGTGAATGCCGTGGATTATCCGGTGGTGGTGAAAGAAGTGGGGCAGGGTATAGGCAAAGAAAGTTTAAGAGCTCTGCTCAAGATGCCCCTGGAAGCGGTGGAGTTTGGTGCTTTTGGTGGAACCAACTTTGCAAAAGTGGAAATGATGAGGGACGAACAGGCTGATAATGCCTTGTTTGAACCACTGGCCTATATCGGGCATACAGCCGAAGAAATGACCCTTACAATTAATTCCATTCAGGAAGAAGAACAGGCAAGAGTAGAAACACCAAAGCTGATTATATCCGGCGGTGTGAAAAGCTTTCTGGATGGATACTACCTTATGTCTATCAGTCGCATACCTGCCATGTTTGGGATGGCTTCACAATTCCTGAAATATGCCCGTGAAGATTATGTAGGATTAAAGATCTTTACTGAAAATCAGATTAAAGGTCTAAAGATAGCTAAAGCTTATCTAAGGATCAAATAAGTACAAAAACCTGATGCTATGAAGAAACCGGTTTTTATTAACGGCTTTTCACGAATGGATAAAAAAAGCCGTATTGAGGAAATATCTTCAGTGGAAGATTTGAAATGGATCAAGGATCTGTTGGCAGGATTTGAAGCAGATGATCCAAAAGATCAGCAGGTATTCGACTCCATATCAGAAAATACAGTGTCTAACTTTCATCTGCCCTACGGGATAGCACCAAATTTCAAGATTGATGACCGTATGTATCATGTGCCTATGGTTGTGGAGGAGAGTTCGGTGATAGCGGCCGCTTCCAAAAGTGCCAAATTCTGGTGTCACAAGGGGGGATTCCAGACAGTTTTTCTGAAAAAGATAAAAACCGGACAAATCCATTTTATTTTTGAAGGCGATGTAAGCCTGCTAAAAAAGCATCTAAAGGAAATTGAAAAGCGACTGAGAGCTTCAAGCGCGCATTTAACCACCCGCATGAACAAGCGCGGAGGAGGGATCAAAGGATTCCAGCTTCAGGATTTTACGGCTGAAAAGGCTCATTACTTCCAGCTTATGATCAGTTTTGATACGGCTGATTCCATGGGTGCCAATTTCATTAACTCCTGCCTGGAAGCCATGGCCGCTGAGTTAATGCTCATACTTGATGAAAAAGAAGAGCTGAAGACGCATCATCATGAACTGATCATGGCCATACTATCTAATTACACCCCGGAAAGCATTATCAGAATGAAAGTAGAAACCAGCCTGGAAAACCTTGATGATATAGCACCCGGTATCAAAGGCAGTCATTTTGCCGAGAAATTTGCACATGCTGTTCATATTGCCCGGCATGATATTTATCGTGCCACAACCCATAACAAGGGGATCATGAACGGTGTTGATGCAGTTATAATCGCCACCGGCAACGACTTCAGGGCAGTGGAAGCCGGGGCGCATGCCTACGCAGCCAGAAACGGCCGTTATGCATCCCTTTCAGAAGTAAGTATTGAGGATGGTCTTTTTCGCTATGAGCTGGAACTGCCCCTGTCAGTGGGCACAGTGGGAGGCTTAACCAGCCTGCATCCGCTGGCAGCATTTTCCATCCGGTTTTTGGGCGAACCCGGAGCCGATGAGCTTATGAAGATCATTGCGGCTGCCGGCCTGGCCAATAATTTTGGAGCCATTCGTTCTCTGATAACGGAAGGAATACAAAAAGGCCATATGAAACTCCATCTTGATAACATTCTCACGAAATTCAATGCAACAGAAAAAGAGCGGATAAAAGCCAAAGAATATTTCAGTAAACGCACTGTAAGTTATAGCGATGTAAAAAAATTTCTGAATGAGCAAAGAAACTGAGAAATATTATTCCCACGGGAAATTCCTGATCACAGGTGAATACCTGGTGATGGCCGGAGCGGATGCCTTGGTGTTGCCGCTGAACAAGGGCCAGTATCTCACGGCAACAATATGTGACAGCGACCAACTAAAATGGGAATCCTGGTATGCCGGTGAATTATGGTTTATGGCGAGTTATCATCCTGAATCCTTCCAATTGCTTGAAGCCAGCGATAATACCCGGGGCGCCTGGATATCCGTACTGCTGAAGGCAGCTTCAGAATTAAGTAAGAAAAGAAAACACCTTAAAAATACACTGATAAAAACCGAACTGGAATTTCACCCCGAATGGGGTATGGGTTCCAGTTCCACCCTGATAACCAATATATCATATCTGTTTGATGTCAGCGCCTTCGATCTTTATGCCAGGGTGGCCAAAGGTTCTGCATTCGATATTGCTGCGGCATTGTCAGTCTTCCCTTTTAAATATCGTTTGCAGCGAAAAAACCGGCAGGTATTCCCTGTACGTCTGCCCGGCCTGTTCTACGATCATGCTTTTTTTATATATCTGGGCGAAAAAGCCGATTCGCAGGCAGCCGTGGAGGATTTTAGCCTTTTCAACAGAGATTTGAAAATGCCGGTGAAGTATATCAGCGAGATCACGGGGCAGTTTACCGAACTGGACAGCGTGGAGGAAATGAGCCGCATCACCGGCGAGCACGAAGCCTTCATGATTGAAGTACTGGGACTGGACTCTCCATTAGGCCGGTTTGCTGATTATCCTTACGGAATGAAGTCGCTGGGCGCCTGGGGCGGTGATTTTATTATGGCTGTACACCCGGGAAGCAAACACGATGTGGAGAATTATTTTAAACATAAAGGTTGCCCGGTTGTTTTTTCTGCCGGTGAGTTAAAGATATGAGTCAGCTTAAGGAGCAGTATATCAATGAGGGAAAAAGTGCAGAAGTGCTGCCAAAAAGCGGCAGCCTGTGCTGGCACAGCCCTTCAAATATTGCCCTGGTAAAATACTGGGGAAAGCACGGTGAGCAATTGCCCGGCAATGCTTCCCTCAGCATTACCCTGCAGGAATCGGTTAGTATTCTGGATGTGGAATTCAGGAAAAGCGGAAAATATCAGCTGGATTTTTTCTTCGAGGGTGAAAGAAATGAGGCCTTTGCAGCGAAGCTGGGAAAGTACCTTCATAAAATGAAGGCATTTTTCCCTTTTCTTAATAACTTGCAGTTAAGGATCAATAGCCGCAACAGCTTTCCGCATTCAGCAGGTATCGCGTCCTCGGCTTCCTTTATGAGCGCAGTGGCCATGATGCTTTGCAGCCTGGAACAGTATCCAGACAGCAATAGAATCACTCAGAGCTTAAGGCAAAAAGCATCATTCATGGCACGCCTTGGTTCCGGTAGTGCCTCACGCTCGGTTTTTCCTTCACTTGCAGCCTGGGGCCGTCACCCTGTAGTGGAGAACAGCTCTGACGAGTTTGCTGTGGAAACGGCATCACGTCTGCATCCGGAAATGAAAAATATGCATGATGCGGTGATTATCGTGGATTCAACCCCCAAAAAAGTGAGTTCTTCAAAAGGTCATGAATTAATGAACGGACATTTTCTGGCGGAAAATCGTCTGCAACAGGCTTTTGCCAATTTCGCCAGCGTAATGGATGCTCTGGAGCAAGGTAACTGGGAGACATTTATCACGGTGGTGGAAAATGAAGCATTAAGCCTGCACGCTATGATGTTGAGTTCTGTACCGGGTTTTTTTCTGCTGAAGCAGCAAACGCTGGACATCATAGATAAGGTGAGGGAATTCAGGAATGATACCGGAAGCCGCGTTGCTTTTACGCTGGACGCGGGACCTAATGTGCACCTGCTTTACGCAGCGGAGGACAAAAAGACGGTGGAGGATTTTATTAATAGCGGGTTGAAAGGACTGGCAGAGAATGATAAGGTAATTTACGACCGCATGGGCTCAGGGCCGGTGTTAAAAGTATGTAGCTATGAGTGAGAAACCACAGGCATTTTATGCCAAGATATTGTTGTTTGGTGAGTACAGCGTGATCACAGGGTCCATGGCGCTGACCATCCCTTACGGGCATTTTAGTGGTGAGCTGAGCTTCATCCATGAAGATAAATATACCAACTACGATTTTGCCCGCTGGTCAAATCTGCAGTTGCGAAGCCTGTTTGATTACATCAGTAACACCAGGCAGCATCATGATACAGAACTAAAGCTGGACATGCAGCGTTTTCGCGATGATATAGATAATGGTTTGTATTTCGAGTCAACCATACCACAGGGCTACGGCATTGGCAGTTCTGGAGCGCTGGTGGCTGCTGTATATCATCGCTATGCCAACCCCCGGATCAGCTTTCATCCCGGCATGGAGCAGGAAACACTGGCCTTGCTCAAGCGGCAGTTTGCCCTGGTGGAATCATTTTATCACGGAACCAGTTCGGGAATTGATCCTCTCAACAGCTATGCGCGCTATCCCTTGCTTATCAGAAATATGAAAGATATAGAGGCCGTGAGCATTCCGCGCGGTAAGCAGTTTATACACGGCGCTATCTTTCTGTTGGATACCGGCAGGCCTGGCAAAACCGAACCACTGGTGAACATCTTTATGAACAGTATTGAAAGCATGGATGCTGAATCCATAGATGAGGGTGAACTTAATGAAATTACCAATGCAGCTATCAAATCCCTGGTATCCGATCAGCCCAATGTTTTTTTCGACCGCCTGCGCGATCTGTCCGAATACCAGTATGAACATTTTGATCCGATGATACCTGCCGGCTATAAAGAGCTATGGAGGCAGGGACTGGACAGCGATGATTTCTACCTTAAGCTGTGCGGCTCGGGTGGCGGTGGCTTCCTGCTGGGCTTCACACCCGACTATAACCGCCTGAAAGTCATCTTCAGCGAAATGCAATTTAAAAGCATTCCTGTATATAAGAATAAAGGATGAGCCTGCTTTGAAAAGTTTATTAACATACTTTCAATGTTTCTTTTACCCTGTGGTACTAAAGGGAAAATGATGGTTTAGCTCATTGTATTATAAGATGTGTAAAGGCAGCTGATATCTTATCTGGCACAATATGACCGGTATATCCAAGTTAAGCCGGATTTGTAATCTGGAATCTTGGCACATTTCAGCCGGCACGCATATTAAGTTACCTACAGAACTTCAATATAGCTTATTTAGTTAAAGTATAACGAATATATATGTCTTAATTTTTGTATAATTTCTCCCCGTTAAATAAAAACATATTAATTTTGTTATGTGCTACTAAGGAAATATTAAAGAATTACTGATGCTAATAGATAGCTTTATACATTTTACTGTATTCCTTGTTTTCCTGATCTTTTCACTGTATGTGTTCATGAAAAGTTCGGGAATAATTAAAACGGGGCTTTACGGTTTACTCTTCTTATGCTTCTCAATATGGAGTTTGGGTTTCGTGTTTTTAAGCCTTAGCTCCATTAGTAGAAGCTTGCTCAGTATTTCTCTTCATGTATCATCAATAGCAAGTTTATGTTACGGGGTGTTAGTATTTCTTTCTATAGTAAACTTCACTCGTTCTATACCAATAAAAAAGTGGCTGTTACTTACGCTGCTGATATACATCTCGGTGGCATTCGCACTGCAGGTAAACGGATATTTATTTATGCCCGGGGATTCATATATGCATGGTTACTGGAGTATAACAGTAAAAAGCACCCTTGCAGTTTTAATTCTTAATATTATCCACAACTCACTTGTTGTTGCCAGTTTGGTGATATTATTTGTGTACTATCTCAGGAGTAAGGATGCACTAAAAAAGAAACAAAGCAAAATTATACTACTTACTGGTATAGTGTCTTATGCTTTGTCCTTTACATTTATTCATTTGCAATCTCATTACCCCATATTGCGAGAATATTATTATCCAGATTTGGCATTGGTAGTATTTATGGTGGGTATAGCCTACAGTAATTTTCGCCTTGAAATATTCGAAATTACACCTTCCACAGTAGCAAATAGAATACTAAAAATAATGCCTTCAGGTATATTAATTACCGACCGGGATTTCAAGGTTGTGTCAATAAACGACCAGTTTACAAAAATAAGCGGAGTAAAAAGCGGTGATATAATAGATAAGCCATTTCCTGATCTTTTTTTAAGCCTTTCGGGCCGGGCTCTACCCGGGAGTAGGATGTCGTTCAGTGAAAAATTAAGGTTGGCTTCTGGAAATGTTGTGTTCTGGAAATTTGAAAAGATATACAGAGGTAATGTTTTAATGGGTTCAATTTCAACTCTTACGGATATCAGTAAAGAGGAAACTACTGAGAATGAGTTAAGGTTACTAAATCAGACACTTGAACAGCGGGTATTAAACCGCACACGTTTACTACAGCACCGGGGAAAATATCTTTCTGCTATTAATGAAGCTAATACCTTGTTACTGCGTTCCAGGACTGTACCTTATGGTGAGTTTCTGCGATTGATTGGAGACGCTTCCGGGGCCAGTCGCTCCTACATTTTTTTAAATCACAGTAATTCTGAAGGAGACCTTTTAATGAGTCAGGTGGCTGAATATGTAAAAGAGGGAATAAAAGCTGAAATCGATAATTCTGAATTACAGAACCTGCCTTATAATAAATTTACGCCCGGCTGGGAAACAGTTCTGGCATCCGGCGAAGTAATCAGTAAAAAAACAGAGGAACTACCAGACAATCAACGGAAGTTTTTTGAGTCGCAAAATATTAAAGCATTACTTCTCATTCCAGTACTTTCAAATAATGATTTTTATGGATTTGTTGGTTTTGACAACTGTGAAACCAGTAAAGAGTGGCCGGAATCTGAACAGGAATTACTGAGGATGGCTGTTTATAACCTGGAGTCGAGAATTATGATTGAAGAGATTCAAAATAAATTACTCATAAGTGAAGAGCGATACAGAGTTATACTTGAGCAATCAAATGATGCTATTTTTGTTATAAGAAATGATCTGTTTAAATATGTCAACAGTTATTTTATTGATCTTTTTGGTTATAATATTGAAGAGTTAAATAAATTACCTCTAATTGTCTATAAAAATAACGAAGAGAAGGTAAGGGTTAACCGCTTAGTAGAAAGCTTTAGAAATGAGGATTCCAGCAGGCTTCTTGATTTTACAGCCAAAACAAAAAAGGGAAAACTCGTTCGTTGTGAATTGAAGTACTCGAAACTGCATAAAGGGAATGATATAATTATTCAAGGTATAATCAGGGATATAACACAGAAAGAAAAGGATGCATACAGGTTGCGGCAGCTCTCAACAGCTGTGAATCAAAGTCCGGTAAGCATTATTATAACAAATAAAGAGGGATTGATTGAATATGTAAATCCTAAATTTTCCGAATTGACAGGTTATTCCACTGCTGAGGTAATTGGTAAAAAACCTAACATACTTAAGTCGGGGGTAAAAAGAAAAGAAGAATACGGAAAGCTTTGGAAAACAATACATTCAGGTAAGGAGTGGCACGGCGAGTTCGAGAACAGGAATAAAAATGGCGAGAATTATTATGAATCTGCCATTATATCTCCTATTAAAAATGATAAGGATGAAATAACTCATTTTATAGCAATAAAGGAGGATATCACAAAAAGGAAAAAGGCCGAAGAAAAGATCCGGCAGTCAAAAATGCAGCTTGAAAAACTTGCGATGCACCTTCAGAATGCCAGGGAAGAAGAGAGAATCAACATATCAAGGGAGCTTCATGATAATCTGGGGCAAAGCCTCACTGCGTTGCGATTATTTCTTTTTCGCTTAAAGAAGAAGGTGAGTAAGCATCAAATGTCCCATGAACTAACAGAAATCATGGAGTTGAATAATGATATTATTGAATATGTGGATAATATTATAATGTCAGTAAAACAAATAGCAAGGAACATTCGGCCTTTGATTATCGAAGATATCGGACTGGTTAATGCCATAAAGATGCAGGTAGAGGAATTTGCTGAAAATACAGGAATGTATGCTGATTTTTTCACAGATACAGAATTAATACCCTTGAACGAAAGTCATTCAACAGGTGTTTATCGTATTATCCAGGAGTCATTAACAAATGTTGCAAGGCATGCCGGCGCTTCTAAAGTAGTGGTAAGCATTCATAGCCGAAAGAATGAGTGTGTTATTAAGGTCAGAGATAATGGTTGTGGAATTGAACAGGATGAGATTAAGAAGAAACGCTCATTGGGCATAATGGGCATGCAGGAAAGAGCTTATATCTTTGATGGTAAGCTTAACATGATAGGTTACAAGAATAAAGGCACTGTCGTAGAGCTGATAATCCCTTTAAATAAATAGAAGATGATAAAAATTATTACTGTTGATGACCATCCTGTAGTCCGTAATGGAATAATAGATATAGTGCAGGATGAAGATGATATGACGGTTATTTTTGAGGCCTCAAGTACATCAGAATTGTTTGAAGCATTAAAAACTAATAAGCCTGATATCATCCTTCTTGATATTTCATTACCCGGAATAAGTGGTTTTGAGGCATTACCCAAAATTAAAAGCAGGTATCCAGAAGTTAAAGTTATAATGCTCAGTGCTTTGTCTGAAGAGGTATATGCATCCAAGTCGCTTGAAGCGGGTGCAATGGCATTTCTAAGTAAGGAAAGCACTCCTGAAGAACTACCTGAAGCAATAAGAAAAGTCATAAAAAATGAGATATACATAAGCTCATCCTTTGCGGAAAGCCTGGCTGTAAAATATTTTAAGGGGAATGAAAAACGGACGGTTGATGAATTGTCACAGCGTGAATTTCAGGTATTTATAACCTTAGGCGCGGGGTATTCTGTGGGTGAAGTTGCTGAGAAAATGAATTTAAGTGTTAAAACAGTGAGCACATACCGCGGTCGTATCATGGAAAAAATGGGTATGAATAAAAATGTGGAAATCATCAGGTATTGCATTGATCATAAATTGATATAATTTAATTGACAGCATATTAGTTTGTTACTTGTAGCTGTAGGTTGTTGTCCTACAAACAGCAAAGAGCTTATCTGACAAGAGGAAGGTAAAAATACTTACCTGCATAGTTAAAAAAATCGTACATCCTACCGGCATTATTACCTACAAAAAATCAGTGTTTGTCTTATATCTTTCCAGAATTAACCGATGCATTTTTGTGAAGACGAAATTATCAGAATATCCAGGCGTCATTATTAATTTGCCTGATCCTGATTCCGCTAACAAAAACAAAGGTTATGAAATCCACATCTATCACTTTTTCAGGGCTAAGAAACATATTTATTGTCTTGATACCTGTTTTTTTAAGTCTTCACTCACA
>CAYZDA010000039.1:26663-29704 GCA_964477095.1 uncultured Bacteroidales bacterium | reverse complement strand
CAGGGGGGCGAAATAATTCAATTATCTCCTTACCACCGGATATTTTCCATACTCAATGATTTTTGTTGATGAAAGGGCAGCATGGCGTTAAAAATCCGGAAACTTTCAAACTGATGCAAGTCATCAGGTGAAATGTTCCCACTGCTGATAATCTCCCTGTCGAGCAGGTATTGCCTTTGGGTACCTTTTAAAAGTGGTGTTTCCGGCGTAATCCACTGCCCATTACGCAAAAATGCGATATTTGCATAAGAAGTATCAGTAATAAGTCCGTGCTTCACAATCAGAATATCATCACAATTTCCTTTCTGCCGTGTCAAATCATTCAGATCACTTCTGTCAGCATATTTAAGATGATAATCCAGGTGATCGGCATGAACAAGTTTAAGTGACGCTCTCACTGCAGGTTGATAAGCAGATGTCTGCAAGTGGTAATTCTCAGCGCTGTAAAGAACCCTGCATTTGATGATCTGAGTTTCCGGAGCCTTCAGATTTCCACAGATATGTTCCAGCCTGAAGGGATTAGCTTTACCAAAAAATTCTGCAAACGCTTCATCCATACGCACCTGATGATATTGCAGGTTTTCAGCGCCATGTTCGGTAACTCTTATGGTCTCAAGCAAAGGGCACATACACTTTGTTTATCATTTCACTGTATTCCTCTGCCATGATACTCTGAGCTGTGATTCCGCCCCCGCTGCGGAAACGGAATCCTTCATGTGTTTTTTCGATGAACCTGATATTTACAGCACTGTCAAGCGAGTCGCGGTTGAAAATTCCGAATATCCCGGTAAAATATCCCCGGTACTCACCTTCCGCATCCTTAATGATTTCCACCGTTCTTGCTTTGGGAGCACCGCTGATGGAACCTGCAGGCAGCAGTTTCAGCAAGATATCCCCGATTTGTCCCTGCCAGTTTGTTCCCAAATCACCCCTGATCTCTGAACTGACCTGTAGCAGCTCTCTGTTTGATGTTTTCAGGTGATCAATAAATCTAAACCTGGCCACCTCTACATTTTCAGACACCATAGAAAGATCATTCCTTATCAGGTCAACGATCGTGTTATGTTCCCAGCGTTCCTTGTTATTCTGAAGGATAATATCTGCGGCGCCAGGAATAGAAGCATCTATAGTGCCTTTCATAGGGTAGGAGTAGATCCGGTCATCAGCAATTCGCACAAAGCATTCAGGCGAAAACAATACAAAATCGTCTTTGTGAAGCAGGGTATATGGAGCATTGCTTTTACTGAAGATACTCTCCAGTGAAAGATTTCCTTCCAGCCTGGTGGGAAACGTCAGGTTAAGAAGATATGTGTTACCTGCCTTCAGGTGTTGTTTTACCAAAGAAAAGGCAGATGCATAATGGCTTTCACTAATGGGCTGCGGATTAAGCTTTATCTTTTTTGCCTGCGCTGGCATATCAGAATTTGTCCGGCCTTTTATATTGTAGAAGAATCCATATTCTGCTGCCCTTTCCACAGGACAGATAAATGGTTTTTTAAGCTCAAAGTCGAGCAGGAAGAAAAACGGCCGGCCTTTGCTGCCTAATTCATTGGCTCTTTCTTTAAAGGCATTGACATCCATTGCGTTTTGTTTAGATGCGGTTTGCTATGATTGATTATTTTTGCAAATTCTGCTGAAATAGAAACTTTACTGATGAATATCCTGCTGATTGATAATCATGACTCCTTCACCTATAACATAGTGGAGATGCTGCGGCGTGTGACCGCTAATTCATCCTTTTTGCACAAAATTAATATAATTATCAGGCCGGTTGACAAATTAAATCCCGGGGACCTTGTAGCAGCGAATAAGATCATTCTTTCCCCCGGGCCGGGTGTACCAGAAGACTACCCCCAGTTGTTTGACCTGCTGAGAAAATACGGCAGTAGCAAGAGCATCCTGGGTGTTTGCATGGGCCATCAGGTCATTTGCCGGTTTTTTGGTGGCAGTCTGTATAATCTTCCAGATGTAGTACATGGTCAGACGGCAAACATACAGGTGAAAAAATCTGACTCTCTTCTTTTTGGAAAAGCAGAAAATATGTTAGTTGGCCTTTATCATTCCTGGGCAGTGAAAGCGGATTCACTGCCTGAGGAGCTGGAATGTACTGCTGTTTCTGACGAAGGCGTTGTAATGGCTGTACAGCACAAAATTTTTGATGTCCATGGCGTGCAATTCCACCCGGAATCATACATTACTGAGAGCGGCTGTGTGATATTCAGGAATTTCCTGAATTTGAAATAGTGAACCCACTTTAAATGGCCCCTTGTTAATTCACAGGGTTTGCAACTGATTCATACTTTTCTATAAGGGCTCAAAATCATCTAAATGTGTTGTTCCAGGTAGCGTTCAATTAATCTTGGAATTGCATAGTCATCAATTTTTTCCACCGGAACAGCCACAGCGGATACTAACAGCTTCTCAGGTGGGGAAGTTAGTTGTAGCCTGGCAAAACGGGCAAAAATGTGCTGATGCGAAAGAATATGTTTATATACATCTGATATGCTAATGCGGGATATGTTTTCCTCCGGGATAAGTTGATATATTTCATTAACCAGCTCCTTTTCGCTCATAATCTTGTCAGATTCAATTAGTGGAAATTGAAAAAGCTGTTGCCATATGTCTTTTCTGCTGCGTTGTTCAAGGTAAGTACAGCTAACATCAGCGTTTTTATATTCAATATGCAGGTAATTGAAGTAGCGCTTTCTGATCTTTTGTTTTTTATACTTTACCGGCAGTTCATTCACCACATTTTTCTGCAGCGCCAGGCAATGGTCGCTAAGCGGGCATTCTTCACAGGCCGGGGATTTTGGTGTACACACCAAAGCGCCAAATTCCATCAGTGCCTGGTTAAAGGTACCCGGTTCTTCTTCCATTAACTCAAGGCAGATTTGTTTGATCTGTCTGTAAGTTTTGGCCTTTTCAATATCATCCCGGATGTCATATAACCTGCTGATCACCCGTTTTACATTGCCATCAACTGCAGGGACCGCCTCATTAAAAGCAATGGATGCAATGGCAGCTGCCGTGTAGTCACCAAC
>CAYZDA010000039.1:0-26563 GCA_964477095.1 uncultured Bacteroidales bacterium | reverse complement strand
GACCGCCTCATTAAAAGCAATGGATGCAATGGCAGCTGCCGTGTAGTCACCAACTTAACTCCTTTAAGGAATTAACAATACGATTATCATCAATGGATGCAATGGCAGCTGCCGTGTAGTCACCAACCCCTTTCAGCTTCAATATGTCGCTATAGTTTGAAGGGAACTGTCCGTTAAAATCCTCCATTATTTGTTTAGCAGCGGCGTGCAGATTCCTGGCTCTGCTGTAATAACCCAGCCCCTGCCAAAGGCGCAGTATCTTTTTTTCCGATGACTCAGCCAGTTCTTTCACACTGCTAAAGCTGTCCATAAACCGGCAGTAATAGCCTTTGCCCTGCTCAATCCGGGTTTGCTGAAGGATAATCTCTGATAACCAAATGTTATAGGGCTCCCGGCTGCTCCGCCATGGAAGAATCCGTTTATTATTTGAATACCAGATTATAAGTTTTTTCGTTATGCTCATAAGGCGGAACAAAAATCAACGTTTTTACCTGATTAACAAAAAAGAATTGATTTTTTTTCCAGTTCTAAAAAAAAATATATCTTTGCAAACCGAAATACGAATCGTAATAATTTTAAAAATAAAGAATTATGACAAAAGCTGAATTAATTGCTGAGATTGCCAACAAAACAGGAATCGAAAAAGTAGCTGTACAGGCAACAGTAGAAGCATTCATGGAAACAGTGAAAAAATCACTGACAAATAATGAAAACGTTTACCTGAGAGGATTTGGAAGTTTTATTGTTAAGCACCGTGCTGAAAAGACAGGGCGCAATATTTCCAAAAATAAAACTATCATCATTCCTGCACATTACATCCCTGCATTCAAACCCTCCAAGACCTTTGTTAACGAGGTTAAGGGATCAGTTAAGTAATCTTTTACACGCAATCATATATTATGCCTAGCGGAAAGAAACGTAAAAGACACAAAATGGCTACTCATAAGCGTAAAAAGCGCCTGAGAAAAAACAGACACAAGAACAAATAGTCTGATTGCCATTCATACATCAAATACATGATGCCGGTTTGGTATCATGTATTTGATTTTTTAATTCTGAATTCTCCTCCTCCTGCCTTATTTTTCTGAATTATACTAACCTCAGGCCTCCCGGCCTGACAAATGAAGTGTCGTGAATAAAGAATTAGTAATCAATTCGGGAGATTCAGAAAGTGTAATTGCACTACTGGAAGACAAAAAACTCATCGAATTACACAAAGAGAAAAGTAATAACAACTATTCAGTTGGCGATATATATCTGGGAAAAGTTAAAAAGATCATAAGCGGCCTGAATGCTGCTTTTGTTGATGTTGGATATGAAAAGGATGCTTTTCTCCATTACCTTGACCTTGGCCCCCAGATAAGGTCGCAAATGAAATTCACCCGTTTAGCCATTAATGGTAATAAAAGTGTCCCCGGTCTTGACAAATTCAAGCTGGAACAGGATATCGAAAAAACAGGGAAAATTACCCAGGTGCTGAACCCCAATCAGTACATCCTGGTACAGATAGCCAAGGAGCCCATTTCCAATAAAGGGCCCAGGCTTTCATCTGAATTATCGCTGCCCGGCAGGTATCTGATACTGGTACCGTTTTCAAATAAGATATCTATTTCTCAAAAGATCAAAAATATAGAAGAAAGAAACCGTCTGCGCAGGCTGGTTAAAAGCATTAAGCCCAATAATATGGGTGTGATTATTCGTACAAATGCAGAAAACAAGCTTACTAAAGATCTGATGACGGATATGACTTCTCTCACCCAAAAATGGGAGAGTGCCATCCATAAGCTTCCAAATGCCAGGCCACCCAAGAAAGTATTTCGTGAGATTGACAGGGCATCTTCCATACTGCGTGATCTTTTAAATGAATCCTTCAATCACATCCATGTGAATGATGAGGACCTGCAGGAAGAACTGAAAACATATGTGGGCAGCATTTCTCCTGATCAGACAAATATCATCAAACTGTATAAGGGCAAAGCCCCGATCTTTGATTATTTTGGGGTGGACCGGCAAATAAAAAGCCTGTTTGGACAAAAAGTAACCCTGAGCAGTGGTACCTACCTGATAATTGAGCACACGGAAGCCATGCATGTTATTGATGTTAACAGCGGGCATCGATTGAAAAAAGATAAAAATCAGGAAGCAAATGCTCTGGCAGTGAATCTGGAATCTGCTGATGAAATTGCCCGGCAGCTAAGGCTGCGCGATATGGGTGGAATTATCGTGGTTGATTTTATCGATATGCATGACCGCCAGAACAGGCGCAAATTGTTTGAAGGACTGAAAAAAGCCATGGAAAGTGATCCGGCCAAACATACGATACTGCCGCCAAGTAAATTTGGACTGGTGCAGATCACCCGGCAGAGAGTAAGGCCTGAAATGGACATGGAAACTTCAGAAAAATGCCCGGTATGTGATGGCACCGGAATTATTAAAGCCAGCATTGTTCTCACGGACGAAATCGAAAACCATCTGAGGTATCTTATCCAGGAGCAAAATGAGTCAAAAGTAAAGCTGCAGGTGCATCCTTATATTTATGCCTACCTCACCAAAGGCTTAATTTCAGAGCAGGTGAAATGGTTCTTCAGGTATAAAAAATGGGTGCCGATCAAAGCGAATATGAATTATCATTCGCTGAAGTATAAATTCTTCAATAGCAAAAATGACGAGATAAATATTTGATGGCATCTTCACAAAACATCAGCCGCGAAGAAGCACTTTCCCGGGCAATGCGCTATTGCGCCTACCAGGAACGATGTCGTGCTGATGTGGAAAAAAAGCTGTTTGAGTGGAATCTTACCGACGCAGACAAACAGTGGGTGCTTAAGTTGCTGGGGAAAGAGAAGTTTCTGAACGACCAGCGTTTTGCCTTAGCTTTTGCCAGGGCTAAGCTGAATCAGAATCACTGGGGAAGAAATAAAATCAGGTATGCCCTGATGGAAAAAAAAATTCCTCAGGATGATATTCAAGAGGCTCTGGATAATCTTCCGCCGGAGGACTACTTCAGCATTCTGCAGAAAGCTGCTGCTGACAAAGCACGGCAAACCGGAATGGATAGCGTTGAACAAAAGATGAAAGTAAAGCGCTTTCTTCAGCAGAGAGGATTCAGCTTTGATGAGATTGGAAGTATAATGAAAAAGCTTGAAAAAAATGGGCCATCAGGCGAATCCTTCTGACAGGTAGGAAATTAAATCGGTAACAGGTAAAAAATATCATAATGATCACAAAAGAAGCATTAAAGGATCTCGGCAAACGGATCGGGGACCTGAGGAGGTATCTTTGACATCGACAGGAAGCGAATAGAGATACAGGAAGAAGAAGAAAAAACCATGGATCCTGATTTTTGGAACGATCCGAAGGAAGCAGAAAAGATACTGAAAAACATCAGTGAGAAAAAACAGTGGACTGAAAAGTTTGATAAGATAGCAACAGCCTTTGAGGAACTGGAGGTACTGATGGAGTTTTATCAGGAGGAAGGCGAAGGCTCCGAAGAAGAAATTGATGCTAAATATCAGCAGGTTGTCGAGCTGGTTGAAGACATGGAATTTATCAATATGCTCAGTGGAGAAGAAGACAAGCTGGACTGCATCCTGCAGATCAATTCCGGTGCCGGTGGCACTGAAAGCCAGGACTGGACTGAAATGCTGGAGCGGATGTACCTGGCCTGGGCCGAACGAAACGACTTTAAAACAAAACTTATCGACCGTCAGGAAGGTGATGTGGCCGGAATTAAATCCGTAGCCATCGAAGTCAATGGGGATTATGCTTTTGGTTATCTGAAAGGAGAGAATGGAGTACACCGCCTGGTGCGTATTTCTCCTTTTGATGCTGCAAAAAAGCGGCACACTTCATTTGCGTCAGTTTATGTGTATCCGGTTGTGGATGAAAACATTGAAATTGAAGTAAACCCGGCTGATATCCGCTGGGATACATTTCGCAGCAGCGGCCCGGGCGGCCAGCATGTAAATAAAACCGACTCGGCTGTGAGGTTGCATCATGAGCCCAGCGGAATAGTGGTGGAGTGCCAGCAAACCCGATCGCAGCATCAGAACAGGACAAAAGCCATGCTAATGCTCAAATCACGACTATATGAAGAAGAAATGCGTAAAAAGCAGCAGGCACGCAGTAATATTGAAAGTTCCAAGAAAAAGATTGAATGGGGATCACAGGTTAGAAATTATGTGTTTCATCCTTATAAGCTGGTAAAAGATCTTCGCAGCAACCACCAGACAGGGAATGTACAGGAGGTGATGAACGGAGGTCTCAATGATTTTATCAAAGCCTATCTGATGGAGTTTGGAGGGGATCATACCAACAGTACTTCAGAGCCCATTTAAGGTATAATAACACCAAAAAAGAGACTGTCCAATTCGGACAGTCTTTTTTGTGATTGGTTGTTGTATTAGTTTATCGGTGAGTAAGTCGCCAGGTATAGTACTCGTTTGAAGGCAGTATCCTCGTCCGAAGGACAGGGGGCAATCCCTTAACCTCCTGAAAACTTTCTTTACAACCAGCTTATGAACGCTGACTTTTGGGTTATATTTTCGGTATTTTGTCATATCAAACTGCTTACAAAGAGGATTCAAAGACCAATCAAAGTGCATCAATAATCGAATTTGATACGACTTTGATACGACTTTGAATCGAATTTGGTACCTTCCAACTATACCTTAGACTGACTTACTGCCAGCTTCGAATAATAAGATGTCGATTTCGACCCCTTTAAATTTGGGATAATTAAGTTGTTCTCAAATTGCCAAAAATTCAATAGTAGATCGTGTTCGCATCCAGTTTTTCACCACGTCTTTTGGCTCTTTCTTTTAAAAGTCAGTCTTAGAGATAAATAAAAAAAAGGCTACATCTTTTAAGATGCAGCCTTTTTTGCTATAATGATTCTGCTTTTTTTACTTATTCACAATCTCACCGATGTTCAAAAGGTCATTCAGTGTTTTGATTTTTGAATGTTCTTTGGCCAGTTCCACCTGCTCGTTGAGCATATGGTCATACACGGCAGTTTTGTGTGCACGGATAACGCCAAGTGCCAGTGGGAATTCAGGCAGAGTCATCCTTGAAAGCATGTAGTGAAGCGTATCATCCGGCTCGTGTGCATCGTGCACCAGGATATCATCTTTGGTGATACCGTTTTCACCAATCTTCACAACTTTCAGTTTCAGTCCGTCAAGAACAAGTCCCTTATCGTTTTCCCTGCCAAAGATCATGGGTTCGCCATGTCGGAGATGAATCGTATTATCTTCCTTAACATCTTTGCTGGTAACTTCTTCATGAACCTTATTGGCAAAGATGATGCAGTTTTGAAGCACCTCTACCAGGGAAGTTCCTTTGTGTTTGGCAGCTTCCTCAAACACTTCCTTCATCATCTTCGGGTCGGTGTCGATAACGCGGCAGTAGAAAGTACCTTCAGCTCCCATGACCAGTTCGCCAGGCTTAAACGGGTGCTCAATAGTTCCATCAGGAGAGGTTTTGGTTTTACTGCCAAATGGAGTAGTAGGTGAATACTGTCCCTTAGTAAGACCATAAATTTTATTATTCAGCAAGAGCACATTTACATCCAGGTTGCGACGCAGCAGGTGGATGAAATGGTTGCCGCCGATGGCCATACTGTCACCGTCCCCGGTTACAATCCACACGCTGAGGTCGGGATTGGAAATTTTCACACCAGAAGCAATGGGCATAGCACGGCCGTGCAGGCCATGAAAGCCGTAGGTTTTCACATAATAAGGAAAACGTGATGAGCAGCCGATTCCGGATACGAAAACCACATCTTCTTTCCTAACGCCAAGCTTCGGAAGTGTAGCGGTTACTGAAGATAATATGGAATAACTACCGCAACCCGCGCACCATTTAACAGGGCCACTGGTTTTAAAGTCTTTAGCGGTAATTTCTTGGGTTTTATTAGTTGTTTCTGACATTATTTCTCCTCCAGGATTTCATTAAACTTATCCTTTAATTCATAGATCATGAATGGTAATCCCTGGATCTTGTTGTATTGCAAATAATCGAATTCAGGGAAATGTGCTCTCAGGTAATTCACAAACTGTCCGTTGTTGATTTCAGCAACAATGATTCTTTTAAATTTGCTAAGCACTTCTCTGGTATTTTTCGGGAGTGGCTTAATGTATTCAAAATGCGCCAGGCTGATATCCTTACCCTGCTCGCGCAGCTCGCTCACTGCTGTAAAAGTAGCACCGTAGGTTCCGCCCCAGCTTACAACCAGGAGTTCTCCTCCGTCTTCGTTACCAAAGATAGATTGTTCGGGAATATAATTTGTAACGCGCTGCACTTTTTCTTCGCGGTATTTCACCATAATCTCATGGTTGAGCGGGTCATGAGATACCTCACCAGTAACATCTTCCTTTTCCAGCCCGCCCACTCTGTGGCGCAATCCTTCGGTTCCCGGAATAGCCCATTGTCTGGCCAGGGTTTCAGGATTTCTGCGATAAGGGGCATATTCCTCATCATTGGCTTTTGCCAGTGGTGCTTTAATATTCGGCAGGCTGTCCACATCCGGTATATTCCAAAGCTCGGAACCATTGGCCAGGTATCCGTCAGTGAGCAGGATAACCGGCACCATGTGCTCCAGGGCAATTTTAGCAGCCTTGTAAGCACCGTGGAAGCAGTCGCCGGGTGTTGAAGCAGCCATGACAACCACGGGGCTCTCCCCATTCCTGCCATAGAGGGCCTGCATCAGGTCTGATTGTTCCGGCTTGGTGGGTAATCCGGTGGCAGGGCCTCCTCGTTGCACATTTACAATTACCAGTGGCAATTCAGTCATCACGGCCAGTCCGATAGCTTCACTTTTCAGCGACAGACCGGGTCCGGAAGTGGTGGTGGCAGCCAGGCTGCCTGCATAGGATGCTCCGATGGCGGATGTGATGCCCGCAATCTCATCCTCTGCCTGGAAGGTTTTAACACCAAGATGTTTGCGCTGGCTAAGCTCCTGCAAAATCTCGGTTGCCGGTGTAATGGGGTAAGAACCCAGGAACAAGGGACGTCCTGACTTTTCAGCAGCGGCGATCAATCCCCAGGCAGTGGCTACATTGCCAGTGATATTACGGAAACGGCCTTTTTTCTGGGCCGAGATAATGCGGTAAGTGGTTTTAAAAGCCTCCAGAGTTTCAGCGTAATGGTATCCTGCCATCAGCACATCAATGTTGGCTTCCACCAGCTTGGGTTTATTCTTGAATTTCTCCCTCAGGAACTGCTTTCCAGCTTCCAGATCGCGGTTAAACAGGAAGTAAAGCAAACCTGACACAAACTGGTTTTTGGTTTTCAGGGCCACCTTAGGATCCAGCCCTTTTACTGAAGCCTTGGTCATGGTAGTTATAGGAGCTTTTACTATCTTATACCCTTTCAGCGATCCGTCATTGAGAGGGTCTTCCCGGTAGCCGGCTTTTTTGTAATGTTTATTATCGAAGTTATCTATATCAATAATAATTGTACCTTCCTCGCGCACCCACTTAAGGTTCTTTTTAAGTGCAGCCGGGTTCATAGCCACCAGCACATCTGCCAGGTCTCCTGAGGTGTGAATATCTTTACCTCCAATGTGGATCTGGAATCCCGATACACCTGCAATAGTTCCCTGAGGTGCACGGATCTCTGATGGGAAATCCGGGAAAGTAGCCAGGTCATTACCAGCATTTACAGATGTGTCCGAAAATTGCGTTCCGGTCAACTGCATACCGTCACCGGAATCACCGGCAAACTTGATAATGACATCTTCTAACTCTACTACGTTGTTTTTATCTGACATAATAATAGTTGTTGTTAATATAACGCTGCGAAATTACAGCAAATCTTTTTCTTACCACAGAAAAATTAAGAAAAATTTTATAAGAAATTTTTATAGTTGGCATAGTTTAATTCATTGAGATATAACTTATGCATAGGATTATTTATTATGGCAGGAAATTATAAATTTAAATAGTTTATACAGGGCAGCCAGCCTCCGCCGGGCTGCGGGCTGAGTTCACTATTGCCATAGAATCGCTTCAGGCTATCGTTCAGTCTGATATCATTTCAGTTTTACGACTTCGGTCTCTTCATCTCTTTAAAACAGTTAAAAATGCGCAGTGAAAATTATTTCTACACAATAGCTTTAGCAAACTCACTGTTTTTATCTTTGCCAAAATTATCAACGTGGGAGAAATATTTAAACAGTCGGTAAAAGGAAGCCTGTATATTTATGTGGGCGTGGGCCTGGGGTTTGTTATCAGCGGATTATTATATCCCAAACTACTCACCACCGAACAGGTGGGACTGATTGGTACTCTGATAGCATATTCCACGCTCATCAGTACGGTTGGTAATCTTGGGATGGGGCAGGTTATCACCCGGCTTTTCCCTTACTTCAGAAGTGAGAAAGACCGGCACCATGGTTTTATGATGATACCGGTTCTGATCTCTTCCGGCGGATTTCTTGTAATGACAGCCCTGTTCTTTTTATTCAAGGACTTTATCATAGAAAAAGGCTCAGGAGAATCGCTGCTGTTTGCCAAATACTACAATCTGATTATACCTCTGGTATTTTTCAGCATGGCCTTTGTGCTGTTTGATAATTACATAAAAGTGCTTTTTAACCCTGTGAAGGGGACCTTCTATCAGGAAATTGTCAAGCGAATTTTTGTCCTCATTGCCATCCTGCTTTTCTATTTCGAAATCTATACCTTTTCCGGATTTGTATATGGGTATATTGTCGCTGCCGCGGTTCCTTTTCTGGGTGTGCTTATCCATCTTATTATGCAGAAAAAGCTATACATTTTTCCTAATTTCGGTCATGTTTCAAAAAAGATGAGGAAGGAGATCATTGATGTGGCTTTGTTCGGGATACTGGCCGGGTCTTCTGGTATCCTGATCCTGCAGATTGATAAGATCATGGTACTTGGGATTACAAAAAGCATGGGAGACACCGGAGTTTACTCCATAGCTTTTTTCTTTGGATCACTGGTACGGAAACCCGCCAAGGCAGTTAGTCGCATTTCTTCAGTGTTTATAGCTGAGTCCTGGAAAAACAATCAACTGGATGAAATTCATTCCATCTACCGTAAAACAGCCATTAATCAAATCCTGGTAGGCCTGATTCTGGTAATCGGGCTGGCAGTAAACCTGGATAACATCATCGAATTCCTTGGCGATGACTACCGCGAGGGACGCTTTGTGATTATATTTATCGCTGTAGCCTTTTTGGTGGATATGATGACTGGCTCATCCGGTACAATAATCAACACTTCGCCTTCCTACCGCTGGTATGCCTACCTGATGGTAGGCCTGGTGGTGATAGTGCTGATAAGCAACCTGATTTTCATTCCTATGTTTGGCATTGCTGGAGCTGCGCTGGCCACGCTGGTTTCAAAAGTAGTATTCAATGCTTCCAGGGTAATTTTCATATATTTGAAATGGCGGATTCATCCCTACAATTCTAAAGTATTTCTGATAGCCCTTTCTGGGCTGGCGGCATTTGCCGTGGGTTGGTTCTTTCCGCAAATGGATAACTACATCCTGGATATCATCGTGCGCAGTACGCTGACAGCCGCAACATACGGACTGGCTGTCCTTACATTGCGGCCGTCGGAAGATGTGGATTACTGGTTGAAGAAATTTCGTGAAAAATATTTCTAACCGCTTTATTCTACTCATTAACTTTTTCATCAGAAAGCATTACACCTCTGTAATCGAAAATAATTCTATAATGGAAATCCTCACCCTGGATCTTCATGATAACCTGGTAAACCGGGCCATCAGGTGAATTTTCCAGTTTTGCACTTTTCATACGGTAAGGGTAGGAATACATTTCCTCGATATATTTAATAATTCCTGAAGGCAATTCTTTCTTTTTAACATCTCTTTCATCTATCTGGGTTCCCAGCTCCGATACCTCAGCATCCACTTCCTCGGCAAAATCCTCATCGAGCATATCTTCTTCATCTTCCTCGTCCTCCGGGATGTAAAGATTGTAGATGGTTAAATACCTTCCTGCCTGGTCAAACTGGATTTCAGTTTTTGGAGGGTCTTCCGCTTTGCGATGTTCCATATATATGCTGTAATATTTGTTACGAAAGTCTTTTTCAATATAATAAGCTTCATAAGGCTCATACATGCCATAGTTTTCATCAATGTAGTCGAGCATATTGCTTTTTATATCTTCCACATCAAGTTTCTGAACAGTTTTCAGCAGGTCACCTTCCTTGTTATAATGTTTGTATTCCCGCTTATCGAATCTGTTTTCGTATGTCACCACAAAATTATCATCCTCTTTAAGCCATACAGCATCCGTCACATTGCGGTTTCTGCGTTCGAAGTTAACGCGAATCTGTTCGGGTACTTCGCGGGTGTTTAGTGTATCCTGTGCAAAAATGAGTGCAGGAAAAAACATCAGTGCAATTAGCCATAGGGATCTCATAATACTACTGGTTTTGGTTAAACATTTCATTGTTTTTAAAAATTATACCTGTGCGATCAGCGCTGGTTGAAATCACGCTTACATCCGTGGAAGTTTCATTTTCGATATACCTGATGTACTGCTTTATATTATCAGGTAAATGTTCTATGTTTCCGATTTCTGAAATGTCGTCATTCCATCCCTTAAATTCTTCAAGTTCACATTTCAGATCATTTCTTTCAAGGGTAAGAGTGCTAAAGGGGACATTTTGTTCATCCAGTTTATATTGTTTGCAAATCCTCAGGAGGTCGAATCCGCGGAATACATCTGCCTTGGTCATAATAAGATCAGTTACCCCGTTGAGCATGATGGCGTATTTGAGGGCTGGCAAATCCAGCCATCCGCATCTTCTGGGCCTGCCTGTTGTAGAGCCGTATTCGTGGCCCTGATCGCGGAGCTTCTGCCCGCAAACATCATGGAGTTCGGTAGGGAAGGGGCCACTGCCAACTCTGGTGCAATAGGCTTTAAAAACGCCAAACACGCGGTTGATCTTTGATGGGGCTACTCCCAGGCCGGAGCATACTCCTGCCGTTATAGTATTGGAAGAGGTAACAAACGGATAAGATCCGAAATCAATATCCAGTAAAGTGCCCTGAGCTCCTTCAGCGAGTACTTTTTTGCCGGCTTTAAGCTGGTCGTTGATGAAGTTTTCACTGTCAACAAGCTTCATATTCCTGATACGCCCGATGGCATGCATCCACATTTGTTCATATTCCTCAAAAGACACTTTATCAATAGATTCTGCCGAAGGGTCCATATTGTACAGGGCGGAAAGCTGAGAGAGATGTCTTTGCCTGATATTGTTATAGCGGGCAGTGAAATCATCCCGTATGATATCGCCCACTCTTAGTCCGTGCCTGGCAACCTTATCGGTGTATGTTGGGCCAATACCCTTGAGTGTTGATCCTATTTTCTGCTTTCCTTTCTGGCGTTCCTGTGCCAGGTCAAGCAGGCGGTGCGAAGGAAGGATCAGGTGTGCTTTATTGGAAATATACAGATTTGCGTGGGTATCAATTTCTTTTTTCTGCAGCCCGTCAATTTCTGTAATGAAGGTCATTGGGTCCAGTATCACTCCATTTCCAATAAGGTTGATGGTGTTTTTTCTGAAAATTCCGGAAGGTATGTGGTGTAAAACATGTTTGGTTCCCTGAAATTCCAGCGTGTGACCGGCATTAGGGCCGCCCTGGAAACGTGCTATAACATCGTAATAAGGTGTGAATACATCAACAATCTTTCCTTTTCCTTCATCACCCCATTGTAATCCCAGTAGTACATCTACTTGCATTATACTAACTTTTTTATATTTTAAAACTCAGTTATGCCAGAATTTACTGCATCAAAACATACTGCCACAGAGCCGGGAATATCTGATATCAGGAGCAGGCCTGAGGCAGTGGATGCATTATTTTAATTCCACAGCCTTTTTCTTGTGTTGTAAAAAATTGCCATGGATATCAAAAAAATAAAGGCATACAAATTTAATCTAAAAAGCAGGGAAAGCAGAAAAAAAATCCCGAAGATGTTATCACCGGGATTTCAACT
Organism: uncultured Bacteroidales bacterium; assembly: GCA_964477095.1. GTDB lineage: Bacteria > Bacteroidota > Bacteroidia > Bacteroidales > PWNQ01 > PWNQ01. The sequence goes on along the minus strand of CAYZDA010000039.1, from coordinate 14,565 downwards.
GTCAGTTTATCAGATTGTAAAAGCTTTAGATTTTTTGTCTTTCTCATCACATTTATCTTTACAACTGGCATAAAATGTAAGGGCGTGATGAGTGATCTTTACATCCATGATCTTTTCGATGGAGGCTTTAATTTCCTGAACTCTCGGATCGCAAAACTCCATTACTTTTCCACAGTCCACGCAGATAACGTGATCGTGTTGCTTGAACTTGTATGATTTCTCAAACTGGGCCGAGCTGTTCCCGAACTGATGCTTGGTTACGAGGCTGCAGTCCAGCAAAAGTTCTATTGTATTATATAAGGTAGCCCGGCTAACTCTGTATTTATTGTTTTTCATCCTGATATACAGGGTTTCGATATCGAAATGCCCTTCGGATGAATATATTTCTTTGAGTATGGAGAACCGTTCCGGCGTTTTACGGTAACCGTTTTTCTCAAGATAGGATGTAAATATCTGTCTGACAGTGTCAAATGTTTCTTTTGATTGCGGGTCCTTCATAGTATTACATTTTTTGGGGTAAAAGTACTAAAAATTTTTATTCAATCTAAATAAGATTACAAATTTTATATGGGTAATGTTTGCAAGGGTTTTAGCTGTTTTTTATGGCACAGCTTATTTACACGCTGTCTTTTTTGATCCGCTGTACCTTTTGAACACCTTCAACTTTTTCAAGTTTATTGATCAGGTTTTTCAAATGATCAGTATTTGAGATATACAGCATGATTACGCCTTCAGATAATCCGTCGTGGCTTTTTATTTCCAGTGATCTGATATTTACATTTAATTCTTCAGAAATGATTTTGATAATATCATTCACCAGCCCAATTTTATCAATTCCATTTATTTTAATTCCGGTAAGGAATTCCACAGTGGGTGTTTCTTTCCATTTTGCCTTGACGGCGGTTTTTCCATAGGTTGACATACGTTCAATGGCCCTGGGGCAGTTTGTGCGGTGTACTTCCAGTCCCTTGCCGGGCTTGATAAATCCAATAACATCATCTCCGGGTATAGGGTTGCAGCAATCGGCCAGTGCATAATTCATCTTGCCTATATCCTGCCCCAGCAGAAGCTGTTCAGGTTTTGATTCGAGCTTGTTACGGATTTCATCATACAGTGAGCCTGAAATGGTTTTGTTTTTCCTGCTGAACTGCTTTTTTATCAGACGCAGCCAGTTACCTTTCTTATACGACATGGAAAAGGCTTTTAGCTTATCCATATTTATTTCATCAATAGCGATTTTATAAAAGAAATCCACTTCCGATTGCTCCTGCACAAAGTTCATCAGGGCTTTAATATTGGCATCATTGAAATCAATTTTCAGTTGTCTGAAGTGTTTTCTGAGTGTTCTTCTCCCGGTTTCCAGATATTTTTTCCGGTTTTCCTTAATGGCGAGTTTTATTTGTGTTTTTGCCCTGGCAGTAGTTACCCAGTTGTACCATTCTTCCTTGGGCTTTTGTTTTTTAGAAGAGATTATCTCTACCTGATCGCCGCTTGAGAGTTTTTTATTAAGTGGCTCCAGCCTGTAGTTCACTTTAGCGCCTATTGCAGTGTTGCCCACCTGTGAATGGATATTGTAGGCAAAGTCGAGTGTGGAGCTGCCTGCAGGTAATGTTTTAATGTCGCCTTTTGGTGTAAACACATAAATTTCATCCGAAAACAGGTTGAGCTTAAAGTCATCAAGAAAGTCCAGGGCGTTGGAGTCGGGGTTTTGCAACCACTCCCTTATTCTGGCAAGCCAGTCGTCGAGGCCGAGATCGGTAACCGATCCATCGCCTTTATATTTCCAGTGAGCGGCAAATCCGCGTTCGGCTATATCATCCATACGCGCAGAGCGGATCTGTATTTCCACCCATTTACCCTCGCTGCTCATCACAGTGGTATGCAATGATTCATAACCATTGGCCTTTGGTATGGAAATCCAATCGCGAAGACGATCCATTTTGGGCCTGTAGTAATCTGTCACCATGGAATACACCCGCCAGCAATCCTGTTTTTCCTGTTCAATGGGAGTGTCAATAATGATACGTACAGCGAAAAGGTCATAGACTTCTTCAAAAGGGATTTCTTTCTTCTTCATCTTATTCCAGATGGAGGTGATGGATTTGGTGCGATGAATGATTTTATATGGAATACCTTCGTAATTGAGTGCTTTTTTTATGGGAAAGATAAAGCGGTTTATAAAGCGTTTCCTTTCCAGTTCGGATTCCCTCAGCTTAGTGGCAATGGTTTCATAAATTTCGGGATGAGTATATTTTAAAGCCAGATCCTCCAGTTCTCCTTTTATGGAAAAAAGCCCCAGCCTGTGTGCAAGCGGTGCATAAAGGTAGGTGGTTTCCGAAGCTATTTTAAATTGCTTACCGGATGGCATGGAATCCAGTGTGCGCATATTATGCAGCCGGTCGGCCAGTTTGATAAGGATAACCCTTACGTCGTCTGACAAAGTCAACAGAATTTTTCGGAAATTCTCCGCCTGGTGCGAACTGTTTGGATGATCAAAGATTCCTGAAATCTTGGTAAGCCCGTCGATAATGCGGGCTATAGTAGGATTAAAAAGGTCTTCAATGTCCTTAAGCGTATAATCAGTATCCTCCACTACATCGTGCAGTAATGCACAAATTACGCTGGTGGCGCCAAGCCCGATTTCTTCCACAGCTATACGGGCTACCTGCAAAGGATGAATTACATAAGGCTCACCACTGCGCCTGCGCATATCCTTGTGTGCTTCAGCAGCAATCTGGAAAGCTTTTTTAATTTGTTGCTGGTCCTCCTCACTTGTCTTGGAGCTCAGTGCCGACATCAACTCCCTGTACTGCTGTAATATTTCTTTACGTTCAGCTTCCGGGTCAACCTGTTGACCGGCTACTCTGCTATGATTATTTTTTGTCCCCATTTCTGCAAAAATACAATTTTTTTAGTGGGGCTTCAAAAGATTCTAAACCAGAGGGAAAGATAATGCAAGTTGTAAAATCCATAACGTCAATACGTTGCACATAATATTAATAAAAACAAAATTTTTCTTATGATTTACTGGATTTATACGAAATAATTTTATAATTTTGACCATTAGCATATCAAATAATTCAATTAAGTATTATGAAAAGACTTTTACCCCTTATTTTAGGTTTATTGTTGTTTGGTTTCATGGAGGCCCAGAATGTAGTGTTCCATGAAGACTTTGAACAACCCTCAGGAGCAGATAGCGTAACAGCCTATTCCTCCGACTCAGGTAATGTAAACACCTGGGGAATTTCAACCGATCTTTATGCAGGAGGGCTGCAATCGGATTCGGCTATATGCAGTCCATATGACACCTTAACGCTCACTACCAGTGCGTTTTCAACTGTTGGTAATGCATTTGTGCTTCTGGACTTCGATCACATTTGTAAGATAGAAGCGCTGGATATGGCTATAGTTGAGGTATCAACCGACAATGGGCAGACATGGAACAAACTTGATTCTACCCACTATATGGGAAATTCCACGAATTTTGGGAATAGTGGGAATATATTTAATGCCACTTCATATGGTGGCCCATGGAAGAGTGGACAGGCACATTACATACCTGACAACACATGGTGGAAACATGAAACATTCAATATTTCACCGCTGGCAGCCAATTCAGCTAATGTACAGGTTCGTTTCAGCCTGATTGATGTAAATGGTCAGACCTCGTTTGAAAACTATGGTTGGTTTATCGATAACATTGAGGTTTCTGCATCTCCTTCAGAGTTGGTGCCCCCGGTAGTGAATTTTCTTCCTCCTGTTCCGCAGGATACAGTAACTTCTTCATCACCACAAACGGTGATGGCAAAAATTACAGATAATAGCGGTATTGATACTGCTTATCTGGTATATTATGTGAACGGCAATCTGGTGGACACTCTTGGAATGACCGAATTTGCTACAGATAGCTTTTCAGCAGATATTCCTTTTGTGGGTTTTGGAAGAACCGTAACATGGTTTGTTAAAGCCATTGATATGGCTACCGCTGCCAATATTACACAAACCAATAATTACAGTTATTATCTTAAGTATCTTCCTTTAAATGTTGTTCAGGTTGGAACGGGCACCATTACAGAGGACTATCCATTCTATACTTTTTACCATGATTCCAGGACACAAATTTTGTTGACTGCTACCGAGTTACAGGCTTTGGGAGCCACTGCCGGTGCCATTGATCAGATAGGATTTGATGTTACATCTGCTGCAACACAGACGATGAATGGATTTAACATTGAGATGAAACATACATCAGCAAATACAATATCTTCATTCTCATCTGCCGGGTTTACGAATGTTTATACCGGGACTTATACAGTTCCAGGAACTGGTTGGCAAATGATAGATTTGCAAAGCTCATTTGCATGGGATGGCGTGTCTAATATATTGATTAATATTTGTTTTGATAATACAAGTTATACTGGCAGCACTTCTGTGAATTGTACTTCCACACCTGACATGACGGTTCATGAGCATGCTGATAACGATGCCGGTTGTTCTCTCAGTTCTGGTACCCCACAATCCAACAGGCCAAATGTTCAGCTAAGAATTAATGTGCCTTCCACATTGCTTAATGATGTGGGAGTAGCGCAGATTGTTAATCCTACCGGCGGGGTTGTTGCCAATTCAAACTTTGATGTAAAAGCAAAGATTAAAAACTTTGGTATAGATACTGTTACCTCGGCTGAGATTAAATGGCAGTTGGATGGTAATGCTCAAACTACCTATAATTATACAGGCTCTTTATTGCCGGATAGTCTTAGTGCAGAGCTTACACTTGGGACATTAAATGTTGGGCAGGGCCCACATCATCTTAAGCTTTGGACTGATAATCCAAACAACACATTTGACGATAATACGAGTAACGACACCATGAGTATGGCATTTTATGGCTGCGATAATTTGTTAAGCGGAACCTATACCATCGGAGGATCAAATCCTGACTATGCTACGTTTGCAGACGCAGCTATGGCCCTTAACCAGTGCGGTATTGACGGCCCTGTGACTTTCAATGTGTCATCCGGAACCTATAATGAGCAGATAAGCATCGGGCAAATCAGTGGATCTTCAGCAACTAATACAGTTACTTTCCAAAGCCAAAGCGGAGACTCCACAGATGTGAACATGGAATATTCGGCAGCTGCAAATAGTGATAATTATCTTGTGGAATTGGATGGGACTTCAAATATCGTGTTTAAGGATATGACCTTTGAAGCCATGGGCAGCGGGTATTCCCGCGCAGTTGTAGTGAAAAATTATGCTGAAAATGTCACGCTCACTAATAACAGGTTTATGGCAGCTGCAACAACAACTGCCGGTGATGAAATGACACTGGTTTACGTTGATGATACGCTGGCAAACAATTTCATATTCACCAATAATAATTTGATAAACGGAAGTTCAGGTCTTTTGTATAATGGCGATGCTTCAACAGGCGTAACGGTTACCGGCAATAATTTGACCGGGCAATTCGCATCTGGTTTAGTATTGAGTAACACTATGGATGCTGTTCTTAGCCAAAATACCATGACCACCGGCTCAACGCACGACAGTTTCAACGCTCTGGTGCTTGAGCAAAGCAGCGGAAATTTTGAAGTGGCGTATAATAATGTTCAGGCCACAAATACCAGTATCGGTTATGGAATATCACTATTAGATGTTCAAGGTGATTCACTTAACCACGGGATGGTTTATAACAATATGCTGCTGATAAATGGCGACCTGAATACCACCACTCTTTCTTGTGGTATTCTTAATATGGATAGCCGGTTTGTGAATTATTACCATAATACTGTTAAGATGACCGGTAATGATCAGAATTCACCGGCATTTTGCATTTATGATAATTCGGCGGGGCAAAGCCGCGGGCTGGATATAAGAAATAATATTTTCACGAATTTTGCCAATGGATATGTTATTTTTACCCAGGATGCTGATTCGTCATTGATATCCCACGATTATAATAATTTGTATGCTGCCGGATCAGGTGATTTTATCAATTTCAACACTACTATAATTTCAGATATTGCTGGCTGGCAAACGGCCACGGGTGAAGCAGCTAATTCCATATCTGTTGATCCTTACTTTGTTTCATCAACGGACTTACATATCACTAATAACTTATTGGATGCGACAGCTACTCCGGTTGCGGGAGTTACCGATGATATTGACGGTGACAGCCGTGATGCAACAACTCCCGATATGGGAGCCGATGAATTCGATGCATCTCCTTATGATCTGGCTGTTTTGGATGTTTATGGACCACAAAACAGCTGCGGATTGTCTTCCTCGGAAAATATTACCATTAAAGTTAAAAACATCGGATCATCAAATATAAGCAGTTTTGATGCTTCCTATATGTTATTAAATGATTCCACGACAGTTACCGAAACGGTAAATACAACCATTAATACAGGCGACACTTTGGAATATACATTTTCAGCTACGGTTGATATGAACATGAGTTCGTTTATGATCGACTCCACATTTGATTTCAAAGCATGGGTGAGCCATAATAACGATCCGGTTCATCAAAACGATTCAGGTGTTACCAGCGTGTTATCGCAATACCAGCCGCCGGCACCGACAGCCTCTGGTTTTTCCATCACTTACGGGGATTCGATTACCATCACGGCTACGTCCAATGATACTCTGATATGGTACGAAACCGATACCAGTTCCAGTGAAATTGCCACAGGAAAATATTTCACTACGCCTCAGTTATATGATACGACAACTTACTGGGTAAGTGCAATTGCCTCAACAGCAAAACAACCCATTATTACAGAAATTTGCCACTTCCAAACTGCAACCGGATCACCTACCGGAGGTTGGCCAAGTTATTTGGAAGCCGATGATTATATTGAAATTACAGGTTCTCCAGGCTTTGACCTTGAAGGCATTACCCTCGAACAATGGGATGGGACCGGTCTTATCAATAGTTATACTTTCCCACAGGGTACGATATTAAGCCCCAATGGCACTGCAATCGTTGCAGTAGGTGCCGCGACAACCAGTACGCCAAGTCCTTCGGATTATTATTATCATGCGGATGTTTCCACAAGCTTTGCCTCAAGCACTGCAACCGGCAGGATCCTTAAAAATGACAAGGGAGAAATTATAGATGCCGTTGGTTATAGCGGTAGCAGCTCATATAATTTTCCTGCCGCAGCAGGAGTAACCTCTGCAGACTGGTCCGGAAATACGCCTACAGCTGGCTCAACTTCCGGAAATCGTCTGGAAGGACCTTATACTAAGGATGCAACGAACTGGATAAACTCTGGTAGTAGCCCTCAAGACCCCAATACACAAAATGCAAATCTTGTTCTAAGTGGCTACTTTAGTGATTGTGAAAGCCCACGTGTGCCAGTTACTGTGGAAGTTACAGGTATTCCCACTGATAATGCAGGCATATCAGCTATTCAAATAAACAGTGGGTGCGGATTGTCTATGGAACCTGTTACTATCGACATTTATAACAACGGCTCGGCTGCCATCACTGGTGGTTTAACTGCTGCCTATAAGATTGACAATGGTCCATACATCAGCCCTGAAACCGTAAATGTTTCTATCGCACCAAAGGACACCGTTAGTTTTACCTTTTCAGCATTGGCTGATCTTTCCGCTCCGGTTGACACCACATATGAAATTACAGCATATGTAAGCTTATTAAATGATACACTACCAAACAATGATACCCTTACACTTCCATCTGTTGTATCACTCTATACTCCACCTGCAATAGTAATCAGCGATACTACAGTTACATACGGAAGCGCTGTTACCCGTTCCATAAACAGTAATGCAACTGTATTCTGGTATGCCAACGATACAACACAAACTGAAATTCATAAAGGTAATACCTTCACTACGCCATTGCTGTATGATACACTCACTTATTATATTGAGAATTCTGAATACAGTTCTATGAATAAAACCATTGGAAGCGGAAGCTTAACGCAGAATTATGCACCTGCCTATGGTTTCTATGATTATGGCTGGTCAAATATGCTATATCTGAATGCTGAGATAGGAGGATCAGGTGTTATTGATACTCTGAAATTCGATATCAGTAATTCTGTTAGTGGGTACAATATGCCAAACCAAAAAATCTACATGGCTAATACCAGTGCAAATACATTAACATCAGCTAAACCTGATCCTTCAACTATGACACTGGTTTATGATGGTTCTGTAAACTGGTCCGGGCCCGGTTGGTTTGATATCATCCTGGATACACCATTTGAATATGACGGACAGGGCAATTTGCAGATTTATTACGAAAATCGTGATGGGAACTATTCATCAGGTTACCCAACCTGGGTTTCTTCATCTGTAAGTTCACTTTGCTATTATGACTATCAGGATGGTTCTTTCCCTACCACAACAGGTAGTGTCACAGACCGGCCGAATATTGTTCTGTCAGGTAAATCAAAAGGATGTACCAGTGCAAGAGTTCCATGGACCATTAATGTGCTTGGGCAGCCGAATTATGATGCGGCTTTGCTGGATGTGCTCTATCCCAATTCTGGTATTGAACTCTCATTTAACGAGCCCGTCACTATCAGTATCTGGAACAGCGGAGCAATGGATATCAGTAATTTCGCTGTAAGTTATAAGGTTGACAATGGAACTGTTATTACTGATACTGTAACAACTACTATCCCGAGCGGGGATACACTGGATTATACTTTCACGCAGAGCGCTGATCTCAGTACCTATGGTACTTATAATATCACCGCCTGGGCCTCACTTGATGGTGATTCACTCATGTTGAATGATACTGTCTACAAATCAGTTACTAATAACCCATTGGTATATTGCCATTCTGGTGCAGACAATGACGCAGATACAGAAATAGATGAGGTAATATTCAACACGATTTCGAATAATACTGCAGGAGTTTGCGCCACTTATTCTGATTTTACATCTATCAGCACAAATCTGCTTTCCGGGCAGACCTACCAGTTAAGTGTTACCCTGGGAACATGCGGAAGTGATTTTTCCAAATCAGGTGCAGTGTTCTTCGACTGGAACCATGATGGCGACTTTGATGACGCAAATGAATCCGGCATTGTCTTTGGGCCCACGAGTTCCACGCAAACATTTATTAATAATGTTACTGTACCGGCTAATGCAGCTAGTGGCAATGTAAGAATGAGGATAGTTTGCCAGGAAACATCCACGCCATCCGCAATATTGCCCTGTGGCAATTATAGTTATGGGGAAACTGAGGATTATACTTTAGTTGTAATTCCCCCAATACCACAGGATGCAGGGGTGACTGATATATTAGCTCCACAATTTTACGGAAATGAGGGCGACCAGGATACCCTGGATGTAACTGTCCGTAACTTTGGTACGGATACTATTTTCTCTGTGGATGTTAATTACACAATTAATGGAGGTACTCCTGTCAGTTATACGGTAAATGACACTATTCTTCCACAGACAAACATAAATGTACAATTGCCGGGTTTTAGCCGCCCTGCTGATACAAGTACAATTTGTGCTTATACCGTTCTGGCTGGCGACTCCAACCTCATGAATGACCAAAGTTGCCAGGATATTTATGGGTTACCATTATTTGATGCTAACGTAATTAATGTACATCCATTAGCTGGTGGATGCGATTTATCTACGGATACAATCAGGGTAGATATTAAAAACAGTGGTGCGGATACCTTAATGACAGGCTTCAATGTGAAGTACATGATCAATGATGTAGCCTCGACGATTGTGACAGAATCGGTTAATTCTGATATTTTGCCTGACAGTGTGTACACTTATGAGTTTGCTGCTACAGTGGACTTAACAGTGACAACTTTCGACAGCCTGTTTAAGTTTACCGTCTGGACAGAGTATGCTAATGATAATAACCCGAAGAATGATACGAACATGACGGAGGTGCTTTCCAAACACACTCCGGCTACCCCAATAGTTAATGATACGAACATTAATTATGGTACAAGCGCTGATATCATAGCGCAGGCTACAGCGCCTGTATTTTGGTATGATAGCTTGAACGCAACAGTTCCGATTCATATTGGAGATACTCTAACAACACCGTTGATGTTTGATTCTGCTGTTTATTATTATGAAGCAGTGAATGGCACCAGTGGAAGTCCGATAATTATTTCTGAGTACAGTTCATATCCGGATTTAATTGAAATAACAAATGTTTCAAATCAGCCATTTGATGCAACAGGCTGGCAGGTATTAATGAATGATAATACATCGGATATTAATTACGCACAACCAACAACCTGGCAACTTGGGCAGTTTATGTCCAATGAAGTGATAGTAGGGTATGAGAATGCTGAATTTGGTTCTGTTGGCTGGGTAAATGGAGACAATATCTGGGTAATGCTGGTTGATGATCAGGGTAACATCATGGACTTTGTCGCTTCCAACTGGACCGCTTCGGATATACAGGGTATGTCTGTTAATTCAGGTGGATTCACAGGACTGAACCCCGGCTCACAATGGACTGGTGATGGAGTTGTTTCCTCGGGAGACTTTATTATTCGCCAGACCTTTGATGTGAATGATTCAACTGATTGGACAAGCGCCGCATCCGGCTCTGCAGGCACATATAATCCTGGCATGGTTGCGGCTCCCGGCTTCTCCATTAACGGATGCAATAGTACACGTGATTCTGTTAACGTGAATGTTGTATTTCCTAATGATAATGCAGGGATAACAGACATTATGACCAATTCCGGTTGTAAAATGACAAACAATGAGCCTGTTACTATAGCGATTGTAAATGCCGGGGCCAATACAATTACAACCGGGCTTACCGCTAAATATAAAATAGATAATGGCTCATTCATTACACCTGAGCAGGTGAACATGTCCATCCCGTCAATGGATACAGTTCTGTATACATTCAATACAACTGCAAACCTTGCTGCCGGTGCAAATGATACCAGCTTTGTTATTACTGCGGTGGTTGACCTGCCTGGCGATACCTATGCTACGAACGATTCAATTATTAGTGGAACCATTAGTTCACTTTATACTCCTTCAGCTCCTGTACTTACAAATCCAACGATTACATATGGAAAGAAGGCGACCCTGAACCATACTTCAACGGACTCCCTGTTCTGGTATGTGAATAATTCTATCACTAATGAATTCCATATTGGCAATTCTTTTACAACTCCCATACTTTATGATACAACAACTTATTATGTTGAGCAAACGGTATTCTCTCCATTCTCAAGCCAGATAGCCACTGGTACCCAAACAACTAATTATATACCTGCTTATGGATATTATGATTATGGTTGGAGTAATACCCTTTATCTCAGCAATGAATTAGGAAGTGCCGGAATGATTGATACGATTTATTTTTATGTAGACAACAGTGTTTCAGGTTATGTTATGCCTGACCAAAAGATGTACTTAGCAAATAGTTCAGCTTCTTCGTTGTCTGATGCTAAACCTGATCCGGCTAATATGACACAAGTCTTTAATGGCGCTGTTGACTGGAATGGTCCGGGCTGGTTTGCTATACCTTTGGATAATTCATTTTTCTATGACGGACAAAAGAATCTTCAGATTTATTGGGAAAATCATGATGGTGACTGGAGCTCAGGATATCCGGCGTTCAGGGGGAGTTCTATTAGTGGTGACTATGCTGTGTATGATTATCAGGATAATTCTTTCCCAACATCAAATGGTTCTTTTTCCTCGGTCCGGCCAAATATTAAATTAGCCGGTAATAATAGAGGTTGTGGTAGTATTCGTGTGCCATGGACCGTTAATGTAATCGGTCACCCCCCAATTGACGGACAGCTTGCTGCCGTGCTGGAACCTAAAACAGCACAGCTTAAAACAGACAGTGAACCGGTAATCTATCGCATAAAGAACAATGGTACTGACTCATTGGCCAATGTTAAAGTTGGTTACATCTTCGACGGACAACAGCCCGTGGAGGAAAACCTTTCTGTAAACATGGGGCCGGGAGATACATTGGTTCACACCTTCGCTTCTACTGTGAATATGGCTCAGTTTAAGTCATATCCTATGATAAGTTATGTGAACGTGCCTGGTGATACAGTTACAGTGAATGACACTATTTCCAGAACCGTAACAAACAAACTTGATTATTGTATCTCCACAGCAACCAATACTTATGATGATACATATATCGAAACAGTTACGCTAAATGGATTGAATAATACTTCAACTTCAAGTAGTGCAAATTACACTGATTTTACTGCTTCAGTTGCCCCAGCTATTGTTTATCCGTCAGTTACACATCCTATGACAATTTCTATGGATGCCGGTACTGTCAACAGTACTGTGGTTAAGGTGTTTATTGATGCCAACCGTGATGGTGTTCTTGATGAAACAACTGAGACATTCATGACAGAAACGATCAATTCATCTTCCAATAAGATTGCCGTTTCTGATATAACCCTGCCTGCAAATGCAGCCCCCGGGCTTACTCTGATGCGTATTGTATTGCAGGAAACTTCCAACCCGTCAGATGTTCTCCCATGCGGTACATACAGCTATGGAGAAACAGAGGACTATCTTGTTCAGATTACTCCCATGATTCCGCAGGATGCTGGTATTATTGCTATTAATAAACCCAATAAGTTTATGATCAATGCAAACCAGCAGTTCGAGGTTGAAGTCAAGAATTTCGGTAGTGCACCAATTAATGGGTTGGATATCCAATATACTATGGGGACTTCTACAGATACCTATACGTATAACGGAACAATAGCACCACAGGATACTGCTGTCGTTTCCATGAGCAATCTGACAATGCCATACGGTAATCATATGCTTTGTGTAAACACTGTTTTAGCAAATGATTCCAACACATTTAATGATAGCCATTGTAAGGCCATATTCCGTCAGATGACTACCAATCCTCCTTATTTTGATGACTTTGAAGGGAAAAACGTATTTATGCGTGATACCGCCTCCGGTAAAGTTACTCAGTGGGAGTATGGTACTCCAAAGGCAAATCACATTAAAGGCGCTCATTCAGGGCAGACCGCCTGGATGATTGACCTGGATTCAAACTATAATAACAGCGCAACTGATGTGCTTTACTCACCGAAATTTGCTACCGGAAATACTGGTTTGGATTCACTTGTGTTCTGGCACTATATGGATGCGGAAGCCGGTGATGACGGAGGCTATGTGCAGTATCAAAATGTAACAGGGCACTGGACTACGCTGGGTGAGATCAACGATCCCTCAGCAGTAAACTGGTACACCGACACCATTATAGGTCAGCATGCATTCTCAGGAAATACTGGCTGGATAAGGTCGTCCATTTGTATTGACACGGCTCATGTGCCTAATATGGCGTCAATAACTCAGTTCCGTTTTGTATTTGCTTCGGATGGTTCCGGCAATTCCGGCGATGGCTGGGCCATTGACGATTTCCAGGTTAAAATTCCAAGGGTACCGTATGATGCAGGTATTAGTGCCATCATTAATCCTGCGGGGTCCTCTGTTACAGGTGCAACTGTTAATGTTGAAGTCCGTCTTAAAAACTTCGGCTACGATCCGCTTACAGCTACAGATGTGACTTATCAGGTGGGGAATAATACTCCGGTTACCGAATCCTGGACAGGTAACCTGCTTACAGACAGCTCAGAGGTATTTGCCTTTAGCACGCCTTATACCGGGCCATCAGCTGATTATGAGTTAAGTGTGTATACTGAGCTGAGTAATGATGGCAATCTGTATAACGACACGCTTAAGAGTATGATTGTTAGTCAGGCTGCGGCTCTGGATGCAGGTGTGATTGATATTAAAAATATCACCAATCCACAATCTGGGCCTGACACAACCTGGTTCCAGAAAGATGTACAGGTTGTGGTTACTATCAGGAACTTTGGTTCTGATACTCTCAGCAGTTTTGATGTAGAGTATCAGCGCGGTTCCCAGACTCCGGTTACTGAAACCTGGACAGGTAGCCTGATGCCTGATAGTACAGTGGATTATACTTTCAGTACTACCTATTCGTCAGGTATCGGTAAATATGATATCTGTGGCCGGACACTGCTCACCAATGATGCTGACCCGGCAAATGATGAATACTGCGAAGGATGGGTTGGTGTTATTTATAATGGTATTGAATCCAGTGAGCTTGCCGGTTTCGTGCTGCATCAGAATATTCCGAATCCTTCTAATGGGTTCACATCAGTTGGATTCGAAGTTCCTTACGGCGGTAAAGCTGAATTCAACCTGATTGATCTGTTCGGACGAACACTATATAATGAACAAATTAATGTATCTGCCGGTAGCCACAGCGTGAAGCTTGACGTGGCCACCATACCGGCAGGGGTTTATTACTATAGTGTAACTTTTGAGGGTTACAGGCTGGTTAGAAAGATGATCGTATCTAAATAAAATCCTAATGATCTTTATTGATAACAAGAGCCATTCCTACAGGGATGGCTCTTGTGCTAAGTGAGCCATCAACTTATCATGGTGAGAAGTGTATATTCCTGGGAAGAGCATAACAGCAGGTAGCATACTGCTTATTTTGACGTGAAACGGATTCCTTCAGGTATTTATTATACCATG
>CAYZDA010000038.1:0-29895 GCA_964477095.1 uncultured Bacteroidales bacterium | reverse complement strand
TTCGTTCTAAGTTAACAAGGAGAAGTTAAGAAGAAAACAAGAACAAAAACAGAATTAAAATCCTTGCATGTATTTTCCGGTTAAATTTCACATGCGCAGAATCACTCAAATTTCAGATTTACGAATTGGAAAACGGGAATGTATTTCACCGGTCACTTAATGCAAAACATACGGCCTTTCTGCATAGTTGACCGGGATGGAATAAGCATAATCCGCATCAGGCGGAAGAACAATAAAATGGCATTATCACCAACAAAATCAATGAGTGTAATGAAAGAAATACGTCAACTGAGATGTTCATTGCTCCTGGCCAGGCAGGTTAACACAAAAATCCTGAATTCATCAGGATTACAATTCAGCTTACTCAACATGAAAATTTAAAGTGGGTCATGCAATGTACAAAACGGGAAGTATGGTTCATATTATTGCCAGACCCGGGTAAACATAAAGTTCATACTCTTATTAGCCGGTAAAAATCACAACATTGGGTGTAGTTTCCGGAGCCTGCAAAAACAAAAAAAACAATAAAGAAACGGAATAGTTCACTTACTCTTGCCTGATAAAGCGGTTGTTATATACAGGCACAAAAGTATCTTCCTCTCTGTTGTAATGGAGATAATATTTAGGTTTGGCCTCGTTTTTCATCATCATAGTACTGATATACTGGTTCATCAAAAAGTCGAAGAAGTAAGAGGCATGTATATATCCGGCTCTGGTAATCATGTTTTTCACAGCATCCATCTCAAGTTCGTTTATTTTATAACTGTACTTTACTTCACCGGATAACTGATTCTGGTGAAAAAAACCATCTATTTCATCCCGTCTGGTTATCTCTGAAAAAAGAACCATTGGATTTTGCCCGGGCATATTCACCTTCTGAAATTCCGCCCACACATTAAGATGGACTCCATCCAGTATATGTTTTTGATAATAGAGATGATCCATTATGGCCTCTTTGTCATAATAAATTTCTGAAAATTCCTGAAGCTGAACCTGTGCTATATCAAAAATATATGCTGAAGTAGCTGTATCACTAAATATCTGAGGCAATTCATTATAAATAACATTAAGACCGAGCGAATCCATTTCCTCTTTGAAGGCAGGCATGTAAAGGTCAATAAACATGCTGTCGGTAATATACTGGACAAATTTACTTTCAAGAAATGCCAGTGAATCCAGCTGCCGCTGTGAAGGGTTTTTAAACAATGTATCCTGAACAGGCTTCAGACTCTCTCTAAAAACAGTATTGGGTGACATTACAACGAACCTGTTTTCGGGAGGATTCTCCACAAATTCCCTGGCAAGACGCTTTTCTGTTACACAGGATACTGCTATCAGCATCAGCGGGGCCAGCAGCCATATATTCCATTTTTTAATCTCCATAATTACAGAGTTACCAGGCTTTGATTACCTTGCTACACTGAATACAACGGATATACCGGTGATTTAGTCTTCAATCAGTTTCTTCCCGAATGCTTTCCCGTAATTAAAGCCTTTTTCAAGCTCCTCTTTATCAGGAGTAAATTTAACAAACACCCCATCCTCAAAGTATTTCATTTTTAAAGACGTGAGCGCATTTTTTATCAGGCTGGCACCTTCACCGCTCCAGCCATACGATCCAAAGCCGCCGGCCAGTTTATTCTTATCTCGTAAAGGTGTCATTACCCCAAACAATTTATAAACAGGCAGCAGGATATTCTGATTAATGGTTGGTGAGCCAACAATAATCCCGGTAGCCTGTGTTACTTCAGATTCCAGGTCACCAATGGAAGCCATCTCAATATCCATGGGAACCGCCTCAATATCACCTGATGCACGGACACCTTCTGCTATTTTTTCTGCCAATTGCCCGGTTTTATCATAAGCTGAAACATAAGGTATAAAAACCCGCTGTTTTTCCGGATGCCCGAGATATTCCTCCGACCACTGACGCGATAGCTCAACATATTTCTTCCAGTTGCTGCGAAGGACAGGCCCGTGCCCGTTACAGATAACTTCAATGTCAAGGTCCCTGATCTTATCGAGTGCCTTTAACATAAACTTACTGAAGGGCTTTAGTATTACATCAAAATAATACTTGAAAGATTCATCATATTTTTCCTCGTCCACCAAATCATCAAACATTTTTTCATCGCAGTAATGTGCACCGAATGAATCGCATGTAAACAGCACTTTATCTTCCTGCAGATAGGTATAGATACTATCAGGCCAATGCAGATTGGGGGCTCCAATAAATTTCAGGGTTTTGTTGCCCAGATCAAGTGTATCACCATCTTTCACCGGCATGTATTCAAAATCAGCATCCTTAAAAAGGTCCTTCAGGTAACGAATGGCATTGGGGCTTGCCACCACCTTTGCCTTTGGGGCGATCTCAATCATCTTTTTCAGGTTTCCTGAATGATCCGGCTCCGTGTGATTGAGGATGATATACTCAATTTCTTCGGGATCAACTACCTGCCGTACTTTATTTTCATAAACATCCCAGAATTTCTCCTTGGATGTTTCTATAATTGCCTTTTTATCAGCATTAATGAAATAGGAATTATAGGTGGAACCGTACACTGTTTCCATCACTACATCAAATGTAACCAGATCGCGATCAAGCACTCCTATCCAGCTTACATCATCTGTTACTTTCAAAACTTTTTTGTCATCACTCATGCTATATGATTTTTTATTTTACTGATCAAAAAGAGAACGCATATTCTGCTGTTCGCCGGGGGGGGCAGGCTTTTCAATAACATGCTGTTCTTCCTCACCCGTTATATCTTCTAATTCCTCAGGCTCCGGTTCTTCTGGCTCAATGAGTTCAATTTTATCCACCTCATAATTTGTAAGTCTTTTACCTTTAGCCTTATAACCTTTCACTGCTATAAATTCGGCCAGGTCAATGGTTTCTTCTTCCTTATTCCTCGGTCCGTTTTCCCTGTCAAAAATGATTCGAGCCGAAGGCTTACTGTTTCCGGAAAGATAAACCAAACGGGACTCAGGATGTTCGGATATGAGTGAAATTCTTTTCTCCGATTCCACCAGGGTAAAGCGCTTAACGTAATAAAAGCCGGATTCACCTTCAAAATAAACGGCTGTCCACACCTTGTCGGGATCAAATTTTTCGAGGTGAACCATATCCTCATCAAAATGTGTTGTGAGATCAAAGCCGTAATTCAAATAATCGCCGTTGCCCATAATTCCCAGCAGGCGGTTGTCACCTTTAAAAGCTCCCAGGTATTTGCCATTTTTATCAATATTAAGCCTTCTTACAGTTTCATCATACCAGATATCAATGGCTCCAAGTGTAGAAACACCATCCTCTTTCTTCTTGATGGACGAGACAGCGTGCTTAGATAAAATGTTTCCTCTGGCCTGTTTACCTTTTATCTGTATTTCACTAAAATCCTGTTCAAAAGACAGCTTTCTCAATCTTGGTTTGGGTCTTAATCTTACCTTGATTATTTCAGCTTCACCATTGGGGTTGGCTGAAAAATAAAGGATCTTAGTGCCGGGTGATCCCATACCCAGATCGTATTCTTTATCGCGCTGAACGCTGGTAACGGCAAAGCGCTTGATATAGGTTACCCTTGTTTTGCCATCGGTATAAACCACATTATAGGTGGTTCTGTCGTTATTACGCTTAAACACATCCACATGAATGATATCTTTGCCAACAAAGGATTTTTCAGAAACCTTTGTTACCATATAAATGCCATTTCTGCGGAATACAATTACATCATCAATATCGGAACAGTCAGTAACAAATTCATCTTTGCGCATGGCTGTACCCACGAATCCTTCTTCGCGGTTTACATAGAGCTTGACATTTGCTACAGCTACCTGGGTGGCATCAATATTTTCAAAGCTGCGCATCTCAGTACGCCGTTCCCTGCCTTTTCCGTATTTACTTTTTATCCTTTCAAAGTATTCAATGGCATATTCTATAAGGTGATCCAGTTTAAACTTCACCTCATTAATATCATCTTCAATGGATTTTATCACTTCATCCGCCCTGAAAGAGTCATAGCGTGAAATCCTCTTGATCTTTATTTCCGTCAGCCTGATTATATCATCCCGTGTAATTTCACGTTTAAACAGATGCTTAAATGGTGTCAATCCCGTATTGATAGTTTCAATAATAGACTCATAGGTTTCACACTCTTCAATATCACGATAGATCCTTTCTTCGATAAAGATTTTTTCAAGGGATGAAAAATGCCACTGCTCCTCCAGTTCATTTTTTTGAATTTCCAACTCACGCCTGAGCATTGCTACGGTTTGGTCAGTAGAATCTTTAAGAATTTCAGACACCCCAAGGAAACGGGGCCTGTTATTTTCAATTACACAGGCATTGGGAGATATGGATACTTCACAGTTGGTGAAGGCATAAAGAGCGTCAATGGTTTGGTCGGGTGATACATTTGCCGGGAGGTGAACAAGAATTTCTACTTTATCCGAGGTATTATCCTCAATTTGTTTGATTTTGATTTTACCTTTATCATTGGCTGTTACGATGGATTCGATAAGGCTGGTGGTGTTGGTGCCGTATGGAATCTCACTGATAAGCAGTGTTTTCTTATCTTCTTTCTGTATTCTGGCTCTAACTCTGACTCTTCCGCCACGTTTACCATCATTATACCTGGTAAAGTCAGCCAATCCTCCTGCAGGGAAATCAGGAAAAATCTCAAACTCCTCTTTTTTAAGGTAGGCAATTGAAGAATCAATAAGTTCTATAAAATTATGCGGCAACACTTTGGAGGCCAGGCCCACAGCTATACCCTCCACTCCCTGTGCCAGCAGAAGGGGGAATTTTACCGGCAAAGTAACAGGTTCTTTGTTTCGTCCATCATATGATAACTGCCAGTCGGTGGTTTTCGGATTAAACACCACGTCAAGGGCGAATTTCGACAGCCTTGCTTCGATATACCTTGGTGCAGCAGCGCTGTCGCCAGTATGAATATTTCCCCAGTTTCCCTGTGTTTCCACCAGCAGATCCTTCTGCCCGAGCTGAACCAGCGCATCCCCAATGGATGCATCTCCATGAGGGTGGTACTTCATGGTCTGCCCTATGATATTGGCCACCTTATTAAAACGTCCATCATCCATTTCCTTCATGGCATGAAGAATCCGCCGGTGCACCGGTTTCAGTCCATCGCTGATATCCGGTACCGCCCGCTCCAAAATAACATAGGAGGCATAGTCCAGAAACCAGTTTTCATACATGGAGCCCAGATGCGTTCCCTTAGCAACACCCTTAGAATGTGTGTCCTCATTCTGTTCATCCTGCCTGTCAAAATCCTGATCACTCATTTATTTTACAATTTCCAAATACGTAACAAAATTACTTCAATCAAAAGAAAAATTAAAGCTCCAATTAAAAACCATGGCCACAACTGTATTCCATGTTGTGCCATCCTGATGTCAGAATACATCCCGGATGCCGTGTTATCCAGCAGCTTGATATCCTCTGGAAGATTTTCACTGATTTCCGCCAGTCTGGTGTCTGATTCTCTTCCGCTATAATTATAGGCCAAATAATCTAAAGACTTATCATCATATTTCAGCTCCCATATACCGCTTTCACTCATCCGGTCAGCAGCTAAAAAGCTGATGCCGTCGGATGTATTCAGCAAAGCTGGAATAACCTGGGCTTCGCCCGGGAAGCTTTCTAGCACCGGCACTGTTTCACCCTGCACATCTATACTGCTGTTATTATAAATTTCATTTTCGCCCAGGGTGAAGTATAACCGGTTACTTATCGCTCCCTCAAAAATCATCTTGTAAATCACCGGGAAAATATGATGTGTTACAAAGGTACTGCTTTCAGGATTACTGGCTACTGAAAATAAAAATACATTTCCTTTACCCGACCTGCTGCGAAGAAGAAAAGGATTACCATCGGATTGCCGGATAAGTGCTTCCGCCCGTGAATCCAATCCGTATGAAATATTATAGCTTTCAAAAATTACAGGGTAGTCAGGATTTTTGGGCTTATCCAGGAAAAAACCCTCAAAAAAATCACTTTCAAAGACAATTGAACTAACCTGCTTTTTATTGTTGTCTTTGGCACCCAGCCTGATGTTATCCATAGAAACAAGCAAATCATTGTAGGAGGAAACATCGGAGTTCATTGATGGGAATATGATAAGGCTTTTTCCACTCTTCACAAATTTATCCAGTACGGTGGTCAATCCGGAAGGGATTTCTTCCATCTGGTCCAGGATAACGGCAGAATAGGATGCCATTGCCTGATAATCGAGGGTTTGAATTGAAGAAAAATCCGCCATTACCAGCGAATCATTTCTGAAGAATGATTGCAGATAGCGGCTCTCAGTCCCTGCCTCATTCACAACCAGAACCTTTACTAATTCCGGCACATTAAAAGTAAAATAAAATGTATTATCAAAATCCACACTGTTATCCGAGAGCTCAAGCCTGCATTGGTGATGGCCCGTTTCATTTATATTCAAACTCACTGAAATTGTTTTTTCAGTTTGCTCACTAAACTCCACATTCACTGCTACTCTTTGCCGTTGGTTTACAAACAGCTTCAGCGGCACAGATTCCAGATCACCGGTTTTTTTCATCCTGATATTAAGCCTGGCATTTTGACCGGCAAACAGTGCCGGGCTGTTAAACCATACACTGTCTATCCATGCATTAGTTGTATTGTAGGCTTTCACTGGTACAAAATGCCAGGAGATACCGGTATCGAGTGCTATATTTTCAGGATCATATACTGTTTTCTGAAAATCAGAGATACTGTATATACTACTGCTGACGATATCATCTTCCCTGATCATTTGTTGCTGGCGAGTAACAACTTCAGAAAGCAATCTGAAATCAGGGCTAAAACTAACCTCCTCCACTTCACTTACGAATTGTTCGGCAGTAAGCCATCTTTGTTGCTTTCCCTGAAGCTCATTTGTGATCAGTTGGTATTTTGCTGATGGACCATATGCCTCTGTAAGACTAATGGCCTTATTTTTTCCTTCATTAAGCAAACTCCCCTCTGCCTGTTCAGCCTGCATGCTGAAAGAATTATCCAGATACACACTGATGTATCTTTCTGCAATCCCTGAAGCCTTGTCATGGCCTGCAATAAAAGGGTTGGCAAAGGCAAGCACCAGCATCCCAACAGCCAGCATCCTCATCAATAAAATAATCCAGTGCCGCAACGTGGATTGCCGTTTTGTTTGTTGTTTCAAATCAGCAACCAGCTCTGTCTGGGTAAAATATACTTTTTTGTATTTCTGAAAGTTAAGCAAATGTATGATGACCGGAATGCTCACAGCAAACAATCCGTAAAGTATATTGGGAAACAAAAATTGCATAACATTTTTCTTTCTACAAAAGTATAAGTATTGTGCTTTAAATTCTATCCCGGTAAATTTTTTTTAATATCCGCCGTTTTATTCTATTGATAATCTGAAATAAGATAACCGGGGCCGGTCAAAGATTCCTGTAAGTAATTAAACTATTTTAAAAAAAATGTGTCATTAAAAAGAAACGAGTATGATTAAAATATTTAATAACCTGCCGGATAATGATTATTTTTATCGCGCAGTTTCACTGCAACTGAAAGAAAAACATATATATGAAACACAAAATAGAAAAATCATGAAAAAGATCCTGTCATTATTTATCACATTAAGCCTGACCATTAGCATGTTGTCATTTCAGGTTAAAGCCCAGGATAACGACTGGGAGCTTTACAAAGAAGTTAACGGGGTTCAGATTTATCAGAAAGTTACAGAATGCCATGATGTTGCAAATGGCTTGCATCAGGAGTTAATCCTTTTAAAGTTTATTAATACCACCGACCAGGATATGGAACTTAGCTGGACTCTGGAAGCCTGGTATGACGGAAATTGCTCAACCTGTCACGATCCCGATAATCCGGAATATCAGTTCGCACTCTCGCTAAACAGCGGTGAAACGGCTACAGGCACCTGTGATATTTCAGAAGGAAAAACCTTAAGGATTTTTAAAGGATTCCTGGATAAAGAAGGCACCTCCACGCTTACCAGGTTTGAACTGAACAATATTGAGGTTAATCCGGGATAAACCTCAATAATATTTCTATTATTTTTAGTGGGCGAAAAATAACAGAGTTTCATTGATGCTGCTATTTATAACTCTTCATTAAGAAACCTTTCAACTGAAGATTAGCAAAGGAATAGCGGCATCAAACCTCTTTTAATTTCAATTATCCGGAACAATTTCACAAAAGACAGCAATAGATTTATTTCCGTCTTTTTTTATTTTTCCCTAAATTTGGAACCGCTAAGAGTGAGTGTACATTTATTATTAGAGCTAAGTAAACCACATAAAATATGAAAAAGAGATTTTTACAAGGCATCTTGTTTATAATTGCTTCATTTATTGCTATTGCTGATCAGGCAAATGCCCAATGTGAAGTAAAGGCCAATGCTTATCCACAGGTAATATGCGCAGGTGATGCTGTCACTTTGTCTGCATCCGGTGGATGCGGTTTTCTGATGAATAATGATTTTAACAACGGAACCATCGGTGTGGGCTGGAATTCCACCCAGGCTAATCCGGTATTTAATAATCCTTGCGGCCCCGGGCCTAATGGTGCTCACCTTTGGGTTGGAACTACACCTTCCAATAGCCGAACCCTGATTACAGTTGACTATGATGTTTCCATCGGGGGTTGTGACATTGAGTGGTATATGCGTTATGGCAGGGTTCAGGGTTCAGGAAACTGTGAGGATCCGGATGCCCAGAATGAAGGAGTTCACCTTCAGTGGTCCACTAACAATGGCGCCACCTGGACTGATTTTCCGGGCCCTGACCAGGAGCCGGTAGGAAACCTGAATACGAATCCACCGTTTCCAACCACAACCCCAGGTACGGGTGGATACTGGCAGCCTCATAGCTCGCAATCGGCTCAGGCAGGCAGTGAATTATATTACTGGAACCTATACAACTGCCCGATACCTGTAAGTGCTTCTACCCCCAATACGCGTTTCCGTTGGGCACAGCTGGCCACCAGTAGTACAGGCTTTGATGCCTGGGGAATTGATGAAGTGGAGATTAAATGCCCCACAGGAAACCTTAATGTACAATGGAATCACGGACCAACAGTTCTTAATCCACCGGCTGTAACATTACCTCCTGTAGGACAGGTATCCTATGATACCTGCTTTAAGGTAACCATCTGGGACAGCATTAACTCAGCCACAGATTCTGTGTGTGTTACTGTGAATCCGATTCCAACATCAGATTTTACCATTTCCGATACCAGTATTTGTGGCGGAGATTCCACTACTTTTACCTACACCGGAACAGCCACTTCACAGGCAACCTACAACTGGGACTTTGACGGAAATTCAGCCTCCGGACAGGGGCCACATACACACTCATTTAGCGGCTCAGGCCAGAAAACTGTATCTTTGTCAGTACAGGAAAACGGATGCAAATCTACAACCACTAAAAAAACACTAAGCGTACACCCCTATCCTTCTGTAAGCTTCTTTCCCGACCCGGTTAAAACGTGTATCGGTGATTCCATATCATTTATTAATCAAACATCTCCGGCAACCTCCACCTGGAAATGGGGATTTGGCGATGGCGCTGGAAGTACACAGGAAAGCCCTTCACATATGTACACTGCGCCCGGCACATATAACGTATCTTTGGTAGCAACCACAGATTACGGTTGTGTTGACTCCCTGACTAACATTCCAATTACAATCCATCCTAAACCGGTAGCTGCTATCGATACCACCTGGATTGATTACGCTAACTGGAGAATTCAATTTGATGACGTTTCAGACCCCGGAAGTGCCACTTCCAGTATCACTAACTGGCTGTGGGATTTTGGAAGTGATGCCTCCCCTTCCTCATCCACATCCAATTCAGCGGTTGTTGAATACACAAACATGAACAATTACACAGTAAAGCTCCTGGTAACTAATAATCACGGTTGCAGTGATTCAACCACTATGAAAATAACGATTTACCAACTTGAGATACCTAATGTTATTACACCCAATGCTGATGATGTCAACGATAAGTTCGTTATTAATGCTATTGACAGCGATGTATTAAAAAATGTTACATTGATCATCTATAACCGCTGGGGCAAAAAGGTATATGAAAACCCTAATTACGACAATGAATGGGATGGTGATAACCTGGCTGAAGGAACATATTACTATATCCTGAGATTTACTTCTCCAAGAGGTGAAGAAAAGTTCCACGGCTCAGTGACAATCCTGAGGTAAGTTTTAAAAAAATTCTGTTAAAAAGCCGGATGTATTCCGGCTTTTTTTTTCTGGCGACCTGCCTATGACGTCCTCTGAGAGACTTAGGCAGTAATTTTTTTTGCTACATCTTTAAACTACTGCCGGTTTACTGCATCAAATACTACAGTAAACAAAACCACTTATCAAAATGAGAAAATCACTTCTACCCGGCTTTTTATTGTCAATAGTACTTTCAGTCGGAACATTCCAGCTAGCTTTTTCACAGTGCGAAGTAAAGGCCAATGCTTTTCCACAGGTAATCTGCGCAGGAGATGCAATCACTCTGTCTGCATCCGGTGGATGCGGTTTTCTGATGAATAATGATTTTAACAACGGAACCATCGGTGTGGGCTGGAATTCCACCCAGGCTAATCCGGTATTTAATAATCCTTGCGGCCCCGGGCCTAATGGTGCTCACCTTTGGGTTGGAACTACACCTTCCAATAGCCGAACCCTGATTACAGTTGACTATGATGTTTCCATCGGGGGTTGTGACATTGAGTGGTATATGCGTTATGGCAGGGTTCAGGGTTCAGGAAACTGTGAGGATCCGGATGCCCAGAATGAAGGAGTTCACCTTCAGTGGTCCACTAACAATGGCGCCACCTGGACTGATTTTCCGGGCCCTGACCAGGAGCCGGTAGGAAACCTGAATACGAATCCACCGTTTCCAACCACAACCCCAGGTACGGGTGGATACTGGCAGCCTCATAGCTCGCAATCGGCTCAGGCAGGCAGTGAATTATATTACTGGAACCTATACAACTGCCCGATACCTGTAAGTGCTTCTACCCCCAATACGCGTTTCCGTTGGGCACAGCTGGCCACCAGTAGTACAGGCTTTGATGCCTGGGGAATTGATGAAGTGGAGATTAAATGCCCCACAGGAAACCTTAATGTACAATGGAATCACGGACCAACAGTTCTTAATCCACCGGCTGTAACATTACCTCCTGTAGGACAGGTATCCTATGATACCTGCTTTAAGGTAACCATCTGGGACAGCATTAACTCAGCCACAGATTCTGTGTGTGTTACTGTGAATCCGATTCCAACATCAGATTTTACCATTTCCGATACCAGTATTTGTGGCGGAGATTCCACTACTTTTACCTACACCGGAACAGCCACTTCACAGGCAACCTACAACTGGGACTTTGACGGAAATTCAGCCTCCGGACAGGGGCCACATACACACTCATTTAGCGGCTCAGGCCAGAAAACTGTATCTTTGTCAGTACAGGAAAACGGATGCAAATCTACAACCACTAAAAAAACACTAAGCGTACACCCCTATCCTTCTGTAAGCTTCTTTCCCGACCCGGTTAAAACGTGTATCGGTGATTCCATATCATTTATTAATCAAACATCTCCGGCAACCTCCACCTGGAAATGGGGATTTGGCGATGGCGCTGGAAGTACACAGGAAAGCCCTTCACATATGTACACTGCGCCCGGCACATATAACGTATCTTTGGTAGCAACCACAGATTACGGTTGTGTTGACTCCCTGACTAACATTCCAATTACAATCCATCCTAAACCGGTAGCTGCTATCGATACCACCTGGATTGATTACGCTAACTGGAGAATTCAATTTGATGACGTTTCAGACCCCGGAAGTGCCACTTCCAGTATCACTAACTGGCTGTGGGATTTTGGAAGTGATGCCTCCCCTTCCTCATCCACATCCAATTCAGCGGTTGTTGAATACACAAACATGAACAATTACACAGTAAAGCTCCTGGTAACTAATAATCACGGTTGCAGTGATTCAACCACTATGAAAATAACGATTTACCAACTTGAGATACCTAATGTTATTACACCCAATGCTGATGATGTCAACGATAAGTTCGTTATTAATGCTATTGACAGCGATGTATTAAAAAATGTTACATTGATCATCTATAACCGCTGGGGCAAAAAGGTATATGAAAACCCTAATTACGACAATGAATGGGATGGTGATAACCTGGCTGAAGGAACATATTACTATATCCTGAGATTTACTTCTCCAAGAGGTGAAGAAGAATTCCACGGAAGCATTACAGTGCTCAGATAAAACAGGAGCAAATTAATAACCCCGCCTGCAGCGGGGTTTTATTTATGTTGAAATTTTTAGTGTGCTTCTGCTATAAGATCCGCCTTCTTTTCACTGGGCAGTGGTATATCGTTCTGGTTCTTCTCAACAATATCCAGCTCGATCCTGAGATTTTCAATAATAAAATCCTGACGTTTGGGTGTATTTTTACCCATATAAAAGCTCAGAGTGTCTTCAGCTGAAAACCCATCATTTAATATTATAGGATCAAGGCGAATGTCTTTACCGATAAAGTGCCCGAATTCATTTGGGCTTATCTCTCCCAGTCCTTTAAAACGGGTGATTTCTGGTTTACCCTTCAACTTTCTTATGGCTTCATTCCGCTCTTCTTCGCTATAACAATAATAAGTATGTTTCCGGTTTCTCACTCTGAAAAGAGGTGTCTGTAAAATGTACAAATGCCCCTTTTTCACCAGCTCCGGAAAGAATCTAAGGAAAAAAGTCATTAGTAATAACCGTATGTGCATACCATCCACATCGGCATCAGTAGCTATCACAATATTGTTATAGCGCAGATTTTCCAGCCCGTCCTCAATATTTAATGCTGTTTGTAGCAGGTTAAACTCTTCATTTTCGTAAACAATCTTTTTTGAAAGCCCATAGCTGTTAAGTGGTTTCCCTTTCAGGCTAAAAACAGCCTGTGTTTTAACCTTCCGGGCCTTGGTTATTGAACCACTGGCCGAGTCTCCCTCAGTAATAAACAGGGTCGACTCAAGCCGATCTTCATGATTTGAATTGTAATGAACTTTACAATCGCGCAGCTTTTTATTATGAAGACTGGCGCGTTTTGCAGTTTCCCTGGCTTTCTTTTTAATACCAGCCATTTCCTTACGCTCTTTTTCATTCTGCTGAATCTTTTGCAGCAGCAACTCAGCAACATCAGAATGGCGGTGAAGGTAATTATCCAGATTTCGTTTAATAATATCCGAAATGTAATTACGAATGGTTTGACCATTAGGCTCCATATGCTGTGAACCTAACTTGGTTTTGGTCTGCGACTCGAAAACAGGTTCCTGTATTTTAATGCTTAAAGCAGCAGAGATGGATCCCCGTATATCAGAGGGGTCGAAATCCTTTTTATAAAACTCCCGGATGGTTTTAACAATTGCCTCTCTGAATGAAGATTGATGTGTACCACCCTGCGGCGTATGCTGCCCGTTTACAAAAGAATAATAATCCTCGCCGTATTTTCGTGTGCAATATGAAAAGGCACATTCAAAATCATCCTCCCCCAGATGAATAATTGGAAACAGGAATTCTTCATTTACCTGATGTTCCAGCAAATCAAGCAACCCCTTGTCAGATCGAATAGTTTCTCCGTTGAATTTAATGGTAAGGCCTTTATTGAGATAAGCATAATTCCAGAGTTGCTTTTCTATGTATTCTGATATAAAGCGGTAATTACCAAAGATCTCACGATCGGGAACAAACTTTACATGAGTTCCGTTTCTTTCTGAGGTTTCCACCAGATCTTCAGAAATAAGAACACCACGCTCATATTTTACAATTTTTGCCTGACCTTCTCTGATCGACTTAACGCAAAAATTCTCAGACAAGGCATTCACTGCTTTTGTACCTACGCCATTAAGGCCCACTGCTTTTTTAAAGACCTTGGAATCATATTTGGCACCCGTATTAATTTTGGATACACACTCTACTACTTTCCCTAAAGGTATTCCCCTTCCGTAGTCTCTAACCGATACCAATGCGCCTTCTATATTAACTTCAACTTTTTTGCCATTACCCATGACAAATTCATCGATAGCATTATCTATGGTCTCCTTCAACAGCACATAAATTCCGTCATCGCGGGAAGAACCTTCACCAAGCTTACCTATGTACATCCCGGGACGTGTCCTAATATGATCTTTCCAGTCGAGTGACTTTATACTTTGCTCATTATACTCTGCGTGCATATCTTCTAAATTTCTACAAAACTAATAAGGAGTAAGCCTTATCCGGTGGCAAGTTTTCAAAACTTTTCAATAGATCGCTGTTGAATACTAATTGTCAACAATTTATTCCACCCTATGGCTTCAGCCGTGATTCAGGAATATTTCCGGTGGATATTCAATATTCACAAGAAATAAGCCATGAGCAGGCATGGAGGTTCCGGCATCCTGCCGGCTGCCTGATTCAATGATAGAGGTAATAGCCGAAGCTTCAGTATATCCCCGGCCAACGTCCAGCAAAGTTCCTGCAACGGCCCTCACCATATTTCTCAGAAAGCGGTTTGCTGTTATTTTGAATATAATAAAATCGTCCTGTTCTTCCCAGTATGCTTCACTCACCGTACATATATAGTTTTTCACATCACTACCTGCTTTGGCAAAACTCCCGAAATCTTTTTCACCCATAATTGCCTCTGTTGCCATGTTCATTTTATCCAGATCAAGAGTACCGGGATAAAAATAAGCGGTATTGGCATGAAAAGGATTCTTCTCTTTTGTTATCACGTATTCATAAGAACGGGAAATAGCATCAAATCGTGCATGTGCTTCATTTACTACAGGATAAATTTTATGAATCACCACATCTTCAGGCAAAAACCGGTTTAATTTATACACCATATCATTTCTACTCATTTTTCCCGGGCTGAATTCTGCATGGGCAAAATAATTTTTGGCATGTACGCCGGTATCTGTTCGGCCTGCTCCAATAATGTGTATCTGTTGCCGAAGAAAAGTGGAAAAATGCTCTTCCAGGCATTGTTGTACTGTATAATGCCCCGGTTGCTTCTGCCAGCCAAAAAACCTTCTCCCATTGTAGGATAATCGTATAAAATACCTTCTGTTCATCAATAAACTGATTTGTCTACAAAAATACACAAAGGCATTAAATATCGATTCAGCGTAAAAAAGCATCCACAGTTAATTTAGACTACCTATAAATTTAGGCAAAAGCCAAAAAAAAAGCTTACTGTTATTCTGCTAACAAAAGACTTTACTATCTTTGACCCTGCATTGTTATTCATTTAACAATGAAAATCAAGGATAAAAAAGTAAACCAATCAATCACGGAGGTTAAAATGTCTAATACACAAAAGATGGTCAACGAACTCGTGGAAAAACACGGCCAGGACAGAACAAATCTGATGGCAGTGCTTCAGGGTGTAGTGGACCAGCAAAAGTATCTGAGCGATGAAGCAATCACAGAAGTTGCCAGGGCAATGGACCTGTCAGCCGCTCAGGTTTATGGAACCGCATCATTTTATTCATTCCTGGAAACAGAAGCCAGGGGGCAATATGTGATTCGGGTTTGTCGCACAATTACCTGCGACATGAAGGGTAAAAGGGAGATCATAAATACTCTTGAAAACATCCTGAAAATAAATGTAGGTGATACCACCCCGGACAGTAAATTCACACTTTTGGAAACCAACTGCCTTGGTTGGTGCCATAAGGGGCCGGCTATGC
Source organism: uncultured Bacteroidales bacterium (assembly GCA_964477095.1). Taxonomy (GTDB): domain Bacteria; phylum Bacteroidota; class Bacteroidia; order Bacteroidales; family PWNQ01; genus PWNQ01. The sequence continues at coordinate 14,110 of CAYZDA010000038.1, read as the reverse complement.
TGATCAATAATAAGGCATACACCGAGCTGACACCTGAAAAAGTGAAGGAAATCATCACAGAAATCAAGCACAACAGCTAAAACGGAGGTCATTATGGCAGAAACTAAGCAATTAAAAAGAGTAGATATTATTTTCAGCGATGAGTGCAATTTCAAGGACACGCTGTCTGATGCACTTAAGCGCTCAAATGAGGAAATAGTTCAATCCCTGCTGGATTCAGGCCTGCGCGGCCGTGGAGGTGCAGGTTTCCCAACAGGAATGAAATGGAAATTCACTGCCCAGGAGCAGGCAGATGAAAAGTTCATCATATGTAATGCTGATGAAGGAGAGCCCGGAACTTTTAAAGATCGTGAGATTTTGTTCCAGGTGCCATTCAAGGTTTTTGGTGGAATGGCTATTGGCGCTAAAGTTATTGGAGCCAAAGAAGGTTATATGTATCTCAGAGGGGAATACAAATTCCTGCTGGATGACCTGCAGGCCCATCTGGATAATTTTCATGCTATTCTTGACGAACTGGATTTCGATTTCAGAATAAAGATCATCACCGGTGCAGGCGCATATATCTGTGGTGAGGAAAGTGCATTATTCGAATCAATGGAGGGCAAACGTGGTGAACCACGAAATAAGCCTCCTTACCCCACGGTTAACGGATATAAAGGTAAGCCCACAGTTATTAATAATGTAGAGACGCTGGTTTATGCCTTCATGATCTGCCGAATCGGCGCCGACAAATTTAAGGAACTGGGTACAGATGACTCCAGGGGATCCAAGGTATTTTCAGTTTCTGGGGATACCCCGATACCTGGAATTTATGAGCTGGAGCTTGGCATGACGCTGGAAAATTTCGTGGAGGAATTCGGCGATGGTGATACCAAAGCTGTACAGGTTGGTGGAGCAGCAGGTTTCTGTGTTCCCCGTAAACATTTCAGCAATACTATCATCGGTTTTGAGGGTGTCCCTACAGGAGGATCGATGATGATTTTCAACAGTTCACGATCCATGTACAATGTATTGCATAATTATCTGGATTTCTTTGAAGAAGAATCGTGCGGACAGTGTACACCATGCCGGGTAGGTTGCCAGCAGCTTTTGCTGGGCATTGAAGCCGTAAAGCGCAGTGATAAACCAATCTCATACCTGGATGAACTGATGAAGCTGACTGAAACCATGAAGCTAACCGCAAAATGTGGCCTCGGGCAATCAGTTGCAAACTCATTCGCTTCTATTGTTAACAACTTCAAAGAAGAGATGATCTACTAATCAACAGCTTGTCGAACCTTAATTATTAGAAAAATGGCTAATATGATAAATTTAAATATAGACGGAATTGATGTCAGCGTTGAAGAAGGAAAAACCATTCTGGACGCTGCGAAAAAAGTAAACATAAAGATTCCTACGCTTTGCTATCATGCCGACCTATGCATTGCCGGTAACTGCCGTGTGTGTGTAGTAGAGCAGGCAGGTGCCCGTGGTCTTATTGCAGCCTGCGCCATGCCGGCCCAGGAAAACATGAAGATTCACACCAACACGCTTAAAGTACGGAGATCAAGAAAACATATCATTGAGCTGCTGCTTTCAGAGCATAATGCCGATTGTACAAAATGCTACAAAAACGGCAAATGTGAACTACAGGATCTAGCAAACGAATACCGCACAGGTAATCAGGTGTTTATTGACCTGGTGGCCGAGAAAAACTATACCATTGACCAGTCATCTCCTTCCATTATGAAAGATGACTCTAAATGTATTCGATGCCAGCGCTGTGTGAGAACCTGCGAGCAACTACAGGCTGTAAGTGCTTTGGGTGTTGCCCACAAAGGTGGTGCTATGAAAATATCGAGCTTCTTTGACAAACCAATGCACGAGGTTGTTTGTACCAATTGCGGACAGTGCATTAACCGCTGCCCCACCGGAGCACTCATTGAAGTTAACAACATCGAGGATGTATGGGATGCTATTTATGATGAAGGCAAACATGTTGTTGTTCAAACTGCACCTGCTGTACGTATTGGTTTGGGTGAGGAGCTGGGTTTTGATCCGGGCTCACGTGTTACAGGTAAGATGGTAGCCGCCCTCAAGCGTCTCGGTTTTGATTCTGTGCTGGACACCCAGTTTACTGCCGACCTTACCATTATGGAAGAAGGTACCGAGCTCCTTACAAAGCTTAAAAAAGCGCTGGTGGATGGCGATGAATCTATCCGCCTGCCTATGACCACATCCTGCTCTCCAGGTTGGATTAAGTTTATAGAGCACACCTTCCCTGAATTTTTGGATAATGTTTCATCCTGCAAATCGCCACAGCAAATGTTTGGAGCACTTGCCAAGACCTATTATGCCCAAAAGCGCGGAATTGATCCGAAAGACATTGTTTCCGTTTCGATTATGCCGTGTACAGCCAAGAAGTTTGAGGCTGACCGCCCTGAGATGCGCGACAGTGGTTACAAAGATGTGGATTATGTGCTTACTACCCGCGAACTTGCCATCATGGTTAAGCAAGCAGGATTGGAATTCCTGGAACTGGAAGACCAGAAATTCGACAGCCTGATGGGTGAATCCACAGGAGCTGCAACCATTTTTGGTGCCACCGGTGGTGTGATGGAAGCTGCTCTTCGTACAGCCTACGAAATTGTTACAGGACGTGAAGTTCCATTTGAAAATCTGAACATTACAGCTGTCCGTGGAATGGAAGGTGTTCGTGAAGCCAGCATCAAGATTGAAGACCCGGTGGACGACTGGAAATTCCTTGACGGCGTTGAACTGCGCTGCGCAGTTGCTCATGGACTTTCCAATGCCAAAACACTTATGCAGGCAGTGAAAGACGGAGAAGCAAATTACCACTTCATAGAAATCATGGCCTGCCCTGGCGGATGCCTTGGGGGTGGCGGGCAGCCTATTCCAACCAATCAGGAAATCAGAAACAAACGCACTGCAGCTATTTACGAGGAAGACCTCGGGCTGCCGCTGAGAAAGTCGCACGAGAACCCTGAAGTTATTGCTATTTATAACGACTTTTTGGGAGAACCCCTCGGACATAAATCCCATGAATTACTGCATACCAAATATGTAAAAAGAGAGCGCTATTAGGCAATAGCCTTTATGCTTGATTGGGGCTGCCTTCGGGCAGCTCTTTTTTTGCACCTGTTATACTCCTGTTATTATGTTAACACTGTTATTTTTTTCACAGTTTTTATTGCTTATCTTCTTTTCATTTATTATCTTTGTATCCAATAATGAAAATAATTATGAATCTTGAAACTAAAAATATAACCGAGCTCGCTGTGGAGAATATTCGTGAAAAAGTAGCAGGGCAATACGCCTTCAAGGCAGAGACGCCGGCTCAGGCCGTGGAATATGCTTTTGCATCCGATTTGATGAGCGACGTGCTTACACTCGACTCCAATAATGTGATGCTGATTACAGGCCTGGCAAATCCACAGGTTATCCGTACTGCTGAAATGTCAGACATAAGCCTGGTTGTGATTGCTCGCGGCAAAAAGTGCAGTAGCGAAATGATAGAATTGGCACGCGACTGCCAGATTACACTGATAGAAAGCCCCTATTCACTGTTTCGCATTTGTGGAAACCTTTTTCACGAAGGCATCAAACCAATATTCTAAGTTTTGGAAATTAAATTCGACATAGAGGGTGGGAACTTTTCCCGGGCAGGCTTTGCCTCCAGTGAGGTAAAAAAAATGCTGAAGCAGCTGAACCTTGACATCAGGACAATCAAGCGCCTGGTGGTGGCAATGTATGAAGCTGAAGTTAACATAGTGGCACACGCCTATTCCGGTGAAGTAACAGTGGATGTAAATGAAGAGCGGATAAAGCTTATCTTTGAAGATCACGGACCTGGCATTAGCGATATTGAACAGGCCATGCAGGAAGGATACTCCACAGCCTCCGAGCAGGTTAGGGAAATGGGCTTTGGTGCTGGCATGGGTTTGCCAAATATGAAATCACATGCAGATGAGCTCAACATAAGCAGTGAAGTAGGACGCGGAACAAAAGTAGAGATCATCTGCTATATTAATAAAGATAATAATGGATAAATCAGTTTTTCATCACGCACTGAAAATCGACAAGGATTTATGCATTGGTTGTGCCAATTGCATGAGAGTTTGCCCCACAGAGGCTATCAGGGTGAAAAACGGCAAAGCAGAGCTTGAACCTAACCGCTGCATTGATTGCGGGGAATGCCATCGTCACTGTCCGGTGAACGCAATCATTATCGAACAGGATGACTTAAGCAGGATCAGAGATTATGATGCCCGTGTGGCACTTGTTCCTGCTATATTTTTCGCCCAATTTCCTGAAGAAATCACCACTAATGAGATTCACAGCCAGCTGAAGCAGCTGGGATTTACACATGTTTTTGAAGTGGAAAATACGGTGGAACTGGTGTGGAAAAAGCAACAGGAGGATCTGAAAGATCCCGGCAAACCAAAACCTGCGATTTCCACCTTTTGCCCTGCAATAGTAAGGCTGATACAGGTGAAGTTTCCATCATTGGTGCCAAATCTCCTAAGCATTAAACCTCCTCTCGACGTGAGTGCACTATACTACAAGCAAAAGTTACTGGACGAGGGATTGTCATCAGGCCGTACAGGTTTATTTTACATTACACAATGTGCGGCAAAAATCGCGGCAATCAAAAGCCCTGTTGGAGAGGATATTTCAGCTATTGATGGAGTGATTAACATGGACTATGTTTATAACAAAGTCTATACGGCCATAAAACAGAAAAACAGCGACCGCTGTGCTGTTCCCGACAGGCAGCAATTAAGCTCACGGGACATTTTGTGGAGCCTCACTAACGGCGAAAAAGATCATTTGGGTAAGCGAAGCCTGGCCATTGACGGTATCCATAATGTAATCGCATTTCTGGAAAAGGTAGAAAATGAAGAAATAAATAATATCGATTTTCTGGAGCTGAGGGCTTGTGATGAAAGCTGCGCAGGCGGGGTGCTAACCAGCGGCAACAGATTTCTTGCTGTGGAGCGTATGAAGAACCGTGCAGAAGAAGCAGACCGATTGCCTGTGCAGGAAAAAGATATAATGAAATACAGGGATTACCTGTTTAAAAACATAAAAGTTGGCCCTGTAGAACCACGATCTATGCTTAAACTGGATAATGATCTGGCCACTGCCATCAGGAAAATGCGGAATGTGCACCTTACCATGGAAAAGCTCCCAAGGGTGGATTGCACTGTGTGTGGTGCTCCTACCTGCCGGGCACTGGCAGAGGATATCGTACAGGGCAAAGCATCAATAGACCAGTGTATCTTTATTCAGAAAAGAAAAGAACAAAAAGACCTGATGAGTAAAGATGAATCACTGGACATTATGAAATCAATTTGGGGAAAACCAAAGCTTGACAAAAACCGATAATAGAGATGACTGTAAAGGAATTAGCAGAAAAGCTGGGCCTGAAGATATTTTCGGGCAACAATGGAACAGATCGCTTAGTGGAAGGCGCATATGTGTCAGATCTGCTGAGTGATGTAATGGGAAATGCCGGCGATGAGCAGGTGTGGGTAACTTTACAAACTCACAAAAACATTATGGCGGTTGCTTCTTTGAAAGATTTACCTGCCATTATACTGGTTAAAGGCCTGCTACCAAATAAGGACACCATCGAATTCAGTGATAAGGAAAACATCCCGATCCTGGGCACTGATAAGCAGACATTCGAGATCAGCGGCCAGCTATATGAATTGCTAAACAACAAAGAATGAACCAGTACCGCGCTGATCTGCACATACACTCAGTGCTTTCGCCCTGCGGTGATCTTGAAATGAGCCCTCACAATATTCTGGAGAAGGCTTCGCAGCGCGGTCTTGATATTATAGGCATAACAGATCATAACACTACGCTGCATTGCCACACCATTTCAGATATAGCAAAGCAGTATGGAATATTTGTATTGTGCGGTGCAGAAGTAGCTTCTGTTGAGGAGGTACACTGCCTGTGCTTTTTCCAGCCTCATAATCTGAATGACTTTCAGGAATACCTGGAGAAGCATATTTTAAAGATTCCAAATCAGCCGGAAAAGCTCGGTTATCAACCGGTGGTAAATCATGAGGAGGAAATTCTGGATCAGGTTTCCTATTCCCTGCTTTCGGCTCTGGATCAGTCCATTGAAGATATCAGAATAAAAACACAGAGCCTTGGGGGAATTTTCATTCCGGCTCATATCAACCGGCCATCATTCAGTCTGCTGAGTCAACTGGGATTTATTCCTGAGGATTTGAATGAAGATGCTCTGGAACTATCTTCGCATATCAGCAGGGAAGATTTCCTTAAGGAGCATCAGCAGCTGAGTAACCGGACATTTATTCAGTCATCAGATGCACACTACACAGATGACATTGGCAAGGTTCACACCTTGTTTAAAATGAAATCCAGGAGCTTTGAAGAGATCATGCTTGCGCTGCAGAAAGAGGGTGGCAGAAACGTTTATATCTGATTAGGATGAAGAACCTGGCATATCATATTCTTGATATCAGTGAAAATTCCTTCCGGGCAGGAGCAGGAATAATTGAACTATATATTGCGGAAGATAAGGTTAAGGATATTTACAGTATCCGTATCCGGGATAACGGCAGTGGTATGCCACCGGACATTATTAGCAAGGTAACTGATCCATTTTTCACTTCCCGCACCACAAGACGGGTTGGGATGGGCATTCCCCTGTTCCAGCAGAATGCCCTTCAGGCAGGAGGCAGTTTTGAAATCAAATCGCAACCGGGAAAAGGCACTGATATTCACGCAACCTTTGGCCTGACAAATATTGACAGGCCACCTGTGGGAGATCTGCCGGGTGTTATAGTTTCCCTTGCTGCGCTGGATGAAAAAGTACAGCTTATCTACCATCATAAGACTTCCGAAGGGGAATATATTTTTGATACCAAAGAAATAAGCTCAGTACTGGAAGGGATTCCTTTTTCAAATGCGAAGGTACAGATGCTTCTGAAAGAAATGATTTCCGAAAATTTAAAAGATATTGGTGCTGAACTCGAATAGCATTTCCATAGACGGGCTTCTTTATTCCCCCCGGGTGATATCTGGAGCCGGACAGTTATGATTTGAGGTGCGGCAGGGCGGCGGCGGAAAGCCTTTGGCAGCGGCTGCCTGGCTACTGCCCCATGGCAGAGCGGAGTGTAAACGAGCTCCTGTCCATGGGTTGCAGTAGCCTGGCAGGTGCAACAAAGCTTGTAGCCACAGCCCGTTAAGCCGCCCAAACAAAAAAAGAGCTACCGTTTGGCAGCTCTTTTTTCATGTTATCCTTAATGGTCTCGCTTACATCACGACAAATCGTTTTGTAGCAGTCCTGTTATCATCATAAATAACCTGCAGAATGTAGGTGCCGTTTTCGAAGTCAGCCACATCCAGCTGTACTTTATTATTGCCGGCAGTGAGTGCATTTTGTTTCACACTCATTAGGCGACCGCTGATGTCAAATACGCGGAAACTTACAGTAGATGCTTTGTCAAGTTCAACCTCTACCGTGGCATGGTTGTCCATTACTGGATTGGGGTAGAGATTAACATTAATTTTTTTCATCAGGCTGACATGCTCACCAGGCTCTTCTATACCCACATACTTATCCGTGGAGAAGAATCCGCGGCCGTGGGTAGCAGCATAGATTTTGCCAGAGTTGGTAATTCCGGGATAGTCATCAGTAAATGTTTGCCCGTCTATTTCATAGGAAATACTTTGCCATGGCAACGCCATATTTTGTTGCTTGATCATGAAAACAGGTACGCGGTCCAGGCCGGTGTTTTCCTCAGCCCAGGCGGGAGAAGCAGCATTAATGTCATCTGTAGCATACACGCCATATTCAGTACCGATCAGAACGGTATTTGAGCTATGTTTGGGAATAAGTGCTGCATAAACAGGCATAGCCGGCAAATCGCCCTGTTTGGATATGAACGTAGGATTGGAGCTTGTTGCGTCTGTGGAGCGGTAGATATAATCTGATTCGCCATAGTTTCCAAGTGTCACAATTATATGATCTTTATTTCCGGGATCAAGAGCAATAGAATTGACCCAGCGCCCAGTTTGGAAATTTTTAATCATATCCACCTGAATCACCTGCTGTGCGCCGTTAACATCAGCTTCATCATAACTCCAGGCTGACATAATATTTGATATTCTGTAAATTCTTCCTCCAATTGCACTTCCAGAACCACCCTGGGTTCCCACATACATTACATCGCCATCTTCAGAAATAACCATTGACTGAACTGTTCCACTTATGTCAGCAATTTTGTACCACTCCGGAACTTTTGAGAAATCCAGTGCTTCAGCTGTCATCCAAACTGCACCATTAGTACCCAGGAAGAATCTTGACTGTACGCGGTCGGCTACCTGAACGGAATCTCCGCTACTGAGGTTCTGATTGAGAATATACTTGAAAGGAAAACGGTTTGTACTGCTCCTTGCGATAAGAGTATCACCAGCCATGTGATTACTGGTTGTATCCTTAATCCATACAGAGTCGCGGCTGTTAGTAACATTTACACTTTCCCAAAGGAGAAGTGGAGTTACAAATGAAGCAGCATCATTTCCATCGGCAGAAATCTCATCAATCAGGCGTTGGCTATAATAACCGGGCTCTCCGTCCTCATTACCAAGTTCCCAGTTTTGCCCGCGGTCGATACTTCTTCCAGTCATTCCATAATAAGAACTGACAAAGAAAACATCCTGATTCAGTACTGAAAAAGCTGCATGCCCACCGTCACCAAAGAACAATACTTTAGCACTCATGGGTGTATTGCCTTTTTTACTAACATATGGTGTACTATTATCCTGAGTACCTCCCATTATACCGCCATCGGGCGCTATAGCGAGCGTATAAAACTGGGTTATATTAAAGTTTTTGTTTAAAGGCGAAAAAGTGTTGCCTTTATTGGTGGTTTTGAATATACCTCCATCAGTTCCGGCAAACATAATATCGGGATTATTAGGATGGAACTTATACACGTGATGGTCAGCATGTACATAATGACTTGTTTGAGGCTTGTCAAGTTGATCAAGATAGCTTTGAGTTATTTGTGTCCATGAATAAGGCTGGCCGGCAACTACCCGGTGACCTTCCCACATATTAATACCTCCCACGAATACGCGATAAGGATTATCGGGATCCACTACTATTACATTATCGTATCCTCCCTGGTTGTTTGAACCAAATATCTGGAAACCATTGCTACCTCCAGGGCCAACAACGCTCCAGCTATCGCCCTGGTTATCTGACATGTAAATATTCTCCAAAGAACCAAAATCAGCTGTTTGATCGCCCCAGACACATACAGCATAAATTACCTGATCATTATCTGAAATAGCCACTTCCACCCTGCCAATATTTGTGGTGGGGAGCATATCAGTATCTCCGGTGGATACTTTAACAAAATCATCGATTTGTCCGGTTTTGCTAATATATACACCGTTACCAACAACACCGACAACAACACCACCCGGAGAAACCTTAACATCTGGTGAATTAGATTTCAAAGGGGCTCCATTGGGTAAAAGCGGCGGGTCCTGCCATGTTGAGCCACCATCCGTGGAGAGCTTTAGGCCGTTGTTTGTAGCAGCCCAAACGTCCCCATTATTAGGATTGACAGCAATCCTGTTAACAAATGCCCATGCAGCAGTACTTGAATTCTGGGCGCTGGGAATTGTTGATGGCAACAGATCGAAGGTTGTGCCGTCGGTTGATTTGTAAATACCGGTTCCCACTACGCCAGGAGTTGAATAAGCATTTCCAAGCACATTAGCAAAACTTTCACCAGTACCCACATAGATTTCGCCATTTGGCCCCATTTCAATGGATGAGATAGAAAGATTTTCATCCACATCAGTTATCTGAACCCATGAAGTACCACCTGTGGTTGTTTTCCAGAGTCCTCCTGCTACACCACCGGTATAAATAGTATTAGTATTGTTTGGATCAATACACAATGAACGTGTACGTCCGGCCACATTATCCGGGCCTTCTTCATTCCACTGAAGGCCAAGAGCCTTATGGGCTGAAATATTCCTTTTTAGTTCATCTCTGGCCATAATAACATCACGCTGATCGATATGACCGGTAAGGCGCTCACCCTTCATATAGGAAAGGTATTCGATTGCTTTTTTAATACCCTTGGTATATTGCATATTGGTCATGTTCCGCCTGTCATACCTGGGTCTTAAATCTTCGTCCTGACTTCCCGCGAAGTAAACAGCTCCTACAATCAAAAGAGCTGCAACACTGAGGAATAGTTTATTAAGCTTCATATCTTCTATAATTGTTTGTTATTCAATTTGATATTGTTACTACTGTCATAAAACCAGCAAAAACCATTACAACTGATCTTTTCCCGCTTTAAAAACAATCTCATTAAACCTCTTGTTTCAATACTTTATGTTAATAATGACAATTACCTCCATACGTGTAAAACGGGCTTGCAAGATACATTTTTTTAATGTTCCGGCAATGCCCGAATAAAAAAAGACCTTTGCAAATTTACATAAACTATTGCCTCAGGGGTATACAAATCAGAATAAGGTTGGAAGAAAACAGGGAATGGCTAATTATACCTGGCGCCGAAATACATTGAGATATAAAATGAAAGATAAAACTTTTTGTTATCTACATTGGCCATAATTGGGATATCAACCGGATATACATCAAGAGTTGTACCGGCTTCCAAGGCCCGGATTTTATGGCGTTCACCGGCAAATTCGAAATTAAATCCCAGCTTGCCATATGCGCCCGGGTAAGCACTTAGTTCACCAAAACCTTTTGTAAATGGACCGCGGCCGTGGATTCGCTCTATGCGGTGTTTATTAGGATCATATTTTTCCAGATCAAGATCCATATTATAAAATGTGGCACTGGGTCCTATTATATAAAGATAAACGGGCTTGGTTATGCCCAGTGAAAAACCCACCCCATAAACAATCCTCACTTCCAATCCTGACTCCCAGAATGGCTCCCGGTTAAGAATCCGCTGCATACCCACTCCCCCACGGGTAATAAACATGTAATTCTCTTTTCCGAACACAAAACTCCTGGCATCCGGATGAAAAGTATTTATAGATTTAATCTCTTTAGGGTGCTTCATAGTGATTACTCCTGCCTCGTAATACCATTTGCGGAAATAAGTAATATTACGGACATTACGTGCACTAAGACCAAATCCATCTACATGAAGCAGCCCTGCCACCCCATATTCATGACGCAACAATTCATCGCCGGTTCCCCGTTCTTCCTCCTGGGAATATAGTGGAAAGCTTAACACGGTTAAGATAAAAAAGATAATAATATGCCTGATAAATGCAGCCATACTGCCTGATGTTATGTTATACCCTGGTTTCAGTTTTTACCTGTTCAGCTTCACCGTAAGCATCAGGGCACTGCTTTTGACTCCGGCAGGAAGAAAACATCACACCGGCAAGCAAAAGCAAAGCAAATAAAGTGGCTATTTTTCGATTTTTCATAATAATTTCCTGTTTGAATAATGTTGACAAAGTTAACGCAATTTCTCAAAATAAGTTTCGCCTGAATTATTTTATAACCTTTCTCCATCAGTTATTAACATAAAAAGACCCACAATTGTTTTTATTCAGATTTCGGGCCCAATAAACTAACGCCTTAGAGAGCAATAACGAGAAAACTGTTTGCCTAATTGCCGGGAAAGCATCAAATTGCTATGAAGCCAGGATGATTTCATCAAATACGATTATCTTTGTTGATGCAGGATAAATGGCAAAACAGAAAACTTATAATATGGCAGTGGATGTAAATATAGAATCAGGATGGAAGGAATTACTCGCTGAGGAATTTGGAAAGGAATATTTTGCCCGTTTGAAAGAATTTCTCGTGAGTGAAAAACAAAAACACCGGGTTTATCCTCCCGGTGATAAAATTTTTAATGCTTTTGACAGTACGCCCTTTAAAGATGTGAAGGTTGTAATCCTTGGGCAGGACCCCTATCACGGTCACGGGCAGGCCCACGGTTTAAGCTTTTCAGTACCGGAAGGCATTCCCCTGCCTCCTTCATTACAGAATATTTTCAAAGAAATTGATATGGAATTGGGCACAGGTATTCCAAAATCCGGAAACCTCAAATACTGGGCCAGGCAGGGTGTTTTCCTTTTGAATGCCACCCTCACAGTGAGGGCAAAAAGCGCCGGATCACATCAGGGAAAAGGCTGGGAGGAATTTACTAATGCCGTAATATCAAAACTTTCAAAATACCGATCGAACCTTATCTTCCTATTATGGGGTAATTTTGCCAGAGCAAAAAAAGACCTGATAGATACTAAAAAACATCATATACTGGAAGCGCCACATCCTTCGCCTTTTTCAGCTAACCGGGGTTTCTTCGGATGTAATCATTTCAAGAAAACAAATGAAATTCTCATATCACAGGGACAAAGGCCAATCAACTGGAATGTGGAATAAAAGCCTGCTGGTTTTTCTGCTGATTTTTATTTGCTTTAAACTACAGGCACAACACAAGCTAATACTCCATATTTCGGATACCACTCAACGGGAAGTTACTCTGCAGGGTGGTAATGCAGCAATTTTTCAGCAGCTTGATAAGATCACGGAAAACTTCAGAAAACAGGGCTATATCACCACAGCAGTGGACAGCATCATAACCGGTACGGACAGCACTGTAGCATTTATTGACAAGGGCAGTACCTGGACATTTAAATCAGCAATGCTTATAAAAGGTGAGGACGGGAGACAGGAGGATACATCATTACATAAGTCATATGAAACTGTGGAAACACAAATCGACAGTCTTTTAAAGTGGAACAGAAATAATGGCTATCCGTTTGCCTCAGCAAGATCAATTGTAAAAGACATCAGACAGGGCAACCACATCCACCTTGAAATCAACATCCGCAAAGGCCGCAGAGTAACTATCGACACACTGATAGCAGCACAGGCAAACCCTCCGCTATCAGCATCTTTTTTATATGCATTTTTGGACATCCGAAAAGGGGAACCCTTTAATGAACAGAAAATAACCGGGTTCAGGGAGAAAATCAACAGGCTGGAATTTGTGGAAGTAGCTTCAGGGCCTACATTACTGTTTGAAGATGATGCAGTAACCGTAAAGATGAAGCTAAAAACAAATGCGGCCAGTTCATTTGATGGAATTATCGGATTCACCACAGGAAATGAAGACAAGATAGAACTTAGCGGTAAAGCCATGATTGACCTGGTGAACAGCCTGAAACACGGTGAACGTATTCATTTCAACTGGTCAGCACCGGCAAATAAAAGCCAGTCGTTAAAGATAAGCACTGCCCTGCCCTATTTAAGGGGAACTCCATTCGGTATCAGCACCAGCTTCAGCCTCTACAAGCAAGATACCAGCTATGTAAACCTCAATTTCAGGGCCGGCATCCAGTATCGCTTCAGCTATAACCACCTGATAGAAGCATTTTATCAAACCGAATCATCCAATGTGATTAGTGATGTAACTGCCACAGGCAACAACCTTGATTACAGGGCCGGAGGTTTTGGTATTGGCTATAGCTACAGAGATCAGGATGCACTAATATTGCCACGTGAGGGCTGGAACTTCTCAGCGGAGTTCAGTAGTGGTAAAAGACATATTAAACGAGATGCTGCATTCCCGGATGAATTTTATGATACCCTGGCAATGGAATCGCGGCAGGCCAGAATACAATTGCTGGCCGAGCGCTATTTTAATCCTGTTGCACGATCAGTGATATTAATAAGAAATGTTACCAATTATCTGCAGGTAGAAAGTATTACTTCAAATCAGCTTTACCGGCTTGGAGGCATAAACAGCCTGAAAGGCTTCGATGAGGATGTTTTCAGGGCATCTGCCTATTCGATGCTTCACCTGGAATACAGGTTCCTGCTGGAGGAGCGATCATATCTTGCCACCTTCTGGAACGGTGCCGCCATGCAAAACCAGGGCAAAGAAATCAGCTACCCCATGGGTTTTGGAGGCGGAATTGCTTTCCAAACAGCTGCAGGCATTTTCAACCTGTATTATGCTCTGGGTAAAAATGAAGGTGAAGCAGTTCTTTTCAGAAACTCCAAAATCCATTTTGGTTATATCAGCAGATTTTA
>CAYZDA010000037.1:0-30309 GCA_964477095.1 uncultured Bacteroidales bacterium | reverse complement strand
CCTCAGTCCTTGCAGGGGATTCCCCTCTAACCCTTAATTGCCAGCAGCTTTAGCTTTTCCGGCTTCAGAATCCTGATATTTTTTCCCTCGATAGCTATGATGCCGTCGCGGCGGAATTCAGAAAATATCCTGATGACATTTTCGGTGGATACCCCGATCATCTGACCTGTTTCCCTGCGTGAGAGTGGCAACTCAAACTCCAGGGAATGAAATATATCGCCGGCAAAGTCATTCAGCACATAGGCAATGCGCCCACGCATCTGCAGCGATCTCAGGTTATAGGAATCCTTCAGAATGTTATCCACTACCAGGCTCATGTTTTTAAGCAGCTCCCTGGCAAAATGGCTGTTATTATCCACCAGGTTATGGATACACTGTATTTCTATCATACAAATTCTTGAACCGGTTATGGCCGAAATGGAATAACGATGATGTGTATCTGAAAAAATAGTAAACAAGCCAATAAAATCACCCGGCCGTGCTATGCTGATAATTTGTTCGCGCCGGGAATCACTTTCAGAAAACACCTTTAACAGGCCTTTTTGCAGATAAAAAAAATGAGTGATCTCATCCCCTTCACTAATAAGCTGAACACCGTTTTGTAATTCAAGCTGCTTTTTATTGAAATCAACGCAGCTGAGCTGTCGCGCATCAAGCGACTTGAAAAGCCCTGATTTAAAGGGACATGTTAAACATTTTTGCTGCTCTCCTGTTATTTCCATTGAATGATAATTATCCGGTATGATATTTATCATATCCGTTCATTTGCCATGGACACTCTCTTGTTGTTAAACTTGTATCCAACAATAGCAAATATAGCTTTGTTTTTTTAAACTCTGTAAAGATAATAAACATGAAGAAAATCCTAATTTTAGGTGCAGGAACAGCCGGAACTATGATGGCTAACAAGTTGAACAAAGCACTCAACAAAGAAGAGTACGAAATCACAGTCGTTGATAAGGACAAAACCCATTATTATCAGCCTGGATTTTTGTTTATTCCTTTTGGCATTTACAACAAACAGGATGTAATAAAGCCAAAATCGAATTTCTTCCCCCCTGGCGTAAAAGTGGTTTACGGAGAAATAGACCGCATTGATGCCAATAACAATGAGGTGTACATGCAGAGCGGACAAAAACTCAGCTATGACTGGATGATACTGGCCACCGGCACCCAAACCGTACCTGAAGATACTCCGGGGCTAAAAGCTAAACTCTGGTATGAAAAGATATTTGATTTCTATACGCTTGAGGGGGCTGTGGCATTGCGCAAATACCTCAAAGACTGGAAAGGCGGAAGAATGGTAATAAATATTGCTGAAATGCCATTTAAGTGCCCGGTAGCACCACTGGAGTTTGTTTTTCTTGCGGATGCCTATTTCACGGAAACAGGAATCCGCGATAAGGTGGATATAATTTATACTACCCCGATGCCAGGCGCATTTACCAAACCCAAAGCCACAAAGATGCTGGGTAAACTTCTGGAAGAAAAAAACATTGAAGTTATACCTGAATTTTATATAGAGAAAGTAGATAATGAAAACCAGAAGATCGTATCCTATGATGAGAAAGAAATCTATTTCGATCTGCTGGTGAGCGTACCCACCAACATGGGCTCCGGTGTAATAAAACGCAGTGGCCTGGGTGATGATATGAATTTTGTGCCCACAGATAAATATACCCTGCGTGCTGAGAATTATGAAAACATCTTTGTGTTGGGCGATGCCGCCAATATCCCCACCTCCAAAGCCGGCTCGGTGGCTCATTTTGCCGCAGACGTAGTGTATGAAAACCTGCTTAGTGCACTGGAAGGACGGGAACTGCATGCCAGATTCGATGGCCATGCCAACTGCTATATCGAAACAGGCTTCGGAAAAGGTTCAATCATAGATTTTAACTACGAAACCGAACCTCTGCCTGGCACCTATCCTTTGCCGGGAGTTGGCCCGTTTGGCCTGCTAAAAAACACTAAAACAAACCACTATGGTAAGGTTATGTTCCGGTGGATATACTGGCACATCCTGCTTAAAGGTAAAGACCTGCCACTGGAATCACAAATGACAATGGCCGGAAAAATAACCTCTTAAATCAGGAATACCATGGAAAACCAAAATATACAAGACCAGATTAATGATCTGAATAAAAAAGTGGACCTGATCCTGGATCATATTCATGAGCAGAAACAAAAACAAGAGGTAGTGGAAGACCTTATTAACGATGTATCCATTGTAACCAATGATGCATATAAAAGCACAGTGAATGAACTCGAAGAGCAGCAGATAAGGGTTGATCTGGATGAGGTTAAGTTGTTGATATATAAATTCATGAGAAATATTGGCAATTTCTCGGAAATGATTGATCTGTTTGAGAGCCTGCATGACTTCATGCAGGATGCCGGCCCTATTCTCAATGAGGCCGGTATCGACATGGTGAAAAAGCTGCATGTATTTGACCAAAGGGGCTACTTCGAATATCTGAATGAACTCTATCATCTGCTTGGTGAAATCCATGAGCATTACTCTGTGGATGATCTCAAAGAGTTTTCGGCCAGCATTGGTACCCTGTTTAATATTATGAAGAACCTTACAGCTCCCGGAATGCTGAAGAAAGTTGAGGCAGCCACAGAAAAGCTGGCTGAAATGAAACCAGGTGATGAAGACCGGAAATCAACCTTCGGCCTTATAAGAGAAGCCACAAAACCGGACACACGGCAGGCTCTGGCATTTATGCTGCGCGTGCTCAGGGAAATAGTAAATGAAGATAAACAAAAATCATAAAGCCAGCCCGTTCTTAAAAGACATCAAACAGCTGTTTCAGTGGCTGTATGGCTTGTCAGACTGATACCCATAAAGCAAATTATTAACCCTTAAAACTCATAAAGATATGCCAACAAAAACTATTGCCGGAAAAGAAATTGAAGTTACTGAAGAAGGTTACCTTCAGGATGCTTCTCAGTGGAATGAAGAAGTAGCCAGGGAACTGGCCAAAGAGGAAGAGATCGATCTTACTGAAGATCATATGAAAGTATTAAAGTTCCTGAGAGAAAAACATGAAGCGGGAGAACAACTCACCATACGTAAGGTGGGAAAATCAGGAATTGTTGATATCAAAGCCCTTTACCAGCTTTTTCCAGGTGGCCCGCTGAAAATATCATCAAAGCTGGCTGGTATTCCAAAACCACAGAGCTGTGTGTAAACAGCCATATGCTGATCAATGAAAGGAGAAATATGACTTCAATTAAAGAACAACAGAAAAAGCGGAAAATTGATAAAATCCTGATGATATGCTCCAAGGGAACTATCGAGGACGTTTATGCCGCTTTGGTTATGGCCAATGGCGCCGTGATGGAAGGAATAGAAACAAAATTGTTTTTTACCTTCTTCGGCATGGATGCCATCGTAAAAAAACGCCAGAATAAGCTACACACCGCAACAGTCGGAAATCCGGCACTTCGCATGCCCAACGGAATACGCATGCCCGGCATTCTCGGAATACTGCCGGGGGTGGAAGCCGGTGTATCTTCCATGATGAAAAAGCAAATGGAAAAACTTGATGTACCTCCCGTGGATGAATTTCTGGATATGATCACCGCAGGCGGCGGGGAAGTATATGCCTGCCAAATGGCTTATGATATGTTCAAACTTAAACGTGATGACCTGAGCGAACATGTGAAAGATGTGATCACTGTGGGCGATTTATATGATATGGCTGACACCGATCATACACACATAATTTTCACCTGATCAATTTTACTGAAGGAATACCGTCAAAAATTTACTTCCGTGATAAGCGCGCTTCCTTTTCAGGCGCGTTCTTCTCTAAAATAAAAGCTGCCTCCCGCGGAGGCAGCCTGATCCTAAAAAGCTACTTCAGATGAGCATCCGGGAGCTTCTTTCGTGTAAAGTTACTGTTATAAAGGAAGGATAGCTGCAAATACAGCATACCATATAAGATGTAAAATGAACTCACCCAATTATGAATCCGGTTTCTTTATTATCAATTTTTAAGCCAAAACTCACTTCCCCCTGTTTATCAGAAATATATCAACATATTTCATTGAAAAAATATTCCCATTAAGAGAATGAATTTACTATAATAAAAAAAATGGAAATCATGATTAGCCGGTGGTGGAAACCGGCAATTGCACTGATTCTTCAGCGCGAAATGCGCTGATTTTTATTCCACGCTGATTCGCGCTGGTAATCCGTGTAATTAGCGGTGCTGTTTCTCAATAAATTTCCGGCAATGAAATCCCTGTGATTTTTCGATAAAGAGCTATGGCATAGGAGTCTGTCATACGAGCTACAAAATCTGTCATCTTCATCAGGTTATGATAATAGCCGGCCTTATCACAAGGCCTGAATTGTGCAGGAACCAGCTGCAGAAGTTTTTGATTATACCGGCTCTGCGGCTGCAAAAGAATTCCTGCAAACGACTCCAGCAAACCACCCAGTATCTTATATCCTGCCAGCTCTATTTCCACTACTTTTTTTGAATTATATAGCTTCAGATTCCTGTCTAAAATTCGCTCATTAAAGTGCTCACTGCTTTGAATAAAGTCTGTAATTTCATCATCAAACCCGCCGAGCATAATATCTTCATAATTTTTTTCAAATACCAAAGCAGCTTCATGCACCAGGGCATTTATGGCTTTAGCCCGGAGATAGCCCACCTTCTCTCCTTCATCCCTGATATTTTGATATTTCTCCAGGCTGCGTGCCTGTGGCTCCGGATGTTTTAGAAAATACATCAGCAGCTCTTCCATTTCCTCCAGACTTATATAGCCCAAACGATATCCATCTTCCAGATCCACTATCCGGTAACAAATATTATCGGCGGCTTCCATCAAAAAAGCCAGAGGATGTCTTTTCCAGGCTTTTTTGCCTTCAACACTACCATCGGGCAATCCCAGCTTCGCTGCCACATCCTCAAATATATGCTTCTCAGTTTGAAAATAGCCGTGTTTTTTCAGGGAAGTGCGTCCCGGCCTTTTCTTCTTCTCAAATTCCACTTCGCCGGGATACTTGGTGAATGCGCCCAGCGTGGCATAGGTGATGAACAATCCTCCGGGTAATTCATCCGGGTGGTGATTGGTGAGGATACGGAAACCGGCTGCATTGCCTTCATAGTGAACCAGGTCAGCATATTCTTTTTCCGAGAGGAATTCCTTGTGTTTTCGGCCTTCGGCAGATAAAAAATACTCACCTATAGCCTTTTCACCTGAATGTCCAAAGGGAGGATTCCCCACATCATGAGCCAGGCAGGCAGCAGCTACAATATCACCAAAAGATCCGGGGTGCACATTTGCTTCTAATCTTTCATTTTCCAGTATGGTTCTACCTCCCAGGCTCCCCAGTGAGCGTCCGACAGAAGAAACCTCAAGGCTGTGAGTCAGTCTGTTGTGCACGAAATCACTCTTGGGTATGGGAAACACCTGAGTTTTATCCTGAAGCCTCCTGAAAGGCGAAGAGAATACTATCCTGTCGAAATCGCGCTGATATGGCCGCCTCGCATCCCCTGATTTTGTAAAGCCGCCATCACCGTAGCGCCCCTGGTGAAGCAGCTTTTTCCAATCCATCCGTTCCATACTGCAAAGATACGTTTTATGGCGGAGGTGATAATAACTGAGCGCTTTGCAATTCCGTTAAAAAACAAACGCCTGATCATCCGGTGATAACAGGCGTTGTGTATGCTTCAACGTTTATTATCTCTTATTTTTCCTTTTTGAATTCCAGAGATACGGAATTCACGCAATGACGTGTATTCTTATCTGTAAATCCCTCCCCTTCAAATACGTGTCCGAGATGTGCTCCACAATTGGCACAAACAATTTCGGTACGCCGCCCATCAGGATCAGGCTTTCTTTCTACGGCTCCGTCTATCTCATCATCAAAAGCCGGCCAGCCGCAGTTGGATTCAAATTTATCATCCGATCTGAATAAAGGTGAGTCACAACGCTTGCAGGCATAAACTCCTTCTTCTTTGTGATTTACATATTTTCCTGAAAAAGGTGGTTCCGTGCCTTTATCAATAATAACATACTTCTCAAAAGAAGTCAGTTCATTATGTTTCATAGTATCTGCTTTTTGGATTAAAGTATCGCCGTCATCTGATGCCTGTTGCGCACATGAAACCGTGCCCGGCAACAAAATCAACACCAGATTTAAAATTAAGTTTTTCATTTGTTTCTAATTTTTGATTTCACCCTTCCGTTGGCGGTAGAGGCAGCATGACACTACAGAATCTCCTGTATTCACCCGGTCATTTTATAATCATGCCCGGATGTGTTTAATACTGTGTCATGGCCCGGTTCATCTGTTCCCCCACATTGTGAGGATAACAGTAAAGCAATTAATATACCGGAATGTCCGGGTTTTCAGTAAACAACCCGAACTTACAAACAAGAAAAAAACTAAACAGCAGATGCAACGTGCTTTACTTTGATTCTTCTTCAAGCGATTCCAGATAAGCCTGCCAGCTCGTTGTTTTATAATGCTCTTCAGCCACAAATCTTAAAACAGGAAGCAGCTTCTGTGTTTTCAAATAACCTTTGGCTATCATTACGCTTCGCATTTCTTCCGTAAACAACGCATAGGAAGGATATACCATGTTTCCCTGCAGGAATAAACGTGCCAGTTGATGACTTGATCGTTTTTTACCCGGATTGGAATTCACATAGACATTATTACCTATCCTGATGGTATCAGACGTTTCAGCATTGAGTTTCACTGCAAAAAAATGCTTGTTGATATAGGCAACCACTGCGGAATCTTTAAAGGTGGAATTGTCCATTTTTTGACACCAGCCGCACCAGTCGGTATAAACATCCACAAAAATTTTCCTGGGTTCTTCCCGGTTCCTTTGTATTGCTTCTTCAATACTCATCCATTCTATGGACTGTGCACTGATAAGTGCAGGTGCAAATAACAAAACGGTGATAATAAATCTTCCGAATATCTTCATATATACATCCTTTAATGGCAGACCAAATTAGTCAAAAATAATCAGAACCAAAGAGTACATTCTTTTTATTAAATGTCGGGATATTTAACCTTGAGCCCAGTTCGAAAACTACGGATAGAGAAAAAGAATATTTAATTTGTACAGACAGATCAGGAAGAGAAACTGATTTTCAATGTTTTCCCCTTGGGGATTCAGGGCAAAAAAACATTGAAAATCAGTTGCAGGAACTTTTCGGACTGGGCTCAACCTTCAAGTCTGGCTTCTTTTCCCTTCATCACGAACCTGTCGAATAAAAACAGGGCCAGTGCAGTTGCCAATCCGATACCAAGCAGGATAATCCATATCTGACCGGGCTGATAGGTATTCCAGAGATAGCTGGTCAGCTCCGGCTCCGACATATTAAGCTTTTCCATGCCCAGATTCATCAAATCGGTCTGAGTAAAATCGTCCGACAATTCCGGAACGCTGATTTCGCGCTGCTTCAGGTCGGCAATAAGCAGATTGGTTTTATCCGATATTTTGCCATAAACTTCTCCCGAGATAATACCGGCAAAAAGGTTACCACCTGCCATGGGGATGAAAGAAGCGCCCATGTACAGCGCCACCTTGTCCTTTGGTGCGATGCGTCCGATATATTCACTGATTTTTGGAGAGCTGGCCATTTCACCAACCCCAAATACCAGGATAGCCAGCACGATAAATAAGACATTGCTGGTCATAAATGTAAGCGCCAGGCCGATGGAAGCAACAATGATCCCTGAAATCATGGCATTTATGGGTCTGAACCGCATCACCATGTATGATATCAGCACCTGGAAAAGAACAATATAAAAGGCATCAAAATTAGTGACCAGTTCAGGAGCAACTATCCCTTTGTCGGGATCACCATAAAATTCGGCCAATGCAGGCCATATGGCGTAAAGTGAATCGTACAGGGCGGAGGTATCCACCCACTGGTCGATAAATACCGGCAGCGTATAAAACAGCTGGTTGTACATAGCCCAAAAACCGATTATGATCAGCAGGAAAATCAGGAATTTAACATCTTTTACGGCAATCAATATATTATTGAAAATTTCATACAGTGCATCACGCAGCGATCCCTGCTTCTTCTCCCTGGCAGGCTCTTTATAAAGCAACAGCACAAGGATGATATTAAAAATGATAACGGCTGCAGAAATCAGAAAGATCAATTTCCATGATGAAGCATCCCTGGCTTTTGAAGCCACGATAGGCCCAATAACTGCACCCAGGTTTACCATCATATAAAATATTCCGAAGCCCACGGATGAAGTTTTGGGAGTTGTAGTTTTGGCTATAGTAGCAGTGATCAGGGGTTTAAACAATGCAGCACCTACGGCAAGGAAGATGAAAGCAATGTAAAAAAGTATATAATCCTGAACAAATGCCAGGGCCGTGTATCCGAAAGCCATAATGACATAGGAAATGATCAACACTTTTTTATACCCGTAACGGTCGGCAATGGCACCTGTGATCACGGGCAAAAAATACAGGAAAGCCACCACCGGCCCCATCATATATCCTTTTTGCTCCTGTGTAAAGCCCAGTGCTCCTTCGTCCTTTGATCCGGTTAAATAAAGGGCCAGTAGCATGAACATGCCATACCAGGCCCAGCGCTCAAACAGCTCCATGGTATTGGCTGTCCAGAATGTGCGATTGTATCTGGTGAAAATGTTTTTACTCATAGCTCAAATTTGGGCGCTAAAATAGAAAATTTTGCCCACTACTCCACACTCAGGTAAGGTGTGAGTTTTACAAGCAGGGAATCAGCCAGCCCGTGCATTTTTTTCAGCTCTTCCACAGAACCATATCTGCCTTTCAGGCGCCGGTGTTCTGATATGATGTAGGCTGCTTTTTTATCAATATAAGGATGCTTCAAAAGATCAGAGTAATCTGCATCATTAATGTTGATTTTGCGGTAAACAGCTGGTGATACTTCCACATATTTTTTAAGCCTGTGGTATTTATCCTCCAATCCGTAAACTTCAACTAACTGATTCTCTGAGACAAAACCACCCAGAAGATCACGGTATTTCAGGATCATTTTTGCATAATAAGGACCTATCCCGGGAACTGCAAGCAGATCAGCCGTATCTGCTTTATTTAATTCCACAACCCTGTTGGTATTTTCAGAATAGCGGCTTTTAACTGAAGGGAATGCTGCAGTATCAATTCTGATGCAGGGTTCCAGAATGTTGTAATCCTCATCCGAGACGCAATAGAGTTTTTTCAGATCTTCTTTCTTATAAAAAAATCCGCCTGCAGCCCGGTATTTCAACACCATTGCCGCCTCCTTTTCACTTAATCCCAGTTGTACCCAACCAGCTTCATCCAGCTTATTCGGATCAAATGGAAAAGGAGTAAGTTCGCGTTTTTTACTTGATTTTGATGCGTAGTTGTTGTTTGTGTAATAGCTAAAGTTATTCTCATCATCCTGCCGGTTTTGATAACGGCTGATGCCTGCCTGCAGTGAATCTATCCTGAGTAGCACCTCAGGGCTTATCTGCACTTCTTCCTCTGCCATGTGTGGATAAATTAGATTTAAAACTATATTGCCGGCAATAAGCAACATCAGTAATAATATCCCTCTTTTTTCCCTGCGGGTAAAAGCAAATAAGTCTTTCCAGTTAATTTCCTTCATCATATAAATATCAGAACTATAGTATTATAAAGTTAAGATTAAAAACTAAACAAAGCAATAGTCAATGAATAATAATTCAGAAATATTTATCAAATGAAGCAGGCATAGGGGAAAATCCATATATTTGGGCAGCAAACCCAAAAAGTGTAAGCATGGAGCAGGTTATAGAACTCATAAGTTATGTAATTGATTTATATAACGTTTATGTAGGAAGATATCTTATCCTGGGTATACTGGTGCCCACAGGAATTTATTTCGCATTCCGTTTCAAATTTCTTCATGTGAGGTATTTCCATCATGCCATTGCCCTTATCACGGGGAAGTATGACAAGAAAGAAGACGTTGGCGACATCAATCATTTCCGGGCGTTAACCACTGCTTTGTCGGCTACCGTGGGCACGGGAAATATCGTGGGAGTGGCTCTGGCCATATATTACGGAGGGCCCGGAGCCATTTTCTGGATGTGGGTAACCGGCTTTTTTGGTATGATCATTAAGTTTGTGGAATGCACTTTATCTCAAAAATACCGCGGCACTCATGAAGACGGAACCATAGCCGGCGGCCCCATGTATTATATGGAATACGGCTTAAAGCAAAAGCTTGGGAAATATGCCAAATGGCTGGCACTGATCTTTGCCGGGGCCACTATCCTTTGTTCTTTCGGCACGGGAAATATGGCACAATCCCATTCCATGGCGGATATATTACACACAAACTATGGCTTTCATACCTGGATTTCCGGGCTGGTAATTACAACTCTGGTGCTTTTGGTAATACTTGGCGGCATTAAGCGTATTGCGCAGGTAACATCAAAGCTGGTGCCTCTTATGGCTTTCTTTTATCTGGTTGCATCCTGTATCATATTATTCGTGTTCTACAAGGCTATTCCCGGCGCTTTTGCACTTATCATCACGGATGCATTTACCGGCACGGCAGCTAAAGGAGGATTCCTGGGTGCTACCTTTATAATTGCGCTCCAATATGGTGTAACCCGCGGACTGTTTTCCAATGAAGCCGGACAGGGCTCAGCGGCTATTGCACATTCCGCAGCAAAAACCAATTACCCGGTACGGGAAGGACTGGTAGCTTCCTTAGGCCCATTTATTGATACTATCATCGTTTGTACTTTAACTGCGCTGGTAATTATCATGACCGGTGCATGGGACTCCGGTGAGGAAGGTGTAGCCATGACTGTCGGGGCATTTGCCACCGGCCTTGATACGGTTAAGCTCGGGCATATCGCCGAACTTGTGGTGACAATAGCCCTGTTGCTGTTTGCGTTCTCCACTATGATATCCTGGTCATATTATGGTGAGCAGGCCACCGCCTATATTTTCGGCTGGAAATTTACAACCCTCTACAGAATTATTTTCGGGGTATTTGTTTTCCTGGGAACTCTGGGAAAGATTGAGCTGGTGTGGAGTTTCGTGGATATGGTCATTACTTTCATGACCATACCAAACCTGATAGCCTTATTATTACTTGCTCCTGTGGTTTCCAGAGAAGTGAAGAAATATTTTTCAGAATATCACACATTTAAATAACACCCTGTGCAGCAAAAAACAGCGAAGCTGCTGCAAAGAATAATGCAGCAGCTTCGCTGTTTTTTATTGTTTAAAGCTCCAGTATGCCGATAACATTGTTATCCATAAACGGAGCTCCGGGATAGCGGCCTGTATAATCGAAATTCAGCCAGATGTATCCCTCTTCATCATGGTGATAGTAAATATGTTCACCCAGTGCTTCCTTATAAAACAATTCTCTTTTGATAAGATAGATGATCTCTTCAAAATCATCCTCATGACATACCTTTACTTCAGGGTACAGATGCCTGTCGGTATGGATAATTCTTGGCTCCCCGCCTATGGCTTTAATGCAGGCAGCCATCAAAATAGCATGATCATCACAATCCCCGGCCATCAGGTCCACACTCTCACTGGCGTAAGCATAATACTCCTCCCCTTTTGGATCGGGTATATAATTCCAGTCGTTGATAACTTTAAACACACTGAAGTAGCGGACCACCTGCCCATATTCACGATAAAGCTCCCGGTCAGTGAAATATTTCTGAGATGCTTCCACCGCAAACTTCCTCACCTTGGGAGTCTGGTAGTCCACGGCTGCCCGTATTTCGCCTGCATTCCTCACAGTCATTTTCACATCCCGCATAAACGGAAGCTTCATGGGATTATCCTGCACATAAGCAAGCATATCCATATAATCGTTATAAAGCTCCGAAAAGCCGTATCTACTCCTGGCTTCATTAATTCCCATAACAATAAGAGTTGCCAGCAGAAGACCCAGAAATACCTTTCTGAATACATTCACCACCAGTCTTATTACCAGCAAAATAAGCAAAAATGTAAGGAAATGGTCAATGCGGATCACCTGCCCCAGGTTGATCTTAACATCCGGCACATACCGGTACACAAGCACAAACAAAGGGATGGTGATCAATATTGCCAGCAGCAGCAATGCCACCGACGTAAGCAGATTTCTCTCCTTCCTACGGCGCTCACGCCGTGACTCCTTCTCCATCTGAAGAAAAATATCATCAAAATCACTCATTACAATGCTTTGGGGCCCGAAGATATAAAAAAAAGCCCAATATTAAAATGCATGCGGCCGGAATTGTATCAGGATAATAACACGACAGTGCAATTCTGCTTAAAAAAACCTCACGAAATAATCCAATTTTTTGATATCTTTGCACGTCAATTTGAGCTGTGGCAACTCAACTATATTCATCTGACAAGCAAGCAAATAAAGTGAACATGTCTTCAAAAATCAATAATAATATTTATTCCGAGATCGGTAAGCTGGATGCGGTTATCCTGCATACTCCCGGTCCGGAAGTGGAAAATATGACCCCTCAAAATGCTGAGCGGGCTCTTTATAGTGATATTCTTAACCTGAATGTGGCACGCCGCGAATACAGCCAGTTTCAGGGGCTGCTTGAAAAAACCACCACCGTTTTTCAGGTAAAAGACCTTTTAACTGACATTCTGGGTAACCAGCGTGTTAAAGAAGATCTTGTAAGAAGGGTAACAAAGCACGAAAATGCACAGGAACTACAGAGCCAGCTGCTTCAAACGGACAATGCAAGTTTGGCTGACCAGCTCATAGAAGGCGTGGTTCTGAAAAAGGATAACCTGACGAAGTACCTGTCCAGGCAGCGCTATGCATTGCGCCCCCTGCACAATTTCTTTTTCACCCGTGATGCTGCAGTTACTGCATTCGACAAAGTTCTGATCAACCGGATGGCTTCAAGAGTAAGGGAGCGCGAATCCATTATCATGGAAGCTATTTTTGACTATCACCAGAATTTCCAGACCAAAACGGTTAATCCGGTAAACGATCCTGCTTTCACTGATAAGCTGACCATAGAAGGTGGTGATATGCTGGTGGCCCGCGAGGATATATTACTGATAGGAATTGGTAGCAGAACTACTTCCCAGGGTATCGACTTCATCATTGAACGCTTAAAAACACACAAGGAAAAACGTCATATCCTGGTTCAGGAGCTTCCTCTTAAACCGGAATCGTTCATTCACCTGGATATGGTTTTTACTTTCCTGGACACCAATGCCTGTATGATTTACGAGCCTGTTATTCTCAAGCCCAACCGCCTGCAGACCGTTCATATCGAAATAGATAATGGCAAGGTGTGCTCGATCTACACCGAAGACAATTTGCTTACTGCCCTTACAAAGCTGGGCATGGACCTGGAACCAATTTCATGTGGCGGCCCCAGTGACGTCTGGGTTCAGGAACGCGAACAATGGCACAGCGGCGCCAATTTCTTTGCCATAGGCCCGGGTAAAGTGATCGGCTATGAACGGAATACCTATACGATGGAGGAAATGAATAACCATGGTTTTGAAATCATTCCGGCTGCCGATATCATTGATGGCAAAGCTGATCTTGATGACTATCAGCGTGCTGTGGTAACTCTGGAAGGATCAGAACTGCCCAGGGGCGGTGGTGGAGCTAGATGTATGACCATGCCGGTTAGCCGCCAGCCCGTTGAATGGTAATCAGCGCGTGAATACCCAGCTGGTTTCATCTGACAATGATTCGTGAAAACGGTAACCTTCTTCATTAAAATCTTTCAGCTTCTGCGGATCAGAAAGTTTTTTTCTGATAATATACCGGGCCATCATACCCCTGGCTTTTTTGGCATAAAAACTAACAACCCGGTAATCCTCCCCTTTTAATTCTTTAAAGTAAGGAGTGATTACTGAAGGCTTCAGTTCTTTCTTCTGAACAGTTTTAAAATATTCCAGCGAGGCAAGATTGATGAGGTATTCCTCACCGGTTTCATTTATGGTAGCCGTTACCTTATCCCCCCAGAATTCATGAAGTTTTTGCCCGTTGTATTCAAATTTGCTTCCCATTTCCAGGCGATATGGCTGGATAAGGTCCAGCGGCCTGAGTATTCCATACAGTCCTGACAGGATAAACAAATGCTTCTGTGCATATTCCAGCTGCTTTTCCGTAAAACTGCCGGCCTGAAGACCTTCATACACGTCACCGCTAAAGGCAAAAACTGCCTGCCTGGCATTGTCCCTGGTAAAAGGTGTTTTCCACTCTTTATATCTTTGAAAATTCAGTTCTGCCAGTTCACCGGAAATATCCATCATTTCTTTCAGTTCCGCCTTTGTCTTTTTCCTCAGCTCTCTGACCAGTTTTTCTGATTCATCAAGATACCTGGGATCTGTTGCGTTACTTGCAGGCACTTTACTCTCAAAGTTGAGGGTTTTGGCAGGTGACAATATAATTTGCATGATATAATATTTTTTTATTTGCAGGGAAACAATTAATTTTACACAAAGGTTTATGGAATAGTTTTAGTATGATATTCCAGATCCGGAATAAAAGACCAATTGTGTATGAAGAATATCAATCATAGCTTTTTCATTATTGCTTTATTGCTGTTTGCCAGTTGTGAAACCGATTTAAGCAACTATAGCTGTTCCAATTGCTTTCAAAATGTACCAGAGGAAGGCGAAGCCATTCTTGAATTCACCATAAATGAGGAAAATACGGCAGTGCGGTATTTTGTATATGAGGGTACCGAACCTGGCAGGGACACATTAATATCAGACACTACCACTAATCAGATGGTCAGCATCTACCTGCTAACCGAACAGGATTATTGCGCAGAAGCCATTTATACCAGAAACGGCAAAACCATTCATGTTTTCGACGGTGGAAAAATTAGGATAGGTGAACTAAGCTGTTATGAAGAGCCCTGTTATTATCCCAGGGACCTTACAATAAATCTGAGGTTATTGTCTGACTAAACACTATCCGCCGGCATGCTTTCGCTTTGGAGCTCAACTTTCCAGTGTTTTCCGCGCTTATTAATCACCTTTAGCCGTTCCTTCATATTGTCATCCCTGTAATGCACTTCAGCTCCATCGTCATTCAGCACCACCTCTTCCACTTTAATGCTCAGCTCCACCGTATCCGTGCGCCTGGTATCTGCAGACATCTGATCAAACTGCTGCATCAGGTCTATTACCTCATGGGATTGTGCTGTGGATAGCTGCCTGGCCAATGAATAGTTGCCTTGATCCAGTGCATACAGATAAGTAACAGCAGTGAGCCTGGCCTGGAAGTCAGGATAAGAACTGATTTTCCATCGTTTATCCTTTTTCACAAAATACACAGGATACTTACCGTTGACCACGGCACTGGCACTTTCATCACTGATTTCAACCCGGGACAGCGCAACATTTTCTCTTGCGAACAGCTCCTGATCAGTGGACACGTGCTGACATACCTGCCGGTAGCTTTGCAGCAGGGAATCCATTGAACCTGATACCATTTTTGATGTTTGATCCGGTTCTGCCGTGCAGATGTCCTGCCTGAAATCATTCAGCAGGTTTTCCAGTTTTTCTTCCGGGCTTTTGCAGGAAGTTATCATGATCAGGAAAAGAAGCAAACCAGCGTATATGGTCTTCATATCGGGAAAGTATTGGTGGCTATATGCCTGCAAGATAAAAAAAATGTCCTTACACAACAATAAAGTATAAGGACATTTTTTGGAATTGAGAGGATGTTTATTCCTTCACTTCTTCAGCTTCGTCGGCTTCAGCGTCTTCATCAACGTCTTCATCGCCTTCTTCCATTTCTTCGGTTTCATCTTCCATTTCGCCTTCTTCATCAGCCGGCTCCATTTCCTGAGTTTCTTCCTGCTGATCTACCTGCTCCTTATCATCACCTGCATCCGCTTTATCAGCTTCAGATTCAGTGGTGTTGTTGCACGCAGCAAATGTTACTATAGCCAGTAACATCAATGCCAATTTGAGTAAGTTCTTCATTGTTGAAAATTTGATTTTTGGTTTAAACAATACGCAAAATAGCAACATTTTTCTAAAAAAAGCAATACATTTGACAAAAAACTTAGATATATCTTTAAAATATAAAATTTTGTCGATGAGATAAGTCTTAATTATGTAGTGCTAATGCCTGTAAAACACTAGTTTTGAAGAACGTGGAAAGAGAAGAGTTTAAGAGATTAATTAAGATATGCTTAACAGGGAAGTTGCCTGGCGAAGCCGCTCACAGGCTGATGGCGCCTGAAGGAAGACTGGATTCACTGCGTAAAACGCTAAAAAATCCCAGGGAAAGTGCAGTACTCATTTTACTGTTTTCTGAAGACGGTCACTGGAAGATATGTTTCATCAGGCGCCCGGAGTATAATGGTGTCCACAGCGGACAGATAGCATTTCCCGGCGGGGGCAGAGAGTCTGCTGATGAAAACCTGGAGCAAACCGCCCTGCGCGAGGCTGCTGAAGAAGTTAATATCAGGCCATCGGAGGTGGATATAGCAGGCGCTTTGTCTCCTGTCTATATTCCGCCAAGCAATTATATTGTACAACCCTATGTTGGCATACTTGACACTCAACCGGATTTTAAAGCCGAACCGGCAGAAGTGGCAGAGATCATCGGTATTCCTTTTCATGATCTGATGAATAAGCGCGATATTATTACCCGCCGCACATTCAGAGGCAGGCACCAGCCGGTGGTAGCACCCTGTTATAAAGTTGGCAATACCATCATATGGGGAGCAACCGCCATGATCCTCAGCGAGCTTCTTGAGTCATTACGCGAGTGCTGATTCCGCAGGGTTCATGACTCCTGCACCTCTATTTCATGTGTTATTTCAGCGGCTTTGGCCAGCATATGGCTCACCCCGCAGTATTTTTCCTGTGAAAGATTCACCGCTTTTTCCAGCTTATCCTTCGGCAGGTCTTTACCTTTGAAGATATATTTGATATGGATCTTGGAATAATGCTTTGGATGATCTTCCGTTTCTTCCCCTGAGGTTTCCACCTGAAAGTCTTCAGGTTCCACTCTCATTTTTTTCAGAATAGAGATTACATCCATGGAAGTGCAGCCCGCCAGTGACACCAACAGCATTGGTTTGGGACGTGGACCGCGGTTCTTTCCCCCCGATTTTTCTTTTGCATCCAGCGTGATTTTATGGCCGTTTGCTTCTGCTTCAAATGCCATTTCCTTTTTCCAGCTTGTTTTCGCTCTTTCTGTTTTCATAATGAATATTTTAGGGAAGGTTTTTAAGTAATCCGGATCACCGGCAACTAAGCCTGATTTCCAATTAATGAACAGACGCAGGAAAAAAAAGTTTATCACCGCACGCGGAGTTTATTTCCAATGCGAAGAATAGAAGATTTGGAGATACCATTCAGCCGGCATAATGCACCAATGCTGGTGCCATACATGCGGGCAATCCTACTTAATGTATCACCGCTTTTTATGTAATGATATGAGGCCAATCGCTTATCGCGCACCGGTCCGAGATAAGAGAAGTTAGCGGCTGACAGCCAAAATGTATCCTTCTTCAGGGTGGCACTGTCATAACAAAATATTTCTTGGGAATCAAAAGCAGCCCCGAGGTAGCTCGTCTCGAAATGTAAATGTGAACCCGTGGAACGTCCGGTGCTGCCTCCATAGCCAATCAGATCACCGGCTTTTACATACTGATTAGTATCGGCAAGGATTTTTGACAGATGGGAATATAAGGTTTCCAGTCCGTTATAATGCCTGATGACTACAGTATATCCATACCCGCGGTAGTAATCAGCATATCTCACCTGTCCGTCGAAAGCTGCCATTACTGAATCACCGGTCACCAGGTCGATATCCGTCCCATAATGAAAACGGTAGTAACGCCTGCCAAAGCCCGAAGTCACTCTTTTACCGTGAACAGGCATGGAATAAGTTCTCAGTGAATCATATAAAACGATGGGAGTACTGTCCATATTCAGGTACAGGTCAATATCCAAACAGGTGGAATCCGGAGAAATATATTTTAACCGTGAGGTGTTCCAGCATTTATACAAGTTGTAAGCCGGGGTATCGTAAAGATTATAAAAACCGTTGGCAAGATCGGTGCTGTCGTTGGAGCTTTCCATAATACTATCACCGAACAATTGTTCTTGTTGTCCGTATAACACATGAAAAAACAACAAAGTAACAAGAAGACAAACCGTTCTTATCATTGTCAGAATTCATTTGGAATGCAAAGATAAGATTCCTGATAAAAAATCAAAATATCTAAAACAGAAAATTAACAGAGCAAATAAGGGATCATTCCCTTAATTATTTCTAATTTTGAATAATTGAAGAAACAGACCCAGGCAGCATGAGGTTAAGCAAGCATAATATCATATTATTCTTTACAGTGTTCATAATGATTGTTGGTTTTATGTCCTGCTCCAATCAATACAGATACCGGCGTATGATAGCAAAAAAGAGAACAGTGTTTAAGGTATCCCGCCATAAGAACCCATATGCAGAAAGGCTCAAGCGCCGCGGCACGCCTGTGGAGCGCACCTATTATATTAAAAGGCGATCGCGTCAGGGGCACCGCTCCTGGTGGTAATTCAGAATGTCCTGGACAGCTTTAATACAAATGAGCTACTGCTGGTTGAAACACGCAACAGGTATAACCCCTGGTCATAATGATCCAGCCCCGATAATTTATAAAGTCCGTTTTGAGACTCCGTAACGCCAGTATATCTTTCCACCAGCCTTCCGTTCATGTCATAAATTTCAAAAACAGGATTTTGTAATACCATTTTTGTCACCAGATAAAAATAATCGTCAAAAGGATTAGGTATTATCATTGCATCAAGCCCGGGCTTAGTTTGAATTTCGTTTTCCCTTTGCAAAACAGCGGCTAGCTGGAAATCAGGAATGCCATGCCCGGTGAGTGAATCAGGATTTAAATACCGGGAGCTGCTTTTCTGTATAAGATCAAATATATCCATATTGCTCAGCTCCGGGAATGCCTGCCACAAACAGGCACTTGCACCTGCCAGCAGAGGAGCGGCAAAAGAGGTTCCGTTTCCGGCACCCACCTGCTCGTTGTAGTTAACAAACCATGTGTCTTTGCCCACAGCAGCCACGTTAGGCTTGACATCACCATCATAGGCAGGGCCCACGGAGCTGAATTCAGCATAGCGGCCAAGCTGGTCAACCGCTCCCACTGCAAGCACACTATCACCATCTGCCGGAGCGCCAATGCGAAACCAGGTATTCTCACCATCATTACCGGCACTGTTCACCACCAAAATACCCCTGGATGCAGCAATATCAGCAGCCCTGGTGACATAGGCTGTATTTCCGTCCATATCCCTGTAATCATAGCTTAAATCCGGATGCCCGTATGTGTTATAACCCAGGGAGGAATTAATGATGTCCGCTCCAATGCTGTCGGCATATTCGGCAGCTGCAGCCCAGTTGAGCTCTTCCACCGGATATTCACTGCCAGTATCTTCCGAGCGAAGCAGTATATATGAAGCTTCGGGAGCACTGCCTGCGAATATTCCGGGATACCAGGCTGCCATGATGGATAACACCAGTTGTCCGTGTACACTGCCATGAAAAACATACTGATCACCATCCACAAAATCCTTCGTACTTATTATCCTGTTATCCTGAAAAAGGTGAGCGAAACCCTGCATATTATCCACATTATAAAATCCGGCATCCAGCACCGCTATCCAAACTCCCTCCCCCTTAAATCCTTCTTTGTGCAATGGCTTCAGGTTCATTAGCTCTGTCTGGTTATCAGCATATCCATACTCGAAACCGGTGGGCGCCTGAACAAGCTGCTGCTGCCTGTCTGTTTCCACAGATACCTGCATGCCGTTATTCTGAATATCAGGAGGAAAGTATTGATAACGAACAGTGTCCACTTTTTTAACAAAGTCCAACGCGATCAGCGGCGTAATATCGGTACCGCTATCTACAGAAAACACAGCCCCATTCAGCCATTTGCTGCTCAAATGAACCGTTGCACCCAACTGGCGCAGGCTGTCCAGGTATATACGGTTGACAGGCAGATCAAGCGAATCGATGGCCCTGTCAATTCCAGCTCTTCGCTTCAGGGCTCTCTGGCTCAGAAATGCAGCAGGTTCTGTCAAATCATATTGTGTGTGTGCCTTATCAGAGAAAATAGCAAAAAAGCGGTCGGGCTGATATGTCTGTGCTTCTACTGAAGCAGCAAACAAAAACAAACAGATCAACAATCGAATACTATTCCGCATACTCGGCCAATTTATATGTATAGCTATAACCGCTTTCTACCTGCCCGGTATTGTAGTTCAGTTCCTGTGTGGTCACGTTGGTGAAGATCAAGCCGGTATTAGGAGCATAAATCTCATAAGCCAGATCATTGCTTATCAGGGTATTGGATGATTCAATTTCCACTGTTACGGTTTCATTGTATTCATTTCCATTTACAGTGGCGGGTTCATATATGCCGGTGTATTCATAAAAATCTTCATCCATGGAATTATATGCATTCCCATCCCATTTCACACCGGCCTTCACCGGAAAGATCATTTTCACAAAAGCCTGATTATCTATAGTCATCATAGCACCGGTTTCATCACGCTGCATGGTAAATGCCTTATTAATAACCCATGGAAGTGTATCATGCCGCTTTACATACCGTTCTACATAAAAAACCTGATTTCTATCTTCATCTTTAATTTTTTCTGTGATCACATCTTTTATTTTATAACTGAAGCTGTCAATCCGCGGCGGGTTATAGAAATCGTCCCAAACAATGGAATCCACCTGGTAAATGCGATATGAGCCAGTTTTCAGCGGATAATATTCATAATTCATATCTACAGGTGTTTCAGTTTTTTTTTCACAGCCACCGGCCATTAGAACAGCGGTCATTATCAGCAATACTATAGGTTTCATTTTTCAGCGGTATTAGGTCAAGCAATGTTTCAATAAGAATGAGTTGCATCTTCAATGATTTTACAAAAATATTACATTTTCAGAAAGAAAAAAAGTAAAACCAGACTGATCAATGCCAGTACTGCGGCTCCGGCAAAAGCAACAGTATAATCACCAAATGCATATAACCATCCAATAAACAGGGGCCCTGTGGTTTGGCCGATTCGCAATACCATTCCATTAAACGACATAAACATTCCGCGATACCGGAGGGGCGCCACCCTGGTAAGGTGCGACTGTATGCTGGGAAAGTTCAGGCCATGTCCTGTACCAAAGATCATAACAGGGATTATCATCATAATTGCACTGGGGATGAGCGGAATGATACTGAAAGCGATAAGATAGCTGCCAAAACCTGTGATAATCATCTGCCGCTCGCTGAGGTACCTGTTAATTTTTCCCAGCATAGCTGAAGTAATAGCAGTTACTACCGACATGGAAGTGAGCAGTATCCCGATCTCCAGTGAAGATGCCCCAAACCGGTCGCTCATTAGCAAGGGAAGATATGTAAGGTATGCCCCAAAAAGAATCACAAAAACCACGAAGCTGGAAAAGAACAGGATGATCACCGAAGGAGACTTGATGTTTTTTAATGCTTCGGACAGGTAACTTATCAGCCTTCCCTCCTTTTCCGGTTCAGGATTATCGAGTTTATACAACACTGCCCATGCAACCGGTAAAGCAAGCAAGGGCAGCAGAAAAGGGAAATGCCATCCAAGTATGGCCAGTGCACCCCCCACGGCAGGATATGTTGCGGTGCCAATACTCAGCACACTGGCAACCCAGCCCATTACAGTTGAGCGTTCCTGCCTGGGATAAATATCACCAATCAGCGTGCTGTTAAGCGACCCCAGAGAAGCAGCCCCGGCACCTTGCAGCACCCTAAACACCAGCAGCCATTCAAAATCGCGCAGGAAAAAGCATACAAAACCAGCCAGGGCAAATACCATCAGTGAAGGCACCAGCACCACCTTCCGGCCGGTACGATCGGCAAGTATGCCCATTAAAGGAGTTATGATAATACCCGGAAGGCTGAAAAACACAATCAGCAAACCGGTCTGCTGATTGGTCAGCCCAAGGTCTTCACGTATATCAGGCAATACCGGGGTAATAGTGGACACTCCCATTACCGCCATCAGCGTAATGGAAAAAATGATCCTCAGGTTAGGATCATTCCAGTATGATTTCTTATGATTGTTCATTTAGAAGTTGTCAAAACTAATATAATCTAATCGACCTGCCTGTAAACATCAGCAGTTTTTTCTTGTTATAACAACTGATAATAAGTAACAATCTAAAACTATATATTACTATGAAAAGATTTGAAGATAAGACTGTCGTTATAACAGGAGGTTCAGGAGGAATTGGATCAGTAACCGGAAAAATGATGCTTGATGAAGGTGCCAAAGTGCTACTGGTTGATGTAGATGAAGATGCATTGGAAAAAGTAGCCGGAGAGATCAACTCCGACAGGCTTTTTACAATTAAAGCCGACGTGAGCAAGGCTGATGAAGTGAAGGCATATGCCTCCAGGGCCAAAGAGCTTTTTGGTCATGTGGATGTATTCTTTAATAATGCCGGTATTGAAGGCGAGGTAAAACCACTTGAAGAATACAATCTGGACACCTTTCACAAGTTGATGGAAATAAACGTCTATGGAGCTTATTACGGGCTGCGGTATATCTTTCCATTAATGAAGGAAAAAGGCGGATCAGTTATAATCACCTCTTCAGTTGCCGGAATGGTGGGCACACCCAATGTGCTGCCTTATGTAACCAGTAAACATGCTCTGGCGGGCATGATGAAATCAGCTGCTCAGGAAGGCGCTCAGCATAAAATACGTGTAAACACTATTAATCCCTCTCCGGTGGATAACCGTATGATGAGGTCGCTGGAAGAAGGATTTTCTCCCGGCCAGAAGGACGAAGCTAAAAAAAGTTTCGAACAAAGCATACCACTGGGGCGCTACGCCACAAATGAAGAAGTGGCTCATCTGGCCATGTTCCTTGCCAGTGATGAAAGCGAGTTTATCACCGGAACCGTGAATCCTATTGATGGCGGCATGACTGCATAATCAACACGGCAAAACCTCATACCCGGGCATGTGTTTTAATATGGCCGGTTTTTTTTATGCGTCAATTATTTATCCGCTTTCACCGCAATGATTATATTTGTAAATACCTGAAATCAATCCTGAGAACAATATGAACATTACAGTAATTTACAGCAGCCGCACCGGGATAACAAGTGAATATGCCGGTGCCATAACCGCCTATATGAAACAAAAAGGGCATACTGTGGATCTTTTCCCGGTGGAAGAATATGACTCAGAAAAACTTAAAAATGCAGAACTTGTATTTTTAGGCGGCTGGACCAGTGGCTTATTTCTGTTTGCGCAACATCCGGATAAAAAGTGGTACAATTTCGTCAATTCCATGCCGGATTTAGAAGGTAAAACGGTTATCCTCTTTACTACCTACAAGCTACTCACTGGCAGCATGTTTAACAGAATGACAGCAAGAATCCGTGGCAAGGCAAACGTATATCCCATCCTAATGAAATCCAGAAACGCTAAATTGACTTATGAGAATAAGCGACTGCTGGACGAACTTCTGGACAATAAAAACTAAAAATCCGCCCCTTGCCAGCCGGTGATGCCTGCTGTATCCAGCATAGCAGAAGATAAGCCTGCTATTAATTATGCTTCGGAACCTCAGACACTGCTCTTTTCAAAAGTGCCAGGCATTCCTTTGGATATTCTCCTGACTATCGCTGATATTTGATTTATACAATCCTGTATTTCTGATAATTACACCTTGCTTTTTATAAGCTTCGCAAAACTTAATACAGAATTCCTGTTTTTTTAGTTCTAACATTACCGAACTAATAAAACTATAACTATATTTGCCGGCTCAAATATACCGGTAGTATGAAAAAAGAAGACAGAAAGCACAAACAGAAGCAGTTGGTTGAAACCATCGGCAGACAGTATGAAAGTGAAGGTATTCAGCCTGTAGCCGGAAGAATAATTGCACTTCTGATGACAATGGATAAGGAGGAATATACATTTGACGAGATAGTGGAAGAACTACAGATAAGCAAAAGCTCGGCAAGTGTGGCGCTTAAATTATTGCAGCTGAGAGAAACTGTTGAATATGTAACGCATCCCGGCGACAGGAAGCGGTATTTCAGGATTAAAACCCAGGAACCATTTGCCATGATTGATCATTTCAAAGAAGAAATGACAAAACACCGGCAGCTATTGCAAAAGGTGGTGGAACTTAAGTCTGATGCTGAGTCCAGAAATTCAAAGTTTTTCAGGGACCTCCTTGATATGCTGGAATTTTTCCTGAGTAATTTTGAAAGTTTAAAATCTGAGTATCTGAAGAGTAAGAAAAACAATACCCAAAACAATAACCTATGATAGTAATGAGAAGCCTGCTAATTTCACTGTTGCTGTCAGCGCCGGTGATTCTGCCGGCCCAGCAGGATCAATTGCGTGTGAGCCTAAAGGAAGCACAGGCATACGCACTTGAGCACAATAAGACGCTCCGTAATGCACACGGAGATGTCAGGATAGCCGAACAACAATATCGTGCAGCCCGGGGGCAGGGACTGCCTCAGGTTAATGGTTCGGTAGATTATATGACCAATTTTAATTATGAAGCCACCTTTGATTTTGGAGGAGATGATGACCCGCAACCACCGGATATCGACTTCACCAAGCTTGATGCCGGTGATTTTGAAATTCTGAACCTGCTGAACCAGATGTCCGCTTCAAGTTCATCCACCATAGTGATGACCGACCAGGCCAATGCACAGGTACAGGTATCACAGCTTCTATTTGGCGGGCAATACTGGGTGGGTCTCCAAACTGCCCGTATTGCACAGGAAATGGCCAGGCAAAGTGTAAATATCACTGAACTTGACGTGAGGGAAAATGTTGCCGGCACCTATCAGTTAATCCTGGTTACCGAGGAGATTATGGCTGTGCTGGAAAAAAATATCACTAATCTGGAGGATATCAAAACACATACCAACAATATGTACGCTGCCGGACTGGCTGAGCAAACCGATGTGGATCAGATTGCCATCAGCATATCACAACTGGAAAATCAGAAAAAATCGATGGAAAGAAATATCAGCCTCAGTTATAATATGCTGCGCCTGCAAATGGGAATGAAGCCCTCGCAGGAGCTGAGTCTCACAGATTCGCTTGGCGCTGTGTTGGATCATACACTCGAATCCATGGGTTTGTCAACTTCATTTAATGTAACTCAGAATCCTAATTACCAGATTGTATACAAGCAGGAGCAGCTTCAGGCAAAAATGGTTGATATGCAAAAATGGGCTTATGCCCCCACTCTCACGGGTTTTTACAGTTATACCGAAAAAATCATGACTACCGGTTTTGACCTCAGCCCCAATAATGCTGCCGGACTGAATCTGAGTGTACCCATTTTTTCCAGTGGCGTTAGAAAAGCACAACTTGATGAAGCAAAGATCGAACTGGAAAAAGCCAAACGCTCCAAAGAGCTGCTGGAGGAACAGTTGCAACTTCAAAACAACCAGTTAAGGTACGAGTTGAGTAATGCCTATGATAATTACCTTACTCAGAAACAGAATGTGGAAGTGGCCCGCCGGCTGCTGAAGAGCATGCAGAATAAATACCGGCAGGGAGTAGTATCAAGCCTTGATCTTACCCAGGCCAACTCAAATTACCTGCAGGCAGAAAGTAATTACCTCAACGGCACCATGCAGCTTATGCAGTCAAGCTTAAAACTGAAGAAATTATATAATCAATTATAGCAAACCCTAATCTATAGATATCACAATGAGAAAGAAACACTTAGCCACCTGGTTTATTTTAATGGCAATAACTTTTAGTGCCTGTAAGCCTGATGGAGCGAATAAGGAAAAACAAGAAGAGGCTCCGGATAAAAAAATACATCCGGTGCGTGTAATGCAGTTGAAGCTGGATACCATTGACAGGCATATCAGCTATACTGCCAATCTGGTGGCCTTTGAAGAACTTCATTATGCCCCTGCTCAACCTGGCAGGATACAAACTATACATGTGGAAGTAGGCGACCGGGTCTCAAAAGAGCAGGTACTGGTAAAAATGGACCCGACTCAGCTTACACAGGCGCTGCTCCAGGTAGAAAATGCACAGAAAACATTCCGGAGAATGGACACCCTGATTGGACTAAAAAGCATATCAGAGCAGCAATACGAGCAGGCCAAAACCCAATACGAGCTGGCCATGGCAAACCTGGAATTTTTGAAGGAAAACACCACACTTACTGCTCCATTCAACGGTATTGTAACCGGCAGGTATTATGAGGCAGGTGAGATCTATTCAGGTACCCCGAATACGCAGGCAGGCAAATCAGCCATTCTAACGCTGATGCAGATCAACCCGCTAAAAGCTGTTGTAAGCGTATCAGAAAAATTCTTCCCGGAGTTGCAGAAAGGTATGGATGCAGTGATCACAACGGATATTTATCCGGATAAAAGCTTCAGCGGCAGTGTTTACAAGGTTCACCCCACCATTAATCCTGCTACACGTTCATTTGATGTGGAAATAAAGGTAAACAATCCCGGAGATCAATTGCGCCCGGGCATGTTTGCAAGGGTAAATATTAACCTGAAGGATGAGGCTGCTGTGCTGGCCCCTGCTATTGCTGTGGTAAAGCAGGAAGGCACCAATAACCGTCACGTATTCCTCTATAACCAGGGAAAAGCCATTAAGGCCAGGGTGAAAACCGGTGATCGTTTTGATGATCGTGTGGAACTGATTTCAGAGAATGTGCGCAAAGGCGACATGCTGATAGTGGCCGGGCAGGCAAACCTGATGGACGGTGACCCTGTGGAAATAAAGAAATAACCGACACACAGTTGAAAAAATTTGAATCATGACTATATACAGTAGTGCTGTAAAAAAGCCAATCACGACGATAATGATCTTTATCGCTATAGTTGTTTTCGGGCTCTATTCGGTGATACGCCTGCCGGTGGACTTGTATCCGGATATAGAATTTCCGGCCATCACCGTGTTTACCACCTATCCCGGAGCCAGTGCCAGTGATATTGAAACAAACATATCAGAACCCATCGAAAATACCCTCAACACCGTGGATGATCTCAAAGAGATCAGTTCAGTGTCAAGGGACAACCTTTCCATAGTAACCCTGGAGTTTGAATATGAAACTGATCTTACAGAAGCGGCCAATAACATTCGCGATGCTTTGGCTTTTGTGGAAGATATACTTCCCGAAGCCGCTGAAGACCCTACTATATTCAAATTCAATTCCAGTATGATGCCTATCCAGATGTTTACCGTAACCGCAGATGAAAGTTATGAAGGATTGGATAAGTTGCTGGAGGAAAAGCTCATCAACCCTCTGAACCGTGTGGATGGCATCGGATCCATCAGCGTGCTGGGAGCACCAAAGCGCGAAGTGGCCATAGAGGTTGATCCACAGCGTCTGGAAGCCTATAATCTGACAATTGAGCGGATTGGAAATGTTCTGGCAGCAGAAAATATGAACATGCCCACGGGTAATATAGAAATGGGCCAGCTTGATTACCCGCTGCGTGTACAGGGCGAATTTGAAAGCAGTGAATATATCAGGGATATTGTTATCGGTTCCAACAATGGCCAGGCTGTTTATCTTAAGGATGTGGCAGATGTACGGGATAGTATCCGTGAAATGACCATGGATGAAAAAATTGATGGTAAAGAAGGGGTGCGCCTGATGGTAATGAAGCAGTCAGGAGCTAATACGGTGAGTGTTGCCCGGGACCTTAACTCACGGATGGAGGAACTTCAGGCAAACCTTCCGAAGGATATAGAAATAAAAACCATTTTTGACTCCAGTGACTTTATTAAAGGCTCCATCAACAACCTTTCGCAAACCCTGCTGTTTGCATTGATATTTGTAGTGCTGATAGTGCTGTTCTTTCTCGGCCGCTGGCGTGCAACCTTTATTGTGGTACTGACCATACCCATCTCACTGATAGTTTCTTTTATTTATCTCAGGATTACCGGAAACTCTATAAATATCATTTCACTTTCAGCCCTGTCCATCGCTATAGGAATGGTAGTTGATGACGCCATTGTGATCCTGGAAAACATTACCAAACATATCGAACGCGGCAGCAGCCCGCGCGAGGCAGCAATATATGCGACCAATGAGGTATGGCTGGCGGTTATTGTCACCACGCTGACTGTAGTGGCAGTGTTCTTCCCCATGACCATGATCACGGGAATGACCGGCATTATGTTCCGTCAGTTGGGCTGGATCGTAACGATCACTGTTACCACTTCTACCCTGGCAGCGATCTCGTTAACCCCCATGTTGAGCTCAAAGATGCTCAGGCTTCGGCAAAAGAAGACAAAACCAGGACGCTGGAGCTACGACCGCACTATCCGCCCAATGCTCGACAGGCTCGACAACTGGTACTCGCGCAGCCTAAGCTGGAGCCTGAACCATAAACTGCTTATAATCCTCTCGGCATTGGGAATATTTGGATTGTCCATAGTAATGTCAACACGCCTGGGAGCCGAATTCATGCCTCAGACCGATGAAAGTAACTTCTCCATATCCATCGAACTGCAATCGGGAACCCGGGTTGACAAATCGGTTGAAGTTGCAAGAAAAGTGGACAACATCCTGCAGAATGAGTTTCCTGAAGTAAACCTGATATCCACATCTGCCGGTGCTGATGACGAAGGCGGTTTCATGTCCATGTTCCAGTCAACCGGTTCAAACATTATTAATTATATGGTAGGCCTGGTGGATGTGGAAGAGCGCGAGCGGAGTGTATGGGAGATAGCAGAAGAAATGAGGGCTCATTTAGCGGAGATCCCGGAAATCATAAAATACAATGTCAGCACTGAAAACTCCGGTATGCTGGGAGGCAATAATGTGGCTGTGGAAATCTATGGCTATGACATTGAAACCACTACCCGCCTGGCCAATCAGCTGGCCGACAGCATACGCACCATCAAAGGAGCACGGGAGGTTAAAATAAGCAGGGAAGATGAGAAACCTGAATTGCGTGTGGAACTGGATCGCGAAAAACTGGCTGCAAACGGACTTAATACAGCTATGGTCTCCACTGCCCTGTACAACCGGGTGGAAGGGCTCACGGCTACGCGCTACCGTGAAGCCGGTGATGAATATGATGTGGTGATCCGCTTTAATGAAGAGTTTCGTAACAGCATAACAGACATTGAAAACATCGCCATCCAAAATCCTTTTGAGATGACGGTACGCCTGGGTGAACTGGGTGAAATCAAAGAATACTACTCCCCTCCCAATATTGAGCGCAAGCGGCGCGAGCGCATCGTTACGGTGACAACCACGCCTTACAAGACCTCACTGACCGAACTGGCGGAATCCATCAAGACTAAAATTGACAATGTGGACATGCCGCAGGAAATCATGGTAGAGGTTGGCGGTGCTTATGAAGACCAGCAGGAAGGCTTTATGGATCTGGCTTTGCTGCTTGGACTTAGCTTGTTGCTGGTGTATATTGTAATGGCATCCCAGTTTGAATCATTGAAAATGCCATTCATTATCATGTTCTCCATTCCTTTTGCCTTCTCGGGGGTGATATTTGCCCTGCTGATCACCAATACCACCCTGA
The DNA here is from genome assembly GCA_964477095.1 of uncultured Bacteroidales bacterium. GTDB lineage: Bacteria > Bacteroidota > Bacteroidia > Bacteroidales > PWNQ01 > PWNQ01. Next base: position 741 of record CAYZDA010000037.1, on the reverse strand, counting down.
GCGTGATTGCCGGCCTTGGAGCTGTGATGCTGGTGGGTATTGTAGTGAAAAATGCCATTGTACTGGTGGACTATATCAATCTGATGAGAAATCGCGGGCATGCGCTGGATGAAGCTATTATTCTATCAGGAAAATCACGTTTACGGCCTGTACTTATGACGGCGCTCACCACTATCCTGGGCATGCTGCCACTTGCGCTCAGCACAGGTGAAGGCTCGGAAATATGGAGCCCGATGGGTATATCGGTGATCGGTGGCCTGGTGGCTTCCACTGTTATCACCATGGTGATCGTACCGGTGGTTTACCGCCTGTTCTCATCAAAGGGAGAAAGGAATAAAAACCTAAGATTCAGAGAGAAATATTCTTTCATGGATGAGTAAAAACCTTGCAGCCGGCCGGCATTGCTGACCGGCTGCTTTTCAAAAAAAAGCAAAATGAAGTCAGTAATGATCATATTTAACCAGGCGCACACTGAAAAGGTGGAGTATATGCTTGATCGCCTGAAAGTGCGTGGTTATACGCAGTGGAACGAAATTTACGGCAGAGGATCAGTAAATGGTGATCCGCATATGGGCACACATACATGGCCCGAGCAGAACAATGCTGTAATGGCAGTAGTGGACGACAGCAAGGTACAACAGGTACTTGATGCCGTGAAAAAAATCAATGCCATCAACGAAGAAGTAGGCATCCGTGCCTTTGTGTGGAATATCGAGGAAACAGTGTAAGAGGTTTGAGGTT
>CAYZDA010000036.1:0-30313 GCA_964477095.1 uncultured Bacteroidales bacterium | reverse complement strand
TTTCCATTTTTTCTCCCCCTTCTCTCAGCACCCTTGTCACCTCGAAGGATGAAAACCGAATTCGCCGGCAGGCGAAGAGGTTTGAAGACTGAGCCGTGTCCGCCTCAGGCGCGAAGGTCTCCCGGCGCATAAAACGATACTTTTCCAGGCAAAAAGATTCTCAAAATCTTTGAAAAGTGAAAAGTTATAATTACTTTTGAACTTATGCTTTGGAAACAGGCGACATATTATTTGTGTACAGGCAAAACCGGCATTAACAACAAGACCGGCAGCCCGGCCTTCATCACAAACGCGGATGCCCAGGTGCAAGCAGGTAAAATATGGGAGCCAGGTAATAAAGGATTTCTGTAACTGTAAAACCAGCTATGAGAGAACAAAAGACGTTTACAGAGGTAGAGGCCTGGCAATGGACAGATTCCAGGAGGTCAATTTTACGAGGAATATGAATCATTAACATATTCCGTTATATTTGAATAAAATTATAGCTAAATTTGGCATAAAATTATTGTTGTGAAAAACACCCAAAATCAAAAAGCACTTTCACCTTTTAGTTGCAGCTACACGCCTCAGCTTCCGGAACTGTTATTAAAGCTGGGTTGTTCCATTGGAATATCAACGTATCAGGCCGGAAAGCTAATTTTTATTTCCCCCAAAGATGAGAACCACATTATTCAGCTTCCCCGTACATTTGCCAAACCGATGGGCATTGCGCTGGATACCGAAAAAGGGAAAATGGCATTGGCGACAAAAGACGAGATTATCACCTTCAGGAACTCTAATGATCTGGCTCGGTATTATCCCAAATCACCAGAAAAATATGATGCCCTGTTCATGCCACGTGCAACATTTCATACGGGGCCACTGGATATTCATGATTTGAATTATGGCCATAACAACACATTATACGCTGTGAACACTTTGTTTTCCTGTATTGTATCCATTAATGATGATTATAATTTTTGTCCGGTTTGGAAGCCCCCGTTTATTGATATACTGGCATCTGAAGACCGTTGTCATCTGAATGGGATGGCACTAAAAGATGGTCAGCCTAAATATGTTACAGCATTTAATCGCGGAAATTCCGTGCAAAGTTGGCGGGAAAACATTACTTCATCAGGAATTATTATTGATGTGGAAACAGATCGACTTATTGCTGAAGGCTTACCGATGCCACATTCGCCCAGATTATACGGCAATAAGTTATATGTTTTGCTGTCGGCTACAGGTGAACTTATTGAAGTTGACGTGGACAGTGGAAAGCACAGGACTGTCATTAAACTGGATGGTTTTGTCAGAGGGATGGACTTTTGCCAGGACTATCTTTTTATTGGCTTATCAAAGTTACGCAAAAATTCCTCCACCTTTGCCAAACTTGACTTTGCACACCGGGCAGACCAGGCTGGGATCGTGCTGGTGCATCTGCCAACGGGTTCTGTGGCCGGGAAAATTATTTATCAGACATCACTGGATGAGATTTATGATGTCAGGGTTTTTCCGGGTATGCTACGCCCAAATATCCTGAACACCATTAAGGACGACCATAAATTGGGATTAATGATTCCTAACGCTACCTATTGGGCAAAAAACAAACCTGTTACTTAAATAAAGAAAAAATGAAAAATCAACATTATGCCAGAAAACAACGGCAACTAAACAACAAGATTAATCAGCTGAATGCTTTGGTTGCAAGGCAGGATTCAAGACTGAAAGAACAGATTCATCAACTGCTGGGCAAAATTAAAGCACTGTTGGCTGATTTGCGATCTGTTTTGGCTCCGGCCAGTATAAGAACAATTCTAGGTTCGCTCACGCTGATTCTAGGATTGAGTTTCTCGAACCAGGCTGAAGCGCAAAGCTTTGCTAATCCTGTGACCAATCCCTTTGGGTTGGATTCTGTTTATGAGTATTCTTTTCCTGCTTTTGCTGACATGGATAATGACGGCGACCTGGACCTGTTGGTAGGGGAGTATTATGGAAATTTAAACTTTTTTGAAAATACCGGTGATGCGCATAACCCTCAGTTTGGCAATGCTCATGTTAATCCTATGGGCTTGTCGGCTACCTATGTGATTGCAGCACCAACGGTTGCAGATATTGATGGTGATGGTGATATTGATGTGTTGGTCGGGGAGGCATACGGGAATATGAGGTTTTTCGAAAATACCGGTACGCCTAATGCTCCGCAGTTTTCAGGGCCAACGGCTAATCCTTTTGGTCTGACCAATGTTTCAGGATTTGCGTTGCCTGAATTTGTTGATATCGATGGTGATGGTGATTATGATTTGTTTGTAGGGGAGTATTACGGAAATATCAAATATTTTGAAAATACGGGAAGCCCAACCAATCCGCAGTTCGGCCAGCCACAGTCATTGCCATTTGGGCTGGATTCGACCTACATGGTGCCAACTCTTGCATTCGGTGACTTCGACAGGGATGGTGATTATGATTTGATCGTAGGCGAATATTATGGGAGTATCTATTATTTTGAAAACACCGGATCTGCTACCAATCCCCAGTTCGCTGCACCTCAGACAAATCCGTTTGCATTTATTCCAACTTATGATATTGCCATTCCGGCTTGTGGCGATCTGGACAACGATGGCGATCTGGATTTAATCGTAGGGGAATACGGTGGAGCTTTGAAATATTATGAGAATACCGATCTGAATTTATCGGTCGATATTAATACCAACAGCAGTTTGGAAATTTTCCCGAATCCGGCTGGTTCTTTTTTCAGAATTGACGGAAATTTTTCGGAGCAAGCTCAAATTATGATAATTGATGCAACCGGGCGTTTGCAAAAAAATATCGATAAATGGGATGGTCAACAGCTTGATGTTTCCGATTTGTCTGCCGGGGTGTATTTAATCAAGCTTATTGATGGGGATCAGATGCATGTCAACCGGCTGATTATTCAGTAAATTTATTAACTACCAACCTATTGCATAATATAAATTTATGCCCGTGTGCCTGATTTCCGGTTCGCGGGGATATTAATTTATGCCTTGAAAAAACTTATCACCTTATCTCAGATCGATGACTTCTACATCAGGATGATTGGATTTATTGAATTGGAATGTGTCAATGTATCCCCCTGACTAACTACATCTCGTAGAATTTTTTAAAGTTTTGGATTTTTGCCGGATCGATGTTATTGGGCAGGAACGCGTGGACTTTGCTGGCCGGGTAGTCAGCTATGTGCTCCAAAACATATTCCAGCCACTTTCGAGGATTGATGTTGTTTAGCATCCAGGCCACGTTTTTATTCTGTTCCGGCAGTTTTTGGAATGGTTTTAAACAAAACCTACAGTCTGGCAAATTTAACTACCGGATCGCCAGGCACAGCTGATCAAAACTCATGAGCAAACGGACGGATTCCAAACAAAAAACCCGGGCAATGAACCCGGGTAAAGTGATAAATGGCGATTAAAAATCTTACGTCAGTTTTTTATGACAAAACCACCAGTCATAACAATCAGCGTTTTTCTTACGTTCTTTTGACATTTCCACTGTATTGGCCGGCGGAATGATCACCCGGTCCTTCAGTATTTCGTTATTTGGCCAGTTTTCCGGCAGGGCAACCTTTTCTTTTTCATGCACCTGCAGGGCTTTCAATGCACGCAGCACTTCATCCACCTGCCGCCCGATCTCCTGCGGATAATAAATGGAAAGACGAATCTTTCCTTCAGGATCAATAATAAATACGGCGCGTACAGTGTTGGTTCCCTTATTGGGTGCGATCATACCCATTTTTTTAGATACAATTCCCATTTCATCCCCAATGATCGGGAAAGGAATTTCCACTCCCATATTTTCTTCGATCCATTCGGCCCACTTAATGTGTGAGAATACCTGGTCAATTGACAGGCCGAGCAGTTCGGCATTCAGCTCATCAAACTGTTCTTTGCGCTTTGCAAAAGCAATAAATTCGGTGGTACATACCGGAGTGAAATCTCCGGGATGGCTGAAAAGGATTACCCATTTCCCTTTGTAATCATCCGGTAACTTTTTGGGGCCGTGAGTGGTGTGTACTTCCATTTCCGGGAACATATCGCCCAGCAATGGCATTCTGTTCATTTCTTCCATTTTAAATTTATTTTTTGTTTTAAATATACTTGAGTTGTTTAAGCCATTCAAACAAGCAAAAATATATTTTGTTCAAAGCATAAAATAGAATATTATTGCACAAGGATTAAACCACTTCATGCTTAATAAGAAAACGGATAAATCATATGGAAGAGAAACTGTACAACCTGGGATCGCTGAAGGAAATCGTGGATCACGACCGTGAAGAAATAATTGAAATGCTGGAGATGTTTCTGGACCTGGCTCCGGCAACACTGGCTGAAATGCAGGAGGCATACCAGGAGCAGAATTATGAGGAGCTGGGAAAACTGGCGCACAAATTGAAATCGAGTCTCCGGCTTATGGAGATCAACGTGCTTGAACCTGTAATTTTAGCCATTGAAAAGGATAGCAAGGAAAAGCGTAATCTGGAAAATCTTGATATGTTCATGAATAAATTGAATGAAATACTGCCAAAGGCCATACGGCAAATCCGGGAAAACGAGATGAATTAAAGCTCCCGCTACTTCCCTCCAGCAGTACCTTAATAGGCTCTTACGTTCCTTCCCTCTATGTAATTAATAAAAGATTTGTTTACCACTTTGTTGCCACCTGAAGTGGGATAATTACCAGTAAAATACCAATCGCCCTTATCATTGGGGCAGGCATTGTGCAAATCTTCAATACTCTGAAAAATCACCTGCACCCTGGCATTAATATTGGCCGGGGTAAGTATCTCAGCAATTTTATCTGATATCTGCTCAGGGGTAAAGGGCTTATAGATTTCTTTTACATGATTTACGACTTCATCCTTTTCGGCATTTTCCTGGCTTTTACACTTGCGGTAAACCTCATGGATAACATGATGGAGATTTTTCTCTTTCAGCAGGGCTATGGCGGCCCTGAATGCCGCAAAATCATTAAGCTTGGCCATATCAATACCGTAACAGTCCGGGTAGCGGATCTGAGGTGCAGAGGAGGCCACAAGTATCTGTTTAGGATGCAATCGATCAAGGATTCGTAAAATGCTTTGCTTTAAAGTTGTACCTCTCACTATGGAATCATCCACCACCACCAGAGTATCTTCATTTTTCACCACACCGTAGGTAACATCATACACGTGAGCCACCATATCTTCGCGCTGGGTATCCTGGGTAATAAAGGTGCGCATTTTAGCATCCTTCACAGCCACCTGCTCCACGCGTGGCCGCAGTGCCATTATCTTTTCCAGCTCCTCTTGCCCGGCTTTATTCTGCAAGGCCTTTATCTTTTCGACTTTTATCTTATCACAAAAGTTGTGCAGTTCTTCCACCAGTCCGTTAAAAGCCACGGAAGCAGTATTGGGGATATAAGAAAAAACCGTGTCATCCAGGTTATGATTAATGGCCTTCAAAATAGGCTCTGCCAGTGCTTTGCCCAGCTTTTTCCGTTCTCGGTAGATATCACGGTCGGTGCCGCGTGAAAAATAAATTCGCTCGAAGGAACATGATCTTCTTTCGCGCGCTTCCTGGAATTTTTCATAGATCACATCACCGTTTTGCCTGATCACCAGCGCGTAACCCGGCTCAACTTCTTTAATACGTTCAGCCGGAACATTGAAGGCAGTTTGAATAACCGGACGCTCGGAGGTAGCTACCACCACCTCATCATCCTGGTAAAAATAGGCCGGACGGATGCCTGATGGATCACGCATAACGAAAGAATCACCATGCCCGATCATTCCGGCTATGGTATATCCGCCATCCCAGTGCTTGGCCGCACGCGTAATTACCTTATGCGTATCAAGATGTTTCGCTATTAGCCCTGAAATTTCCTTCTTGGAATATCCTTCTGATTTAAACTTCTGATAAAGATTTTCATTCTCACGGTCGAGAAAATGCCCGATCTTTTCAAGTATCGTAATGGTATCCGTTGTTTCAATGGGGTGCTGCCCAACATTTACCAGATTATCAAACAGCTCATTTACATTAGTTAGATTAAAATTACCTGCCAGCACCAGATTCCGTGTCATCCAGTTGTTATGCCTGATAAAGGGATGCACATTGCTTATGTCGTTTCTTCCGAAGGTTCCATACCGGAGATGCCCCAGAAATACTTCACCGGTATAAGGTACATTATGCTTCAGCCAGTCGATATCCCGCAGTCGCCCGCTGCTTCCCCTGGTGAGTTCATTGATTTCAGAAAATATATTTCCGAATATATCCTTAATCGGATTAACATCATTAGAGCGGAAGCGGTCGATATATTTTCTCCCCGGTTCTATACCTAATTTCACACTGGCCATCCCGGCACCGTCCTGCCCACGGTTATGCTGCTTCTCCATCAACAGATACAGCTTATTCAACCCGTAGGTGCTGGTTCCGTATTTCGAAAGATAATATTCCTGTGGCCTCAGTAACCTGAGAAAAGCTATACCACACTCGTGTTTAATTGCATCACTCATAAAAACCACCTGCTTTAAAGCTGCAAAAATAGTCTTTTTTAATTATGTATGATTTTCAAGGCGGAAGTCTTTTCGCTTGTTCGAAACCGGATTAGCGATATGTGCTGCTTCGGTTCATACGGTTTTCAGGCCATATTATAAACCGTGAACAACACTTCTGTCCGTTACGCGGATAAGCCCGCTTAATGTATATATTCCCACAATACTGCAGGCATCAGCACAAGGATAAATGCTATTGCCAGCCAACTTTTGCAAATACCCACTAAAAAGTGTAATATTGTGCATATTGTTGATGATTTGAATTGGCCATGTTTCAATGATATCCGAAAGCATCACAATTTCAATCAATAACACATTACTATTCCTGTTTATTAACCTAAGATTAAAAGTTTTAAAACAGACCGGCAGATGAAAAAAATCGCACTTCACTGGCAAATCCTGATAGCTTTGGTACTGGCAGTTCTTTATGGATTGCATTTTCCAACTACATACAGCTATAATGAAAATAAGCTGGAAAAGTTGCAAAAAACCAGCAAAGACAGTGTGCTGGTGGAGCGGATGCAGACCTTCGACGGAAAAAGCTGGGATACCCGCACTGAATTTATCGTGGATGTTAAATCTCACTTAGGACCTGAGCTTTATAATAAAAACAAAAAACACATCATTGATGCTTCTTACGAAAATAAACCGGTAAGTTATGTGAGCTGGCTGGGCGATCTTTTTCTGAAATTGCTGAAAATGCTGATCATTCCTTTGATCCTGAGCTCCATAATCTCAGGAGTGACCAATATTGGCAGCGGCGACAACCTGGGGAGGCTGGGCCTGAAAACAATCCTGTATTACTTATTAACAAGCCTCATAGCCATAGTAACCGGATTGCTCCTGGTAAATATTATTCAACCCGGAAAAGGGGCCGATCTCAGCCTAATACAGGAAGTGGAAGGCCTTGGAGAATACAAGGATCTGGGTGAAATACTTATGGATATTGTACCCGATAATATCATTAATGCCATGGCAAACAACGATATGCTCAGCATCATCTTTTTCGCGATCCTGTTTGGTTTCTTTATTACACGCGTAAGTGCCGGGCCACAAAAAACCCTGCGGGATATTTTCAACTCCATTTTTGATGTTATGATGAAAATCACCATGTGGGTAATCCGTTTCACTCCATTGGGAATTTTCGGCATTGTTGCCAAAGTTATTTCCGATCAGGATGACCTGGGCCAGCTGGTTAGCAGTATGGGTATATACATGGCCACGGTAACCGGCGCTTTACTGATACATTCTTTCATTACGCTTCCCCTGCTGCTGCGCACAATCGGGAAAATCAATCCTGTTCGCCATTTATCCGCCATGAGTACCCCTATCCTCACTGCTTTTTCCACTTCTTCATCCGGAGCCACACTGCCCCTCACCATGACAGCAGCTGAAAAAAATGCCGGGGTGAGCAATAAGATATCCAGCTTTACACTTCCCCTTGGTGCAACCATCAACATGGATGGTACCGCCCTCTATGAATGTGTGGCAGCAATGTTTATCGCTCAGGCCTACGGGATGGAACTGAACCTGATGAATCAGATGATCGTGGTTATTACTGCACTGCTTGCATCTATAGGTGCGGCAGCAATTCCCATGGCAGGCCTGGTGATGATAACTGTGATACTTTCAGCAGTTGGGCTTCCGCTGGAGGGCGTGGGGCTGATCCTGGCCGTGGATAGAATTCTGGATATGTTACGCACGGCTACAAATGTGTGGAGCGACAGCTGTGGTGCTGCTATCATAGCTTCTTCCGAAAAGGAAATTCTTAACGTAAGGATTGGAAATAAACCAGCTTAGGCAGATAAGATTTCATCCAGGCAACTGATAATTGAACTGTGAAGTTCTTTTATCTTTCTGAAAACCTTTTTGTTTGTTTGTTTTAACCTGAAAAGTAAAATATCTTTACGCGTAAGAGCAAACCACTCGTGATAAAACTGGGCTATAAGGCCGGTGAGAGGCAAAGAGATGAAATAAGCCAACCACCAGTACCATTGCTCCACAATAGAGCTAATGATAATGGTTTGCACCAGGTAAAATACTGGTAACATCAGTATAGCCCATACAAATTTTATGGAAGAATGAAACTGCCTGTCCTTTACTTTAAGTACCAGAATTTTGGGCAGGATATAAGGCAGGAAATTATTCACCAGCCCGTAGAGAAATACAGGAAAGAACACCACCAACAGCAGAGAATTCCAGGCAAGCCGGAATAAATTGAGCCTGGGTTTTGCTATAGATTGATAGGAAAGGCTGTATTTTTTCACATTCTTGCGCAACACATCCACCATGCGATTTAGCCTTACCATTTGATCAGGATGCTTCTCACCAAATCTATCCAGCTGCCTGACTGTCATCTTATCGGCAATGAATTTATTCTTCTGGCTCAATTCCCTAAACTTCAGCCGCTTTGCCATTTGCTTGAAATAAATGGTTCTGAGCGACTCATACATATCATAAAACTCAAGATTAGCAATATCAATAACCAGTGGTTCTGTGGCTTTCTTCATGGCATCACGAAGCCTGAGCATTCCCCTGGTAGGGTTCTCTTTATATTCTTCAATATAATCCTGAACCGCTATAGGCTTACCGTACCTGACATGTAAAATACTACGGAATTTATTATAGCGGCTGTAGTAAATCCCCACTGGTAATATTTTCACGCCCAGCTGGTAATTATTATCTTCTTCAGCCTGAAAAGCTATCCGTGGCACTCCTTTTTTAAAGGACAGCAGATGACGCTTGTTGCTGTGGGCAGCTTCAGGGAACAGGCCGACGGGCATGCCATGCTCCAGCACCCTGATAGCTGATTCAAAAGTAGAATCATTATTTTTAAGATTGTTCGCACCATCACGGATCCTGTACACCGGCAGTATTTTCATCCAGGTAAATATCCTGGCCAGGATTTTTGATCTGAAAATATCTGCCCTGGCCAGAAAAACCACCTGCCGCCCGGAGGTAAAGATAACTGCCAGGGGATCCATTAGCGCATTCTGATGATTAGGGGCGAATATCACCGGTTCATCCACCGGGATATTCTCCCGCCCTTCCACTACTATTTTTCTGTAGAACAGAAAATGCATCAGTTTAACATACACGTATAAAATATGATAGGAAAACGACCAGCGGGTAATATGTTTTATTGTTTTATCTGACATTGGCAAATCTCCTTATTCCACCGGATTCAAGGAAGCGCCTTCCTCATCCGGATACTTGTATTTTTTCCAAACCCTGGCAATAAGAAGTCCTGCGATAATATGCCATATCCCCCACCAGGCAGTGATAATGGCCATTCCGCCTGTTTCCAGCTCAGGTGGAAAAAAGGCGGGATTAAAAATCAGCACCAAACCCAAACCCGAGTTTTGTATCCCTGTTTCTATGGCCAGGGTGCGTCTGTTGCGATGCCTGAGTTTGAATAATGCTCCTATCCCATAGCCAGAACCTAAGGCAAGTAGGTTGTGCAGCAACACAAGGATAAAAATAAAAACCATATAATTGAGAAAATATTCTGCATTATTGGCAAACATGATCACCACCATGCCTATGAAAAAAGCAACAGACATGTTTTGAATTGGTTTTATAATTTTTGCAGCAGCTTTAGGTAGTTTCCAGGCAAACGCCATTCCGGCTGCTATGGGTATTCCAAGTAACATAATCACTGTTTTAAACATTTCAATGGGATCTATTTCCAACGGGATCACCAGTGGTGAACGCGAGGCAAACATATCGCCGTAAAAGGCAAAGTTAAATGGTGTCATAAAAATCGCTGCTATGGTTGCCAGGGCAGTGAGCCCCACACTAAGCCCGGGGTTTCCATTGGCATAGCTGGATATAAAATTCGATACGTTTCCCCCCGGGCAACTCGCTACCAGTATCATTCCCAATCCCACCCCGGGGGGGATCAAATGAAAGTGGCTTAACACCATCACCAGCAAGAATGTAATACCGGGAAGCACCACAAACTGTGAAACAAAGCCAACTATAGTAGCCTTAGGTTTTACTATAATATTTTTCAGGCTTTGGGGGGTTATCTGCAAAGCTACACCAAACATGATGAATGCGATAGCAATATTTAAAAGCAACAGTCCGTCCTGCGTAAAATTCAGCCGGATCTCATCTGCCAGTTTCAATGATTCATACATAATGCCGTGTTTGTTTGATGCTTTCAGATATGAAAAAAGTGCCGTCAAAAGTATGCAATAATTTTTATATGATGATTTTTATCCTAACTCAAAATTATGCCCGGAGAGAACAGTACATTATTTTTTTCCAAATAAAGCACTAAACTTGCCATTTCCTGATCAGGCATATTATATTCGCAGATTGGTGAAAAAGTTTAATATCCATATCATCTGTGCATTACTGTTTTTTTCAGGGGTTTCCACTGCTGAAGCACAGGAAAAACAGCAGGTTGTAACACTCGCCATTGATAATCAATACGAGCCCTATAGCTTCAGAAATAATACCGGAAAAGCTGACGGATTTGATGTGGAGCTGTTTAAAGCCATTGCCGACCAGATAAACCTCAGATTCAAAATCAGGGCGATGCCATTTTCAGAGGCACGGCAACTTTTGGAAAAAGACTCGGGAATATATGTAGTTCCCATGCTCAATACATCACATAGAGATACTGCAGTTGACTTTGCTACTCCGCATGCTGTTATTACTCATTCCATGTTTGTGCGTAAAAATTCGGGAATAAAGTCTCTTTCCCAACTCGCAGGAAAGGAAGTAATGGTGCAGAAAGGTGATGTTATGCACGAATTCCTTTGTACAGAAAACATCAATTGTGAGGTAATTACTGTGGAAAACCAGCTTATCGCACTCAGCATGCTTAACAGTGGCAAGCACGATGCAGTGTTGGGAGCAGGACTTTTAGGGCGGTATTTCATCACTCATAACAACCTGAGAAATATCAAACCAACAGGGGAATCTTTTCTCCCCCTGGAATATGGCTTTGCCGTATCGCACCAGAACTCTCAGCTTCTGTCATCCATCAACCAGGGCCTGGCTGAACTTAAGGACAATGGCACTTATAATGATATCTATAAAGAATGGTTCAGCTTTCTTCAGGGAGATTTTCTGCACAAGGTATATCGCAGCGACATTTTGCTGATAACCGGGATTATTGTATCGATCATTTTAATGATTATTATATGGAATTATATGCTCAGAAGGGTTGTGCGCAGAAAAACCGCGCAGCTTCGTGCTGAACTGCATAAAAACAAGGCTATACAGCAGGCCCTCAAGCATAGTGAGGAAAAGTACCGGCTACTGACCGAAACCGCATCCGAAATGATCCTGATTCACAATCTGGAAGGAAAAATAACTTTTGCAAATAAAAGCAGTTCAACCATTACAGGCTATTCTCATGACGAATTAATATCAATGGATGTAAGTAATCTGCTAAGCAGTTCAGAAAAACAAGAGCTTCAGCAGCGGATCAATAAAAGAGAAATGGACGATGACTCGCTGTTCACCTACCAGGTGGAGATAATCAATAAAGACCAGGAACCTGTTCCGCTGGAAATATCATCGGTGCCCATAGTAAAAAACACTAACAAAGAATTCCTTGTTATAGGCAGAGATATTTCTCAGCGCAGAAAATACGAGGAGCAGCTGATAGAAGCCAAAGAAAAAGCAGAAGAGAACGACCGGCTCAAGTCAACTTTTCTTGCCAATATGTCGCATGAAATCCGCACCCCTCTTAATGCAATACTCGGGTTTTCAATGCTGATGCAGGAGGACACTGATGATGAAAATCTGAAGCAAAAATATCTCAATATCATCCACGACAATGGCGAGCACCTGCTGAACATCATGAATAATATCCTGGAGTTTTCCAGGATAGAAGCCGGTCAGGCCAAGCTTAATATCTGGCAGGTGCAGGTACCGGCTATACTAACCGAGGCATTTGAAAGTAACAGAGATCAGCTGGAAAGAAAAAACCTCCAATTCAGGCTTGACATTTCCCTGTCAAACCAGCACAATATTATCATGAGCGATAGCACAAGGATCAGACAGGTGCTGGATAATCTGATCAGTAATGCGGTGAAATTTACGGACAAGGGAGAGATAAAAATAAGCTGTGAAAGTATTTCAGAAGATGAGATACAAATAGGGGTAACAGACACAGGCAGGGGGATAAAACCGGAAGACCGGGAAATTATTTTTGAACGATTCCGGCAGGGATCCATTGCCAAAGGCGAAATCCACAGTGGCACCGGTCTGGGGCTTTCCATCAGCAGGTCGCTGGTAAAGATGCTGGGTGGCAGGATATGGCTTAATTCTGAAATAAATAAAGGAACCGAAGTGTTTTTTACCATAAAAACAAATCTGACGAATAATGTATCATCAAAAAAACCAATTACCATGAAAACTCCCTCTGACAATAATCCGGTAAAAAAAGAAGGTAAAACCATCCTGATCGTTGAGGATGAAGACTCCAACTATATGTTCCTTGAAACCATATTGCAAAAGGAAAACCATAACGTATTCCGGGCCTCAGACGGAATACAGGCTATGGAAATTTTCCACGCCAGGCAGAACGAAATTGACATGATCCTGATGGATATAAAAATCCCCAGGATTAACGGCCTGACAGTTACACGCAAAGTAAAAGAAATCAAGCCCGGGATACCGGTAATTGCGCAAACAGCTTATGCCATGCCCGGTGATAAGGAAAAAGCACTGGAGGCAGGTTGTGATGATTATGTATCTAAACCTTTATCAAGGGAAGAGGTATTGCAGAAAATTAACCAATTTTGATCATCTTTCTTAAGAAACTCATCACTTTTTCATGATTATCAATGTAATAATCGGCTGAAGTTTGTTCCAGCCCGATTTTTACGGTGATCCCTTCTTTTCCTACCTGCCGGAACATGTACTCATCAGTAAAGTCATCACCAATGGCAAAGATGAAATCATATCTTTTCCCTTCCACTATTTTCGACACGGCTATTCCTTTATTGATGCCCTGCTGCTTGATCTCGATCACCTTTTTTCCTTCCATAACTTCCAGATGCTGATTGCTTACCAGGTCGCGCAATTCGTCATTCAGCTCCCAGGAACGCTTGTTGCCAAGATCAGGATCGGCCCTACGGAAATGCCAGGTCAGTGAAAAGTGTTTATCTTCAATAAAAGAACCCGGCGTACGGTCGGTATATAATTGTAAAATATTCCTGATGTCTTCTTTCCAACTAACATCAGGCTTCATGGTTCTCTTCCATTTTTTACCCGGCGGTTTGATCCAGATGCCGTGCTCAGCTACCAGACCTAATCCTGAATTTTTGAACATCCTGTCAATAAAGTCTTTATTTCTGCCGCTCACGACATACACATCATTCTTTTCGTTTGACTTAATTGCTTTAAGTAAATTCAGGCTATCTTCTGTAATAACAGCATCATCAGGGTCTGATTCAAAAGGCACCAGTGTGCCATCATAATCAAGCAGCAGCAGGCGCGACCTGGCCTTCTTATACCTTCTGGATATACCTTCGGTTATCAGCGCGTTTACCTCACGGGTACGCTGGTCAAACTGGTGTTGCTTGATATTGCTCCATGAGTCCATGAAATCCTGGGCCCAGTGTTCCACATTATAGCGGCTGAGGCGCTGGATCATGGCTCTGTTGGCTTTCTTTTGCTCTTCAGGCTTCATATGGATAGCCCGGTTAATAGCATTAGCGATCTCCTGAATATCATTCGGATTAACGATTAATGCTTCGCCAAGCTCCTTGGATGCACCCGCCATTTCACTCAGTATCAGCGTACCTTTTTCATTCACCCGGCAGGCAATATACTCCTTGGCTATTAAATTCATCCCGTCACGCACAGGAGTAATCAATGCCACATCAGCACACGCATATAATTCTATCAACTGCTCAAACGGCATGGAGCGGAAAAGGTACCAAATGGGCATCCATTTCACAGTGCCGAATTTAGAATTAATCCGCCCCACTGTTTCATCAATCTCACTTTTTAACCTCTGATAATGATCCACACTGGTGCGTGAAGGCACAGCGAGCATAAACATAGCTACTTTTTCGTGCTGATCCGGGTGCTGTTCCAGAAACTTTTCAAAGGCAAGCAAGCGGTTATAAATACCTTTGGAATAATCCAGACGATCCATGGAAAGGATCATTTTCTTACCACTCTCCTCATCGCAGAAATTTTGGATGTGTTTCAGCAGCTGTGATTTTGTTGTCCTTCCGGAAAATACCTTTTTTGCTTCTTCATTAAACTTCATAAAATCAATACCCATGGGAAAAGCATCCACCTTCATCACCCTGTCCTTTAGCCGGATACGGTTGTAGGTATTTTCAAATCCCAGCTGCCTGCGAACTGACGACATGAAGTGCCGTTCGTAGTCATAGGTGTGGAAACCTATCAGATCGGCTCCCAGCATTCCCCGCAGAATTTCTTCACGCCAGGGCAGCAGCCGGAAAACCTCATAGGAGGGAAACGGAATATGTAGAAAAAATCCGATATCCGCTGCAGGCATATAATCGCGTATCATCTGGGGAAGCAAAAAAAGATGATAGTCGTGAATCCAGATCTTATCATCCTGCCGGAGATATTTTCGAAGGTGATCAGCAAAAATACGGTTCACAGTTTTATATGCTTCCCAATGCTCTTCATCGTATTCAGCATATTGCGTAAAATAATGAAAAAGAGGCCACAGTGTCTTATTACTAAATCCGTAATAATAACTGTCAAGATGTTGCTTATCTAACGGAACGGCCACACAACCCTCTTTTTTAAGCAATTCATCAATCTTGTTATTTGCTTCACTCGGCATCTCATCATAATGCATCCCCGACCAGCCAAACCACAGGCTGTCGAAATTTTTATATACCGATTTCATTCCTGTAGCAAGCCCACCGGAACTGGGAATGACAATGAACTTCCCCATCTCATCTTTTTCTATTTTCACCGGTAAGCGGTTTGAAACTATAATAAGTCGTTGCATATTGGGTTATTTTTATCACAGAATTATATAAGTGGGATTTTAGTAATTTTGCATTTTTAAATGAACCTAATTTCTATATTATATAACAATTAGTAATAAAATTGTTTAACCCCTAAAGCATTTTTTATGCATAATCTGGACTACGGAGTAATTGGAAACAGCAGAAGTGCCGCACTGATATACAAAAATGGTTCGCTGGACTGGGCCTGCATGCCCGAATTTGATTCACCATCAGTGTTTGCAAAGCTTCTTGATGAAGAAAAGGGAGGATCTTTTGAGATTGTGGTAGATGATGATTATGAAACCAGTCAATTTTATCTGAAAAAAACCAATATCCTGGTAACCAAATTCACCAAAGGCAAGGATTCCTTTGATGTATATGATTTTATGCCGCGCTACCGCACCGAAGATAACAGCTATTTTGCACCGCCTGAAATTATCCGCTATTTTAAGGTGACCAGTGGCAAACCCAAATTCAGGATAAAATACGACCCCAGGCTGCAGTATGCCAAATACAACACCAAAACCGTTGTTCACAAGGAATACATCAAGAGCTATACGGTCAAAGGCACCTACGATTCATTGTATCTATATACCAATGTTGATTTTGATCATGTTATTAACTCAACCACCATAACACTTGACAAGAATATATTTTTTATGGTGAGTTATAATCAGAAACTGATCAGGCTTGACCATTCCCGCATCGACCTTGAGCTGGAGCGCACCAAGGTTTACTGGATGAACTGGGTGAACCGTACGGTTAGGTACAAGGAATACCAGCACTGGATAGTTCGTAGCGCCCTTGTATTAAAGCTGCTTACATACCAGCGCAGCGGAGCTATCATAGCAGCAATCACCACTTCATTGCCGGAGAGCATCGGCGATGAGCGAAACTGGGATTATCGCTTCTGCTGGATACGGGATGCCTCAATGATCATCAAAACCATGATCAACCTGGGGCATAAAAATGCCGCCCACAGGTTTATGCAGTTTGTCACCAACCTGCTGACATACAAAGACGAGCGCATTCAGATTATGTATGGCATACGCGGGGAAAAGAAGCTGACGGAAAAAAAGCTGGACCATCTCTCAGGATATGAAAATTCTCGTCCGGTAAGAGTCGGGAATGCAGCTTATCTGCAAAAACAAAATGATATATATGGGGTGCTGGTAGATGTCATTTATCAGCACTTCCTCCAGAATCATAATACCCTGGATGACTGCGAAAGCTTCTGGACCATAGTTCGAAGCATCCTCAAAACCGTAAAAAACAAATGGGACAAGCCCGATAAAAGCATCTGGGAGATCAGGAGTCAAAGCAAGCATTTTACCTTTTCAAAAGTGCTTAGCTGGGTGGCTTTCGACCGTGGGGTAAAAATAGCCGGGATGCTGGGCCAGGATGCCTATGTGAAAGAGTATGCAAAGACCCGGGAAAAAATCCATAAAGACATTTATAAAAACGGCTGGAACGATAAAGAACAGGCGTTTACTCAGTCTTACGGCAGTGAATATATGGATGCGGCCAATCTGCTGATGGAGCGTTATGGTTTTCTGGATGCTAAAGACCCGCGCTATGTTTCCACGGTAAAAAAGACCAAGGAGAAATTACTGTATAACGACCTCATGTACCGCTACCGGAATGAGGATGATTTTGGTGAACCATCCACTTCTTTCACTATCTGCACATTTTGGATGATAACCAGTTTATATAAAATTGGTGAAAAGGAAGAAGCCAGACGATTGTTTGAGAATATCCTGAAAAAAACCAATCACCTCGGTTTGTTATCCGAAGATATGGACTTTAAAACCTACAGGCTACTGGGGAACTTCCCGCAAGGATATTCGCACCTGGCCATGATTGAAGCAGCCATTACACTAACCGATGAAAAGCTGGACTTCATACCGAAATTCTGGATGCCTTAATCACTAACCTTCTAAATGAAAATTCTATATGAAAAAGAGAATTCCTGAACTACTGCTCTTGCTGGGAGGCGTTGTTGTTATTATTCTGATTTCATTATCCCACACCCCTGAAGATAATGAGCCAACGGATAATGTGCAGGAACAAACACTGCCGGCAAGTGATTCTCTGTATGGCATTGTAGTCGATTCGCTTGAGGTGAAACACCATATTGTAGAAGACAGGCAAAACCTGTCGCAGATTCTTCTGCGCTATGGTGTGAGCATGCAAAAAATCGACATGATTGCGCGAAAATCAATAGAGGTATTTGATGTCAGAAAGATAAGAGCAGGTAATAATTATGCTATACTTGCCACGCCCGACTCCTCAAATAAGGTGCTGTATTTTGTTTACGAGAAAAATGCCACTGAATATGTGGTTTTCGACCTTCGGGATTCAGTGCGGCTTTATACCGGGGAAAAGGAAATTGAGCGGGAGTTGAAGACAGCTTCAGGAAAAATAAGCAGCAGTTTGTGGATGAGCATGAAAAGTGGAGGTGTGGACCCTTTCTTAGCCATTAAATTATCAGAGGTATATGCCTGGGCTATCGATTTTTACGCCATCGAAAAAGGTGATGAATATAAAGTGATCTATGAGCAGTTGTATGTGGAAGGTGAGCCTGTTGGGCTGGGACGCGTTCAGGCAGCCTTATTCCGGCATGCGGATGAACCATTTTATGCTTTTTATTTTGTACAGGACACCATTGGAGATTATTTCGATTTAGAAGCAAACAGCCTTCGCAGGACATTCCTCAAAGCACCGCTGCAGTTTTCACGCATCAGCAGCCGTTTTTCGCATTCCCGTCTCCACCCGGTGCTAAGAATCCGCCGCCCCCACTACGGCGTTGATTATGCCGCGCCACAAGGAACCCCGGTGGTTGCCATTGGTGATGGTAAAGTGATCAAGGCAAATTATTCCGGTGGCGCAGGCCATTATGTAAAAATCAGGCACAACAGCACCTACACAACCGGCTATATGCACCTTTGGAAATACGGCGAGGGAATCAAACCCGGAGTTTATGTAAAACAGGGTGATGTGATCGGTTATGTGGGTTCAACAGGCCTGTCAACCGGCCCGCACCTCGACTTCAGGTTTTTCAGAAACGGCTCTCCGGTGGACCCTCTGAAAGTGGAGTCCCCTGCTGCCGAGCCTGTTGATTCTGCTAATCTGCAGAGATACCGCGAGCATGTTGAGACCTGGAAGAAAAAACTCGATCAGATCCAGATTGTTTCCCCTGAACAGATTTCAGCCAAATGATCCTGTGATGAAAACATATTTCTACAGCCTTAAAAAAACACCTCTCAGCCTGGTAATAACCGGCACCCTGATTATGATAATAGCCGTGGTAATTGCCAGGCATAACTTCTATCTGGCCGCTTTCCTTTTCATTATTCCCATTGTGCTTTGGTGGGTGAAAGAAGGTGTTGAGATTGATCCCCTGAAAAACAGCTTTAGAAAAGTCCTCTACCTTCAGAATTTCAGGATCGGAAAGTGGTTTTCGCTGGAAGGAATTCGTTATGCTTCCGCCATGAAAATTCCGGATTCAGAAAAATGGAGTGTAAATCTTCATTTTTCTGAATCCAAATACTACCGCCTTTTTAAGGCAGATAAAGCCAATTGTGAAGCCGAAGCTGATAAAATCAATCAAATCTTAGACCAAAAGGCCGTTCAGCAGGATGCAACCAATGAATGATCAGGCCATTTTTTCCAGTAATGCATCGATTCTGCTAATCACTTCTTTCTTTCCTAAAATCTCCATCACTTCCATCAGGTCCGGCCCGGCTGCCTGCCCCACCAGGCTTATCCTGAGCGGAACCATCACCTTTCCAAAACCCACTTGTTTATCACTGATATAATCATGGGTTACTTTCTTCAGATTATCTGCAGAAAAGTCGCCGGTTTCAGCCAGCACTCCGCGCAAACCTGAAAGAAGCTCCGGGGTATCCTGCTTCCATTTCTTCTTTAAAGTTTTCTCATCATATTCCTGCGGGGCTTCAAACAAAAACCATGACTGATCCAGCAATTCATGAGTAAAACTTGCTCGTTCCTTAACCATGCCCACAATCCGCTCTGCCAACTGAGCATCTGCGGAATGCCCATGTTTTTGAAGTATATTTACGTATTCTGAAGCCAGTTCAGCCTCATCTTTCTCTTGAAGATACTGATGATTAAACCACCTGGCCTTTTCAGGATCAAAACGAGCACCGCCCTTTTGTACCTTATCCAGCCGAAAAGCGTCAATCAACTCCTTCATGCTAAAAAGCTCCTGCTCAGTACCGGGATTCCAGCCCAGCAATGCTATGAAATTAATTAAAGCTTCAGGCAGATATCCGTCTTCACGGAATCCTCTTGAAATCTGCCCGCTTTCAGGATCCTGCCATTGTGTGGGAAAAACAGGAAAGCCCATGCGATCTCCGTCGCGTTTGCTAAGCTTACCTTTCCCCTCGGGCTTAAGTAACAGAGGCAGATGTGCGAACCCGGGGGCTTTCCATTCAAACGCTTCATAGAGCAGATAATGCAGTGGCAGCGAGGGAAGCCATTCTTCCCCCCTGATTACATGGGTGATCTCCATCAAATGATCATCCACTATATTGGCAAGATGATAAGTAGGCATTCCATCTGTCTTCATAAGTACCTTATCATCCAGTGTGGAAGTATTCACCCTTATTTCACCTCTGATAATGTCTTTGGCCACTACCTCTTTATTTTCAGGCATATTAAAACGTACCACATAAGGAGCGCCTTCGGCTATCAACCTGCCGACTTCCTCTGCAGGCAGCGTAAGGGAATTTTTCATATAAGCGCGGGTAGTCGCATCATATTGGGGAGTGGTGATTCCTTTTTCCTTCATGGCCGCGCGCATGCCTTCCAGCTCTTCGTGGGTATCAAAAGCATAATAGGCTTTGCCAGCAGCAACGAGCTTTTTGACATATTCAAGGTAAGTATCCTTCCTTTCCGACTGCCTGTAAGGCCCGTAATCGCCCCCCTGGTGGATGCCTTCATCAAACTCTATTCCGCACCAGGTGAGTGAATCAATGATATAATCTTCCGCTCCTTTCACAAAGCGGTTTCTGTCTGTATCTTCTATCCTGAGGATCATTGAGCCCTGATGCTTTTTAGCAAAAAGATAGTTATAAAGAGCGGTGCGTACACCTCCTATATGAAGCGGCCCTGTGGGGCTCGGAGCAAATCTTACTCTTACCTGTTCCTTTGTCATAATTTAGCTGATTTTAATCGCGCAAAGTTAACAATTATCACTTTCTGCTACTGATTGCAGCGCGGAGTGAATGAGACTTACTGGATGCCACTCTGGCAATCCTTTGCTTCAATTTCATTAATCGCACAGTTACGGTACTGAATGTGAGGCCCGAAGAAGAATGCAGGTTATCACTTCTGTTTTTTGTTTTTATTTGTTGAAAAATGCCAAAGGACTTGGCAGACACTCAAAAAACTGTATCATTTTAAGAACCCAGGTTGTCGTAAAGGTAAGGCAGGAACTCAAAAACAGTTCTACGACCTTTACGTATCTGCTATGTTGGGAATTTACCGCCGGTTACTTTAAACAATGCCAAAGCTGAAGATGTGCTGCAAAATATAAAAGTTCATCCGGCAGTTGGCTATTTTATCCGTTCAACTTGATTTTTTGCGGCTAATGTATTATTTTTAGGAAATGCTTATGGTATCTATCCGGATTTTTTTTACAGCCTCACTGATATGCACAGTGTTTTTTCCTCAGCTGTCGCAGAGCCAGGAAGCTTTCGACCACCAATCAAGGGCGGAATATATTTTTGATATTGCCCGCTATGTCAACTACGAAAAAGAAGCCGTGATCCGGGAATTCCGTATAGGTATTCTGGGTACGGACACAGCGCTGTATGAAGCTATGCAGGCCGAAGCTGCCAGGAGAGATTCCGTGCAGCAAAAGCCTGTAAAAATCTATTTGTTTGACAAACCTGATGATTTTGTTTACTGCCACGTGCTTTATACTCACAAGGAATATGGATTCAAACTGCCTGATATTTATAAAGCTATTAACCAACGTCCTGTATTGCTAATCACCGAAAATTATCCCTTCCATCAATCCATGCTGAATTTTACCATCTATAAGGGCAGGAAAGCGTTCGAGCTGAATACCAGACTGCTAAAAAAGCATTTTCTGACTGTTCCACGCCTTTTGACTGCACAGGCAGTTAAAACCCGCGCGGATTGGGAAAAGATTGGCCGTGAAGCAGAAGAATCCTTAATTAAAAAGAGAGAAAATACTGAGCATCTAAACCGGGAAAGACCAGATTAAGAACAGCTAAAGCATAATGATGAGCATTTAATTGTTAATGCTTTTTCCCAGATTATTATTCGCACTCCCATTGGGTTTTAGTATCTCCAACAATAACCGGATCCTCTGCTTCTATATCTTCAAGGGCATCGCCACAATACTCTTCTGCTGCTGATTCTTCAACAACTACCCAGTTTCCGTTATCCTTTTCATAGGTAACCGTTTTGCAATGCTTACATTCCTCATCCAGTTCACAGGCATAAATAAATAATAAGGCTGCAGCAATCAATATTCCAGTGAAACGTTTCAAATTTTTCATAGTACAATAAGTTTAAAGATTTAAGCTAATTTTGTAAAGATAACAATATCCGGATTAAATTCAAAACCATGAAGCACATATTTCTCCCACTTAGCCTGATTCTGTTACTATTATCCTGTGGAAACTCCAAAGAGCAGATAATTGAAAAGCAACAGCAGATTTACGAAATACAGAATGATGTGGTAGAAAGCGAGGCTCGCCTTCAATCGCAGATTGCCAGGGTAATGGAACTGCAAATGAACGACACTGGTATGCTGATTAATGACACCAGCAATATGCAAATCCAGCGGCAGATGGACAGCATGCAGATAAGTTATACAGGCTTCCTGGACGAAATTACCCGGGCACAACAGCGGCTGGACAACCTGGAGCCTGCATCAAAGGACCAGGCGCTTATAAAAATATCCGAGACCTTCTTATCTGAATATAAAAGTGTTGCCGAAACTGAATATAACTCACTGATTCAAATCATCTCATTACCCGACACAGCCTATACCACGGAGAAACATCAGGCTTATCTGAACACTACTCAACAGCTTAATAACAGGCTGGATCATGCAGTAAATAAATTCAACGAGCGCATGGATGAATATATGCGCCGTCAGGGTGTTTAACCCGGTGAAGCGGAATAAAACGGCAGAAATGAAATGGGTTTACCCGTCTTTTTTGATGTTGGTTTTAAGAGATAACTCTTCCAGTTGCACCTGTGAAATGCCGGAAGGCGAATCAATCATGATATCCCGGCCGGCATTGTTTTTGGGGAACGCAATATAATCGCGGATGGAATCGGTTCCTCCAAACAGTGCCACCAGCCGGTCAAATCCAAATGCAATTCCGCCGTGAGGCGGGGCGCCAAATTCAAAGGCATTGAGCAGGAATCCGAACTGTTTTTTAGCTTCTTCTTCCGTGAACCCAAGAGCGCTGAACATCTTACTTTGCGTTTCTTTATCATGGATACGGATGGAGCCTCCGCCCACTTCCACCCCATTGATCACAAAGTCATAGGCATTGGCACGTGCTTTCTCAGGAGCAGTTTCCAGCAGATTCCTGTCTTCAGCCAGGGGTGCAGTGAATGGATGATGCATGGCATGATAGCGTTGGTTTTCTTCATCCCACTCCAGCAACGGAAAATCCACTACCCACAGCGGAGCAAATACATCGCGTTTACGCAGCCCAAGCTGCCTGCCCATTTCCAGTCTAAGTTCATTCAACTGTTTTCTCACCGGCATCACATCACCTGCCAGAACCAGCATCAGGTCGCCTGGTTCAGCTTTAAATTTACGTGCCCATTCTCCCAGATCATCCTGGCTAAAAAACTTATCTACAGATGATTTAAAGCTTCCATCTTCGTTATATTTCACATGAACCAGGCCTTTGGCTCCCACCTGCGGACGCTGCACAAATTCAGTGAGCTTATCCAGTTGCTTACGACTGTAAGCTGCACAGCCTTTGGCATTTATTCCCACCACCAGCTCAACGCTGTCAAACACTTTAAACCCACGGTTCTGAGCCACATCATTCAGCTCCACGAACTGCATATCAAAGCGAATATCCGGTTTGTCGCTGCCATAATATTTCATGGCATCATGCCAGTTCAAGCGAGGAATTTCAGGCAGATCAACACCTTTAATTTTTTTGAAGACGTGGCGAGCCATTCCTTCAAATGTACTAAAAATGTCCTCGCGCTCAACGAACGACATCTCGCAATCAATCTGTGTGAACTCGGGTTGCCTGTCGGCACGAAAATCCTCATCACGGAAACAGCGCACCACCTGGAAGTAACGGTCATATCCGGAAACCATCAGCAATTGTTTAAAGGTTTGCGGTGATTGCGGCAGAGCATAAAACTCACCGGGATGCATGCGCGAAGGCACAACAAAATCCCTGGCTCCTTCCGGAGTGGACTTGATCAGATAAGGCGTTTCAATTTCAAGAAAATCAAGGTTACTCAAATATTTCCTGATCTCCAGTGCCATAGTATGCCTCAGCTTGATATTATTCTGATTGACATTACGCCTCAGATCAAGATAGCGGTATTTCATGCGCAGTTCTTCACCTCCATCAGTTTCATCTTCAATGGTAAAAGGAGGAGTACCTGACTCATTCAGCACCTTCAGGCTGTGAACAATAATCTCCACATCACCTGTTGGAAGCTTTGGATTTTTGTTGGAGCGTTCGGCTACTTCACCTTCCACCTGAATCACAAATTCGCGGCCCAGCTTACGCGCACGCGTACACAGGCGTTTATCGTACTCCATGTCAAATACCAGCTGGGTAATGCCGTAGCGATCACGCAGATCAATAAATGTCATCCCTCCCAGGTCGCGTGATTTCTTCACCCAACCCGATAAAGCTACTTTCTCTCCTTTATTTTCAAGGCGCAGGTCGCCGCATCTGTGTGTTCTGAGCATAATATCCTGTTTTTTAAAAACGAAGTGCAAAAGTACGAAATGCCGGGGAAAGTCCAATCTTTAAATGAAAGCAAATAATTGAGCCCAGTCCGAAAACTATGGATAGACCAAATAGAAAATTTAATTTGTACAGACAGAGCAGGAGGAGAAACTGAAGTTTAAATATCAGTCAGCGTTTTTTCCTGAAGAATTCCTGAAGCAGTGCACGGCTTTCAATGGCCATAACACCATGTGATACTTTAGTGGAAGGGTGAAGAAGATTTTTATTGTAGATGGTGTATCCCCGTTTATCATCAACGGCTCCGTAAACAATTCGGCCAATCCGTGTCCAGAAGGCTGCACCGGCACACATGGGGCAGGGCTCCAGCGTAACATACAAAGTGCAATCCTCCAGAAATTTGCTACCAAGATGATCCGAGGCGGCTGTGAATGCCTGCATTTCAGCATGAGCTGTCACATCCCGCAATTGCTCGGTGAGATTATGGGCCCGTGCAATCACCCGCTGATTACAAACGATAACCGCCCCCACAGGTATCTCATCTTTTTCAAAGGCTTTTTCCGCTTCACGGAAAGCATCCCGCATAAAATCTTCATCTGTTGGATGTAGTAATCCCATTGGTTGAGCTATTAATTAAAAAAAGCCCGGCTGTTTTTCACAACCTGGCTCCTGTGTGAGGTCTTGGGCGGATTCGAACCGCCGTAAATGGTTTTGCAGACCACCGCCTAGCCACTCGGCCACAAGACCAGTAATTTTGAGCTTGCAAAGATAAGCACATTTCCTGAAAATCCAAAAATCTATTCCCGTTTTTTCCCGGTGGAATAACGATTCAGACATTCCTCACAGAGGCAATCATCATATTTGCTGCTCAGCATCTCCCGGTTTTTCTCCAAAAGGTGATAATCCAGACACCAGCAACTGCTGTTACCCAGGCAGTGGAATATCCTCCCGCATTCCGGACATACTTTTTTGTTTCCTTCAGTTTTTTCCATCCAGTTTAATCATCTTCATCAACAGTGGTCAGGCTTACACTAACATTGCGCATTTTCCCGCCCAACGGCGGATTCATCTTGGATATCTTTACCTCGGCTTTTTTTATCTGTGGAAACTCATTGCCTACAGCATTAAGTATCCGTCTGCCAACATGTTCCAGCAAATTGGAAGTCTTCTCCATCTCCTTTTTAATCAGCCTGTACACCTCCTGGTAATTCACAGTTTTTTGCAGATTATCGGTGTTTTCAGCTTCAACTGTAGGAACCCAGAGGTATATATCCACCATAAATCTAGTGCCTATCTGTTTCTCTTCTTCAAAACAACCGTGATAGGCATAAAACTCCATATTTTCAATTGATATTAATCCCATAATGTTTATATCTGAATAAGATGCACAAAGCTACACAATAATTTGTTGCCCGCTTTGAAGTAGCAACCACATTTCCAGGCCGGCACTAATGCAGCTGTTCAAACTACAGCCTGGTTTTTTTCTCTCAGTAAGCTGATTAATTCTTACTTTTGCACATCTTTGAATACATTCACTAATCCAAACACCGAATCATGAGCGAAGAAAATTATCCCAAAGCAAATATGGACATGCTGGGCGACCCCAGAAATTTTATTGAAGACCGTGTGGAAAATGATCTTCAGGCAGGAAAAAACGATCAGCGTGTACACACGCGTTTCCCCCCTGAACCAAATGGTTACCTGCACATCGGTCATGCCAAGTCCATTGTCCTTAATTTTGGGATAGCAGCAAAATATAACGGTTTGTGTAATCTTCGCTTTGACGATACCAATCCGGTTAAAGAAGATATTGAATACATCGAATCCATAAAGCGTGATGTTAAATGGCTTGGATACCTGTGGCATAACGAACCACGCTATGCTTCCGATTATTTCGGAAAATTTTACGAATGGGCTGTTACTTTGATTAAGAAAGGTAAAGCCTATGTATGTGATCTTACTGCAGAAGAAATAGCAGAAAACCGCGGAACGCCCACCGAACCGGGTAAGGAATCTCCATATCGTGAACGCAGCATTGAAGAAAATCTTGACTTGCTGGAACGCATGCGTAAGGGTGAATTCAAAGACGGCGAGAAAACGCTGCGTGCTAAAATTGACATGTCATCCCCGAATATGCACATGCGCGATCCGATGATCTATCGCATCAAGCATGTGGATCACCATCGTACCGGCAGTGAATGGTGCATTTATCCGATGTATGATTTTGCCCATGGCTTGTCGGATTATATTGAAGGCATTACACATTCACTGTGCACCCTCGAATTTGAAGTACACCGCCCGCTTTATGACTGGTTTCTGGATCATTTGGTGGAAGGCGATTACCGCCCGCAACAAATTGAGTTTGCCCGTTTGAACCTCACCTATACTGTGATGAGTAAGCGCAAACTGCAGCAACTGGTAGAAGAAAAAAAAGTAGATGGCTGGGATGACCCGCGTATGCCCACCATTTCAGGCTTGCGCAGGAGAGGATTTACCCCGGAAGCTATCCGGAAATTTGCCCAGGGCGTTGGCATAGCAAAGCGTGAAAACCTTATTGATGTGGCTGTACTTGAACATAGCGTGCGGGAAGACCTCAATAAAAAAGCACCCCGCTATATGGCTGTGCTTGATCCCCTCAAATTGCTGATTACTAACTATCCGGAAGATAAGGTGGAGGATATGGACATCATCAATAATCCGGAAGACGAAAACATGGGAAGCAGAAAAATTCCGTTTAGCCGCGAGATATATATCGAACGCAATGACTTTATGGAAGACCCGCCGCGTAAATTTTTCCGCCTGGCTCCGGGAAAAGAAGTGAGGCTAAAAAGCGCTTACATCATCAAATGTGAGAATGTGGTGAAAGATGCTGATGGAAATATCACCGGGATTCATTGCACTTACGACCCGGAAACCAAAAGCGGTGGTGCAAATGCTAACCGGAAGGTGAAAGGAACACTGCACTGGGTGTCGGTTAAACATGCTTTTAGTGCGGAAGTAAGACTTTACGACCGCCTGTTCAGGGAGGAAAACCCTGGAAAGAATAAAGATGATTTCAAAGAATCGCTAAATCCTCAATCCCTTGAAATTAAATCAAACTGCAAGATGGAACCGATACTGAAGGATATGAAGCCGGAGGATAAAATGCAGTTCCAGCGTATTGGTTACTTTTGTGTGGACCTGAAACATTCCAAACCCGGGCAACCTGTTTTCAATCAAACTGTGCCGCTTCGCGACAGTTGGTCGAAAAAACAAAAGCAACAACAAAGCCAGCCGGATAAGAAATAATAAGGATTATTTCAGATAGAGATGCACAAAAGTTTGCAATAGCACTGCAAGCTTTTAAAAAAAGAAGATGTCAGCATCATAAACTGGCGAAAAGCCGCAGCGGTTTTTTCTGAAAATAATTTTGCAGATTAAGAAAATATTATCTTATTTTGCAGCCATCAATGCCCGATGGTGTAATTGGCAACACGTCTGATTCTGGATCAGAAGAGTCCAGGTTCGAGCCCTGGTCGGGCAGCTAAACCGGTATCCCAGCCGGTTTTTTTATGTCTGGTCTGTTCGCTCGGGAAGTGTTTCTTTGGCAGGCTCTTTCACTACAATGGACCGGTAAGGGAACGGGATCTCGATTCCCTGACGATCGAATTCCTTTTTCACCTGCTCATACAGATCGCATTTAAGCTGAAAGCCATCACCGTTATCCAGTGTCCACACCCAGGCACGCAGGCCAACAGAATATTCGCCCAGGGATATTACCCTTACATTTACCTGCGGCTTTCCTGCCGCCCTGTCTTCTTCACTCCTTTCATCCAATGCCAGCGGATGCTCGATGGAAAGCTTCTGAATTATACTCCGGGCTTTATCAATATCACTGCCATAGCTTATCCCGAAATCCACAAAGTTGCATATCCTGGTATCTTCTATGCTGGAGTTGACTATGGTTTCATTTGAAATTACAGAGTTAGGCACAATAATCCGGCGGTTTTCAAAATTGCGGATAACCGTATGGCGCAGTGTAATATCCTCCACGGTGCCAAAATAATCCGTACCAATCCGAATCAAATCCCCCACACGCATGGGTTGAAAAATGACAATAAAAATACCACTTACAATGTTGGCAAAAGCATGTTGCGAAGTAAAAGCGATTATAGCGGTAAGGATACCTGCACCGGCAAAAAGCGTAACGCCAATAGCTCTAAGCGGCGGAATAACGAAAAAAACCACCACCAGTGCCACTATGAAGACGATAAAGCTGATGCCGTTTTTCAGGAAATTGTATTTGGTTGCATCCACATTGATTTTTGCTGAGGAAACCTTCAGAAAGCGCCCCAGCAGGAAGCGGAAAAATTTCGCCACCAGCCAGGCCACAATCAGTATGCCCAAAGCAAGGAGCCCATAACGTAAATTCTGATCTATCTGCATCTTAGGTGTTTTTATCCGAATAAATTACGAAACAAATCCTCTACTCTTGAAACGGGTACAATTTCGATCTTATATCCGCTTATGTCAAGTCCTTTTTTATTGTAGGAAGAGATAAACATTCGCTCAAAACCCAGCTTTTCGGCTTCGGATATGCGCTGATCAATACGGTTCACCGCCCTGATCTCTCCTGACAATCCGACTTCACCAGCAAAGCAATCTTTTTGATTTA
Organism: uncultured Bacteroidales bacterium; assembly: GCA_964477095.1. Classification (GTDB taxonomy): domain Bacteria; phylum Bacteroidota; class Bacteroidia; order Bacteroidales; family PWNQ01; genus PWNQ01. Next base: position 1,180 of record CAYZDA010000036.1, on the reverse strand, counting down.
TTGAAATATCTTCATTACTCGAAAGCACTGCCGTGATCACGGCCATGTCCAGTGCCGGATCATCCACCTTAATGCCACCGGCGATGTTGAGAAAAACATCCCTGGCAGCCAGTCGGAAGCCGCTGCGCTTTTCCAACACGGCCAGCAGCATGTTCATCCGTCGGAGGTCAAAACCGGTACTGGAGCGCTGCGGAGTGCCATAAGCAGCATTGCTAACCAGGGCCTGTATCTCGATGAGCATGGGCCGCAAACCTTCCATAGTGGCTGCTATGGCTATACCGCTCATGTTTTCATCCCGCTGGGAAAGCAATATCTCCGAAGGGTTCTCCACCTCACGAAGCCCGCTGCCCTGCATTTCATAAATCCCGAGCTCTGAAGTAGATCCAAAGCGGTTTTTCACCGAGCGGATGATGCGGTAACCGTAATTCCGGTCACCTTCAAACTGCAGCACCGTATCCACCATATGCTCCAGCACCTTAGGCCCGGCAAGCTGTCCCTCCTTTGTAATATGTCCGATAAGAAAGACCGGAACCTGATTGCTCTTGGCAAACTTCTGAAGCTCCGAGGCTGTCTCACGGATCTGGGAAATGCTGCCTGCAGATGAATCCAGATGGGAAGTGGTGAGGGTTTGAATGGAATCAACCACCATAAGATCCGGATTGATCTCATCAATGAAATTGAATATCTCGTCAGTTTGAGTAGAAGTAAGTACATAGGTGTCTTCATTGCGGTTGCCGATCCTGTCAGCACGCATTTTGATCTGTTGTTCGCTTTCCTCCCCGGAAACATACAGCACCTTCCTGCCCTTCATACGTAAGGCTACCTGCAACATCAGTGTGGACTTGCCAATGCCCGGTTCTCCACCCACAAGTACAACCGATCCCGGCACTATCCCACCACCCAGCACACGGTTCAACTCCTTACTGGATGAGGAAATACGTTGTTCGCCGGAATAAGTTATATCATCGATTTTCTGCGGATGCACCCGGTGGTCAGCTGACCGCCCCCTGCCCACTGCCTTATTTTCTTTTTGGATGACCTCCTCCACATAGGTATTCCATTCCCCGCAGGAAGAACACTTCCCTATCCACTTGGAAGACTGCGCCCCGCAGTTCTGGCAGAAATATGCTTTCTTTATTTTCGCCATATATATTTTAGCACGAAGATACGAATTTGTTTG
>CAYZDA010000035.1:11724-31928 GCA_964477095.1 uncultured Bacteroidales bacterium | reverse complement strand
AGGCGGAGTGATAATGCGGAAAGTAATAAAGCAATGAGTTTTCTGAGTACTCAGGTTAAAAAGGTAGCATGAATAATATTGCCGAGAGCCGGGGTGCGGATTCTATCTTTAATTGCACGATTGATCCTATACCTCCAACTAGTATCAAGTACGATGCCATGGATCGCAAGGCAAGTGAATCAGCCCCTACTAAGATTAACTTTCAGATCAATAAGTTTTTGATCTCCCCTACCTGCACTTTTATGTCGGCAGCCCCAAAAAGCCATGAAAGAAATGTCCCATTCCCCTTGCCTTCAATTCCTTATTTTTATAACTTTATGACATGAAAACCATCACCGCCCCCGACCGGCAATACTTCTACCATCCCGATCTCCCGATTTTTATCGGGATGGGCTCCCCGGCCTTCCTCACAGATGCCGATGGCGAAGCCCATCAGCACATGCAGTATCTGCCGTTCGGTGAAACCTTCATCGACCAACGCATCGACTGGAATCCACGCTTCACCTTTACAGATAAAGAAAAAGACAAGAATACGGGATATCATTATTTTGGAGCGAGGTACTATGATAGTGAGGTGAGTGTGTTTATTTCGGTGGACCAGCTCAGTGATGAACGGCAGGGGCTCTCTCCATATAATTATGTTCAATGGAATCCCCTTAACAGAGTTGACCCTACAGGAATGCTAGATACGAAATATGAAGATGAAACAGGTAAACTTTTAGCAGAAACAAATGATGGAAATGATGCTACAGTAGTTATTTCTGATGAGAATAAGGAAAAATTCTTAAATGAGTATAATACTTCAAAAGAACGAGGTGCTGCAGATGCAAGACATAATAACAGAAGATGGATTGGTTATGGTTTAGGTATGAAAGCTGAAGGTGGTGAATTTGTTCCCGATTGGGCCTTAGATGCAACAAATCCAGAATCAAGAGGAGAGTTATTGGGTTCAGATAATGCATCTCGTGAAAGTGGAGGATTCAGAGTAAATCCTGGTGGCCCTATATTAATTATTTTGGGCCAAAAATTGCTACCTAAAAGAGGTGGTGTTGGTGGTGGCGGAAATGCTGGAAAGGCGACCTCAATTGCTTCAAAAACTCTGAGATGGGTAGATAAAACAGCACAAGGCTTATTAAAAACGAATGCAAAATTACCAGCAAAAAATTTTCTGGCAAGAATGCTTAGAACAAGAGGGCTTGGAGCTGCAGCTGGCAGAGCAGTTCCCGTTTTAGGTTGGATATGGACTGGGGCAGATGTTGGCTGGGAAGCAGGTAAAATATGGGGGCCAAGTACTTGGTTTGGAGATGATGACAATAAATGGTTTGAATAAAGAAATAAAACAACTTATCAGTAAATATTCTACTAAAGGAAGTAGAATATTATTGGAGGATGAATTATATGTAGATCATGGTATCTATGGAGATGATGCTGACGAATTCTTTGATGAATATTCAAGAATATTCGATGTAGACATTTCTAATTTTGATAGGGTCAAATATTTTCCTAATGAGAAAGATCCTGTTCTTGATGGTTTAAAAATCTTATTTTTTCGCAATATGAAAAGAAAAAAATATCAATCGTTGAAAGTAAAAGATTTGCTTATTGGCATTGATAAAGGATTTCTGTAACTGTAAAACCAGCTATGAAAGAACAAAAGGCAAGAGTTTGCTACTCTTGCCTTTTGTTCTTTCATAGCGCCAACTGCTTCAGTTTGCCTTTTGTGATAAAAGCATCCAGGAAAACTTTCACCACGTTTTTATACTTTCCGGTAGTTTTTGAATAGTTTTAAACTGGTTGAGCAGTTTTTTATCAGTGAGAGTGCTGTCAATGGTAATTGTCTAAATCAAAAAAATGATATATCTTTATTGCTCAATGGGATGCCCGAAACTTACATACCATCAAAAGTTATCACCGCTGAAAGTGGTGTATAGCGCAAAATCGCGGCACCAAAAAATCGGTGCTAATGTGCTGTATTTCGGCGCCCGCTACAACGACAGCGATGTGAGCGTTTGGCTGAGTGTGGATCCGATGAGTGATAGATTTTTGGACCTTTCCCCTTATATTTACTGCTATGATCATCCTGTAAACTATGTTGACAATTGGGGATTAAGCACAACGGAATATAAAAATAAGAAGACGAATGAAAAAATAGTAATAAATGATGGCATAGAAGAAACAGTTGTTATTTCTGATCAAAAGGATTGGGAAAGATTAAAAAAGACAGCAGAAGCTTATAATAATAAACATAATGTCAACCTTAATCCCACACAGGTTGAAGCAAGAAAAATAATTCACACTGAACAACTTGAAAGAATTGCTGATTTTATTCGCAATACTCTTATTATTAAAACACCGATGGGTTGGAGACTAAACCCCTTTTATAAAGCAGAGGCCATTTCAGGTGATTTAGGAATACTAGCTGGAGGAGCAGAGACAGATGTGGGCGCATTTTTAGTTTTGGCGGGAGAAGACAAAGGGAAAATTATTCCTTATCATGAAGTTGCTGGAGGAGGTTCAACAGATGCTTCTGTTTCTCTTGAAACTGGTAGAATTGATGTCACTGGTAATATAAATGAGTTTAATGCTGATGTAGACCTTGATGGAGAAAGGTACAAAGGTTTTCTTGGAGCAGGAGTATTTCCTGTGAGTATAAGCGGTGCATACTCAGTTGGAGAAGCTTCTGGTGGAAGAAAAGTTCGGACATATTCCATATCAGCAGGTATAGGCGTATCATTATCTATAATCACAGTTGGATTTAATAAAGGAGAAATCAAAAAGTTTTAGATTTATTAGTCATGAGGTATAAAATTAACAAATTTGATGTTATTGCTGGTGTTGTCATGTTTCTAGTTGTTTTATTAATATTTATTATAAAGGAACATGAAGATAAACGGCAAAGAATATATTTAAATAAAAAATATAAGAATGTAAACTTAAGCACTGAAATACAGGGGATTGTTAAGAATACCTATTATCCTCCTGAGTGGAGAGGTGGAGGGTACAATCAACAATTTGTAACCCTTACGAATGGGAAGAATTATAACATATACGTAGAAGAATTTCTTAAAGTTGAAAGCGAGCACCTTGGAAATTTTATAAAACCAGGAGCTAAAATTATAAAACATAAGGGAACGGATAGTATTATAATTTTGTTTAAGGGAAGACAAAATGTTGTTCAAATATATAACAAAAGTGAATAAATGAAAACCTATCTTGATTATAGCTATTACACGCTCCTACACGCATTTAGAAAGTTTGGGAATCCTTCTTATTCAGCTGGTGCAGCTCTAGGCCTAATATGGGCAGTGAATATCCTGTTTTTGTTAGAATTAATATTCTTTGATAGTAAATATCCGAATCCAACAAGCACAGGTGTGGCTTTTATTATCTTCTTTATCATTTTCCTAACCTTCTGGAAAAGCAAGATTGAAAGACAGGATTCTCAAAATCAAGGCAGAAAAATTTATCCAAAATACTACAAGTTATTACTTGCCATTCAGATACTTTTAGCTCTTGCTGGTTTTGGATGGTATATTTTAAAATATCTGTTTATTTAGAAAGTTCAATTTATGGCAGCATGCACCACTTTTTACTATTCTGATTCCAGGGAGCTGAGGTTACCTAAGATCGGCGGTGGTTTTGACCTTGCCCCCACTCACCCGCTCATTGAGCAGGTAGATCTGATGGAATTTGATATCACGAATATTGAAAACTATGATGAGTTTAAAAATGACCTGTGGGAGTTCCTGCTGCGCCAATTCGACTGCGTGGACCAAAACATTGATAACATTGAATATGACCCACACTTATTTGGTATAGAAGATTGGGCGGATTTTGATGAACCCGAAGAGCAGCAGTATTTTTATCACCCGGACCACCTTGGCAGCTCTGCCTTTATCACAGATGCCGATGGCGAAGCCCATCAGCACATGCAGTATCTGCCGTTTGGGGAGACTTTCATCGACCAGCGTATTGACTGGAATCCACGCTTCACCTTTACAGATAAAGAAAAAGACAAGGCTACGGGATATCACTTCCCGATAGCTATCGGGATCGGGGCGCGGTATTTTTTAGCCAGATCTTTATCCTTGAGCAAAACATTTTCATCTCCCAGGAGGTAATCCGCGGAAACTCCCAGCGCTTCGGCAATAGCTTTCAGCATTTTCAGGCCTGATCTCCTATTGCACTATCACCTTTCTTACCAGCTGCTGCTGTTTTCCGGAAATTTTCAGGATGTACAAACCAGCCGGTAATTGCGCCGTGCTGATACGCGTGTGGCCATGTATATTCTCCCAACTCCCGGCTAACTGCCCGGTTGAGCTGAACATCATGATATCCAGCCTTGACTCCTGCAGGTTTTGAATGCTGATTTCATCAGGGAAAATCCTCAGTTGTACAATGGCCTGTTTCTTTTCAGCAGAGATGAAAGTGCTGCTTCCGGGCGTCAAAGCAGTATCGGACGGCGGTGCCGGCACTGTCCGGTAGTTAATATCCGCTCCCTGGTTGGTATGCGGCCAGATGCTGAAATGATAGACCGTGGATGTATCCAGGCCGGTAAATGCAAAGGATTCCACTCCCTGGTTCACAAAAACGGCAGCCTGCCCGTCGCTAAGGTCTGCATCAGCAGTGGGCGATTGCCCATCGGCAGGATCATTAAAACTGCCCGTAAGATTTGCTTTAAGCAGATAACCATCGGGCGCTATTACGCCCGCGGCATCTGTCCAGGATACTTCCACTGCGTTGCTACCCGTGGCCGTTGCAATGAAGCCTGAAGGATAAGCCGTTGGTTCAGGCTTCACCGAAATGGCATTTCCCCACACCTGCATCACATATTCCGGGTGATCCACATATGGATTGCGGTTATTCTGGATGCTGTAAACAGCGTCATTCCGCTCAATCTCTTTCTGGCTCACCGGATCTTCCAGATGCCAGCGTACCAGCATATCCAGAAACCACTGCTCATAGCAAGGGAAAGTAGTGCCGTCTAAGATGGCATCGGCATAGGAGGCATTATTCTCCCAACCATCAATTCGATTTTCATAGCGTGTGGCCATATAGAAATAAATCCGGGCAAAATCCCCCTTGTAGATATCTGCCGGCTCAAACACAGTGCCTGTATAGGCAGATCCCACAGCGTTGCTGCCCCGTTTTGATCCATTGGCCGTCGTATAATTAGCCGAATTGGTTTCGCCATATGGATAGTTTCCTCTAATGCCGTTGTCATAACCATCGGAGGGCACCACATGATAAAGATCGGTGTACATAGGGCTGGCATCATTGAACCAGCTTTTGGGAAAGCTGTGTTCACGATTGTAGCAGTCACCTTCGCTGCTGTAATTACCACACTGGTCGCTGATAAAGGTGAATTCCACCGGGTTTGAAGTACAGCCCCCGTTATCCGTGTACATATCCCACACCCTGCCATTGGGCTTAACGTCTGTGGATTGGTAATCGGTCCACAAATTGCCGTAGCTTCTCACCGTGTGATTATCGATTATAGCTGACAGTTCCGTTTTCAGTGCAGCTCCCGTAGAAGTGGCACTATTGTAATATCCTGAAGGCAGGGAAGAGTTTCCGGTGGTTTCATTCACACTGATGAGGGCATTGGCAGCACCCGGGCTGCTGTTGACGATATCACCTGCAAACGTACCCCCAACTTCCGGATGAAAACGCACGTAAAGCTTTTTATTCAAGCTGTTGCCGGAAACATTTACAAGCAGTGAATCCGAATAATTACCTCCGCAGGAAAGCGAAAGCTCAAATCCCTGCGGCGCTGTAACGCTCACATCTGCGTTTAGGTTATTCCCGGTGAGTGTATATGTTTTTACCCGGGTGTGATATCCGGGATACGCCTCTTCAAAATCCAGTGATGTAACAGAAACATTCAGCGATTGCGCCGTTACCAGTACCGCCGGCATTAGAAACATCAGTAACAAAATTCTTCTCATCTGTCTAAAGTTAAATCTTAATTGTGAACGGCAAATGTATAAAAGATTATTGCAATTGCATATAAATGATAACCAGCCTGATCGCTTAAACACACATACGCACCACTAAAGCTATGTTGCTGCATATGAGCTGCCGTGTATTAATAACAAAGGGCAAATAACATCAAATCATAAACAATTGGAAGCCGGTTTTTTTTCTGTAAAGTTTTTTTATCAGGGCGGCTTAACCGTCTGCGGCTGCAAGCTGTGTTGGCAATGCAAGCTGCCGCAACCCGCGGACAGGAGCTCGCTTAAGCTTCGCTCTGCCACGGGGCGGCAGCTAAGCATTGCCTTCCCCAGGCTTTCCGCCTCCGCCGGGCCGCGATGTGCTCATCGCACTTAATGAGTGCCGCTTGCCAGGCTTTATCTCTGTTCAATTTGTTTGCTCCGGAAGTGGGAATAAATACTTTTGTTATTACATCTGTTTATAGTTTTGATTCTGTCTGTCCCCGCAACCGGCCATGATGATTATTGCTAGACAAGTATTCTGACTTCATTATAATCATGCTCGTGTGTGTTCCGACTAAAGCTGATCATGGCTTGGTTCATATATTTTTTTACTATAAACTGGTGAATTGCTTTTACGAAAAATTGATGGTTTTGAATTTGCTATTTCCATTTTTAGGGCCATCCTTAAAAAAGCAGATGCTTTTAGTTAAGGCCGTGGTATGAAATGGAAGCCATTGCGGCCCGGCGGAGGCGGAAAGCCCCGCGATTGCGAAGGCATAGTGGCTGTGCCGTGGCAACAGCGACCGCAGGAAGCTCGTTGTCCACGGCTTACAGCCACTGCCTGAGCACTCGCGGGCTTGCAGCCGCAGACGGTTAAGCCGCCCTTAAAAAAACCCTAAAAACAATTTGTGGCATTAATTCATTGCTTGACTAATAAGGTGTTTTGCCTTATATTTGAGAGCGAAAGGAGGAAAACATTTTGGGGCATCATATATCAGCAATCGTACTAAAAGGCCATTATCAAAAGGATAAGGCCGAAAAGTTTGACCTAAGGGGCATTGAACTGCCCGCAAACCTGCATTTGTTTTTTACAGACCATCATTATTCGGCCTGCTGGCAGGCCATGCTGGGCTTTTCAGGGCAACTGGAAACCCATAAGGTGGACTATCTGCTCTTCCCGTCTGATCGCGTGCTGAGTGAAATCATGAAGCAGGTATCTGGCAGGGAAAAGCCTCTGTTCGCGATTATCTGCACCGATTATTTTGGAGGATTCGGCCAGCAGGTAGGAAATGTGTATGAAGGAGATAAACTTGCTGACAGAAATGTGCAGACTATCAATGAGGCACTGGCATTTTTAGGATTGGAAGCAGAGGAAGGAAAGGATGAATTTGAAACTGCCGGCCTGCACAAATTCAGAGAAAACCCTGAATATCTGGACAAGTATTTTGATATGGCAGATGAGCTTGGAGTTTGAGTATTTTAAATGATCTGAATCAATTAACGAACAGCCTATGAAGCAGTTTTTTACTCTTATAATTATCCTTATTATTTCACTGCCGGCCGGTTCGCAAAATGCTGCCCTTAACTGGGCCAATGTGGGCTGGGATTGTAGCAGTGCTGACATTGAAAAGAAGTATCCCGGCAGATTGCTGCCTGTGGAAAAACCGCAGGAATACGCGAAAACCTATTGCACCCACAAGCTTGAAAACATCCTCATCCACGGGCATCCGTTCACGGCCATGCTCAGCATGGACCGCAGCAGCAACGGACTGACACAGGTTATGTTTGTTTCCGAAGCGGTGGAATCAACAGATGAATTTCCCGTGGAAAAAGGTAAAGAGTATTTCCGACAGCTGATGGAAGCACTGACATCGGATTTTGGCCCTCCTGTTATGATCGAGGTGAAATCATATGGTAAAACAGCTCACTGGTTTACCGATTCCACCAATTTGTCGCTGGCTTATCTTCATATGGAAGGCATCGGGTATCATCAATTGTCGGTAAACAGCCGAAAGCCATACCGCGAGTTTAATTTTCGCCAAACAAAATGGGGATTTACCATGGAACAGGTGAAAGAAAATGAAAGACTGGAGCTGGTGATGGAGCAGGATACATTGTTGGGTTACAGCGCTCAACTGCAAGGCATAAACTGCTTGCTGGGCTATTTCTTTAATAGCGACCGGCTGGCAAAAACCATGTATATATTTCAGGATGAGCATATAGAAGAAAATGAATACATTAATGATTACAGAAAGATCAAAGCTTATCTTAGCAGGACTTATGGTACGCCGGACAACAATGAGGATGAGGTTTGGTATGATGAAACTTACCGTGCAAATCAAATGAAATGGGGCAAGGCTGTGAAGGAAGGGCATATGATGATGCAAAACAGCTGGCACGGACCGGAAACCAGCGTAACACTTTATCTGGTGGGTATGGATCAAAATATCGACATGGTAATGGAAATATCTCCGGCAGTTAAATAATATTATAAAATTTTTGATTGTCCGCTTTTATGCATATATCTGTATTGATTTTCTTCTTATACCCCATGCCCTAAAGGGTGGAAGAAAATCAATCACACCCATTAGGGGCGGGTAAATGATTGATTTCTATTAATAGCTTGTGTATTATGCACAAAAGCGGACATGCAATTAAAATTTTTATCCGATAAAAACAGAAATCCTACTTTCATGTACACGCGATTATTAGTAATTGTCCTGGCAGCGATTTCCATGGCAGCACATGGACAGGGAGGACAAACATCAAAAACTCCTGACGGCATTATTTATACTGTTTATGATATGGATGAAATTCTTCCTGCTACTATGAAGATGCTCCAAAAAAGGGGTAGAGAATGTATGGGCTATTTGCTCAGGAAGGAATATGAGAGCTTATACAATACCATGCGGCCAAAAGAAGATAATTATGGATCGCGCAATGATTTTATGGCCAGGCTGAAATCCGAATTGGCTGTTCTGCCAGAAACAGGAATGGAAAATGTAAGGCTTAAAAACTGTAAGTATGTCTATTTCAGAGAACCACCGAAAAAGGGATATAGTTATAGTGGTACTTCAGAAAAGGGTGATCAGGATTATATGAATGTATCCTCTGTAGCCGGTTTCAAGCAACAGGCAGTATTGCTTTATGAAGTGAAGTCATATCCGTTTAATTACAAAGTTTCGCTTATGCTGGTAACCAATGACGGCGGGTTCGGGCTTCGTTATATCCCTGACATTTTTATCAACTCATATTTTGGCAGATCATCTTATGATTACCTTGAGCTGAGCCGCACATGGAAATCCGAAGGGGATAAACTATCAGCTTATTTAGCCGCGCTCATGGCGGAGCAATTGTCAGTTGTTCTGGAAAACAGGCTGATCACACGTGAATATATTGAAGCAAGAGCAGTGATCGATGACTTTACACTGGATGACCTGGGGCAGCTGGCTGTGAATGGTGAAAACATCAAAATTCATAACTACCATTTTAAGCGGGAAAAAGATCAGATCATCCCGGTTATCGCTTATATTACCAATACAGACTTCAGCCATGAAGCAGCTCAAATTGAAATGGCCAAACTGATAACCTATCTGGGTAAAAACCACTACGCTTTTTTGGAAGTATTCAGTTTTCTTGAACTGTTAGCGTTGAAGGAGGAACCACAGCAGGGGCAGGATCCGGAATATTTTCAGCACATCTTCAGCAAGCACAAGGTCAAGACCCTGCTGGACCAATCAAAACAGGCGGAATAGATTTATTTATGCTTAGCGGGATACACAGCTTTCACCAATCTGTTCATAATGGCAATGCCAATGCCTTTTTCAGGAACGGGTTCAGCCACGATATACTCCACGTCCGAATCGTCAAGGCGGTGCATGGCGCTGAACAGATTCACGGCAGCTTCGCGCAGATTTTTTGATTCTGAAAGTATCTCTGTCCTGGCAAAACGGCAGCCTGCCCGTGGAATGCCAAAAGAGATCAGGCCTCCCCTGGAATGGTCTCTGTCCATGAGACAGGGATCATCAGCCAGAAACATCGGTTTTTTGGGGCTGTAATGTGATTTCAGCAATCCCGGGGCATTTAGTTCTGGTCTTTGGTTGGTTTTAATTTCGGATTTAGGGAGTACCTCCAGCAGATCTTCTGCCGTGATCACACCGGGCCTGAGAATTTCAAATCCGTCCTGGTTTAGTGCTATCACCGTGGATTCAATTCCCATTTTTGTTCTGCCGCCATCCAGTATCAACAGATCAGGAAATTGCTTTCTAACATGACTTGCTTCCGTGGGGCTGATCATTCCAAATTTGTTTGCGCTGGGCGCCGCCAGTGGTGTTCCTGCCTGCCTGATGAGTTCCAGTGCGATTTCATTGGCGGGCATGCGCACGGCCACTGTGCTGAGGCCTGAAGTAACTATATCAGGAACTGTTTCATTTTTAGGCAATACCATGGTGAGTGGCCCGGGCCAGAATTTTTCCGCAAGCTTATATACCCGCTCGTCATTACCGCTGTACAGGAGTGAAATTTGCGAGATATCACAGATATGCACAATAAGAGGATCAAAGGAAGGTCGTTGCTTCTTTTCAAAAATTCCCGCAACTGCCCCCGGATTAAAGGCATTGGCACCTAATCCGTAAACCGTTTCTGTAGGAAAGGCTACCAATCCGCCCTGTGAAATAATCTCTGCCGCACGTTTTATCTTGTCTTCCACCTGTTAATAATTTCTATTTTATCGATCCTCCGTAATTCATGCCCTGAAGCAGGCCTGAACAAAATCAATTTCCGCCGCGCGATTTATTATGGCATAATCATGCAGCTGCATGGCCGCCTGAACCGGAATATGGCCTGGTTCATTTCTCAATTTCCTGAAAATCGCACTGCCAAAATTAGTAAATGATCATAACGAAACAGGTGACAAAGATAGTACATGCTTCATAAGAATGCTTTTTGGGATTTTTCGGATGCAGTAAATCATATAGAATGATAAGATGCGAAAATTTCACCTCCATTGGCCTGGCATGCGTGAAGACTCCTTACCTATTGCTTCTGTTTTTGAATTTATTTCATTCTGAGCCCGAAAGCTGTTAATACAGGTTTAGCTTACAAAAAACGCTTCACCACCCAAAAGAGCAGTGTAATGAAAGCGCTAACTAATATCATGGTTGTAATGGGGATGTATAAATGGAAATTTTCCCTTCGGATACGAATATCTCCGGGCAGATTGCCAAGCCAGCTGAAAATATTTCCGAAAGCCCATATCAGTCCGCCAACCACAACCAGTAACAGACCAATAATGAGGATTAATTTACCTGTGTTGTGCATGTTTTTACTTATGATTACATGATTTCTGCTTAACAAAAATAAACAACTGATATTCATAAACCAAAAAAATGCGTGCACAGAAAAACTGCACACGCATTTTCAAATAAAAGGATTTCACTTATTTTTTCTTCATATCCTCGAGTGAGCGCTTCACCTCGTAGGTTTCAAAACCTTCGATGATATCCCCCACTTTGATGTCGTTGAAGTTTTCTATATTCAGACCACATTCATAGCCCTTGTGCACCTCTTTCACATCGTCCTTAAAGCGTTTGAGGGATCCGAGTTTTCCGGTGTAGATCACAATACCGTCACGGATCAGGCGAACATCGGTGTTTCGATGGATTTTTCCGTCGAGTACGTAACATCCGGCCACTGTTCCCACCTTAGAAATCTTAAACACGTCGCGCACTTCAATGTTGGCAACCACCTTTTCCTTGATCTCGGGAGAGAGCAGTCCTTCAATGGCGTCCATAACTTCCTGCTTTGCTTCGTAGATCACCGAGTATGTGCGGATGTCGATTTGTTCCTGCTCGGCCAGCTTACGCGCACTAAGGCTCGGGCGCACCTGGAATCCGATGATGATGGCATCCGAGGCGGAAGCCAGCAGCACGTCGGATTCGATGATCTGGCCCACAGATTTGTGGATCACATTCACCTGCACCTCTTTATTGGACAATTTGAGCAACTCATCGGAAAGTGCTTCCACGGAACCGTCCACATCTCCTTTCACAATAACATTCAACTCTTTAAAGTCTCCAATGGCAATACGGCGTCCGATTTCATCCAGTGTAACGTGTTTCTTTGAACGAATACCCTGCTCACGCTGCAACTGCTGGCGTTTGGTGGCAATGTTCTTGGCTTCACGCTCATCGTCCATCACCGCAAAACTGTCACCGGCATTTGGAGCGCCGTGTAACCCAAGCATCAACACTGGCTCGCTGGGGCCAACGGATTCCACTTCTTTATTGCGTTCATTATACATGGCTTTAACACGCCCATAATGACTACCGGCCAGCACGATGTCGCCCACTTTCATGGTGCCGGCCTGAACCAGCAGCTTGACCATATAGCCTCGACCGCGGTCGAGTGAAGACTCAATCACTGTACCTATGGCGTTTTTATCAGGATTGGCTTTCAATTCAAGCAATTCGGCTTCCAGCAGAATTTTTTCCAACAGGTCATCCACATTGGTTCCGTTTTTAGCTGAGATATCCTGGCTCTGGTATTTTCCTCCCCAGTCTTCCACCAGGAGGTTCATAGCAGCCAGCTCTTCCTTGACTTTCTCAGGATTAGCTCCTGGTTTATCAATCTTATTGATAGCAAAGATAATCGGTACGCCAGCAGCCTGGGCGTGATTAATGGCCTCTTTAGTCTGAGGCATCACGCGATCATCGGCAGCAATCACGATAATAGCAATATCAGTGATATTGGCTCCACGGGCACGCATGGCAGTAAAAGCCTCGTGACCGGGTGTATCCAGGAAAGTGATGGAGCGATCATCAGGAAGCTCAACTTCATAGGCACCTACGTGCTGGGTGATTCCTCCTGCCTCACCGGCAATTACGTTTGCTTTACGGATATAATCAAGCAGTGAAGTTTTCCCATGGTCAACATGTCCCATTACCGTAACAATGGGCGAACGTGGTTTCAGTTTATCCGGATCATCTGCTTCCTTCGTATCAACTTCTTCCTGTTCTTCCACGCTGATGAACTCCACTTCATAATCAAACTCATCAGCCAGTATGGTGATGGTTTCCGCATCCAGGCGCTGGTTGATGGAAACAAACATTCCCATACTCATACAAACTGAAATAACCTGATTAACATCCACTTCCATCATATTAGCCAGCTCATTTGCAGTAACAAATTCGGTAACCTGCAAGACGTCCTTTTCCTGTTCCAGACGCTCCTGCTCTTTCTGCCGGCTTTCGGTAGCGGTTTTCCGCTTTTCGCGACGATGCTTGGCAGCTTTGGATTTTCCCTGCCCGGAAAGCTTCTCCAATGTTTCCTTTATCTGCTTTTGGATTTCCTCATCGGTAGGCTCATGCTTTTGTTGTTTACGCTTTGCTTTACGTTTCTGACGCTTGGATGTAGGCGCAGCCTCATCTGCTTTCTGCCTGGCCTTCTGATCTGGTTTAGCCGGCGCATTGGGATCCACAGCCTTTCTTATCCGTTTACGCTTTTTGCGCTTGCCTTTATCCGGTTTATCATCGGCGGATGATGCCACCGGCTTTTTGCGGGAATCCTTTTTCTTTTTCTCAGGAAGATCTATTTTACCCAGGATAGTGGGCCCGTTCAACTTCTGGAATTCCGTTTTAAGGAACTCGGTTCCTTCCTTTTTTTCAGGTTTTTTGGTTTCTTCCTGAGTTGGTTTAGCCTCTTTTTTAGGCTCTTCTGCAGGTTTTTCGTCAGCTTTTTCAGCAGCCTTTTCCAGAGCGGCTTTTTTGGCCTCCTCCTCTTTGCGTGCCTTTTCCTTCTTTTCTTCGCCCTTCTTCTTACTTCGCTTTACAGGCCGGGTGGATGATTGAATTTTATCCAGATCAATTTTACCCTGTATGTTAAGACCATTGCGCTTTTCTTTGGGTTTTTCCTCCGCAGGCTTTTCCTCGGGCTTTTCTTCCGGCTTATCCACGGGTTTTTCATCCGCTTTTTCAGCAGCCTTCTCCTTTTTGGCAGGTTCTTTATCTTCTGCGCTGGCAGCTTTTTCTTCAGGTTCAGGCTTAGGTTGTGCGGGTTCCACTGGCTTTTTCTCTTCCACAGGTTCTTCAGCAGGCTTTTCAGCAGCTTGATGGGTTGCTTCCGTTTTTTCAGCAGGTTTAGCTTCTTCCTTTGGCTTCTCTTGTGGCTCCCGGGCCCGGGGCTCTTCTTTTTGCTCTGGCTCCTTCTTTGGGGCCTTAGCCACAACGCCGTCTTTTTTCACGCTGGTATCGCGAATGATCAACTCATCATTCTCATCCTCCGTAATGTCTTCTTCATCCTTCTGCTTATCATCCAAAGATACGCTCTCGCGCCTGGAATGGCTGAGCCCGATCTTCTTGGATTCCTCCTTGGCAGTTTTATCCGACTCGAATTCCTGAATGAGCAAATCATATGCCTCGGGATTGATCTTGGCGCTTGGTTTTGCATCCACCTCAAATCCCTTATCATTCAGAAACTCAGCTATCGTCTGTATGCCAAGATTGAACTCCCTAGCTACTCTGCTTAGTCTCAATGGTTTATTGTTAGCTGCCATATAATTCTTTTATATTTTTTATCCTGTTTGGATTAAAGCCCAAAATTGCAAAATAAATCTTTGTTATTCAAATTCTTCTCTTAGAATCCGGATAACTTCCCGGATGGTTTCCTCTTCAAGGTCCGTTCTGTTCACCAGGTCCTGTATGTCGTAATCCAACACCATTTTAGCGGTATCACAGCCAATGGTTTTGAATTCATCTATAATCCACTGATCAATTTCATCAGAGAATTCCTGCAGATCCACATCTTCTGCATCACCTTCCATATCACGGAAAACATCAATTTCGTAACCAGTTAATTTTCCGGCCAGCTTAATGTTATGTCCACCTTTACCAATGGCCATAGACACCTGATCAGGCTTCAGATAAACTTCTGCACGAGAGGTTTCTTCATCCAGTTTGATGGATGAGATTTTAGCAGGGCTCAATGCGCGCTGGATAAACAGGCTGGTGTTATCGGTATAATTGATCACATCAATATTTTCATTACGCAACTCCCTTACAATGCCGTGAATACGTGAACCTTTCATTCCTACGCATGCTCCTACCGGATCAATACGCTCGTCATAGGATTCCACGGCTATTTTGGCACGTTCCCCTGGTTCACGCACTATCTTTCTAATGGTGATCAGGCCGTCATATACTTCCGGTACTTCCTGCTCAAACAAGCGTTCCAGAAAAGCTGGAGAAGTACGTGACAGGATAATAGTGGGGTTATTGTTACGCATGTCCACCTTCAGCACTACCGCCCTGATGGTATCACCCTTGCGGTAAAAATCAGAAGGTATTTGTTCCGAACGCGGCAGAATAAGCTCTATTCCTTCATCATCAATCACCAGGATTTCACGTTTCCATACCTGGTAAACTTCTCCGGTGATGATATCGCCAATACGTTCCTTATATTTTCTGTATTCGCTGTCCTTTTCATATTCCTGAACCTTTGAAATGAGATTCTGCCTGATGGCAAGTATCTCACGGCGCCCGAAGTCTTCAATCTTCATTTCCGTTGATACTTCCTCGCCTACTTCAAAATCAGGTTCAATTTTTATGGCATCTGAATAGGCGATCTGGGTATTTTCATCTTCCACCTGCCCGTCTTCTACAATTTCCCTGTTTTGCCAGATCTCAAGGTCACCTTTATCAATATTTACAATAATGTCGAAGTTTTCATCCGTTCCGTAATTCTTGGTGATCTGGTGGCGAAATACGTCTTCCAGAATACGCATCAGGGTAGCGCGGTCAATGTTTTTGAAATCTTTAAATTCCGAAAAAGACTCAACAAGATTTATGTTTTCCATAGTACTAAATTATTAAAAGTGACTTAAAATTTAAGCACGGGTTTTATTTCCTTAATTTCTGAAAAGCGAAGATCAACAGCTTCGCCTTTTTTAGGCTTCATACCCTTTTTTTTTGGTTTAATTTGCGGTTCTATTCGCAGCTTTTCTTCATCAACATCCAGCAGAATTCCCTCCGTAAGCTTGTCTTCATTATCCAGCACTTTCACTGCCCTGTTAAGATATTTACGATATTGCCGCATATTTACCAGCGGGTTGTCAGTGCCGTAAGAAGTAACCTGAAGCTCGAAATCCTCCCGGTCGCGATCAAGTGATGACTCCAGGTGGCGGCTCACTTCCATGCATGCATCAATGCTCACATCCCTTTCACCATCCAACACCACTACTATCTGGTTGTCTTTGCTCACCGAGCAATCCACCATAAAGTAAGGAGTAGCTTCCAGCTTTTTCTGTACCAGTTGTTCTACGTATGTTCGTTCTATCATAATTTCAGGGGATTTGTGTATAAAGAAAGGGGACTTGCTGTCCCCTTCCATCCAATTCCTTATCCCGCAAGGTTCCTTTTACGAAAAAATCTCTCACCATGGAGAGATTTTTTTAATGCTGTCCGACCAGGGCTCGAACCTGGACTCTTCTGGACCAAAACCAGACGTGTTGCCAATTACACCATCGGACAATCTCGCATTCGGGCTGCAAATATATAAAAAAAAAATTTCTCAGCAAACAGCTATTGAAAAATTTATGTATGAAACACCTCTGTTGCTGAAAAAAATGTCTGTTCCGCTATTTCTTTCTTCCATATAGTACATGCCCAAACCAGCCCTTAATTATAAGAATATTTTAAACTTATGCAACTACAGCATTGATTTAAACCGTATTAAACGTGAAAAAAAGTTAAACATATGAGGTTGGGCCCGGGGTTGATATAATTTTTTTATTTTCGTACCCTCATTTAAGAAAAAAGAAGAATCAGAACATGAATTATCAAAAGCTCAATAACCTGATAGGATGGGCCATATTTATCCTGGCCTCTCTGGTTTTTATTCTCACAGTAGAACCCACTGCAAGTTTCTGGGATTGCGGAGAATACATATCAACAGCCTACAAATTGCAGGTGGGACACCCGCCGGGAGCACCACTATTCCAAATGATAGGACGATTTTTCTCCCTCTTTGCCTTTGGCGATGAGTCAAAAGTAGCTTTAATGATCAATATCATGTCGGCCCTGGCCAGTAGTTTTTCCGTTCTGTTCCTCTTTTGGGTTATTACGTATTTTGCCGAAAAGATTATAAAGAACTATTATAAGGCAGAAATTGGTACTGCTGAGATGATCATGATCTTTGGAAGTGGTATTGTTGGATCTCTTGCCTTTACATTTACCGATTCTTTTTGGTATTCCGCAGTGGAAGGCGAGGTTTATGCTCTTTCCACTTTCTTCACCGCTATTGTTTTCTGGGTAATTACCAAATGGGAACGTAATGCCGACGACCCATATTCCTACCGCTGGCTGATTCTTATTGCCTACCTGGTAGGACTTTCCATAGGTGTTCACCTGCTGAACCTGCTGGCAATTCCGGCCATAGCATTTATCTATTACTTCAAAAAATATAAGGTAAGCACCAAAGGCATAATTATCGCGCTTTCGATTTCGATATTTATCCTGTTCCTTATTATGTATATGATCATTCCAGGAACAGTGAAATTTGCCGGCTTGTTTGAGCGTAGCTTCGTCAATGGGCTTGGACTGCCCTTTAATTCAGGAACTATCTTCTACTTCCTGCTAATCATCGGACTCATCATCTGGGGATTGCATTATACTCGCAAACATAAAAAAGTGATTGCCAATACTATCATTCTTTCACTGACATTCCTGCTAATCGGTTATTCATCATTTATCATGCTGGTGATCCGTTCCAATGCCAACACTCCCATTGATGAAAATAATCCGGAAAGTGCCCTAAGTTTGCTTTCATATTTGAACCGCGAGCAGTATGGCGACTGGCCTATATTCTACGGAGCTTATTTTAATGCTCCACAGGCATCGGAACCAGCTGACGGTTCTTCTGTTTATGAGCAATACTACCTGGTCAAGGATAATAACCGTACGGTGAAGCAGTTCCTCCAAAAGGACAAGGCTAAAGAATATATTGCTGCTTCAGGAAAGGATTACTCCATTGATCATGAATATATTATGACCAAGGATGGTAAAGGGACTCTGCCTACCTTCGATGACAAATTTAAAACCATTTTCCCGCGTATGTGGAGTCGTTCCCGTCCGGAGCATGCCAGAGCCTACAAAAGCTGGTCGGGCTTTAACGGCAAAAATGGCATTCCAATCACTATTACCGAGCCGAATGGAAAAACATCTGTAAGACATAAACCTACCTTCGCGCAAAATTTGAGGTATTTCGTCAGATATCAGGTTGGCTTCATGTATTTCAGGTATTTTATGTGGAATTTCGCAGGCCGCCAGAATGACATTCAGGGGCATGGCGAGCCGCTGTACGGCAACTGGCTGTCGGGAATCCCGTTTATTGATAAAGCCATTGGTGAATCAGGCCCGCCAGAATTTCTTCCGGTGGAGGTTGCCACCAACGAGGCACGTAATACATTTTACCTGCTGCCGCTTATTCTTGGACTCATCGGGTTTTTCTACCATATCAACGTGGACAAGAAAAACTCCTTCGTAGTATTTTTGCTGTTCCTGATGACAGGCCTTGCTATTATAGTCTATCTTAACCAGTATCCATATCAGCCCAGGGAACGGGATTACGCATACGCAGGGTCCCTGTTTGCCTTTGCCATATGGATAGGGTTAGGGGTGATGTCGCTTTCACGCCTTCTCAGCAAAGTGATCTCAATAAAGCTGGCTGCAACACTGGCAACTATCGTTACAGTTCTGGCTGTACCGGGAATTATGGCGGCTGAAGGCTGGGACGATCATGACCGTTCCGGCAGATATACGGCACTGGCTATGGCTAAAAACTACCTGAACTCATGTGAGAAAAATGCCATCCTGTTTACCAATGGTGATAATGACACCTTCCCGCTCTGGTATGCACAGGAGGTGGAAGGCATTCGTACCGATGTGCGCGTTGTGAACCTGAGCCTGCTAAATACCGGCTGGTATGCCGACCAGATGGCCAGAAAGGCCTATAAGTCAGACCCGGTGCCTTTTAGTATGTCTCACGAGCAGTATCGCGATGGAACACGCGACTATGTGTATATCGTGGAGCATGCAAAGGGAAAAGATCAGTATTTCGAACTCAAAAGTGTGATGGATTTCGTTGGCAGTGACGATGATCGAACGAAATTCAGCGTGAGCGGAAGAAAACTCAATATCTTTCCTACACGCAAATTTAAACTTACCGTGAATAAGGATTCCGTGATGAAATATGATGTGGTGCGCCCGCAGGATACGGCCATGATCATTGACGAACTTAAATGGCGTGCCAGTGGCAATGGTATAATGAAAAACCAGATGCTGCAACTTGATATTCTTGCCAATAATAACTGGAAACGACCAGTGTATTTTGCCATCACCACCGGCAGCGATGCCTATATCAACCTGGAGAAATATTTCCAGATTGAAGGACTGGCCTACCGCCTGGTTCCTATAGAGGATAATGACGGCGACGGCATGACCGGGCGAGTGGCTACTGATATCATGTACAAAAACATGATGGAAAAATTTGAATGGGGCAATATGGGCGAACCCGGTGTATTTTTGGATGAAACCAACCGCCGCATGACTATGAATCTGCGCAGCAATTTCGGTCGCCTGGCAAATTCATTGATCCGGGAAGCACGCCAGAGTGATGACCCGGCTGTGAAGGATGATAAACTTGCCAAAGCTGAAGAAGTTTGCGATAAATGCCTGGAAGTAATTCCCGACAGCAAAATCCCTTACGACTATTTTATCATCCCGGTGGCGGAAGCTTATTATAAGCTGGGTAAAACAAAAAAAGGCGATGCTATTATGAAACGTATCCTGGATATCTACTATAATAATATGACATATTATTATGCTATGAATCCTGATGACACCAAAGCCATGGAGCGTGATATTGACATGGGAATGTCTGTACTGGATCAGGTGGTTAAAGTGCTGGAAAGGCAGGACAGAAACGACCTACTGGAACAGGCTCAAAGCAATTTTGATGAGTTCTACCGGAAATATATCCAGCTTAAACAAGGCGGTAACGCACCAACCCAGCAACAGATAGAGCAACAACGACAGATGCAACAACAACAGCAGATGCAGCAACAGCAACAACAACAACAACCACAGCAACAACCACAACAACAACAACCACAACAACAACAACCACAACAACAACAACAACCGCAACAACAACCGCAACAGCAACCGCAAAATAATAATCAACAATAATAAATCATTTCATATAACCGGATGTTAA
>CAYZDA010000035.1:0-11624 GCA_964477095.1 uncultured Bacteroidales bacterium | reverse complement strand
CAACCGCAAAATAATAATCAACAATAATAAATCATTTCATATAACCGGATGTTAAGTAAACTGCCACGGTGCTTTCTCCTGTGGCAGTTTTTTTATTTTTGAAAAATATGTATTTGGTAAGATCACCGGAATTATTCAATAAAATATCCGATTCCAGAGTTATCTGGCGCATGGATAAGGAGAGCAGGAAGATATACCTGACTTTTGATGATGGACCTGTGCCCGGATTAACGGAAGATATCCTGGATATACTCGACGAAAAAGAAGTTCCTGCTTTATTTTTCTGCGTGGGAGATAATGTTAGAAAGCATCCAAAGGTATTTGAAAAAATAAGTGAAAACGGCCATGGCACAGGAAATCATTCCTACAGCCACCTCAACGGTTGGCGAACACCAAACCAGCTGTATTTTTCCAATATAGAAAGATCTGAGGCCTTTTTTAAGACTCCGCTTTTCCGTCCTCCTTATGGCAGGATAAAGCCTTCGCAATTAAGAGTGCTGCGTAAAAAGTATATGATAATCCTGTGGTCATTATTAAGTGGTGATTTTGATCATAAAACATCTCCCTACAAATGCTACCGAAATGTGGCAGACAATCTTCACAACGGGGCCATAACATTGTTTCATGATAACCTGAAGGCAAAAAAGAATGTATTGTTTGCCCTTCCCAGATTTATTGATCATGCCAGGGCACAAGGCTATTCCTTCTCAAACCTTCAAAATGACCTAAAGCACCGAACTCTGTCAAACAAAAAAAAATGAAAATTCTTTTAAATAAATTTGGAAATTACTAAAAAATATATTAATTTTGATATAACTCAAATTAATTAACTAAAAAACAAAACATTATGGATGGCGTAAACAGAGTAATCCTATTAGGTAACCTGGGAAACGATCCCGAGGTAAAAACATTTGATGATGGGAATAAGCTTGCCCGGTTCCCCATTGCTACCAATGAAACTTACAAAAACCGTAACGGAGAAAAAGTATCAGCTACAGAATGGCACAATGTGGTTGTACGTCGTGGCCTGGCTGATGTAGTTGAAAAATACCTAAAGAAAGGTAATCAGGTTTATGTAGAAGGTAAATTAAGAACCAGGAAATGGCAGGACAAAGATGGCAATAACCGCTACACCACCGAGGTTCATGTGGACAATATGACCATGATGGGTGGGCCAAAGAGCGACAGCCAGCCTCAGCAAACCCAGGAATCCGTTCCTCATGCAGAAGAACCGCCTATGATCAGCGAAGGCGACGACCTGCCATTCTAAACAATCGACCCAATGAAAGGGAAAAAGCATGCTCTGAGGCTCAGAGCATGCTTTTTTTTAGATCAACGATATGCCTAAACGGGTCTGCACGTTGATAATGACTCATAGACAGGCCAACCAGAGCTAATAGTTGCGCCGGGGAAGAATTAGTTGAAAGCCACAAAAAGATATTACCGAAAAAGACCCGAAAGTAATTTTCGATGATAATCTGTTGATTAGGATTTAAAAAATTATACAAAGGTGAATAACCGGCAGCAAACAAGGCAAAATATTAAAAAAAAGGCCAGCCCGATATGAGCTGGCCTTATGGTGGGCCCACCTGGACTTGAACCAGGGACCACTTGATTATGAGTCAAGTGCTCTAACCAACTGAGCTATAGGCCCTAAGAAACTGTTGTTTCCATTGCTACAAACAGCCTTACAGAATCCTTTACCCATGAATCAAGTTTGCTGTTAAGCGCCCGCAAAGATAATGATTTTTTACTTTAATATGCAAGTAAACTTTCCGCAAGGTTTTTTTTAATGTAATAAGGAAATCAGCTCCTCAGTCCGCTGATTGCTTCTTCCGTTGCTGCTATAGTGCCGCGCTCGGTAATCAGGCCTGTAATATATTTTGACGGAGTGATGTCGAAACCATAATTCAACACCGGACTTTCGGAAGCAACGATTTGTACCTGTCTGATCTTATCATCATCAATACCTTCCATAAACCTTACTTCCTGTTCATCTCTTTGCTCGATATGCACCTGGCTTGCAGCATCCTTCATTTTCATATCTATGGTTGAAGAAGGCAGGGCAACATAAAATGGTATGTTGTTATCATAAGCAGCGAGTGCTTTCAGGTAAGTTCCAATTTTGTTAACCACATCACCTTTGGCACTGGTGCGATCGCTACCCACTATCACTGCATCCACCAGCCCTTTCTGCATAAGCAATCCTCCGGTATTATCAGGAATAACCGTATGGCGGATACCATGTCTTGCCAGTTCCCAGGCTGTAAGGCGTGCTCCCTGGTTACGCGGCCGTGTTTCATCTACCCACACATGCAGCGGTAATCCTGCATCTGCGGCCATATACAGTGGAGCAGTAGCCGTACCGTAATCCACACAGGCCAACCAGCCGGCGTTACAATGTGTGAGTATATTCAATTCTTTTCTGCTGCTTTTTGCCTGCAACTCTTTGAGTAATTCAAGACCAAACTGTCCGATTCTCTCCGAGCGGTTGATCTCATCCTGCCTGAGTTTTAATGCTGCTTCCCGTGCTATGTCCGGTAAGTTATATCCCTGGGATGCCTGATCATTAATAGCATCCATTACCTTATCCACCCCAAAGGCGAGATTAACAGCTGTGGGACGGGCGGATTTCAGGTAATCAGCCTGCTGCTGCATATAAGCAGTGCTTCCTGATTCCAGGGCTGCCAGATACATACCAAAAGCTGCCGTTACTCCTATCAAAGGCGCTCCCCTCACCCACATCTCCCGGATAGCTCTGTATGCATCTTTGCTGCTTTTTAGCTCAGCCACTTCAAAGCGAAAAGGCAGCTTCCGCTGATCAATTATATATATCGATCCTGGTGATCCGGATTCATACCATATGCTGCTGTAATTCTTCCCGTTTACTTTCATATCAATTTCTTTTACCTGATCTTTTCTGAACTGCTTTATATTTTTTCAGCTAAAGATAAACAAAACTGATACTTTTGGGCTTCCATTCACAGGAAAAGTAATAATAAATATGAGCATCAAGAATATCATTTTTGATTTTGGCGGAGTTATTTACGACATAGATATCCCGGCTGCAGCCAGAGCATTCCGCAAGCTCGGAATCACTGATTTTGAACAGAAATTCACAGTATTTACAGAAGCTAACATTTTTGATAAGCTGGAAACAGGGCACCTCACCCCCGGTGAATTCCGTGATGAGTTCAGAAGAATTTCCGAACTGGATGTTTCCGATAAAGCTTTGGATGAAGCCTGGAACGCGTTACTCATTGGTTTCAGAAAAGAGCGGATAAAACTAATCGGGCAAGTGAAAAAGCAATACAATGTGTTTCTGCTAAGCAATTCCAATATTATTCATTACAGGCAATACAGGCAGGAATTTGAGGATCAATTCGGCTACAAAACTTTTGATGAGCTGTTTCAAAAAGCTTTCTTTTCCTTTGAAGTCGGTATGCGTAAACCTGATCACGCCATTTATGAATACGTGGCTGATAAACTGGAAGTCCGCCGCAGTGAGACGCTCTTCATAGACGACACGGAGGCCAATGTTATCTCGGCCAGAGAAACCGGCTTACGCGGAAAATTTCTGGACCTGAAAAACAATGAAGATGTAATGGATATGTTCACTGAGCACGGACGGCTGAAGGAATCAGGCGAGTTCTGATTGTATTTCGCTTAGAATATCTTCCACTTGCTGTAGAGATACCGCTTCAAATAAGCGAATGCGAAAAGGCTTAAAGTTTTTGATCCCTTTAAAGTAATTCCGGTAAAACTTACGCATTTCAAACACTCCTCTTTCTTCACCCTTTTGTTCAACCCCATAAAGCAAGTGCTCCCTGCACACGTCAATCCGTTCATCAATGGAGGGTTGTGGGGGCATTATGCCGGTTTCCAGGTATTCTTTTACTTCAGAAAAAATCCACGGATAACCCATGGCTGCCCTCCCGATCATAATACCATCCACCTTATGTTTTCTGTACATTTCAGCTGCTGCTTCAGCCGAATCGATGTCCCCATTTCCAATCAGCGGGATTCTGAAAGCGGGATTTTCAGCCAGTTTTCCAATGAGTTTCCAGTCTGCTTTACCTCCGTACAATTGAGATCGGGTTCGGCCATGAAGGGTAAGCATAGCTATGCCGGCGTCCTGCAGGCGCAGAGCCACCTCTTCAATATTTATGCTGTTTTTATCCCAGCCAAGTCGGGTTTTGGCACTCACCGGAACATTCACTGCCCTGACCACAGCTTCTGTAATGGCGATCATGCGGTCAACGTCTTTCAACAGGGCTGCTCCACCGCCCTTTGTAACCACTTTTTTAACCGGGCAACCGAAGTTAAGATCGATTATTTCAGGGTTCTGCTCTTCGGCCATTTTGGCTGCTTCAGCCATATTATCCGGGTCATGTCCAAATATCTGAATGCAAATGGGCCGTTCATTTTCATGAAATAAATATTTAACCTTGCTCTTTTCCACGCCCCTTACAAGTGCCTCTGAAGAAATAAATTCTGTAAATACTGCATCCGCCCCATGCCTGCGGCAGATCTTACGAAATACAGAATCTGTGATCTCCTCCATAGGAGCCAGCATAACCGGCCTTTCTCTTCCCAACAATGCTTTCAAATCCATAGCCTGCAATTTGTGGTTTTTTGATATTTTTGGTGCAAAATTAGTGATTTCGTTATGTCCCATGAACCTATTTTTAAAAACATGAAGCCTTTTGGCAGATTGGTAATGCTGATCGCCATGCTTGCTGCTTCCGTTATTTTGTTGTCAGTACTAACACAGGTGTTAATCAAAACTATATACGGCTTCGGTGTTATGGACCTGTATCCACTCACTGATAATGTTGATGATCCGGCTAAGCTGTCAGCCCTGAAGCTGAGCCAGATTATCAGCCAGACAGCCCTTTTCATCATTCCTCCACTGCTCTACGTAAAGCTGGTAGAAGAAAAAAACATAGCAGAACATTTTCTGCTCCGAAAAGTGCAGCAGCCCTCGACATGGTTTTGGGCTTTCATTTCTGTGTTCACTATTATTCCTCTCATCGGGCTACTGGTACAATGGAATATGAATATGGATCTTCCGGAAAGCCTGAGTTCTGTTGAAGCATGGATGAAGCAGTCGGAAGAGGCTGCCAACCTGGTTATAGAATCATTTCTGCAAACTTCCACCCTTAGTGGTCTTTTAGTGAATCTGCTGATGATTGCCGCTATACCAGCCATCGGGGAAGAACTGCTCTTTCGTGGCGTACTTCAGCAACTGCTGCACCGGATGATTGGGAAGCCTCATCTGCCTGTGATTATTACAGCTTTGCTGTTTAGTGCATTTCATATGCAATTCTATGGGTTTCTGCCACGATTTATGCTTGGAGTGGTGCTGGGCTATGCATTCTATATTACAGGCAGCCTGTGGGTGCCCATACTTATTCATTTCGTTAACAACGGCTTTTCAGTAATTGCTGCTTACCTGTTTTATAATGATACAATAGGTCAGAATTATGACGAGATCGGGATGACTTCTCAGATTACTCCGATTATATTGTCGGTTGTTTTAACAGCCTATGTTTATTTCAGGATGTGGCGCAATGAAAAATCACAGAGCATTATCTCACAGGATTACTGATGCCTCCATATGAATTATACAGCAGATAGTTTCCGCTGCCTTTACTGTAATGCTTTTTCACTGATAGTTCAATAATTTTGCCCAATCGAAAGGCCATGCTTACATATGCCGGGCTGCTTTTCACGATCAACAATATAATCGTCATTCTTTAATTAATACCAACGCAATTCTGTGGCAGGTTTGAACTACATTACTATGAGGTTATCAACCTTCATTTTAAAAAGCTGTTCAAATAAAAAGCCCCTAACATTGCTGCAAGGGGCTTAGAACTATTTTGAAAAAAACAAACTAATCGCGTTCTGTTTCTCTTTTACGAGTGTTGTAGTTAATCTTCAATGCATTAGCGTCTCTAAGCTCCTGCTTAACATCGGTAACAATACCCATTTTTGTTTCCTGATCCACTTTCAGTGAAACAGTCATCATTTTTCGCTGTCCTTCATTTAATGCTTCTCTTTCACTGATGACGAATTGCTTCACCTCATCCACCTCCGCATAGGAATCATTTAGCTGGATCCGGGGCTCAGGGCCCAACTGTGGCCAGCTGGCTCTGGGTGGTGGCCCAATATAAATATTGCTGATCAGTTCCTTTTTTTCCAGCTTTTGCACCTCTGTAGCTTTAGGTTGTTTCACCTGCACCAACAGGGTAGTTTCCCTCATGGTAGTAGCAACCATAAAGAAAAACAAAAGCATGAAAATAATATCAGGCAGTGACGATGTATTAATGGTTTGTGAACCTTGTTCCTTTTTCTTTTTAAATCTGGACATATTAGTTCCCTCCGATATCTATAGGTTCAGCTTCAGAAATCGCAACAGGGATAGCATCCTGAATGGCATCGATTGCAGATTCGTCCGTCAGTTCCCCAAAGTCTTTTCCGAAATATTGCTGCGACATTTCATCACGCAATTCCCTCACAGCAGCAGCCAGTTCATTCTGCACCTGTATATACATATCATAGGAAGTGCCGCGGTCATTCTGCATGGATATTACTCCTTTAGAGGTATTGACCGTTCCAAGTCCTTCAATATACTTCTCTTCCACCTCAGGATAATCCGGATTGTTGGGATGCACCCTGAGAAAATCCTTGGCTGCCTCCCTCAATTCGCTGATATCCATCTGTCTCTTGTCTGTCTGCTTACCCACGAGCAACCGATCAGCACTGTTCACCAGAACCACGAAAACATTTCTCTCCTTAACCGGAGTATGTTCAATATCATCGGGTAATGGTGGCGGCAGTTTCCTGGTAATACCACGGGAAACATCCATGGTGGTTGTTACCAGAAAGAAAATCAGCAACAGGAAAGCGATGTCTGCCATTGATCCTGCATTAATTTCTGCTGCGCGTTTTCTAGCCATATGAGTTTAATTTTTTAGATTACTTAAATATTTTGGCAATGCCGGAAAAAATAGTTGCGGCAATAGCAAGGCCACCGAGAATATATGTGGCGATCAACCCGGTACCTATATATTTAGAGGTTTTCGGGGTCACATCGAACTTATCATAAACCGGCGCGGCAATAGAGTCTGAAGCCAACAAATATGAGATCCCCGCCAGCACAACAAAACCGATGATGGCAAATAGCACATTCTTGGCTTTGGCCGGATTCATGATCAAATAGATGATGGGTATAACCACGGCAAGTATAACTGCCACGGCTAATAAAACATACGACCAGTACATATGGTACATCGTAATATCAGAAGCCTTTTCAGGCTCACTTGGTATATCTGCAATAAACACATAATAGATACCCAAAACCACTGATATTCCAATTAATACATACAGGAGTATGCTTAATATTTTGCCTGTTTTATCTTCCATAGGGCAATATAGGTTTTGGTGTTAATTATTGTACTTGTCTCTTCGCCAGGATATCAATGAAAGAAATGGTAGCATCTTCCATATCATTCACCAGGCTATCTACCTTTGAAACGAGGTAATTGTAGAAAATCTGCAGAATGATTGCAACGATCAGACCAAATACGGTTGTAAGCAGAGCCACTTTAATACCACCGGCTACAATTTGAGGTGAGATGTCACCTGCAGCCTCGATAGCATCAAAAGCACCGATCATACCGATAACCGTACCCATAAATCCAAGCATAGGTGCGATAGCAATAAAGAGTGAGATCCATGAGAGACCTTTTTCCAGCCGGCCCATAACCACACTACCATATGATGCTACGGATTTTTCAACGGTAGCAAGCCCGCCGTCTGCTTTGTCAAGACCTTCATAGAAGATACTGGCAACAGGGCCACGGGTATCTCTCATCATGTCTTTGGCAGCTTCAATACCTCCGTTATCAAGAGCATCTTCCAACCTGTTAAGCAATTTATCCGTATTGGTAGTTGCAAAATTCAGGTAAAGAATACGCTCAATTACCAATGCAAGGCCCAGTATAAGTGTTACAAGAACGATTCCCATAAACCCGGCACCACCTTCAATGAAGTATCTCTTCAGCACCTGGTGAGGACCTTCGCCTTGTTTTGGCGTTTCAGCCAGATCAGTAGTTGCTTCATCAGCAGCTGCTGCGGCCGTGTCTGCTTCTGTTTCCATAGTATCTACCTGAGCAGTATCGGCTGCTGGTTCTTCTGCTTGTTCAGCATCCTGTGCAAGAGCAAGGTTAGCTGCTCCGAAAATAAGCAGACCCGCTAAAGCAAGAAAAGCAATTAGTTTTTTCATAATAACTTTCTATTGATGATTTTTATTAATGGTTTGGTTTATCCCGCGGAGAGAGAGGGATTCGAACCCTCGATACCCTTGTGGAGTATACACACTTTCCAGGCGTGCGCCTTCGACCACTCGGCCACCTCTCCGTTGTATTTGTTAGCATGTGCTAAGAACTATATGCTGTGTTAAATTTTGCGCTAAATTACAAAAAAAATCCACGTTCAAAGGCTTTATTCAATTTTTTAACCCCCCTTAACTAACAAGCTGAATATGCGTTTGTTTCATATTGATACTATTAAAAGGGATGCAAAAGTGCATTTTTTTATTTAAACCCCAAATTTTTTGTGGTTCGTATTTTGAACCTTTTTTTTTTTGATTTATTGCCTTCTATCCTGAAATTTCTCCCCTCAGCGGTGTCTGAAACAGGGAACGGAATGATTCGGCAGGTAAACGGCGCCCCAACAAATACATCATCTTGGCCAGGGCCGATTCTGTGGTGATATCATGCCCGCTGATTACTCCCAGCTCTGAAAGAGCCACACTGGTCTGGTATTTTCCCATCTCAACTTTTCCTTCCAGGCATTGGCTCACATTCACTATTTGTATGCCGCGCTCACGAGCCCGGCGAATGCTGTCAATAAACCAGGGAGCTGTGGGTGCATTACCTGCGCCGTATGTTTTTAATACTACCCCCCTTAGAGACTCGGCATCCAACACAGCATCCACTGTTGCTGGCGTTATTCCGGGATACAGGTACAGCAGTGCTATATTTGTTTCCAGGTTTTTGTGTACTTTCAGTTTTTTAAAATTCGGCCTGGCAATAAATTTATCATTATAATCAATGTTTATGCCTGCGTTGGCCAGTTCGGGATAATTGCCCGAACGGAAAGCCTTGAAATTTTCCGCATTATGTTTATAGGTGCGGTTGGCACGAAACAATTGATTCTCGAAATAAATCGCCACTTCAGGAACCCTTGGCGTATTATCAGTTCGTTCACCGGCAATCAATATGGAGGCAATGAAATTATCCCTGCCGTCAGTACGCAACATCCCCATGGGTAATTGTGAACCGGTAAAGATTACCGGCTTATTGAGGTTTTCCAGCATAAAGCTCAGTGCTGATGCTGTATAGGCCATGGTATCTGAGCCGTGCAGCACAACAAACCCATCATATTCCTCATATTTCTCCTCAATCACTTCGGCAATTCTTACCCAATAAGCCGGGTTCATATCGCTGGAGTCAATTGGCTTATCAAACGACCAGGAGTTAATGTCAAAGTTATAATCTTCCAGTGCCGGAATTTCTTTTGATATATTGGAAAAATCCACCGGAACCAGTGCTCCCGATACCGAGTCGCGCTGCATGCCGATGGTGCCTCCAGTGTATATTACCAGTATGGACACCTCTTCTTCCACAGGATTAGAATCTGAAGATTTTTCTTGCATTTTCTGTTGTTTTTTCTGCCACAGTTTCAATATCAGTCATCTTGATCTCTGCCAGCCTCCTTGCAATCAGAGGGATATAGGCACTTTCATTGCGCTGCCCCCTGTAAGGGTGAGCTGTGAGATAAGGTGAATCCGTTTCCAGAACGATATGTTCCAACGGGATATTCCTGATTTCATTATGCAAACCTGAATTCTTAAATGTGAGCACACCTCCAATACCCAGATGAAAACCCATCTCCACAGCCTGAAGAGCCTGTTTTTCCGTTCCTGTAAAACAATGAAAAACACCCCTTAACCTGTCATCATTCAGCTTTCTTATTTCTTCCACCACAGCATCAAAAGAATTACGCATGTGTATGGATACAGGAAGATCAAGTTCTACCGCCTTTTGACACTGCAAACTGAAAGCCCGGCGTTGCTGCTCTTCCATACTTGTATCCCAGTAAAGGTCGATACCGATCTCTCCTACTCCATAAAACTTATTTGTATCCAGATCAATAAAAACCTGCTCCAGCTGTTTATCAAACTCTTCTTTTACTGAAGTTGGATGCAGTCCGGTCATGGGTAACATATGCTCCGGCCATTGCCTGCTTACCTGAAGCATCTTTTCTTTGGATTTCTCATCAATATTGGGAAGTATGAAATACTTCACTCCTTTGTCAAGAGCGTGTTCAACTACTTCACTGCGGTCATCATCAAATTGATCCAGATAAAGATGCGTGTGTGTATCAACAAAAATCATGACGGCAAAATTATAAAAATGTTGGTGGGCTAATAGGAGTAAATTATTTTTCTGCCGGATTATTTCATATGTTTGCAGATATACAAAGGCAACAACAGTGGAAAAAATATTGATTATCCGGTTCAGCTCCATCGGTGACATTGTGCTCACAACTCCTCTATTAAGAAGTATTAAAAAACAGATGCCCGGTGTGGCTATCCACTATCTGACCAAGAAGGCATTTGAACCGGTTTTGCGTGCAAACCCCAATATTGACAAGATACACACGCTTGATAAAAGCCTTGGATTAGTAATAAAGAAGCTGAAGGCAGAAGATTTCGATTACGTGGCTGACCTTCACCGGAACTTTCGCAGCCGGATAGTGAAAACCCGCCTTCATAAGCCACATGGCACTTTTTCAAAGCTGAACCGTTCTAAGTGGCTGCTGGTAAATGCCCGGATCAACATGCTACCTGATGTGCATATTGTTGAACGTTATTTTAATGCTGTAAAACACCTGGGTGTGACACCGGATGGTGAAGGGCTGGACTATTTCATCCCGGAAAATGAAAACATTTCAATCAGCAGAGAATTTCCACCTGATTTTCACGGGCACTACCTGCTTGCTGTGGTGGGTGGCAAGCACAAGACAAAACAAATCCCGGTGGATAAAATGGCCGCCATTTGCAACAAAACCAATTATCCTGTGATACTGGCGGGAGGAAAAGAGGATTACAAACAGGCAGAGGAGGTGGTAGCAAAGCTAAAAGTGCCGGTTTTAAATTCCTGCGGAAAATTCAACATTAATCAATCCGCTGATCTTGTGAAAAAGGCCGCAGTGGTACTGAGCCCGGACACAGGCCTGATGCATATCGCAGCAGCCTTTCGCAAGCCGCTGGTAACACTATGGGGCAATACCATACCTGAATTCGGAATGTATCCTTATATGCCTGGCAGCGATAACAGGAAATTCCGTATACATGAAATAAAAGAACTGTATTGCCGTCCCTGCTCTAAAATAGGATTTGAACGCTGTCCCAAAGGTCATTTTCGCTGCATGAATGAAATACCGGTGGATGAGGTGGTGCGATCGGTAAAGGAAGTAACTGAAAGCTAGCCCAAGCTCTTAATCTGCTTCTCACGCTTCAAGGCTGCCGTTTTGTCTTCAAGCTCTTC
>CAYZDA010000034.1:0-34462 GCA_964477095.1 uncultured Bacteroidales bacterium | reverse complement strand
TGTCATAGTCGCGCACAAAACGGAAAAAAGCTTAATCATTTATTAAATTTGCCATATGGGAATGGATTGCTATATTTACTGCAAAAAGCTTTATGTCTTCCATCCCCAAGATTATCTTCCGTATTCTGTTAGCTGTAATATTTCTGGTAATAGTTACGCTTTCAGGAATAATTATTCATGCTCAGATTAATGAATTTGATCCTGATGAAAAAACCATATTGAAGCAGCCCAAAGCGGAAACAGCCGGTTATGACCGTAAGCATTTTGATTTTGTGAGCTGGAACATTGGTTATGGTGGACTGGGAAAGGAAATGGATTTCTTTTATGATGAAGGCGAAAAGGTAAGGCCGGAACCCGCTGAATTCGAGGGTTACATCAGAGGTATATACCAAAAGATATCATCTTTTCGCCCGGTGGATTTTTATTTGCTGCAAGAAGTGGACATTAATTCACGCAGAAGCTATTTCAGCAATGAGAAATTCAGCATTGAAAAGCTGCTGGAAGAGTATGAAAGCTTCTTCGCGGTGAATTATCACGTTAAATTTGTGCCCCTGCCCTTCACAAAACCGATGGGAAGGGTGCAAAGTGGTATTCAACTCCTGTGTAAAGCACCACCACACAGCGTTGAAAAGATCTATTATCCATCCTCATATTCCTGGCCTTATCGTTTATTTATGCTCGACAGAGCTTATATAAAGGCTGTTTATCATCTGAAAAATAATAATAACCTGGTGGTTTACAATACCCATAATTCAGCATTTGATGACGGTGCGCTACGTGAGACTGAATTTCTAACCATCAAACGGGACATGCTGTCTGAATATGAACAGGGAAATTACGTGGTGGCCGGAGGAGACTGGAACCAGAACCCACCGGCGTTTGACCCCGCTAATGATCCCTTATCTTATAATTATACTGAAGTCAGGCCCAGGCTTGAAAACACAGCTTTTCCCCGCCACTGGCAGTGGTGCTGGGATCCGGCTGTGCCTACCAACCGGAGCAATAGCCAACCATTCGTTAAGGGAGAAAATACAACTACTATCATTGATTTTTTTATAGTTAGCCCAAATTTAAAAGTAGATACTGTTATTACTCATGACATGCAGTTTCGCTATTCCGACCATCAGCCGGTTTATATGCGCATTAGCATCCCGCCTGAAAAACCCGACAGCTTATAACTCCTCCCGGAATAGCTCTGCAGCCAGGCCATCAGCATACAAAAACCCTTCCCGGCTAAGCTTTATCCTGTTATTTTCCATTTTTATTAAGTCTGTGTTTTTTATTTGCCGGAACGCTTTCAGCAGGTCATTATGCCAGTACTGACCGAATTGCCCAGCCACTTCCTGCATGTCAATCCCCCAGCGGGTGCGTAGCCTCAGCATAATAAACTCATTGAACTTTTGTACCCTGCTAAGAATTTCTCTTTCTGCCGGGATCTTTTTGTTGCGGATGCCGTTAAGATATCCCGACACTGAACTGACATTCCACTGACGGGAATCACCGTTGAAAGAATGGGCGGAAGGGCCAAGCCCCAGATACGGCTTCTGAAACCAGTAGTTGGTATTATGCCTGGAATAGCTTCCATTGAAGGCATAGTTAGAAATTTCATAATGCTCCCACCCCTCACTGAGAAGGATACCGGATGCCTTCATAAAGTGAGAGGAGGCAGTATAATCAGACACATTTTCTTTTTTATTCTTCCTGATTTGATGAGCCAGGAGGGTCTGAGGCTCCACAGTAAGAGCATAGGCCGAAATGTGATTTACAGGAAATTCCAGTAGTTGCCTAATGTTCTTTTCCAGTAGGACAGCCGTTTGCCCGGGTATGCCAAAAATAAGATCAGCACTGATGTTGCTGAACCCCGCACCGAAAATATCCTGCAGCAGTGCGGGAATTCGCTCAGCCTTATGTGTACGCTCCAGGTAGTGAAGGTCTTCAGATGAAAACGATTGTATGCCTGTACTTATCCTGTTTATCCCGGCAGTTTTTAACGCTCCGAGATACTTTTTATTCAGATCATCGGGATTGGCTTCAAAAGTTATTTCAGCATTGTTTTTTACGCTGAAAAGCCTGTAAAACGTATTCAGGATTTTTTCCACTTCCCGCGAAGAAAGGAGGGATGGTGTGCCTCCGCCAAAATATATGGTTTCAATGTCTTCGCCAAGATAATCCTGTCGCAATTCTGTTTCTGTGATAATTGCTTCAGCAATTTCATCACGGTTTTTTGAAGATGCTATGGAGAAAAAATTGCAGTAAGAGCATTTGTGTCTGCAAAAGGGTATGTGAATATAGATGCCGGCCATGATCAGTATTTCATTTTCCTGATTAACCTGCCACTCCTAAATTCCGTGTATGAAACTGCCATATCGGCCACCAGGCAAGAGTGTACCGGATATATCCTCATAAAATCACCGACGGATACCTTGCTGATCTGATTCTCATTCATCCTGATAATACCGTGCTCCTGTGCAAGGGATATTACCTCTGCCCCGGGCAGCACATTCCCATGACTTTCAGGATCAACAACTTTACCGAATATCTTTTTTCCGTAAGGGTTAAGCAGGTAATCCTTCGACAGGTGCACAGCCCCGCAATGCACAACCACCTGCGAGAGCATTGGTTTAATGTCAACCACCTCACATTTCACCTGCATGGCAATATCTGACGTACTGCAGGAGCCTATGTTTTGCTGCATCAGATCGAAAAATACGAAGTTGCCGGGACGTAATTCATTCACCTGGCCGAATTCCTCTGCCAGCATAGCGGAGGGTGTATCACCGTATGAAATTAAAGCATCAGGATACTTTTTTCTGATATTATAGAAAATTTCCAAATTGGCTGTGTGTATATCAAGTACTTCATTTTTTGTTTTTGCCTGATAAGTTTCACCTGCATGTACAGCAAAACCCACAAACTTAAGATTAGATGACGCATTGATCTGCCTTATCAGCTCACTGATAATCTCATCCTGTGTGTGGTAAATCCCCGACCGGTGATTCCCCGTATCCAGTTCTATTATCACTTTTACCGGGGCAGAAATCTTTGCCAGGTGCTTCATGGTTGCAGGTGATGAAATAAAGAGGCTAAGCTCCACTTTTTCTGCAAGATTTTGATAGTCTTTCACCTGTGAAGGTATAAAAGGAAACGCGATCATAATATCCTTCCAGCCGTAAAAAGCAAAATATTCGGCCATATGCAGAGAAGATACGGCACAGGCATCCACGCCATCATCCCTGATCCAGTTACCAATTTCAGCAGACTGGTGCGTTTTAAAGTGGGGCCGGAATTTAAGTTTGTGCTTTGCCGCTTTATCAGTTAGTGCACGGATGTTCTGCCTGGCTGTTGCCTCATCTATTAAAATTTCAGCTTGCCTCATATTTATTTCCTCAGGCTTATTCTAAAAGTGGTACCTTTACCTACTATTGAGTTTTTCACAAAGATTCTTCCTCGGTGATAATCGTTAATTATTCGCCGTGCCAACGAAAGTCCAAGACCCCAACCACGCTCTTTGCTGGTGTAGCCGGGATTAAATACCGATTTGAATTTGTTTTTGGGTATGCCTTTGCCTGTATCACAAAAGTCGATATGAACATGAGTGCTGGTTTCCAGCATATTTACCGTGATCTTTCCGGTTCCGCTAATGGCATCAACAGCATTTTTAGAGAGATTTTCTATTACCCATGTAAACAGGTGTTTATTAACAGGTGCAGTGATTTCTTTTCCCTGTGCACGGTTAATCTCATACGTTATTTTTCTCGAGGTTCGCTTCTTCATGTACTCGATGGTGTCATCAATAATGGGTACAATATCCTGACGCACCAGCTTAGCTTCACTACCAATCTTGGAAAACCTGTCTGTGATCATATCCAGTCTTTCCACGTCTTTTCTAAGCTCAGCCACTATTTCCGGCTCCACTTCCTTTACGCTTAGCAGTTCCAGCCAGGCCATCATGGATGACAGTGGAGTACCCAGCTGATGAGCGGTTTCCTTCGCCAGGCCAACCCATACCTGGTTTTGCTCCGAGCGGCGGGCAATGCTGAATAAAATATAAGCGACAAAGAGAAAAAGGCCTATGATTCCAAACTGTACAAACGGATAATAGCGAAGCTGAAGCAGAAGAAACGAATCTTTATAGAAGATATATTGCCTGCCTTTACCGGCCAGCTCGATGGTAATCGGATTATTTTCTGCCTCCATATCCAGGATCAGCTTTTGAATGTATGCACTGTCGCTGATCTTTGCAGAATCAATATTTCCCCAGGCTTTGATTTCAGTTCTGGTTGAATCAGTAATGATAACCGGTGCAGTAGAAGAGTAGTTATTCACCACATCATTAAAAAACGACTGAATAAGATCATCCAGAACATTACGCAGCCTTGTATATAGTTTTGATTCCTTGTAAAAAATCTTCTGTCCGTAGGTATCCCTGATTGGAGGAAAAACAGTAAACTCCTCCTTCAGCTTACCGCTTAATACATGAACAGTATCCTCATCAAAATTAACATTGACAGCGGTTTGTATGCTGTCATTCATATCTGTAAGTATTACCGGGATATTGGTGTTTCCTGAAATTATATCAAGGTAAAATGTAAGGTCCTCCTCCGGGCCGGCAGTTATGAGTTTTCTATTGGCTTTAGCCCAGATCTCCACACGCCAGCGTTCTTCTTTTCTGATCTCTTCAAAAAAATCCTCGGTATAATTCACCAATTCGGCTTTGCGCTGTATGGCATTGGCCCAAATTCTTACCCGGTTCCTCTCTTCTTCAGCTATCCTGTTTACCAGAGTATTGGTAAACCATAGCGAAACACCGATAATTATCATCCCAATGACAAACAGGGTTATCTTCCAGCGCTTCTTATGTCGATAAATGGTTTTACGCAATTATTACTCCTCCCATTCAATTATAAATTTACCTTTTTCGCGTTCTTCCAGCTGTTGCCTTTCTTCTTTCTTCTCCTGCTTTTTCCTTTGTTTTTCCAGCTGCCGCTCTGTTTGCGGCTTTTGCTTCACTGTGCTGTCACCTCTGAACATGCCCAGTTCATCATGCATTACCTGCTTGAGTTCCCTTTTCTCCTGCTCCATGTCATTTTTCAGTTTCTTTTTCAATCCCTGAGTATCATAAGCAAATCTGGGATTTTCTACTGCCCCGTATATTTTCAGGAAGAGGGTTGTTCTGCCAAGCCCATCATCTTCAATGCGTCCGAATTCGGTGTTTTCTTTTTTCTTTCTGGCCTTACGCGACAATATCTCTGAGAGCAGGATTTCAAGACGATAGTTTATGTCATTTTTAAAGGTATGCTGACCGGCCAGTTTGAAATCTGCTGCTGACGAACGCACTTCCATCCGTGGTATGGTTACCTTTTCATTTTCTATGGTGATATCATTCTCCAGGGTTTCAAATTTTATCTCAGAAAGGTCAGCCACTCTCAGAAAACCCGAAAGATCCTGCAAGGGCTCGAAATTAACAAGCTTACCCTGGTCAATTTTCAAAGCCGCTTTCAGGGCCAGACTTTTGCTTAACGGAATCAGTTCATCTGTAAATGAAACCGAAAAGCTCATTTCAGAAGTTAGAAATCCCGATATATGTTCGTATGTTAATTCTTCCTGGTTGAAATTTTCGAGCTGATAAAAGGCCTGGTCAATTTTCACATTGCTGAACAATGCATTCCCGTTTACCTTAACCTGGCTTCCTGCTGCATTCACTGTTCCTCTTGCAAGGATACTTCCGCTCATGCTTTTCAGCCTTAGATTTTTCAAATGTAACACCTGATTTTTTAATACCGCTTCACCGGCAAGCTGCTCCCCGTGAAATCTGCGGAAATCAAGTGCATCAATATTCATATTAAATATGCAGGAAATATGAGCCGGTAACTCAAGCCGGTAAGCATCTTCTTCATTCTCTTTCTGTACTTCAGGCTGCTTCAGCAAATCATCAAGTGAAATATAAGAGGAATGCAGATCGGCAACAATCTTTAGTTCCTGATCTTTAAAAAACAGAAAAGGCAACAGGTTTTCAGCAAATCCGTTAAGGGTAAAATCGTTCTTCCGGTTGATTTTTCCCTTCAGGCTTTGAATGGCCACATCCTTGCTGTTGAATGACAGGCGTCCGTTAAGCTCACGAAGCATGGCATTATTGCCCTTCACTTTTACATTCACATCCTGCAAGTAAACATCACCGTCGCTATTACTGTGCATC
Source organism: uncultured Bacteroidales bacterium (assembly GCA_964477095.1). Taxonomy (GTDB): domain Bacteria; phylum Bacteroidota; class Bacteroidia; order Bacteroidales; family PWNQ01; genus PWNQ01. Next base: position 28,266 of record CAYZDA010000034.1, on the reverse strand, counting down.
AGATCGCGGGCAGTAATCTTATTGATATTATCAGGAGTAAATGCAAAATCTATATCCACTTTTAATGAGCCGGTGGCTACTTCCAGTGTATCCAGGGAAGCAAATTCTTTAATTTTCTGAAGATCAACTATAGTTTTTGCTGCCAGTGTTATCTGCGGTTTGTCCAGGCCTTTCATCCGAAAAGCTCCCGAGAACTCCTGATCTGCAAATAACCCTTTTAACTCCTTAATTTCAAGCACCGAACTTGCTGAATTATTTGAATTTCCGTTTGTAAATGATCCTTTCAGCGACAGATCATTTGCTTGAATTCCACTTTTGCGGTGCTCTACTTTTCCATGTGACAATCCAAAACTCGCTTCAATATGTGGGTTTGCATTGCCTCCGTATGCGCCTGACAGTTGTATGTTGATAAAGGGTTTCCCGGCAAATTTATATGGAGCCAGATCATCGGCGATGTCATCCGGAAGGTCATCCATAATTTTGTTGAGGTCCAGCGCAGGGCTCATTAACTTCACATTCATCAACTGTTCTTTATGGTAATCAACGGCCCCCGAAACCTCCAAAGGTACAGAATTGAATTCTATCTGCCCGCTGCCAAGCGTGAATTTGCCGGCAGAGGGGGATACTTTCATAACCAGATCAACGATCAGCTCATCATTTTCAGCCAGTACATTTTTCTCTATCCTGTATTTTTCCAGATGAAAATTGCCGGCAGTTTCCAGGTTAAAGTCTTCTTCACCAAATTTACCTTTTGCTGTAGCCCTTTCAGCCTCTGCACTGATGTAATTATCTGATTTATGATCATCATAGGTTATCCGCATATCCCTGAGAAGAACTTTTTCCAGCTCCAGGCTCAATGCCTCTTTTACAGAATCGGTTTTCTGCCTGATAATATCAAAGTTTTCATTGCCATCTTTATCCACGAAGAGGTTCAACTGTCCAGTAATAATGTCGATGCGGCTTAGCCGGTATTCCTTACGAATAATGTCCATCAGATTAAATCTGAAATAGATCTTTTCAGCCTTTAGCAATATCGAGTCTTTCCTGAGCGGATCAGCAACCGTGGTATTGTAAAATACCACTGAAGCATCGGGAAAGGTTTTAAAAACAGTAAAATCTATATTTGTGTATATCTCCGGTATGATCCTGTTATTCAACTCTGTTTTTATCTTGCTTTCCACTATATCCTTGTAATGGAACTTCATAAACAGCCCTGCACCTGCAACACCAAGCACAATTACCATCAGTGTGATGACCAGTTTTATCCATATGGACCGCTTAGATTTTTCCGGCATAACTTTAAAAGTATAACTAAATAACTATTTTGATGAAGCAAATATTATAACATTTTCAGATAGTTGATCTCTCTATGTGTCAAAGGTCTCCACCTTCCCCTGGGTAAGTCTTTCTTAGTAAGGGATGCAAACTGGGTACGATCAAGTTTTTTAACTTTGTATTCCAAATGCTCAAAAATTCTGCGAACAATACGGTTACGTCCCGAATGGATTTCAATTCCCACTATACTCTTATCTTCCTCCGGTTTAACCCAGGCAACAGCATCCGCCTGTATGAAGCCATCTTCCAGCTCAATACCTCCCGTAATTTTCAGCAGGTCGTTTTTGGTCACCGGTTTATCCAGGTGTACTTCATAGATTTTTCTGATGTTGGAGCTGGGATGCGTGAGTTTATCAGCAAGGTTACCGTCATTGGTAAAGAGCAGCAATCCGGTAGTGTTGCGATCAAGCCGCCCCACCGGCACAATTCTTTCTGTGCATGCCTCTTTAATAAGGTCATACACCGTTTTCCGCCCATCCGGGTCGCTCATGGTAGTGATAACATCTTTGGGCTTGTTCAACAGTACATAGCGAAGCTTTTCCTGCTGCAGGCTTTTATTGCCAAACTGAACATGATCGTCCTCCTTCACTTTCGTACCCAACCCGGTTATCACTTTTCCATTCACTTTTATCTTCCCGGATTCTATCAGCCTGTCCGCTTCACGGCGTGAACACAATCCTGAATTTGCAATAAACTTATTGAGCCTGACAAAATCTTTCTCCTGAATTTTGTCCTTTCTTCCCTGGCTTTTTACCGGCTTTTTCTTCACCATATTTTTCAAATTATTTCAACGAAAACAGCTCGTTGATCTCTGCAAAGATATAAAACCCTGATTTGTGAAATTAAGCAAGCGAAATGGTTTATCAAAGAAACAGAAAGAGCCATACCTGCATAAACGTTTTTTCTTCTCTGCTGTTATTTAAGAAAAAGGAAGCAAACTATGTCAGAAAAATTAATCACCCTAACCACCCTCTCCAATCCCAGGGCTCAGCTTTTGAGAGCACGCCTGGCAAATGAAAACGTTGAAGCAATTTTAACCAATATCCACCAGATAAAAGGTTCGGTTCCCGCTGCAAAAGTTATAATACGGGAAAAAGACCTGCCGGTGGCCATGCGTTTGTTACGGCTTGTGGAGCAGGAATATGGCCCCGATGAAGTGGAGGAACTGGGAAAAGAGGATATTGACTGGATTCTGATCCCGGTTGACTTCACCGGTGTTTCAGAACGTGCTGCCAGCTTTGCAATTACTCTGGCGGCAAAGATCAATGCGGACATCAAACTGATGCATGCATATTTTAATCCGGAAGTGGGAACCGCACCAATTAATGAAACCCCCACCTATACGGATGCTATGTCGGGTTACCTGAGCGATTTGCACGTTAATGCCAGATCAAAGCTTGAAGAGATGAGCAATGACCTGAGTCGTCAGATCAAAAACAAGAACATATCAGATGTGAATGTAGACTATTACCTTACTATGGGAGACCCGGCTTCAGAAATATTGCGGGTTAGCAAGCAATATAAACCCAATGTAATTGTGATGCCCATCCGGCATGATGACGAAAAAGAGGATACACTCATCGGCTCTGTTACCGCCGACGTGATAGAATCATCAAAAAACCCGGTGCTGGCTATTCCGGAGCAATTTGCCAAACCTGATGTAAGTGATATAATAAATATAGCTTATGTCACTACCTATGATCCGGGTGACCTGAATGCCGTGAAAAACCTCATGCGGCTCGTGGCCCCAATCCAGGGTGCAAATATCCATATATTGCAGATTTGCGAGAAAGAACAAACCGAGGCTGATAAATATCAGATGCATATACTTCAGGAATTCTTCCAGCGGTTTGATAAGGTAAACTTCTCAGGAAAAAGCATCATCTGCAAAGGCAAAAAAGCTGTGGAGGACGTAAATGAATACGTGGAGAAAAATGACATCCACCTTTTATCGCTGGTTTCGCACAAAACCAATTTTATCACCCGCTTGCTGTACCCCGGAATTGCACGCAGGATGGTTTTCCACACTAAAATACCATTGCTGGTTTTTCCTTCTGAAAAAAAATAATGATTACAAAATAGGGGCAAAGGCATCTTCAATATGATTGATGTCTTTTTCCCGGCTGTTTAGAATAATACCGATAACATCAAACCTTGCTTCTTCATTTATGTTATGCCTTTCGATGTATGCATTGGCCGCTCTGATGATAAATCTCTGCTTCTGCCGCTTAACATATTCTTCAGGCCTGCCGTAAAAGGCAGACCCGCGGGTTTTGACTTCGACAAACACAATTATATCATCTTTTTTCGCGATAATATCTATCTCTTCTTTTCCAAAGCGCCAGTTTCTTTCCAGTATTTTGTATTCTTTTTTAATGAGATGCTCGGCGGCAATTTCCTCGCCCTGCACCCCAAGGTCATAATGTTCTGCCATAAGAACTGCTTTTAAGTTTTACATACTTAAAAGTAGCACATTTTCGCGTTTAATCCTAATTTTTCTTCCCATGATCAGTGTAAGGTTAGGCTCCAGATGGCCAGCCGGTATGCCGAATATCACAGGGAAGTCAAGTCCGGCAGTGTTATTCCGGATAATCTGTTGGGCATCGCATCCGAAGGGAACCAGGTTATCATTCATATCATTCATCCAACCCACCAGTAAAGCCCTGATGCCAGTGAGTTTTCCTGAGCGCCTCAGGCTAAGCATCATTCTGTCAACATGATAAAGATATTCATCCAGATCTTCTATAAATAAAATTTTACCATCCACATCAATATCCGACCCGGAGCCAATGAGACTGTAAAGCATGGACAGGTTTCCACCTGTGAGGATACCGCTGAGCTGTTCAAATCCGTTATCATTAAATATCTCACAATCCCGGAGTTCGTACTCAAGTTCCCCGTGGAAAAGTGCATTTTTCAATGAACGCAGCGAATCATTCATACTTCCGTCAGGAGGGAAATTTAAAGGCATGGTAGCATGAAGAGTTTCTACCTCGTAATGCCTTTGGATATGAGAATGCAAGGCCGTGATATCACTGTAGCCTGAAATCCATTTGGGATTTTCAGCAAATGCTGAAAAGTCGATATCGTCAATTATCCTGGCCGTTCCATAGCCGCCTCTGGAGCAAATTATGGCCTTTATCTGAGGATCATTCAGCATCTGCTGCAGATCCTGCCTCCGCTGTTCATCGGTGCCCGAGAACTGATTGAAACTCTGGTGCAGGTTTTTTCCTTTCACCACCTGCAGCCCCCAGCTTTCAAACACCTTTACAGCAGGTACAATTTCTTCCTGTGATATTTTCCTGGCAGTGGAAATAATCCCGATTTTATCACCCTTTTTCAGCAGGGGAGGCCTTTTCATCTTGTCATTCATCTGTTCCGGGTTTTGATGTTTCCTTATCTTTGCCAAAAATATAATTTTTCATACAGACAGATGGAAGCTGAAGCTATGTCAACAAAGAAACCAAAACGTTATAATGTAACCACCGCACTGCCATATGCCAATGGGCCGGTACACATTGGTCATCTTGCAGGTGTATATGTTCCGGCGGATATTTATGTGCGCTATCTCAGATCAAAAAAACAGGATGTGATCTTTATCGGTGGTTCAGATGAGCATGGCGTACCCATTACCCTTAAAGCCAAAAATGAGGGGAAAACGCCCCAGCAGATCGTGGACCGTTATCATAAGATGATTCAGGAATCCTTTAATGAACTGGGCATTTCTTTTGACGTATATTCACGTACTTCTGCCAGGATACACCACGAGACATCTTCAGCATTTTTTAAAAAATTATATGATGATGGAAAGCTGACTGAAAAAACCACTGAGCAGTATTATGATATTGAGGCAGAGCAATTCCTTGCCGACCGTTATATCACGGGAACCTGCCCAAACTGTGGCTATGAAAAAGCTTACGGTGACCAGTGTGAAAGCTGCGGCACATCTCTAAGCCCAATGGAATTGATCAATCCTGTTTCAAAGCTAAGCGGCGCAAAGCCTGTCAAAAAAACAACCAGGCACTGGTATATGCCTTTGGATCAATATGAGGACTGGTTGAGGGACTGGATACTTGAAGGCCACAAAAACGACTGGAAAACCAATGTGTATGGTCAGTGCAAATCATGGCTGGATACCGGACTCAACCCCCGTGCAGTTACCCGCGATTTGGACTGGGGAGTAGAAGTACCGCTGAAGGAAGCTGAAGGAAAGGTGCTGTACGTGTGGTTTGATGCCCCCATAGGTTATATCTCAGCCACGCGCGAATTAACAGATGAGTGGGAAAAGTACTGGAAAGACGAAGATACCAAACTGGTGCACTTTATTGGTAAGGATAATATTGTTTTTCATTGCATAATTTTCCCGGCCATGCTCAAGGCTGAAGGGAGCTACATCCTGCCAGATAATGTCCCGGCCAATGAATTCCTTAACCTCGAAGGACAAAAGATATCCACCTCGCGCAACTGGGCTGTTTGGCTGCATGAATACCTGGAGGATTTTAAGGACAAGCAGGATGTATTACGCTATGTATTAACAGCCAATGCTCCCGAAACAAAGGATAATGATTTCACCTGGAAAGATTTTCAGGCAAGAAACAACAATGAGCTGCTGGCCATATTTGGCAATTTTGTGAACCGGGCACTGGTACTCACTAATAAGTATTATGACAAAGTAGTTCCTGATCCCTCACAATTTACTAATGAAGACCAGGTGATCCTTGATCAGCTTGCTGAATTTCCGGCATTGATCGGCGATAGCATTGAACGCTACCGCTTCCGTGAAGCTCTGCAGGAAATGATGAAACTGGCCAGGACGGGCAATAAATATCTGGCTGACAATGAGCCCTGGAAGCTGGTTAAAACAGATGAGGCCCGCGTGAAAACCATTATGTATGTGGCTCTGCAGATTGCAGCTCAACTGGCATATGTGTGTGAACCATTCCTTCCGTTTACTTCAAAAAAGATGAAGACGATGATGAATTTGACCGGCAGAACATGGGATGAATTAAATAACAGCAAGCTCATTGTACCCGGCCATGAGATCAATGATGCAAAGCATTTGTTCTCGCCTGTGGAGGATCAGGATATTCAGGTTCAATATGACAAGCTGCAAAAGGTAAAGGAAGAGAACAAACAAGCAGAACAACAGGCCGAGCCGATCAGGGATGTCATTACTTATGATGATTTTATAAAGCCTGACTTACGGGCAGGTACTATCCTTGCAGCTGAAAAAGTGCCAAAAACAGGTAAACTTCTTAAGCTGACAGTGGATATTGGCATTGAAAAACGTACCATCGTAGCCGGCATAGCAAAGCATCACGATCCTTTTGATATTATTGGCAAAAAAGTAACTGTAGTTGCTAATCTGGCACCTCGGAAGCTGAAGGGCATAGAATCGCAGGGTATGGTTCTGATGGCCAGCAATTCCGACGGATCATTGCATTTTGTGAGTCCGGCTGAGGAAACTGAAAACGGTGCCCAGGTGAGTTAGGGATTAAACCTAACCTGATAACTAACATCGAAATAATTGTTCTATGAAAAAAGGCCTGATCATTTTAAGCACATGGAACGACCCGGGATAAAGCTATTCATGCGATTTCCCCGCCTGAATGACTGGGTAAACATCATAACTATTAAATCAAATTAAGACAGATGCAAAAATATCTTAGACTCATCAGCATTATTATTCTGGTCCTGTTAATGCTTCCCGTCAGCGGCCAGGATACCAACAAGGTAAGCAAAGAAGTTTTTATCAGAAGCCTGAAGCTTTTCCCTTCCCATGAGCAGGTTGCACGCTGGTTTTTCCGCCGCTATGGCCCAACAGGAGAGGGGAATATACTGCGATTTGCCAAAGATCCCCGGGGCTGGTACGTGTATGAGATCAAACCCCATGAACCAGGATTTATTTATAACAAGCAGCAGATATGGAGCCTCGAAGAATTGGCCTATCGCAAAACAAATTACCGGCCGGCAGAAGACAGGCAAAAGGCAGAGGAACATTATCAGAGCTATATGCAACAGGTTCAACCCAGGTTATACAAAATACATCCTTTTTACGGGTATAACGGCTGGGACCGGGATGTAATTCATAACCTGAAAGTGTATGATAACCTACCTGACACTCTTACCTACGGGCTGGCAAGAGCATACAGCAACTTTGCCCTAAGCGCTGTAAGACATCAATATGAATATTCCACCAGTGATCATAAACCTGCCGGATATGAAAAAATCAATAAAGAAAGGCTGGGAATTTTTACTGAAAATATGGATAAAGCACTGCAGACTTTCAAAAAGCTGGTAAAACAAAACCCCGATTTCAAAACCATAACTGGCCCCATAAGCATCAAATATAATAATGAGATCATGTTTGCATGGCATACAATGCTTAGTGTAAAGGAAGAGAAACTGGCTAAAAAATATATTAACCAGGTGAATTATGACGACTTTACCCTTGGCAATGCCCGTAACTTTCTAATTTCAGTTTCTGAAGACGGAATAATGTTTACTTATGGTGATAATGACACCTATCCGGTCTGGTATATCCAGGAAAAGGAAAATGTGAGGCCGGATGTGAGCCTGATCAACCTTTCACTGCTGAATACACCCTGGTACATTGCCATGCTCAAAGAGCAAATGGAAGAAAACGGAAAGACCGGCCTGATTTCATTTACTGAAGAAGATTTTGAAAATGATAAGATGAACGTGATCTATTATATAAATTCAAAAGCTAATAATAAGGTTATGCCCATCAGCGAAGTTGTGAGTTTTATTGCATCAGGAGATAACCTGATGGAAGTTTCCAGTGAAAATGATATATACTATCTGCCAACGAATCGGTTCAGGCTGTCGGTGGATCGTGCAAATGCACTCAGTTCATATGAGCTAAGTGATGAGAACAAAACAGCATTATCCGATTCTCTGGTGTGGGAAACTCAAAGAAGTTATCTTTTAAGAAATGAACTTCTTATACTGGATATTCTGGCTAATAACAAATGGCGCTATCCGATTCATTACAGCATGTCTGGCGAGTTCAGATATTTTATGAACCTGAATGATCATATTCAGCTACACGGCTTATCCTATAAGCTTGTTCCTGTTGATCCGCATCCAAAACATATGGCTTTAAACGGACTTTATGTTAACGCTCCCGTAAGTTATCAGCTGTTCATGAATTCGATTTCATTTGACCACCTGGATGGGGTCCACCCGTCAAATTCTTTTGCAGAAAACATGATAAACAACATGCGCATTTCTTCGGGGTCCCTGGCTTCTGTGCTAATGGGCAGGAATGAAAAAGATTCTGCCATGAAACTACTGACCCATATAAATGAAAAAATCCCCGGCAATAGATTTCCTCATAATATCTTCAGCATTCCTCATGCAGAACTATATCTGCAACTTGGTGAAAAAGAAAAGGCGCTTGAAATTATAACAGAAGCTGCGGAAAAGCAAAAGGAAAAAATAAGCTCACTAATGCCGGCCACATCAGCTGATCCGGATAATAATATGATCAGACAGGAATTGCAAATGGCTGAAAATAACATGAAGCAAATCATCCACCTGTGTGAACGCTATGAACTTGATAACCTGGAAACAAACTATAAAGATTTTATGCAATCAGTTAAATACTAGAAGCCCGTTATTGAAAAAAAGCCTTTGCCAGCTGTGTGACAAAGGCTTTTTTTTGTGGCCTCACCAGGACTCGAACCTGGATCTAGAGTTTAGGAAACTCCCATTCTATCCCTTGAACTATGAGGCCATAATTTTTGCAAAGATACAAAATGTCTTTCATCCTAACAGCCTTTGGGAATCATATTGCAAGACCGCCTAAGAAACTGTAATTATACCTGAATAATGACCCACGATATTACTGTATCTGGTTAAAGTGTTAAATTTGCCGCCGCTAAACAGAGTTTTTTTATGTCCTATATAACTGTTTTTTACGCTTTTTACTTTAAATACGCGAATAGTGACAGTAGATTTGTTGCACAATTGGTGAATTTTATATAAATTTATGCAAAAACACTTATTATAATGAACTCATTCAAGCAAAATTATTTTCCCCACGATATAAATCGCAGGTTTCGCTTTCTTTCGATAGTAAGTCTGTTTTTTTTAGCAGCAGCAGTAACAGCATTAATAATTAGTGCAATTAAGCTCGCAATAGTTATTTCAGCCATAAACCTGTTTGCTGTGGCATCAGCTATTATCAGCTACAATACTGCCCGCAGCCTTCGACCGCAAATGTCGGCATATTATTTTCCGGTGGGTTTTTTAGTATTCTCTATGGCCAACACTTCCTTCTGGCTTACGGTTTTCCTTCGTAATAATTTCAGCCATGGCATTTTCCTGCTTCTACTTCTTCTGGTGCTGAATATGATAATAAATTATTCAGTTACTTATAAGGCCTATCAAATATGGATAAATGCAGGTTTATCACTGCTGGCACTTCTATTCTATAACATATTTGAAATTGAACATCTCAAATTCAGAAACCTGTCCAATGTTGTTATGATCAACCTGGTGCCAGTTATCTTCATTGTTGTTTTAGCCACTTTACTTTCCTATATGTATGAAATTCGTACCGGGATCAACAAATACTACAAAGGGAAATTCAAGAATGAAAAGCGCCACCTCATGAAGATTATCAGCAATATTGACCGTGGTTATGCCAGCTTTAGGGTGAAGTATAATGATATTAAACAACCGGTTAATGCGAAGATCGAACATTATAACCAGACTTTTCTTGATGTCCTGGATGTATCACATACCAGCATTGATGAAGCCAGAATATGTGATATTAACTCCAACGGTAATCCTGTATTTCCCGACTACTTAGAATTACTTAATGACTTCGAAAGAAGGAAATCATTTTATTTTGATATTCAGCACAACGGAGAGCTCATAAAAGTATATGTATTTCCTATCGAGAATAAGCATATGGGAATGATACTGAAAAAGGGATAATGATCATGACAATGAAAAAAGAAGCATTTCTGGCAGAATACAGTGCTTATGGTAATGAAATGATCTCGGAGCTTCTGGATACTTTTCTAAAAGATTGCCCTGATAAGATGGCTGCTCTGCAAAATGCAGTAGATAAACGGGATTTGGATGCTATAGCAGGATTGAGCCATAACCTGAAAGGGTCTGTATCAGTTTTCTTTGATGATAAAGCCATAGAGCTGGCCTCACAATTAGAGGCCAACGGAAATGCCGGTGATATTTCTGAAATTAATTTGCTGCTTGAAAAGTTCATACAAACAATCAGGCAACTGCAGCACGATCTGGAAGAAATGAAAAGCAGTATAGATTAGAGCTCCCCGTTTTTCTTCATCCGGTAAATAGTTGATTTTCCAATATCCAGCTTCTTGGCTACCAGCAATATATTATCATCATATTTTTTCAGGAAATTTTTGATGATTCTGCGCTCGTATTCTTTCAGTGTAGCTTCTTCCATAAGCAGGTCGGTCATGGAGCTTGTGGAGTGGAAATTAATGTCTGTTTCCGTAATCTCACCATTATTAGCCATAACGACAGCAAGTTCCACTACTGCACGTAATTCTCTCACGTTGCCGGGGTAGGGATACTTCAACAGTTTCTCCTGGGCTTCAGGTGAAATGTTAACTTTGCCCATTTGGTTCTCACGGGCAAACTCTTCCATGAAATGCTTGGCCAGAATCAGAATATCATTTCCACGATCGCGCAAGGGTGGTAATTCAATCGGTAATCCTAGTAAACGGTAGTATAGATCCTCACGGAAGTTACCATTCTTTACTTCCTGCAGCAGATTCTTATGAGTGGCCACTATTACACGGGTATCCACTTTAATAACCTTATTGCTGCCAACCCGTGTAAGTTCCTTTTCCTGCAATACACGCAAAAGCTTGGTTTGCATGGCCATTTCCATTTCGCCAATCTCATCCAGGAAAATGGTTCCGTTATGTGCCTCCTCAAATTTACCAATCCGGCGCTCATTAGCTCCGGTAAATGCTCCCTTTTCATGTCCGAACATTTCGCTCTCAATAAGCTCTTTTGGTATTGCTGATACATTTACCGTTACAAAAGGCTTATTCTTCCATCTAGAATTATAATGAATGGCTTTAGCAACCAACTCCTTGCCCGTTCCTGTTTCGCCGGTTATGGAAACAGTAATATTTGTTCTGGCAGCCTTTTCCATCAGGTTAAATACCCTGCGTAAAGCGGAGCTGTTACCTTTAATAACCTTATTAAACTCGTATTTCTTTCCGATTTCCTGGCGCAACTCAGAAATTTCTTCTTTCAGACGAAGTTTTTCCCTTACATTTTTAACACTGTTCCATAAGCGGTCCTTGGTATTTTTATCCTTAATAAGATAATCGTAGGCTCCCTCCTTCAATAAATTCACAGCAGTGGATACATCTTCCTGCCCGGAAATAATTATAACAGGTATCTCCGGATCGTATTGCTGAACCTTTTTCAGTACTTCCAGGCCAGAAATATCAGGAAGGGAGTAATCCAGCGTTATAATGGAGGGATTCTCATAGAGCTTTTCCAGGCAACTCTTCCCATCTGTAAAAACCTTTACATCATAATCCGGATTCTGGTTGAGATGATACTCGATAATGCGTGCATACATCGGATCATCTTCCACTACAAATATTTTAACTGTCTTCATTAAAAATGCATTTATTACTAATTATCAAAATTACAACTTTTGTGATATCACCCAACTATTTTTCCAAATTTAAGAATATTTTTCTAATAAATAGAATTTTCATGCCCGGCGGAACCAACAAATCATTTGGCAGATACGGCTTCTGATATTTGGTATAATTTTTATTCACAATAGTAAACAGACTTGGATATGAATTTGGAACCCCTGATTTTTGTCGTGGATGACGATAAGTTCATGCATCAACTTTTAAATGCCATTTTGTTTAGCTTATCGCTGAAGAATGTGGAAAATTACTATTCAGGTGAAGAATGTCTTAATCACATAAACAAACAACCCGACTATATTCTGCTGGATTTTGAAATGAACGGCCTTGACGGCATCGAAACATTGAAACACATTAAAAAGTCGCTTCCCAACGCCAAGGTAATTATGATTTCAGGCCAGAACAGATTGCAAATTGCCTCTAATGCATTGAAAACAGGTGCTGAAAGCTATTTCCAGAAAGACCGGTCTTTGGCCTCTAATCTAAAAAAATACTTCAGTAACGACGAGCGACCTGCAACAGCCTAATTTATACTGTTTCTATATTAGCCTCCTTTGTTACTGATTTCCATTTCCATGTAAAATTCTTAATGAAAATATCACTAATTATATTGTGGTATTGTAATACTACTTTATATATTTGCATCCACAAACAGTTTATCAATAGTACGAAAAATGGCTAAACTTTTTAATATATCCGAAGCAACAATAATCGCTTTCCACAGCCTTGCGATGATGGATAATGATATGCTTGTTTCAGCCGAGAAGGTTTCGGTTAGCACCGGGGCCAGTAAAAATCATGTGCTGAAAGTTCTAAATACACTCACCAGGCAGGGTTATGTAAAATCCATCCGGGGCCCAAAAGGCGGGTTCAGGCTGAATAAAAACCCTCGCGACATAAAGTTGCTGGAAGTTTTCGAGATGTTGGAAGGCCCGGTTAGCCCTTCTCCTTGTGGTTTGTCGAAAACCCAATGCCCGTTTAAAAGCTGTGTTTTTGGCGATATCACTTTTCAACTAACCGAAATGTTTGTGGACTTCCTCCGCGATAAAACGGTAAAAGAACTATCAGAAATTAACCTCAAACAATTCGCCAATTAATCATGAAAAGAAACCTAATAAAAATAGATGAAGAAAAATGCGACGGTTGCGGAGTTTGCATCCCCAATTGTCATGAAGGAGCCTTACAAATAATTGATGGTAAAGCAAGACTTATCTCCGATCTGTTTTGCGACGGACTGGGTGCCTGCATTGGCCATTGCCCACAGCACGCTATTACCATCGAGGAACGCGAAGCTGAACCTTATGATGAGAAAAAGGTCATGGAAAAGCTCGTGAAGAAAGGCCGTAATACTATTCTTGCTCACATTGAGCATCTGCGTGATCACGGTGAGATGGATCTTGTAAAGCAAGCAGCACAATACATCCGTGAGAATAATATTGATATGAGTGTAGAGGGCGACGGTCGTCCGGCTGAAGAAGTATTTGCAGCCACTCACCATAATGCTGAAGAACAAGTGGATGCACATGCGTATAACGGAGGCGGATGTGGAGGTGGATGCCCCGGCTCTGCTTCTATTGATTTTTCAGAAATTATATCCAACGGAAATCATCAGCAGGAAGAAAAAGAGGAAACACCCGGGGCTCCGGCAACACAGCAAAAGCCTGATTTCCGGTCTGCCCTGAAACACTGGCCTGTTCAGATGCACCTGATCAATCCTTCAGCAGGATATTATCAAAACGCGGATGTTGTTATAGCTGCCGACTGCGTGGCTTATGCCATGGGAAATTTCCACCACCATTTTTTACGTGGAAAATCTCTGGCCATTGCCTGCCCTAAGCTGGACAGTAATAAGGAAATTTATGTTGAAAAGATGACACATCTGATTGACCATTCAAACATCAACACTCTTACTGTTGTTGTAATGGAGGTGCCTTGCTGCTCCGGATTACTTCAACTGGTTGATGCTGCTGTTAAAAAAGCAGGTCGCAGAATTCCCGTGAAGCAGGCAGTAATAAGTGCCAGAGGAGAGCTTCTAAAAGAGGAATGGATGCTTTAAAAGAATCAAAAAAATAAAACCCAAAAACTATTTTTTCTATGAGTATGTTTTGTTTTCAATGCCAGGAAGCCGCCAAAGGCGTAGGATGCACCATTAAAGGTGTATGCGGAAAAGAGGAATCCACTTCAGATTTGCAGGACCTGTTGGTTTATGTGCTGAAAGGATTATCCTACTTCACAACAGAAGCGCGTAAACAGGGAATCGAAAAACCTGAAATAAACCGGTTTATCTTCCGGGCTTTATTTACTACAATTACAAATGCAAACTTTGATGATTCCGCTATCATTGAATATGTAAAACAAGCAGTACAGTATAAGCTCCGGCTTAAACAGGAGCTGGAACAAAAAGGTGTGGAATTTGATGAAGACAAGATGCCGGCAGCTGCAAAGTGGAACGGCTACACTATGGATGAATTCGAACGCAAAGGCAATAAAGTGGGGCCACTTGAAACTGAGAATGAGGATATCCGCTCGCTACGCGAACTTATCACATATGGTGTAAAAGGAATTGCTGCCTATGGCGATCACGCCATAAACCTGGGCAAGGAAAAGCCTGAAATTTATGAATTTATGCAGCGTGCACTGGTGGCAACCACCGATGACTCTATATCAGCCGACAAGCTGGTAGAACTAACCCTGGAAACAGGGAAATTCGGAGTTGAAACCATGGCTCTGCTGGATGAAGCTAATACTTCAGCTTATGGTAATCCTGAAATTACTGAAGTCAACATCGGAGTTGGTGAAAATCCCGGTATCCTCATCAGCGGTCATGACCTGCGGGATATGGAGCAACTGCTCAAGCAAACTGAAGGCACAGGTGTGGATGTCTATACTCACAGTGAAATGCTTCCGGCTAACTATTATCCGGCATTCAAAAAATATGATCATTTTGTAGGTAACTACGGAAATTCGTGGTGGAAACAAAAAGAAGAGTTTGAAACCTTTAACGGACCAATCCTTTTCACTACAAACTGCATAGTTCCCCCGGGCAGGCGTTCAAATTATACCAATCGCGTTTTCACCACCGGTTCTTCCGGCTATCCGGGCTTTAAACATATCCCGGAACCCGAAAACGGGGGCGAAAAAGACTTCAGCGAAATCATCGAAATGGCTAAAAAATGCAGTGCTCCTACCGGAATAGAATCAGGAAGCATTGTAGGCGGTTTTGCTCACAATCAGGTGATGGAATTAGCTGACAAGGTGGTGGATGCTGTGAAAAGCGGTGCCATTAAGCAATTCTTCGTGATGGCCGGTTGTGACGGCAGAATGAAAAGCCGTAACTACTATACCGAATTTGCATCTAAGCTTCCCCAAGATACTGTAATACTCACTGCAGGTTGCGCCAAATACCGTTACAACAAATTGAAGCTTGGTGACATAGGGGGTATCCCAAGAATTCTGGATGCAGGACAGTGCAACGATTCCTATTCGCTTGCTGTTATTGCCATGAAGCTGAAAGAGGTTTTTGAACTGAATGATATCAATGACCTCCCGATATCCTATAATATCGCATGGTATGAGCAAAAAGCGGTAATCGTGTTACTGGCTCTGCTTTATCTTGGCGTTAAAGATATTCACCTGGGGCCAACACTTCCGGCATTCCTCTCACCAAATGTAACTAACGTATTGGTGGACAAGTTTGGAATAGCTCCTGTTGGTAATGTGGAGGAAGATATTGAGCTCTTTATGAAAGAAGCTTAAAATATCTGCTAAACACCTATTCTGAGCCTGGAAGCCTTTATTGCTTTCAGGCTTTTTTAATGCCTGATACCAGGATCTTTGATCCTTCCCGGTGGCTTACGGCTCACAAAATAAACGCCTGAAAATACCAGTGTGGCAGCAATGATTTTCTCAGGTGTAAGCATCTCTCCAAAAATAATAATACCTATGAGTGCAGCAACCACAGGTTGCAGATAAATATAAAATCCTGCCACGGAAGCATCAACATAACGAAGAGCATGTATGGTAAGCAGATAAGCAAGAAAAGTTGTTCCTACTATTACATATCCCAGTGAAAACCAGGCAAAGGCATCAATGTTCTTCCAGTTGATGTCCGGGAGCGTACCAACGGAAAAAGGGATTACAAAAATAAATCCGAAGAAGAAAACCCACTTCATCACTGTTACGGGTTTATACCGCGCCATAACTGGCTTTATCAGAACCAGATACATACTGTAAGCGGAAATATTAATAAGGATATAAACATCACCGCGAAAAGAATCCGCATTAAAGGATATTTCCTTACCATGTACTACCAGCAGCAAAGCCCCGGCTGCGCCAAGTATTATTCCTGTGATTTTCATCCAGGTTAGTCTTTCGCGTGCAATTATGGCTGCAAACAACAGCACCAGCACAGGACTGGAAGAATGAATGATGGAAGTATCAACCGGTGTGGTTAGGTTAAGTCCCCTGAAAAACATAATCTGATTCAATGCTACACCCAGTGCAGAGCTAAGCGCTATCAACCAAAGATCCTTTTTGTTTACCTTTTCCTTCGTAAAAAACAGATGAAGAATCCAGAACAGGAGCATGGCTCCCAAAACTCTCATGAATATCACTTGTAATGGTTGAAAATAATCCGGCATCAGCCCTTTGGCTATCCAGTAATTGGCACCAAACAACAAGCTGGCTACAAACAAGGTGAGATGCGCTCCCCACTTTTTACTCATGCTCTATTTGATTCTGCCCGCAAAGGCAAATGTGCGTTTATAATAATTATCTGAAATATGATTAATCATTACCCCTTTTGAGGAGGAAGCATGAACAAAATAACCTTTGGAGATGTGCAGACCCACATGCGACACTTTATTGCCCGAGGTTTTGAAAAACAACAAATCACCTTCCTTTAAGTTTTTTAACATGATTCTTTTTGATTTGGATGCAATATCAATGGATCGCCGTGGTAAATCTATTCCGTATGTACTGCGGTAAATGTTCACGATAAGGCAGGAACAATCCGTGCCTTTACGTGTGCATCCTCCGTATTTATATGGCACTCCCAGCCATGAGCCTACCTCCTCCAACAGGAGTATACTTTCATTTCCTTCCAGGTCATAACCAAGGACTTTGGAAAATCGTGCATATTTTGTGAAAGCGGACTCGGTGCTTTTTACATGCTTATCCGGTTTTTTTCTGATTATACCACATCCTGAAGATATCATCAGAAAAACAAAGAGGACTATAACCGCTGTGCTTTTTATGAAAGGCTGCATTTGCAGCAAAGATAAAAAAAACGGAAGTATTTCCCGCCCAATGGCATCAGAAAAACACTTCCGCGATTTATATCAGATTATTCTGATCAGGAAATCTGAATATCTTTCTTTTTAGGTTTCTTATCTTCCCTGAAAGGGAGTTTAAGACTCAGCACACCATTTTCATAAGATGCTTCAATTTTGTCGGTATCTACCGCATCAGACACCTGGAAATTACGCTTAAATTCTTTGGTTGAGAATTCCTTTTGCAGATACTCTCCTTCAGAAGTTTCTTTTTCTTTTCCGCTGACGGTTAGAATATCCTTATCCAGGTTGATGTCGAAATCTTTTTTGGTTCTTCCGGGTACAAAAAGATGTACTTCCGCATGGTTGTCGAACCTCACAATGTTTGCAGCCGGCAGGCAATCGCATTCTCCGGGATGATCATGATGATGTTGATGCATTCTTCCGGGAACTCCCGCGCGGTAGTTTGGATTTATCAGTACCATAATTAATAAGTTTTTATGTTTGTTCTACAAGCACTGGTCAACTAATATACCAAAGCCACAGCGCTGTCATTATGACGCAACGGCCCACCTAAATTGCCATAATGGCTTATGTTTCACCATTCTTGCCAATGGCTTTAATAACCGGCAATGTTTTTCCCTCAATATATTCCAGCAATGCACCTCCACCGGTGGATACATAACTGATCATATCATTGAGTTTGTAGCTGTTAATAGCAGCCACTGAATCTCCACCGCCGATGAGGCTGAACGACCCACTGATGGTGGCACTGGCCACGGCAATGGCCACGGATTTGGTTCCCTGCTTGAATCTGGGCATTTCAAATACACCCATGGGCCCATTCCATAATATGGTAGATGATTTATTGATGATCTCAGCAAATCTTCTTGATGAACGCTGCCCGATATCAAGACCCATCCAGTCGGGTGGAATATTATTTATCTGAGATTTATCTATTTTGGCTTCATTACTAAATGAATCTGCAATAATGGCATCCACAGGCAGATAAAGATTAACTCCTTTGAGCATCATTTCTTTTACAATTCCCTTTGCCAGTTCCACTTTGTCATCTTCAATGAGCGATCCTCCCACTTCACCTCCCAGTGCTTTAATAAATGTAAAGGCCATTCCTCCTCCGATGATCATATTATCTACCTTGTTCAACAGGTTTTTAATAATTTCAATCTTGCTGGAGACTTTGGCTCCTCCAATAATGGCGGTAAATGGTGGCTGAGGATATCTGAGAACTTTGTCAAGGCTTTTCAGCTCATTGGTCATCAGCAGGCCGAAAAACTTGTTTTCAGGGAAAAACTTTGCAATTTTAGAAGTAGAAGCATGATCACGGTGGGCTGTGGCGAAGGCATCATTAACATAGATGTCTCCAAGTTTACTCAGCTCCTTTGCAAAACCCTCATCTCCTTTTTCTTCCTCAGGATGAAATCTTAGGTTTTCCAGCAACAGAACTTCTCCTGGCTTCAGATTGCCGGCTATTTGCCTGGTTTTTTCACCGGTAGCCTGTGCGGCAAATTTCACATTAGTATGCAACAGTTTTGACAGATGCGGCAGGATCGGACTCAGTGAGTAATCCTGTTCATACTGCCCCTTGGGCCTGCCAAGATGTGACATCAATATCACAGATCCGCCACCATCAAGGATTGTCTTGATAGTTGGTAATGATTCCCTGATCCTGGTGTCATCGGTAATCTGCCGGTTATGATTAAGCGGCACGTTGAAATCAACCCGCAGCAGCACCTTTTTCCCTGAAAATTCGCAGTTCTCTATTGTCTTCATCCTGTTTATATTTTTATCATTAAGCCCGCTTTATGCGGCAGAACTCACATGCAACAACCTGATTTTACCTTTTTCGTGTGTTTAGATATGAGGCGAATCATGCTTGTTTCACTTTAATCCGTTTATTGCGGTTTTCAGAAGAAATCCTGAGTCGAATCATCTGACCATGGATAGTATCCCCTTCCGGCAACACAGTTCTTAATAAAAAACTACATCAACCCTGGACAGGTGAATGCAGTTACTTTGCGTGCTACCAATTTCAATAAACTTTTCTGTTGTAAAAGTAAAAAAATGCTTTGAATAAGGCCACCCGCCTTACGCAGGATTTTTACTTTTTTATTAACGTTTTATCAATCAGGTCATCGTAACTTAACCTGATCCAAATCAGTTTCATAATAATAACCCTTGTACGGGAAATACCGCCCAGGGTTATCCAAAAACATGTAAATATTAATCAAGATCAACTGAATCAACATTATAACCACAAAATGTGTTAATTGTTTAAGCGCATTTGGTTTTTACCCTTACTATTGAGATGAAATCCATTATTTTTGTAAAAAAGCTCCCGGATAATGATCAAAAACAATATCAACATAAAAAGTAAGCTCCCCGACTTCAGCAATTCGATTTTTGCTACTATGACCCAGCTCGCAGAGAAGCATAAGGCAATCAATCTATCTCAGGGTTTTCCTGATTTCAACAGCCCTGATGAATTGCTCAGCCTGGTAAAAAAGCATATTTCAGAAGGCAGAAACCAGTATGCACCGATGAAAGGTTCAGATGAGCTGCGAAAAATCCTTAGCAAAAAGTATAAGGACCTTTACAGCCGTGAGTATCACTGGGATGAAGAAATAACTATAACTGCCGGAGCAACTCAGGCCATCTTTTCAGCGATTACAGCCTTTGTTTGCGAAGATGATGAAGTCATTATTATAGAACCGGCCTTTGACACCTACGCACCATCCATCAGGTATAACGGAGGAATTATCCGCTATTCCACCACCACACCTCCTGATTTTAAAATCAACTGGGAACAGGTTAAACGTATGATCTCCTCCCGAACCAGAATGATTATTTTGAATTTCCCTAACAATCCAACAGGGAAAAGCATTTCTGCTGCTGATCTAGATAAACTGCACCGCCTGATAAGAAATACCGATATCCTGGTGATGAGTGATGAGGTTTATGAACATATTATATTTGACCAGCAAAAACATATCAGCCTGGCAACGCACGAAGGGTTATGCCAACGTACACTTATTGTCAGCTCATTTGGAAAGAGCTTCAGCATTACCGGCTGGAAGCTTGGCTACTGCGTGGCACCCCAAAAGCTAATGCATGAATTCAGGAAGGCACACCAGAATATTGTATTCGCGGCCAATCATCCGATGCAAATGGCCCTGTCTGACTACATGAAGAATCCGCAAACCTATTTGGAATTAGGTGAGGTATATCAACAGAAACGTGATCTGTTTGTTTCGCTCCTGGACAAATCACGATTCCGCTTACTCCCCTCGGAAGCAACTTTTTATCAGCTTGCTGATTACAGTAACATTTCAAATAAGACCGACCTTGAATTTGCCAAAGAACTAATTATTAAACACGGGCTGGCAGCTGTTCCGCTGTCGGCATTTTATCATTGTAGTAATGATCACAGGATTATTCGCTTTTGCTTTGCCAAAAGTGATGAAACACTTAAAAAAGCTGCAGATATATTATGCAAGATCTAAAAATTGGTTACCTGCAAACCGAACTGCATTGGCAGGATCGTCAACGTAACCGGCAAATGTTGGAGAAAAAAGCCAGGCAGGCTGAAGATAGTTATGATGTGCTTATCCTGCCGGAGATGTTTGATACCGGGTTTTCCATGACTCCTGAACAAATAGCTGAACAAACTGCCAGCAAAACCACCTCCTGGATGCTGGAGCTGGCAGCTAAACTTAAATCTGCTGTTTGTGGTAGTGTAATGGAAAAAGTTGAAAACAGGTATTATAACCGTTTTTACTGGGCCACAGCCGAAGGTATCCTGCTGCATTATGATAAAAAGCATCTATTTAGAATGGGACGTGAGCCCAGACACTATTCTGCCGGATCAGAAAAAATAATAATATCATATAAGGGATGGAAAATACTCCCCATGATCTGTTATGATCTCCGGTTTCCTGTGTGGTCTGCAAATTATAACGAAAACGGGAAGCCAGCTTATGACATGCTCATCTATGTAGCCAACTGGCCGGGAAGTAGAAAAGATGCCTGGTTGTCGCTATTAAAGGCCAGGGCACTGGAAAACCAGTCATACTGCATCGGTGTGAACCGGGTGGGCAGGGATAAAAACCGGCTTGTTTACAGCGGCGATTCAGTGGCTTTCAATTACAGGGGAGAAATTATAGTGCAATGCGCACCCCACCTCGAAAACAATGTTATCTTCACTGCATCCTGGGATGACCTCCATAAATTCCGAGAAAAATTTCCTGTTTATAAGGATTGGCAATAAAACCTTCTGTTAAATGATTTTTGATGCTTATTATAATGTAGATCCTTATAAACACAAGAGGATTGAAACACGTGTTGTTAAAATAGGAAATATCGCCATAGGCGGGAGTAATCCTGTTCTGCTGCAATCCATGTGTAACACCTCTACCCTGGATACCGCCGCCACCGTGGCACAGGCTGAAAAAATAATTAAAGCAGGTGGGGAGCTTGTGAGAATGGCTACTGCCAGTATGAAAGAGGTGGAAAACATGGCCAGGATCAAAGACGTATTGCGATCCAAAGGATACCAGACTCCTTTGGTTGCTGATACACATTTTAAGCCTGAACTTGCCCTGAGAGCAGCTCAGATTGTAGAAAAGGTGAGGATCAACCCCGGTAATTTTATCCGTAGTAAAATACCTGTCAATGAAAAGGAATATGCCCGTGAGCTGGTTGAAACGGAAGAAAAACTGCTGCCCTTAATCGAAACCTGCAAGAAATATAATACAGCTGTCAGAATCGGCAGCAATCACGGTAGCCTGTCAGAAAGAATAATTCACAAATATGGCGACACTCCCAACGGTATGGTAATGTCTGCCCTGGAGTTTCTCAATATCTTCAAAAAACATAATTTCCACAATATCGTTTTGTCAATGAAATCATCCAACACCAGGGTTATGATTCACGCTTACCGCATTTTAATGCATGAAATGCTTAAAACCGGTGAAGTATATCCGCTGCATCTGGGAGTTACAGAAGCAGGTGCTGGTGATGATGGCAGGATCAAATCCGCAACAGGGATTGGTTCGTTGCTTCTTGACGGTCTGGGTGACACCATCCGGGTTTCCTTAACAGAGGATCCGGAAAAAGAAATTCCTGTGGCGAAAAATCTCAGGAATCTTGCTCCTGGCAGCCTGTCTAAGCCAAAAAAAGATGCTCATTCGCTCCCATTTGATCCTTTTAAATTTATAAAGCGGTTTTCCATCGAAAACGATATTGCAGGTGGGAGCAGGCCTGCTGTGGTTATTGGTAAAAATGCGGTTACGGAGTATTTTCTGCAAGACAATTCAGTTTTTTCCTCAAAAGAAAAAAATATAAAGCTTAAGGCTGTTACAGTTGAAAACATTTCAGATCTGAAGAAAATTAACAACGCTCATATACTGCTGCTGGATGTAAATCTGGTTCATGCCGCCAGAAAAGTCATGCTGGAAGTATCAAAAAGAAAGATAACCCTGCCGGTTATAGTCAGATTCAAAGGCAGGCATGAAGATATAGATGAATTTATATGTGAAGCTGCAGCCAAAACAGGCCTTTTTCTTGCAGATGGTTTGGCTGACGGAATTTATCTTGATCATCACAGGCTAAGTGCACAACGCCTGAAAGACCTCAGCGAATCCATATTACAGGCATCCAGGGCCGCAATGTTTAAAACAGAATTCATCTCCTGTCCGGGTTGTGGAAGAACCCTATTTGATCTGCAAAAGCAATCAGAAACAATACGTAATAAGCTTTCGCATTTGAAAGGGTTGAAGATCGGCATTATGGGATGTATAGTAAACGGGCCCGGCGAAATGGCTGATGCAGACTATGGATATGTGGGTTCGGTAAAAGGAAAAATCACACTTTATAAAAACAGGGAAGTAGTGAAAAGAAACATTCCTGAAGATGAAGCCCTGGATGAACTAATCAAACTCATCAAAAAGCACGGTGATTGGAAGGCCTAAAAAAGAAAAGCCCCTGTATTGGATTCAGGGGCTGTCCGCAGCAAAAACAAACAGGAAACAACGTTTATTTTGGAAACACTCTGCAAACACAGACAGCCATATTAGCATATGGGTTGCATTAAAATGTAATTTTTTAATAACTAATTATCTTTTGCCTGCTTTTCGCCTGTTTATCTGATGTTTCCACCTCCAATAAATACATGCCTTTTTTTAATGACGATAAATCAAGCCTGAAATTATGTTTTCCTGCCGAATATTTTTTCTCACATATCTTCACCACCTGTCCGCTGAGGTTTTGCACTGATATTTTCACATCAGCTGACCTGATAAGATCAAGGGGTAGGAAGAATATGTCGGCTGAAGGATTCGGGTAAATTTTTCCTATTAAAGAAACGGGGGTTATTTCATCTTTTACAATGCCTGTTATCTGATCACCAACTTCAAGGTTAGCGCTGTCAATTACAGGATTAGCCTGCGAAAGCGTTACCTCAACAGGTATGCAATATTTTCCTGCATAATCAGCGTGAACGACATAATTACCATAGTCCAGATCAGAAAGAGTGTAATTTCCACCAGCGTCAGTAAATGTGAACCTCACGGGTTTGCCGGTTTGCTTGTCAAGCAGGTATATTTCACGAGAAGCCATACTGGGATTTGTTCCGGGAGGAAATAGTCCGGTTGTAGCACTGCCGTTATAATACATCTTTCCACTGATTCTTCCCTGTCCGGAATTAGGACTAAGGTTAACCAGTTTGATGTCCTGACTCACAGTAGAGTTGCTAAGGCCAATACTTTGGGAATAATCCCAGAACATCTCATGATAGTAGTAGCTGGGAGTAGTACTGTTATAGCAGGAAGAGTTTTTAGAAGGATACGCCTTTACTTTATAATCGCCCTCAGCCACATCAATAAAATAATAGTAGGCAAGCGTGTCAAAAGTGGCGGTATCAACAGGCTCCAGGTAATTGTTGATGTCACGGTAAAGGATAACATCAAATTCACCTGATATCGGGAACTGATCTTTAAATACCTGCCCTCCTATAAAATAGTAATCAGGATTACCAACAGTGATATTTTTTGAATATGTAGAGATACAACTGTCCTGGGTAAGTATAGTCAGCTCTACTTTATATTGCCCGATATCCTGAAAAATATGTGTGGGATTTTGTTGAGTGGAAATATTGCCGTCACCAAAATTCCAGTAATAGGCCACTATCGGTGATCCAACTGAAGAGGATTGGCTTGTAAAGCTGTACTCCTTTTTATTGATTAACGTATCTACCTTATAAATAAAATAAGCATTACAGGTTCCCACGAAATCTTTCTGGATCACTATCCTGTGAGAATAGCTGGACGTACATGTTCCTGTTGATATGTATAAGGTAACATTATAAGCACCTTTGTATTTAAACTGATGATTAGGATTTTCAACAGTATCAGAATGGCCATCATCAAAATCCCAGTAATGGGAAACAATTTGGTCGGAAGGTGTGGAATTATCATAGAAGTGATAGTAATTCATCAGGCCGGTAACCGTATCCTTTTTAAAATAGTAGTTGGCAGCACACAGGGTAGCCGGGTCAGTTACTTTTATGGAATCATAATAAATGTCATAGCAGCCGTTTTCAGACCATATTTCCAGGCATACCTGATAATATCCTGTATCAGGAAAGATATGCACCGGATTCTGCTGTGTGGAAGTAGTATTATCACCAAAACGCCATAAATAACTTATAACAGGCGCACTGGACACTGAGTTACTGTAGAAATTATAGGTATAATTGCTAACCGAGTCTTTTATGAAAATAAAATTGGATTCACATAATGTCTTAGGCTCATAGCATATCTGAAAATCACCATTAACTGTAATATCGGCATCAAAGGAGTGAATGACTTCAAAAATCTGATTATCACAATCATAAACATATATCAGCACTATTCCCTCGTTATCGGAAGTGTATAAGGTGTCATTATAATAGCCTGCGGAATCTGTATATATATCATTAATATGTAAGGAGGTGTCGCCATCAAGGACAACTTTCACATTATATCCCGGTACAGGATTACCAAACGTGTCACTTATAAATCCTCTAACCACCACCTGAGTTGCACCGGCCCTTTCCGCGAGAATGCAGGTGCTAAACAACATGCCAATTAACAGGTATTTGATCAATTTATTCATCTTTCATCCATTTTAAAATCTGTAAAAAACACCGCCGCCGAGCCCAATGGAATATGGTCTTTTGGTCTCAATAGCAGGTGAGGTTTCATAAAGATCCTTTAAATAAACTCTCAGGCGAGGCTCTACAACAAACGACCAATGATCGTTGAAGCGGTAACCGGCTCCAAGGTTTAATGTATAATGCCAATTCATTTCTATTCTGTTGTATACCTCATGATTTACATGAAGTACATTCACATTATCTTTATCAAAATCTGCCGGTTCAGTTTTTTCATGCAGAACAACCGACATGGTTAAACCTGTGGACACTGAATACTGGAAATTTCTGATATTATTCTGGTAACCTATCAACAGTGGAACTGTGAGATAGGTATATTTTATAGTGGTAATTTCAGATGAACTGATATCCACCGAATCGTAAACAGCTTTTTGACTGGTAAAATAATTAATTATCACGGAATCCTGACCCTGTGATCCGGCAACTATATCACAGGTAACCGTATCCACATTTGTGTAATATCCCATCAGCTCATTTGAGCGGTATTCCACTTCATAATTCCAGCCATCTTCACTCTGATAAGAGCCCAATCCTGATTCCAGAAAATGCCTGTCAGAAATAGTATATCTTACCGCTATTCCCAGTCCATAGGCATCATTTGCACCGGAAAGAGCATCGGCAGTGTTATAAATACGATCGATAGAGCCATAAATTCCAAGCGACAGCGGTGACGAATCATCACTAAAATAGTAATTACCTGCCGGCACTTTCCGCCTTGCCAGTTTTCGAGACAACGTTGGATTAGCGGCTTCAGCATAAAGCGGCTTTTTTTGTGGTATTTTATTCATCTCCTCTTCGGATTGCCTGGGCAGGGATTCCTGCTTCTCCTGCTCCCGGGCTGCAACGATGGCCGGCTCTGGTTCAGGACTTTTTATAACCGGTTCTCCTGTTATCTCGCTTTGTGTATTTACTGGTTCCGGGGCTTTCCTTTTTTTAGATGCTATTAATTCTGCTGATTGATTTTTCTGAAGCGGTATTTTATCTGACTTTTCTTTCGGCGCTCCAATTACGTTCTCTACCCCAGGTTTCTGATCTTGGCTTATTGTTACTCCAGCTTTTTCTGTCGTATTTATTTTCATATCTGATGCAACTACAATTGAATTTTCATCTGGAGTTATCTCATTATTAGTGCTGTTTAATCCTGATTCAGATTTATCTGCTAATTCTTTGCCTTCCCGGGAGCTACTAACTTCCTCAATTGCCGCAGGATTTTGAGGATCAACAAAGGATATTTCACTCTGCCGTTGTTCATAAGCAGGCTGCATATCAGGTTCTGGTGTGATCAGATAGAATATTACAGTGGCAATAATCACAGCCGCAGCAGCAGCCCGCCACGTAACCGGATTTCCGCTAAAGAAACTTGCTTTTGCTGTAGGCCCGGGCGGAGCATTATCCAACCCGGAACGTATGTTCTTCCAAACACCCTGCGGAGGTGTTTCGAAAAACTGCTCAAGCTTTTCGGCTATTTTTTTATCTAATTGATCAAATTCACTCATTCCAGTTGATGTTAAGTTTCTTTTTTATCTGTTCCTGAAGCAATTGCCTTGCCCTTGATAATTGCGACTTTGAAGTGTTTTCTGTTATTCCAAGCTGCTCACCTATTTCTTTATGTGAATATCCTTCCACTACAAAAAGATTAAATACCATGCGATAACCATCGGGCAACCCCTGTACAACTGACATCAATTCTTTAACTGAAAGCTTATCTATCACTCTGGGCTCAACAAGATTGTGAGTGATAACTTCATCAATGTCAAGTTCTCTATTGTGATTGATATTCTTCTTATAATAATTGATAGCAGTGTTGATAAGTATCTTTCTACTCCAGCCTTCAAAAGAACCTTCCCCGGTATACTGTTTAAGCTTACCAAAAATCCTGATAAACCCCTCCTGCATGATGTCTTCTGCTGCCATCTGACTTTTGGCAAAACGCAGACACACACCCCACAATTTGGGTGAATACCGCTGGTAGAGTTGTTCCTGAGCCTTCTTATCGCCAGCAATGCATCGCTTAATAAGCTCTTGTTCAGAAAGCATCAGATACTCTCTCTCCGGGTTTTTTTAGACAGTTTATTATTGAAATAGGTTGCATGTATGTTTCCAGGTTCTCAAAACATGTGGGCACTAAGTTAATACAATCATTGAGCGAAAAAAAGAAATAGCCCATTAAATTGCTTTAAAAATAAAATATTTATATCACAGAAACTTCACATAATAAAACAGATGTCCTGTCCCAGGTGATTTTCCGGGAGCATGCAGCCTGGTTTATAAATGCATTTTCAACTCAACTTTTCAACCTCCTGAGTTTGACTTTTCAATTTTTTTTCGAAATCTAAATTCTAAATCGAGTAGGATAAAGATAGGAAAATAACAATCCTGTCTTTATCCCTCTCACAGAACCGTGCGTACGGGTCTCGTACACGGCTCATGTCAAACCTTATTCAAAACGAAATTATAGTACTGATGTAAAGTATTGGTCGTTACCCTCATTTACAGTGGAAAGCATTCTATCCCTGTGGCGCAGGCTGGCTCTTTGTTCCCAAAGTCTTTTCGGTGTTTCCAGCCCCAAGGTCATCTGTTTTTTCTCCTCCATCATATTGCTATGACTTCTTTGGCACAGATTTCATCACGGACTCATCTGCCGCCTGGCGGCGCAGTTTTCTTTCAAACTGCCGGATGTGTTTGCATGCGAGGCAAACAACAAAGGGGAAACAAAAATTTATTTCCCCTT
>CAYZDA010000033.1:0-35241 GCA_964477095.1 uncultured Bacteroidales bacterium | reverse complement strand
AATAATCCGCTGAATTTCAGGGGAGACCAAACTGCCCGGTCTGTTTCTGAAAAAATTATCTTCTAAATAATCTGCATAGCTTCGAAGAAGATGCCCGAATTATAATATTAATGCAGATATGATGGCCGGTCATATACCAGTCACTAAAGGTAGATCATTTTCTGGTACTCACACCATATTGTTGATTAAAGCAAATATATAGGTACCACCTCCTTGTGTATTGATTATTTTGCTATTACCGGAGCCAAATCAATGAAGCTGATTAAAGAGCTCAACAAAGCCTCAGGGCTGATGATGTCGGCAGATTTGTAGCAAATATGTCTATTCTTAAAATATGATGTGATTATTTACATCTTTGACATCGGCCAGTGAATCTCTTCAAAAGCAGTGAGATAAAAAACTTCATTACGATAGGTTACATATATTTTTTCACCTTCCTTTACACCTATTTTCTTATTGGCAGGGTCGGAGATGCCGCTTTTATTCACGTAAAAATCAGCTGTGAAGTTGTGAAATGCACTGGGCCATGAATATATCAAAGGGTCGTTATACTGTGGTTTCAGGTCGAAACCGTTTACATCCGAATCACTGGAAATGTGCACTACCGGTTCGTCAGTTTTTCCCTGGGAGACATCATACAGGAAAAGTGTGGCTTCAGTATTAGAGGGGTCAGCAAATGTCCAGAACGTGATGTTTGTGAAGAAATCCATGTTTACCGGGTAGCTGATTGTGTAGGAGCCGTTATCCACATCAATAAAAAGGGTGTCGCCGGCGTCGGCTACAGCAATCTGATTATATTCTGCACGGTTTACGTGAGCAGCCTCTACCCGGATGGTGGACCGCATTTCTTTCATCGTTTCTTTGTATCCCAACCATACTTCGCTTTCCTCAGGAGTGGCCGTGAGCGTGATTCCTTCAGGATTAGCATTGGTGCTTAAGTGGATTATGGTTTGCTCAGGAGTTTCATTGGGAGGATACTGAGCTTCTATATTTACCTCAGTATTGCTCATATTTAATTCATTGAAGTCGAGATAGGCTTCTGCACTGTATGACTTATTCTCGCGGTCTTTTATTTTCTCTTTTGTGCAGTTGCTCAGGCTCAGCATTGTAAGAGCCAGCAATAATACCAGTGGGGTATATTTTTTCATCATGATCGGGATTTTGGTTTTCTGGAAACTAATGTAGAAAGATATTTACTGAAACAAACAGGAAAATGAAAAAATATTTAAACAAGTTTCCAACGTTGGTTTTAAGCCAGACGCTTTGCTCCTGAGAAAATATAAATAAACATTGAAAATTATTTCCGGGCAAATTAATTGCGTCGAGATATTTGTTATTATTGTGAAGCAAATATCAATAAGGTGAGCTCAATTTTTTTTTATTTGATTGCATTGCTGTTGTCAAAGTTATTGTTCTACAGGTTTTTGTAATAAGAAAATAGCGTGTCACGGGATAATCGTGTATCCTAATTCGCATAGCCATTATATTGCATTGGATGCTTTAGGGAATATGGCAGCTCATAATGGCTTTTTCCTCTTCGCTGAATTTTATAAAAGCCGGGAACCTACTGTTTGAAGTAATAATAATTGTTTCAGGTGTATTTTTCTATTTAATTGCCAGTTATCTGCTTTTCAGGCTTGCAGTGGTAATGAAACCAGCTGGTTAAGTACCGGCTTTTGCCTGATCATGTACGGCTATCCAGATGCATTCAGGTTTTTTAGAAGTGTAGGTAACCCAATGGGGCAGGCCTGCGGGAATAAACAGGCTGTCGCCGTTTTTTAATCTGAAAATGTCTTCATCTGTTTTTATTTCTGCTTCTCCCTGAAGCAATACTACCCATTCGTCGTTTTCCTGTATATAAGGCTTATGGACAGGTGTGACCTGTCCGGAGGAAACTATTCTTTCCACTTTTACATTAGTGTTTTGCATTAAAATGGTAAAGGTTTCCTCCGCACTGTCACTGTTATGCGAATGAATAAAAACATTAGCGGTTGAGCAGGCTTTTAATTTCGCCTTTTCCTTCCCTGATGACATAGTTTTCTTCATTAGTACAGTCGATAATTGTTGACTGGCTTAGCTCTCCCGTACCTCCGTCAACAACAGCATCCACCTGATTCTTATAACGCTCGTGGATCAGCTCAGGGTTGGTAAGATACTCCTGTCCGTCGCCGTCTTTTAACGGCAGCGAGGTGGACATTAGCGGATTACCCAGTTTTTTCACTATAGCCCGGGCTACATTGTTATCAGGAATCCTGATGCCTACAGTTTTCTTTTTATCCTGTATTTGCCTGGGTACTTTATTATTGGCAGTTAACAGGAAAGTATAGGGTCCCGGCAATACTTTCTTCATCATTTTAAAAACCGGATTGCTGATGGGGCGGGTGTATTCGGATATGTCAGAAATATCCTTACAAATAAATGAAAACTTAGCTTCACTGCTTTTTATGCCTTTCATTTTCGCCAGTTTTTCACGACCTTCCGGATTGTAAATGTCGCAGGCAATCCCATACATGGTGTCTGTGGGATAAATAATTACGCCCCCCTTTTTCAAAATATCCACAATGGTTTCGAGCTTTCGTTCACTGGGATTCTTTTCATGCATTTTTAAGATCATAGGCAATCATTTATAAATCGGTTCAACTTAATCAAAAGAGGGATGAGCAGTGAGTTTACAGCTGAGCCTTTTTGTGATCGGCAAGGAACTTCTCCAGTCCGATATCCGTAAGTGGGTGGTTCAGCAGGCCCTTTAAAGGTTTTAGCGGGCTGGTAACTACATCCACACCTACTTCAGCGCATTCGATAATGTGTTTTACATTACGGATGGAGGCTGCCAGGATCTGTGTCTCGAAGGTATAGTTGCGGTAAACCTGTACCATCTGCTCGATCAGATCCATGCCATCATAGTTCATATCATCAATCCTTCCTATGAAAGGACTAACGTATGTGGCACCGGCTTTCGCTGCCATAATGGCCTGCCCGGTGGAAAATACCAGCGTGCAATTGGTCTTGATACCTTTATGCGATAAATGATTGATCGCCTTGATACCATTGGCGGTTACCGGAACCTTTACTACAATCTGGGAATGGATGGAAGCAAGTTTGTGACCTTCCTCGATCATACCTTCAAAATCGGTGGAAATTACTTCAGCACTCACATGTCCATCTACAACATTGCAGATCTCTTCATAATGCCTGATGATGTTCTCTTCTCCTCTTATTCCTTCTTTGGCCATTAGCGACGGATTTGTAGTTACTCCGTCTAATACACCTAACGATTCTGCTTCTTTAATTTCATCAATGTTAGCAGTATCAATGAAAAATTTCATATTGGATTTTTGTTTAATGTGATAAATGAATCATTATGTTTTGATCTGCAAAGGTAATAACAAAACAGTGGCTGTTTAAATTTTGTTTAGGCTAACAGCCGCAGTATTCGAAAAAATAAGGGTTTCAGGAGTGAAAAAAGAAATAGTGTCAATAAATTAACGGATGAAAATATTGATTTTTTCATAAAAAAAACTCTGTTAGTGTTATCGCAATATACAACAATTCAGGTGTTTGTTCAAGTATAAAATTAAAAAAATCATGTTAAAACCAGTGGCAGCGACCTTGCTGTTTTTTAGTTGAAGGATGAAATGACCCCACTATCAGTTACTTATAAAACGCACCTTTGCTTTTTTGCTTATGCCGATTCTCCCGGTAAGGAAGTGTACCGGATTACAACTAAAGGAACGCGGGATTAAAAGTCTCAGGGACCTGAAAAATAAAAAAGTCGCCATAGGCTCACCTGACCAGGGAAATTTTGTGACAGCCAAAACAAATTTATACTCAAATAAGGGTACAAAAAAAGGGCAAGCTACTTACATCGCACCGCTACAACCGCCTACCCTTGCTTCCTTCCGGACCTGGGGGGATTCAGCGGGAGCTGATCGTGTAAGACTTGCCCCGGAAGTGCAAAAATAATATTTTTTCGCAGTTACAACAAAGTTTTTTTGAAAAATCCGGTGGTAGCTACTTAAACAGCTCGTTTTTTGCTGTTTTAACAACAGCGTTTTTTTTAGAATAAATTAGCGGTTTTGAAAACCTTTTTTGCTGTATTTGTGTGTTTATGTTTTCTATCTGAAATTTTCAGGTTAAATTTGCACCAAAACAAATCCTATGGCAGAATATAAGACACCGGTTACCGGGCATGCCTTTCGTTATGCGGGTATATTATCGGCAGCAGCCATCTTCCTGCTCATCATAACCTATGTATTTGATGCAACAAATTCTATGGTTATCGGGATACTGAACTGGATTATAATGCTAGCCGGCTTTAGCTACAGTGGCTACAAGTTCCGGCAGGAGAAGTTAGATGGTTATATTAGTTACGGTAAATCATTTGCTGTAATATTTCAAACCGGCCTGCTTTTCGGTTTAATCACCATGGTATATGTGTTTATTCATTACAGCATGATTGACCCCGGTGCATTAAATGAAATGCTGCATTATCAATTGGAAAAAACTATAGAAGCCCGGCCATCCTTAACACAGGAAGAGCTGGATGCGATAAAAAACTGGCAGAAGGAATTTATCCTCACCTGGTGGGGGCTTGGCATTAGTCAGTTTATCAGTGGTGTCTTCTGGGGGCTTATAGTTGGTTTGATTGCCTCATTAGTCCTGAAGAAAGAACACCCCAATGCATCACCTTTTAAATAAAATTCATGGATATTTCAGTTGTAATTGCTTTATTGAATGAAGAAGAATCACTGCCCGAACTTCGTGATTGGATCATAAAGGTTGTAAACGAACATCAGCTATCCTATGAAATTATCTTTATAGATGATGGA
This sequence comes from uncultured Bacteroidales bacterium, assembly GCA_964477095.1. Lineage (GTDB taxonomy): Bacteria > Bacteroidota > Bacteroidia > Bacteroidales > PWNQ01 > PWNQ01. The sequence continues at coordinate 30,412 of CAYZDA010000033.1, read as the reverse complement.
AGTAGCGACGACTCGTGGAAAATAATCGAAAGACTCACCAGGGAAGACCCTAATATAAAAGGTGTTAAGTTTAGAAGAAATTACGGAAAATCGGCTGCTCTTAACCAGGGTTTTTTCCATGCATCGGGAGATGTGGTAATTACCATGGATGCCGACCTGCAGGATAATCCCGAAGAAATACCTGAACTGGTCAGAATGATCAGGGAAGATGGTTATGACCTTGTTTCAGGCTGGAAAAAGAAACGGTATGATCCCTTGAGCAAAACAATTCCTACCAAACTTTATAACTGGGCTACACGCAAAGCAACAGGAATTCATCTTCATGATTTTAACTGCGGACTGAAGGCATATCGCCATGATGTGGTAAAAAGTATAGAGGTTTATGGTGAAATGCATCGCTATATTCCTGCGATTGCCAAATGGTCAGGATTTGGAAAGATAGGAGAGAAGGCAGTCCAGCATCAGGAAAGAAAGTACGGAAAAACCAAATTTGGATGGGAACGATTTATAAATGGTTTCCTGGATCTGATGTCTATCAGTTTTATTGCGAGATTTGGTAAGAGGCCCATGCATCTCTTTGGTTCCATCGGTACTTTCCTGTTTTTAGTGGGCTTTGTGATAGCAGGAGTGCTGGCCTATCAGAAAATTGTGCTTGACGTACCAAGGATTAACGAGCGCCCACTGTTTGACCTGGGACTGTTGTCCATGCAACTGGGAACGATTCTATTCGTGGGAGGTTTCCTGGCCGAATTGGTATCGCGCACTGCACACGACAGAAACCGCTATCTTATAGAGAAAACCATCCATTTACAGGAAAAAAGCGACGAATAGGAAACTGTAAGCATCAGTGTGCTGTGCTATTAATGAACAAAATATGAATGGGTGAATCGAAATAATATTATGAAGGTATTGATAGTAGGACCGGCGCACCCCCTAAGGGGCGGGATAGCAAATTTCACAGAGCGACTGGCCAGGGCTTTTCAGGACGAAGGAGATAAGGTGGATGTGTTATCTTTTTCACTGCAGTATCCCTCATTTTTGTTTCCAGGAAAATCTCAGTTTACGGACAAAGCTGCTCCCGCGCTGAATATTATAACACGTGTGAATTCAGTTAATCCGCTGAACTGGATTAAAAATGGCAGGTGGATTCGCAGACAAAATTATGATATGCTGATCTTTATGTACTGGCTGCCCTTTATGGCTCCCTGCCAGGGCACCATAGCGCGGTTAGCCGGCAAAAAGGCTTTTCGTGTTGGCCAGTTGCATAATATGATCCCACATGAACCCAAAAAAACCGATAAGCTGTTTTCAAAATATTTTGTAAAACATATGGATGGTTTTGTGGCGCTATCGGCTTCCGTACTGGAAGATCTTAATAAGTTTGATAAAAAGAAGCCCAGAGACCTGAATCCTCATCCTGTTTACGATAGCTTTGGCGATATTTCTGATAAAAAAGAGGCCAGGCTTAAGCTGAAGCTTGACCCGGAAAAACCGGTGATTCTCTTCTTCGGCTTTATTAGGAAATACAAGGGGCTTGACCTTTTATTAAAAGCCGTGGCTGACGCAGGCATTAAAGAAAAAGAAATACAGGTGGTAGTAGCCGGGGAATTTTATGATGATCCGCAGGAATATATGGAAATCATCAATAAGCACGAACTTACCAATGTGGTGCTGCGCAATGAATTTATTGCCGACAGGGATGTGGCACTTTATTTTTCAGCCTGCGATCTGGTGGTTCAGCCATACCGGACAGCCACCCAGAGTGGTGTCACCCAAATAGCTTTCCATTTTGAAAAACCAATGGTAGTTACTGCCGTGGGCGGCCTTCCCGAAATAGTACCGCATGAGAAAGCAGGATTTGTTGTTGATCCTGAACCCAATGCAATAGCTTCCGCCATCAACAGGTTTTATGATGAAAATATGGAAGCGGAAATGACCGCACATGTCCACCGGGAAAAAGCAAAATATACCTGGGATAAACTTGTATCCAGGATTAAGAAGCTTCCTTCAGCTGCAAGTCGGTAAATCCTTTAAAATGGAAGATCATCCTCTTTGACATCTTCCAGTGGCGGCAGATCGTCCATGGCTGGCATTTGTGAATTTGTATTGTTAGCTTCAGCCATTTGTTCGTCAGGATTGTTAGGAGCCACACGTTCCACCCTCCATACATCAAGATTGGTGAAGTAGTTAACACGCCCCTCACGTTCCCAGCGATTGCCTTTTATATTGAAATGAATATTCAGTTCTTCACCCGGCTTGTAAGGATCAATCAGGTCACAACGGTCCTGGGTTAATTGAAATTTTATAGTATCAATAAATTCACGACCGCCGGTTTCTTCCCGCTTTTCCAACACGAACTCGCGCTTCTTAAACTTGTCAGAAACCTGATTGGTGTCAAATTTTTCTATCAGCTTCCCTTGTAATTCGTAACTCATAATAATCAACTTCTTAGAGATAAATATTTTTGTCCGAAGAATATCCAACCGGTTCATAGGCCATATGGGGATATAAAAATCTCCGGGTGGGCAAAAATAAGGCATTTTATTCTGCATATTTTTACTCAACCCGGAGATTTTCTCAACAATTTCGGAACTGTTAGTTAATCTTTACTTCATCCTGACAAATTCCACTGAAGAAATATATTCGCTGTGCATTTTACCGCGTGATTGAAAATCCTTTACTACTATTGAGGCTTGCACATCCTCCATATTATTAATTTTGTTTAGCTTTTCTTCACCAAGGGCTTTTTTTACATCCTCCTCGTTTCGGAATTCAACAAGGTTCATATTCAGCTCGTTGCCTTCAAGAACGAATTTTTTATCAAACAGATCTTTTGCCACGAACATAATACCGCCATCCATTGCATTATGGCTGAATTTTCCAGAAACGGTTGCTTTACCTTGCATGTCAAAACCATAGGAGTCGTTTTTGATATAACTCACATTATTAATCTTCATTCCGTTTATTTTGTCACCTTCGTCCAGCTTACTGATATCAATAGTAGCGGATTCTATAGTTTTCTTTGGCGCTGATTCACCGGCAACCTTCTCATCGCCTGTGTTCTCATTGTTACCGGCGCACGAAGCCAGTAGGATTGCAGGCACAATCATCATGATGTATAAAAGCTTTTTCATCTAAAATGGGTTTATGATTAACGAAGGCTAAGATAGAAATAAATAAAATCCCCGTGTAGGTTTTGGATATAAAACTTCGCTTATCGCTGATTGTTGATAGAGGTAATTTAATTAACAAATATATAACATGCTCTGTGCCACTAGATACACAGGCTTTTAAGGGATGCTTGCGGTGAAATATTATTAAGATTTAGAACTTAATTTGACTCACATAGTAAAAGTACTATATCTTTGACCAACCGTTTAGTCAAAAAATAATTAATATGCCCCGGACAAAAAATCAATATAAAGAGATAAGAGAGAACAGAAAAAAAAAGATTCTGAATGCAGCTTTGCGTCTGTTTGCCATGGAGGGCTATCATCAGACATCAATTTCGAAAATTGCCAAAGAGGCCGGTATTTCCAAAGGTTTGCTCTATAATTATTTTGAGAGCAAGGAAGATTTGTTGCTTAAAGTAGTGGAAGATGCTTCTGCTGATGTGTATAAATATTTTGATCCAAATCATGATGGTATGCTGGAACAGGAAGAAATGAAATATTTCATTCATAATGTTTTCCGTGTTTTCAGGGAGAATTATGAATTTTGGAAGCTATACCTGAGCATGGCGTTCAATCCTCAGGTTATGGAACTTTTAAAGAATAACATCCCCGTGGAATCAGAAAATCTTATCGGTGTTATTAATGATTATTTCAAAAGGCGGGGAGTAGAAGATCCCATGTCTGAAACTATATATTTTTCTTCAGTGCTAAAGGGCATGGCTATACAATATATTATAACCCCGGAATACTTTCCGCTGGAAATGATGGAAAAAAAATTAATAGAACAATTTTGTGAATAACCTAAACCTTAAACCCACATAAATATGAAAACAAAGGCAGTTTTAATGATTGCGGCTTTATTGATTTTAGCTGCAAATGGCACAACTGTGAAGGCGCAGGATGCCGAGGCGATTATAAAAAAATCAGAACAAAAATTGCGTGGTGAATCCAGCAAAGGACAGTTGCGTATGACCATTGTTCGTCCTGACTGGGAGCGTACCATCACGATGAAAAGCTGGTCATTGGGTGACGATTATTATATGGTGCTAATCACCTCGCCGGCAAAGGAAAAAGGACAGGCGTTTCTGATGCGGGGCACCGAAATGTGGCATTGGATGCCTTCTATCGACCGCATGATCAAAATTCCACCCAGTATGATGATGCAATCCTGGATGGGATCCGATTTTACTAATGATGACCTGATGCAGGAATCATCCATTGTTAAGGATTATAACAAGAAGCTGGTCGATTCTGAAAAGGTGAGTGGTTATGACTGCTATAAGATCGAACTTACTCCAAAACAGGATGCAGCAGTAGTATGGGGCAAGATTGTCATCTGGATATCCAAAGATGGTTACTACCAGCTGAAAGCCAATTATTACGATGATTTTGGTGATCTGGTGCAAACCATGACCGCTTCTGATATCAGAAAGCTGGGCGACCGGACGCTACCCGCTAAAATGACTATTTCACCTGCCGACAAACCGGGTCATAAAACCATACTGGAATTCATAAATATGGATTTTGATGTGGAAATGCAGGAGAGTTTCTTTTCACAGCAGAGAATGAAACGGTTACGGTAATATTTTAATCAAAAGTTATGAAAATGTACTTAGTTTTTGCCTGGCGCAATTTGTGGCGCAACCGCCGCCGCACAATTATAACTGCAGCTTCCATCTTATTCGGGGTCGTTTTCGCCATATTTATGGAATCAATGCAGGAAGGTACTTATGACGCAAACATACGTAACATAGTGCAGTCTTATACCGGTTATGCGCAGATGCAACATCCCGGTTACCGGGAAGAAAAAACGCTGGAACACACCATGCGCCCTGACGACTCTTTGTTGCAGGCATTGCAGGATGACAAGAGGATCGCCCATATTTCTCCACGCCTGGAATATTTCGCACTGGCGTCATATAAGGATATCACAAAAGTAATTTCATTGGTGGGGATAGATCCTGCTAAAGAAAAGGATGTTACAAAGATTATGGATTACCTCAAAGAAGGTCATTACCTGGAAAAGAGTGGTGATGGCGTGCTGATAGGAAAAATGCTGGCCGAAAATCTTGGCCTTGATGTGGGTGACACACTAACCCTTAGCGGACAGGGATATCGTATGGTAACTGCTGCCGGCCTGTTCCCGGTTAAAGGTATAGTTGATTTCCCCACGCAAGAGATGAGTAAGACCATGGTTTATACAAGCCTGGAGCGCTGTCAGGAGTTTCTTAGCGCAACCGGCATGCTCACATCTGTGGCCATAATGTTGGATGAGCAAGAGCAGCTTGTGCCGGTGGACAAGGAATGGAGTGAAAAACTCAGTAACAAAAATTACACAATATTGACCTGGCGCGAAATGCAACCGGAAGTGGTTCAGCAGATAGAGGCCGACCGGGCCGGTGGAATGATTTTTAAGCTCATTTTGTATATGATCATTATGTTTGGAATACTCGGTACGGTTATGATGATGATAGCCGAACGCCGTCGGGAACTGGGCGTGATGATGGCAGTAGGTATGAAAAGGATACGGCTTTTTGGCGTGATTTTCCTGGAAATGATCTGTATCGGATTCCTGGGTGTGATTGCGGGTATGATGCTCAGCATCCCGGTCAATGCCTATTATCTGAATAATCCCATCAGGCTCACTGGAAATGCGGCGAAAGCCATGGAAGAATACGGCTGGGAACCATATATGTATGTGGCTATGGAGCCTGGAATTTTTCTGAATCAGGCTTTGGTGGTTTTTGTCATTACCCTGGTGATAGCCCTTTATCCCTTATTTACGATTTTTAAAATGAAAGAAATTGATGCGCTTCGCGCCTAACCTTAAAAATAAACAATCATGATAATTCCAGTAGCATGGCGGAATGTTTGGAGAAACAAGCTTAGAAGTCTGGTTGTGATCATCGCGATCACACTTGGAATCTTTGCCGGTGTTTTTTCCTCCGCCTTTATGAAAGGAATGATCGATCAGCGGATTGAATCCGCTATAGCAACTGAAGTTTCTCACATTCAGGTCCATCATCCCAAATACCGGCAGGAGGATAAATTAGTGCAGTATATACACGGAGCCGTAGATAAAACCGATAGCATAAGCCGCCTGTCTTTTGTTCAGGCAGCAAGTAACAGGTTAACTATTAACTGCATGATCACTGCTGCAGGCACTGGCTCAGGGGTGCTGCTTACAGGTGTTAACCCCGGGCTGGAAAAGCAGGTCACCAATATTCATGAGCAGCTCGTGGAAGGTACATACTTTAAAGATATTCCCGCAAGAGTAAAACCCATGGTTATCGGTAAAGACCTGGCTGAAAAGCTGAATGCCCGTTTAAAATCGCGTATCGTAGTTCAGTTTGCCGATACTGCAGGCAATCCTGTTTCGTTGGGCTTTCGCGTCATGGGCATCTATGAAACGGATAATTCGGGTTTTGATAATATGCATGTTTTTACACGCTATGAAGATTTAATTGATGGCATGGGCCTTCCACAGGGAGCCGGCCATGAGATAGCTGTTTTACTCAATGATGATGCTGCACTTCAAATGGCTGATGATAAAATAAGTGCAATGTTTAGCCGGCAGGAGGTGAGCACCTGGCAGGATCTAAGTCCGGAACTGAGCTATCTCAATGATATGATGAGCCAGTATATGTATGTGATTATTATTGTAATCCTGCTGGCATTGCTTTTCGGTATAATCAACACCATGCTTATGGCCGTGCTGGAGCGTGTAAAAGAACTGGGCATGCTCATGGCTATTGGGATGAACCGCAAACGGGTATTCATGATGATTATGATGGAATCAGTGTTTCTGGCAGTAACCGGTGGTATAGTGGGAATACTGCTTGGCTATGGCATAACCGTGTTGTTTGGTCATGTGGGAATCGATCTTTCACTTTATGCACAGGGACTGGAAGCGCTTGGCTGGTCCACTATGATCTATCCTTCAATAGGGCTGGACACCCTGGCGGGTGTTACCGGATTGGTAATATTAACCGGCATTATTTCAGCAATTTACCCGGCTATTAAGGCCTTGAGACTAAATCCGGCAGAAAGTATCAGAACAGAATAAACAAACCTGAAAATATTAGAAAAAATGAGCATTATAACAATAAAAAACCTGACAAAAGTATATGATTCCACAGCTGTACCTGTACATGCATTGAATGGGATTGATCTGAGTTTTGAAAAAGGCGAATTTGCCGCTGTTGTTGGTCCTTCAGGGTCCGGTAAAACCACCATGCTTAATATAGTGGGCGGACTTGATGATTCCACCGGTGGGGAAGTGATTGTGGACAATGTGAACCTGGAAAATCTTTCCTCTTCCGAATTAATTGATTTCCGGCTTAAAAACATTGGTTTTGTTTTTCAGGCCTACAATCTCATTCCTGTAATGACAGCTCTGGAAAACGTGGAGTTCATCCTGCATCTTCAGGGTAGTCCGAAAAAGGAGCGGCGTGCCCGCGCCGAACAATTGCTTGAAGCAGTAGGGTTAAAAGAGCGGATGAATAACCGGCCCGGAAAACTATCCGGAGGACAACAGCAACGCGTAGCTGTAGCCCGCGCACTGGCTTCTAAACCTAAATTTGTCCTGGCCGATGAACCTACTGCCAACCTTGATTCCAAAACGTCTGAAAATTTGCTGGATATCATGGAGCAACTCAATAAGGAGGAAGGTATTACATTTATCTTCTCTACCCATGATCAGCGTGTGGTAAATAAAGCCAGACGAGTGGTTACCATAGAGGATGGCAAAGTGAAAAGCGATGAACAAACAAATCAGGATAAATAATTCACTAATCATAAGAACAACCCGGCAGCTTGCGGGGTTAAATGAATAAAGCCCCGCAATTTCAAATCCTTAGCTGTTCTATAAACTGAGAGTTAAAAATCCGATACACCTACAAAGAAAAAAGTATCATGAAACGCCTTATCCTAATCACAGTTGTGCTAATGATTTTCGTGGATATGAAAGCACAGGATAAATTTGAGTTTAGTGGATATGTGAAAAGCCTTCAAACGGTGATAGATCCTGTTGATCTGCAAATTCCGCAGGCAAAAGAACAGATTTATACAGATAACCTGCTCCACAACCGCTTAAATTTTGCTTATTACCCTTCGGATAAATTAACGTTGGTGCTGGAAGGTCGTAACCGCCTAATGTACGGGGAACTGGTTAAGCTGATGAATGCTTTCACCGGAAATGGTGATGCCTATGCACGCATGTTGAGTAAGGATGACGGATATCTTGATCTGTCCGAATCATTATTCCATGGCCATGGATATATTTTTCACAGCATGATCGATCGCATGTATGTGGATTTTGTGGGTGGCGACTGGCAGATAAGAGCCGGACGGCAACGCATCAACTGGGGCGTTAATATGGTATGGAATCCGAATGATATCTTCAATACATTTAATTATTTCGATTTTGACTATGAGGAGCGCCCAGGCACAGATGCCGTGAAGGTACAGTATTATACCGGTGCGGCATCTTCAGCCGAGCTGGTATGGCAGGCCGGTGAAAGCCGGGACGAAATGGCATTGGCTGGTATGTATCGCTTCAATAAGCTGGGATTCGACTGGCAGATACTGGGCGGTTATATGCGTGATGATGCCGTGATAGGTGCCGGTTGGAGCGGCCATATTAAAGGTGCCGGTTTTAGAGGTGAAGCTACATGGTTTCAGCATAAAGGAAATATCTGCGATACCACGGGTCAGATGGTAGCTTCAGTTAGTGCAGATTATATGTTCACCAACAGCTTTTACATTCATGGTGCTCTGCTATACAACAGTAAAGGCACCACAGCTAAGGCAAACCGTCAGATACTGTTTATGAATGTGGAGGATCTGTCGGTAAAATCGCTCACGCCCTCGCGTGCCGAACTCTTTTTTCAGATGAGTTATCCGCTTAGCCCGCTTTTGAATGCCGATGTGGCTACCATTTATAATCCTTATGACGGATCATGGTTTACCGGGCCTTCAATAACTTATTCCCTTGCGCAGAATGTAGATGCCATGTTTACTTCACAACTGTTCTTTGGTGATAAAGGAACTGAATATGGCGACGTGGGGCAACTTTATTACCTCAGGCTCAAGTGGAGCTTCTGAAATATATGAAGGTTTTTTTTATTAAATTTGCTCAGAACTAATTATTTTTACTATGAATACTGACCAAATTAGAGATGAAGTGCTGCAGCGCCTTTCTTTAATCAGAGATGACCAGGAAGAATTGACAAAACTGCTGAACTTCATGTGCCAGGAAATTAGCGATGGAAGTGAGGACGATGAAATTCCTGAAATATACCAGGAAAGTATCAGTGAAATTGCAGAAAATTTGGATGCCGGATCATATTGTTATATCAATCATGATACATTGGAGGTAGAAAGTGTACCACCAATGGCAATAGAAGAACCGGAGCAGTACCTGGATGCCATCAGTATCCCCGGACATGAAATTGATGAACTTACATTTCTTCATGATAACTGGAAAAAATTCAGTGAATTTACGCCCATTTCTTCTCATGATGGTTACCGTATCATGGAAGCCTTTGCTCATAACCATCACGATCACAGGTTCAGCAACCGGATATTTAATGCCCTGAACCGCAGCCGGCCTTTTGCCAACTTTAAAGATATAGTGGACAATTCAGATTACAGGCAGGAATGGTACGACTTCAAACAGCAATGGTTGGAAGAATACGTGTGGGGAGAATTACAATTGGAATTGAAATAATTTAAGTAGTTTCAAACCATTAACGTATTTTTGGTGTCATTATTCAAAGTACCCTGATGGCACTCGAAAAAATGAATAAGATGAACCCAGCCACTATCCGCTTCAGGCGGAACACACACACGATCATTTTTATAAGGAAGTTACAAAAGTATTTGGTAGTGCGGGTATTGCTCTTCGTGGCGAGTTCTCCCCGCATAAATGATCTGGCCTGTCCTTGGCCGGGAAATGTTTGACAAATCAAATCAAAATTATAAACAGATGAAAAAATCCGGAATTATGCTCGTCCTGCTGCTAAATTGCTTATTTGCATTTGCTCAGGAGCCGGAATATGAAAAAGTTTTTCCCTATGATGAACATCACCCGGGTTGGGCAAAGATAATAGAAGATGGATATATTGGCTTTATTGATAAAGACGGTTATGAAGTAGTTGAACCGGAATATATGTTTGTGGGAGCATTTGGAAAGTACAAAGCAGGATGGGCAAAAGTTGAAAGAGAAGGAGCCATGGGCTTTATCAACACAGAAGGCGAGGAGGTAGTGGAAGCCCTCTATTCGATGATTAAGCCCTTCGATGAATTCAGGGAAGGTTGGGCGCAGATATCGCGTGAAGGCTATACCGGATTTATTAATACGGAAGGAGAAGAAATTGTGCCAGCCAAATATGATCTGGTTGAACCTTTTGATGAATACAGAAGCGGTTGGGCAAGGATAAAACGCACAGGCCATTTAGGCTTTATAAATACGGAAGGAGAGGAGATTGTACAAGCCAGGTATCAACAAATCGAACCATTCGACGAATATAAACCCGGTTGGGCAAGGGTTGTTCGTAATGGTTCTATTGGTTTCATTAATACGCAAGGAGAAGAAGTTGTCAGGGCACGTTATCAGTATATTGAGAAATTCGGAAAATATCAGAAAGGATGGGCAAAAGTAATTCGTGATGGTGCTATCGGGTTTATAAACCTGCAGGGCGAAGAAGTAGTAAAAGCACGCTATCAGGTGGTCAACAGCTTTGATGAATATAAAGAAGATTGGGCCAGGGTGATACGCCGTGGAGCTATTGGTTTTATTAATCGTGAAGGAGAAGAAATAGTTGCTGCCCAATATCAGCATGTGGGTCAGTTTGATAAATATCATAAAGACTGGGCCAAAGTAATCCGCAAGGGCGTAATTGGATTTATCAACAGGAGCGGTACTGAAGTGATAGACGCAAAATACTCCGCGGTTTATGAAAAAGACGGTCAATTGATCGGTGTTTACAGGGGAAAACCTGAGCCATTGATTAAATAAGCATACAGCTGCTATGCTGATGATTTATAGAATTTTCTGAATATCGCTTAAACCTTAAACCTTAATCATTGTTTTTTGTTATCCTCTTAAATTTAAAACAGGAGGATAACATGAAACGTTTTTATCTTACACTTTTTATTTTGAGTTTTATAATGCCGCTTCTTTCTATGAAGCCGGCGATGACAGCCGACCAGGTGATCAATAACATGATCGATAGTTATAAAAAACAAGTGCGATCGATTAATAATATCACGATCAGGACCAGCGATGGGGTAACTTATCAAAAAATGGATCATCAGTCTGATCCCGCTGTTTATATGATGCGTTCCGAGCAAACTGTCAATGGCATGAAAACCATCAGTGTGTATGATGGTGAATACTACTGGACCAAAAATATGTCAACTGGTAATGTAAGCAAGGAAGAAGCCGAAAGCAGTCCGCTACAATTTTATGAGAGTCTTAAAGAAATGAATGCTGAATATGGTGGCACTAAACAGGTAGATGGCCATAAATGTCATGTATTAAACCTCAATGATGCCGATGTGGAAAAATTCGGACATTCTACAGGCACTACTGCCATGCCCGGTCAGCAAGAGGATGAAATGAAAGCAGATGTCAGTCTTTTTGTGGATGCTGAGAAATGGGTGGTGCGCAAAATGGTGATGGATATCAATAACTACAAGATGCAGGATAAAGAACGTGAAGGAACAGTGGTGGTGGAAAATACGGATTTTCGTGATGAACAGGGTATGCTGGTACCATGGGAAACAGTCAGTACCGTTACAATTGAAATGTCGGAAGAGGAAAAGGCCCGTGCTGAAGAGATGAAAAAGCAAATGGAGAATATACCTCCTGATCAGCGTGAAGAGGCAGAAAAGTATATGGGGTCTGGTATGGAGATGAGCGCTGATATGATGGATGGCGAAATGAAAATAGTAAGGAAAGTTACCCAGGTAAGGGTAAATACCGATCTGGATGAAAGCCTGTTTAACGGAGAAGAGCTTTAGATGCAAAGTTCTGCAATTGTAGGGCAACCCATGCGGTTGCCCTCGCAGGTAATCATCAGCCAGTAATAGTGAAAAACCCGCCTGGTAAAATCCATGATAAAAAACCAACGCATTATGCGACCTCTGTGTTTATCTGATTTTTCAGATAAGTTACAGCAGGTAATATTCCATACCATACATAGTCTGATTACGCAGCCATATCTAAAGTTTTCTCCGTCTTTTTGTGGTAGATCCATAATCAAAACAACCTGAGCGGGATTTCTTCTTCATTTGTGATATCGCTTTCATCTTTTTGTGGTAAATCCATAATTAAAACAACCTGAGCTGTTCGCCTTCCTGCCGGTCGTCCAGGTTTGATATGGTGAGACCCAGCAGGCGCACCGGACGGTTTTGCTCACGGTTTTCCAGTAATAGCTCCCGCGCGTAGTGCTCAATTGTTTCCGGCTTGTAATTATCACCTGTACTCTTACTGCGTGTGATGGTCGTAAAATCCGAGTAGCGCAGTTTCAGAGTAAGGGTCTTGCCCGTGCTCCGGTGCCGTTGCAGGCGCTCGTTCAGCATCTCCAGGATATTTCCCAGCGCATCAAATAACTGCTCGTCATTCTCAAGGTTTTCTGAAAAAGTCCGCTCCACACCAATCGACTTCCTGATGCGGTTTGGATTTACTATCCTTTTGTCATTACCACGGATGATGTTATAATAATGAACACCTGCCTTTCCAAAATGCCTTATCAGGTCATAATCCGTCCACTGCCGGAGGTCTTTTCCGCTGAAAACTCCCAGCCGCTTCATTTTTCCTGCCGTGGCTTCGCCTATGCCATGAAACCTTTCTATAGGCAGGGCATCCATGAATTCTTCAGCTTCCTCCGGTCTGATGATGTACTGCCCGTTAGGTTTGTTCTGATCAGAGGCCATTTTGGCAAGAAACTTATTAAAGCTTATACCTGCAGAGGCATTCAGCCGGGTAGCTTCTTTTATTTCCTTACGGATGGTGGATGCCAGCATTCCGGCTTCCTCCATATTTCTCACCTGCCGGCTTACATCCAGATAGGCTTCATCCAGCGACAGGGGTTCCACCAATGGTGTGTGGGCCAGGAATATCCCGCGGATAGTATGTGATATCTCACGATACACATCAAAACGTGTTTTTACAAATATCAAATGCGGGCACTTACGCCTGGCCACTACTGAAGGCATCGCAGAGCGGACTCCATATTTCCGTGCCTCATAACTGGCTGCTGCCACAACACCACGGCCCGAACGTCCTCCAACAGCCACCGGCTTGTCACGCAGCTCCGGGAAGTCGCGCTGTTCAATAGACGCATAAAAAGCATCCATGTCAATATGCAGAATATACCGCATTTCTTCCATCAGCACAAAATTACATATTCTTTTCTGTGTTACTTTTGCAGAAAATTTATGCTATGCAGGAACGAGCCAGGATAATTCTGAAAACAAAAAAGGCTGAGGCAGTGAAACGGTTTCATCCGTGGGTTTTTTCGGGTGCCATCAAAAAAATTGAAGGAAATATCGCAAACGGCGATCTGGTTGATGTTTATTCCAATAAATTAAAATACCTGGCCACTGGCCACTACCAGGACGGTTCAATAGCCGTACGATTGTTTTCCTGGAACCATGCTGAACCTGATCGCGATTTCTGGAAAAACAAGCTTGAAAAAGCCTGGCGCTTCCGTGCACGACTGTTCGCTGATCCTGCTGTTACCAATGCCTTCCGCCTCGTGTTTGCCGAAGGCGACGGCATGCCCGGGCTGATTATTGACATTTACGATGATATTGCCGTATTTCAGACACATTCCGTTGGCATGCACCAACTCAAAAGCTTACTCACCGAAATCCTTCAGGAACTCATGGGCCAAAAGCTAAAGGCGGTTTATGATAAAAGCTCCGAAACCATGCACCGCATGAGTGGCGAAGCCTCTGAAAACGGATTCCTGTTGGGTGATAAAAGCCAAACAGTGGTAATGGAAAACGGCTGCAAATTCAGTGTTGACGTGGAAAAAGGGCAGAAGACCGGTTATTTCCTCGACCAGCGCGATAATCGCCACCTGCTGGAAAATTATGCTGCAGGCCGCAGAGTGCTGAATATGTATGCATACACCGGCGGCTTTTCTGTATTTGCGCTCCGGGGCGGCGCTGAACATGTTGACAGCGTGGACAGTTCCGCTAAAGCCATGGAGCTTACCAAAGAGAACATCAGATTGAATGATCTTCCGGAGGAAAAACACCGCGCCATCACATCCGATGCACTGGATTTTCTCAAAGAAATGGAAAAAGATGCCTACGATATCATAGTGCTCGACCCGCCTGCCTTTGCTAAAAGCCGCAGTGCACGCCACAATGCCGTGCAGGGATACAAACGTATCAATGCCATGGCGATGGATAAAATAAAACCCGGCGGGCTGCTGTTTACCTTTTCCTGTTCCATGGTCGTTGACAGGCGCTTGTTTGAGGATACACTCACCGCCGCAGCCATACAAACAGCACGCGAAATATCAATACTGCATTATCTCTCGCAACCCGCTGACCACCCGGTGAATATTTTTCATCCCGAAGGTTCATACCTCAAAGGATTAGTACTGAAAGTGGAATAATATCTTCCTGATTTTTTGGGCGGCAAACGGTCTTCGGCTCCTAGCTTTACCATGCCGCCTTAAGCTGCTGTATGCCATGGACAGGAGCTCGCTTGCGCTCCGCTCTGCCATGCCACAGCAGCTAAAGCCAGCATGGCAAAGGCTATCCGCCTGCGCCCTGCCGCAGGGGCACTTGTTTCAATAGTTATTTCAGTACCTCTTGATGACGCAGACTCCCGGTCCGTGCCGGGCCTTCTCAATTCAATTTTTAATCACCCACTGCCAGGGCGATTTTTTAGTTCGTCATACTGTTTTGGTTATTCCAGTACTTTTACCTTTATAGCCGGGCCTACTTCGAATTCAGAACGCTCATCATATTTGTACCAGACCTTGTGGAAATTATACCCTACAACAAGATTCTGCTGTTTTATAATAGCCATACGCACTACAGGCCCGTAATACTTTCTGCCGCTTTTATCAGCATATCGTGTATTCTGATGATAAAAATGTTCCCCGGCGTAAATCCATTCCACCGCTATAATTGCACCATCAGCTGGTAGAAATATTTCTTTATCTGCCAGGTCAAATGTCAACCAGCCACCACCTGTAGTGGAAGTGTCGATAACCGACTCTTGCAGAAGGTCTCCAGAGGGTAAGCCGGTTGCAGAGTCGCGTTTATAGATACGGAGCCGCAGCGGACATTCCGGTATGCCATATTTCATTATCCCCACTTTGATGTGACTGATCCTTACTGCCCTGCCGAATTCGTTTTTAAAATACATACCGGTTTGCTCCCCAGGGGTCCTCGCAAACTGCCCACTGCACAGCTTACATCCTTTCCAGGGCTTTAGGATATGTTTTTTGAATCTGCGCTTTGCTGTGATATCAACTTCAACAAGCTCCAGGGGGACTTTCTGAAGGGAGACTGTATTTTTAGTTCTAAGCCGGGATACTGAAATTACTTTATCCCTGTATCCTATAGCAGATACCTCCACGAAACATGTGTCAGGATTATGCTGGTTTATATCCAGGGTAAAATGCCCGTTTATATCCGATGCTGCACCAAAAGCTCCCTTAAGCTCCACCACATTAGCGAAAGGAATGCTTTCGCCGGATTCTGTTTTTACCGATCCACTGATTGTAGTTTTTTCTTGTGCAAAAAATTCTGTATTCAGGAAAAGCAGCGTAAAAAGCAGTATATATTTCATCTCAGGCATTGTATTTACAAGTAAAAAAAATTGCATTGGTTTAGCCTCTAATGAATCGGACAATTTCATTTTACGATTCAAATATACTCATTTTTATTCAATAGCATCGTGGAAAAAATCATATCAGGATAATGGCTTCAGGCGGTGATATCATCTGCCTGACTTAGTATGCAGCCGAAACATTTTCAGTTTCTGAGGGGTTATACTATTGTAGAATCAATCTAAATTACAATAATG
The DNA here is from genome assembly GCA_964477095.1 of uncultured Bacteroidales bacterium. Taxonomy (GTDB): domain Bacteria; phylum Bacteroidota; class Bacteroidia; order Bacteroidales; family PWNQ01; genus PWNQ01. Next base: position 14,176 of record CAYZDA010000033.1, on the reverse strand, counting down.
TTTCCAGGCCAACTAAAAATACTGCCCCTGCTATTTGCTTTCTTAATTCCGTCCATACTTATTAAAGCTCAAACTGAAAATCCTGTCCTCGAATTTATCAGGAATAACCCTGAGAAATCATCGCTTAAGCTAATCAGGAACGGTGAGGTTGTAGCCGACTATTACAGCAACCGCATGATGCCGCTGGCCAGCACTGTAAAAATCGCAATAGCAATAGAATATGCATATCAGGCAGCACACGATAACCTGGATCCGGACGAAATGGTTGCATTGAGTGAGCTTGAAAAATATTATTTACCAGATACGGATGGTGGCGCATACAAAAGCTGGCTTGAGGGTTTAAAACAAAAGAAATATAACCGGATGGTACCACTTCAGGAAGTTGCTGACGGTATGATGCGGTATAGTTCAAATGCCAATACCGAATATCTTTGCGACAGACTGGGACTTAAAAAAATCAATGACCGCATTGAAAGCATGGGAGTAAAAGATCATTCTGAAATTTATTATTTTGTATCCGCCCTGCTCATTCCTTCCGTGGTATTTTCTGATAAAACTGGAGATGAGCTGATCAGCGCGATAAAACTTATCCCGCAAACCGAATATATCCAGCTGTGCAGCATGCTGCATGATTCACTAAAGCATACAGCAGATTTTAAGAGTGAATTCACCATGCTTACTGCTGATGTTCAAAGGTTGTGGTCGGACAGGCTTCCTGCTTCCACAGCATCTGAATATGCTGCTATCATGGCAAAAATTAACTCAGGTGAATATTTCGACAGTCTCACCCAAAAACATCTTGAACAGTTACTGGGATGGCCTATGGATAATCCTGCCAATGCCGAATGGTTAAAGCAGGTAGGGGTGAAGGGAGGTGCTACAGCTTCCGTGCTTACTAAAGTTCTTTACGCAACGGATGAATACGGGAATAAAACCGAGATGGCTATGTTTTTTAACGATCTGAAAATGGCTCAAAATACATACCTGCAAATGCACATGGATCAGTTTGATATTGATGTGCTGCGGAATAAGGCTTTTCTCCGCCAGTTGCAGCAAAGCCTGGTGAAAAATAACAGTGATTAATACTATTACGCTCACCTTATTAAAAGAATTTCTGTATGATATAAAACAGAAATCCATTGCTTTTATGCTCAACATTCTGTGAAATAATGTTGTTGTATTTTTTACCTATAGCAAAACCGCTAATGAAAGGCCGCAGCAATGAGTAATAAAATTGATCAGGATTACCCTTATTTTAGTCTGGATGTGGATGAAACCTTTGACCGTTTAAAAAGCAGCCGGAAAGGATTATCCGAAGAAGAGGCCAGGCAAAGACTGAGCGATTATGGCCCGAATAAACTTCCGGAACAGGAAAAAACCAATATCCTTGCTCTGATTATAAAGCAGTTTAAGGATTTTTTAGTACTCATATTGGTGATTGCTGCCGTTATAAGCTGGATATCTGGCAAAATGGTGGATGTTTACGTGATCATAGGTGTTATCCTGGTGAATGCAACCATTGGGTTTATCCAGGAATACCGGGCAGAAAAAGCGGTAAAGGCCCTGAAAAGCCTGATAAAGCAAGAAGCATTGGTAATAAGGGATGGCAAGAGCAAAACCGTGGAATCAGTTAATCTTGTGCCCGGCGACATCGTCAAGCTGGATGAGGGCAATTCAGTTCCTGCCGACGGCAGGATCATTGAAAAGAAAAACCTGCAGATAGAAGAATCATCACTCACAGGTGAATCTGTACCTGTTGATAAAGAAACAGAAGCCCTGGATGAAGACACCTCGCTTCCCGACAGGAAAAACATGATCTTTAAGGGTACTCATGTCGCCAGGGGAACTTGCAAAGCATTGATAACTGCCACAGGTGAGCATACCGAACTGGGCAAAATTGCTGAATCCTTGCAAAAGGTGGAAGAGCAGGAAAGCGACTTCCGGAAAAAAACAGCTCAGCTGGCCAAGATTATGGCCGGTATTGCCATCTCCACGTCCACTATTGTTTTCCTGATCGGTTTTTTTATCCGCGATTTTGCCTTCGAAGATATCCTGATGGTAACCATAGCTTCACTGGTGTCAGCTATTCCCGAAGGCCTGCCCGCTGTACTTTCTATTGTGCTGGCCATAGGAGCAAACCGTATGGCCAAACAAAATGCCATCATACGTGAATTCACAGCCACAGAATCGGCCGGAGCGCTTAATATCATCATATCCGATAAAACCGGTACGATCACCAAAAGCATGCTCACAGTGAAAAAGATGCTCCTGCCTGACGATTCAGAATTTGATGTTAGTGGCAGTGGTCATGAAACACAAGGACAGATAAGCCGCAATGGGGAGCAGGCGGCTCCTGATGATAATCCCCTGTTAGCCCGGATGCTGGCTATCGCTGCTTATTGTAATGATGCATCGGTGAAGCCGGCAGAAAATCAAGAGGATGAAGCTGATGTGTCAGGTGACCCTACTGAAGTGTCATTACTGATTCTTTCGAAAAAAGCTCCTCTTAAAGATACTGAAGGATATCGCCAGGCCGAGAAACTGGATGACCTGCCCTTTAATGCCGAACAGAAGTTCAGGGGAGCACTGCTGAAAATGGATGATCAGCGACAAGTCTTGTTTGCCGGTGCACCTGAAAAACTTCTTGAATTATCAGCAAGTGTTAATTCTTCGGAAGGTGCAAAAGACCTGGATGATGAAAGTAAAAAATCTGTAGAAGATAAGATACAGAAACTAAGCAGCCAGGCCATGCGTGTAATTGCAGGAGCGTTTAAACAGGTGCAGGATGATAAAGACACCGTGGAACCTGAAGACGCTGAGAATTTGGTTTTTGCCGGACTATATGGCATTATTGATCCTGCCCGTCCTGAAGTAGCTCCGGCCATTGAAGAATGCAAACGTGCCGGTATCAGGGTGATTATGGCTACAGGTGATCATAAGGAAACTGCGATAGCCATAGCCGAAAATGTCGGAATAATTGAAGAAGGTGAGGAGGGTAGCGAGGAATGCCCGGTGGCACTGGAAGAAAAAGAACTGGATGTGGATGATGAGCAATTCAAAAAGTACACTGACTGTACTAATATTTTTGCTCGGGTGAGCCCGGATACCAAACTCAGGATAGCCAAAATGCTTCAGCAGAAAAATATCCTGATCGGGATGACCGGAGATGGTGTGAATGACGCCCCGGCTCTTAAGGTGGCTGATGTGGGCATTGCCATGGGTAAGCGTGGCACTGACGTAGCCCGTGATGCCTCTCAGATCGTTCTTTCCGATGATAATTTTGCCAGTATCGTGAATGCTGTGCGTGAAGGCCGCATAGTTTTCCGTAATGTAAGGCTGACGAGCTACTTCCTGATCACTACCAACTTTGCCTCTGCTCTAACCATAATAGGCGCACTGGTGGTAGGATTTACATACCCCTTGCTTCCCACCCAAATCCTGTGGATTAACCTGGTTACCGATGGTATCATGGATATCTCAATCGCCACTGAACCCGACCATGGTGATATGATGGAGCAAAAGCCGCTCAGGAAAACCGAACCAATCCTCAATAAGCAGATTATCCCGTATCTGTTGATCATAGTTCCTGTAATGGTAAGCCTGGGACTGCTTGTTTTTGACTATTATATGGATCAGGGAGTGGAAAAAGCACGTACCGGTGTTTTCCTTGTGGTAGCCATGTCGCAGGTCTTTAATGCTTTTAATATGCGATCGCTTACCCGCTCGGTTTTTTCAATCGGCTTTTTTAGGAATAAGTGGTTGATCCTTGCTTTTGTAGTTTCTGTGTTGTCACAGATTGCTGCCATTAAGTTGCCATTCATTCAAAGTATATTCCATTTTAAAGACATTGCCTGGTTAGACATCGCAGTTATCACCGCCCTTTCATCCCTGGTTTTTATTTTCGGTGAATTATATAAACTGCTGCGTAAGTTCATGACAAATAAATAGGGGCAGGGCATAGGGAATGTCCTGATGTTAGTTTCTGCCGCAAAATGGTTATATTTGAACAAAATCCCAAAACTAATTATATGAAAGATAAAAAACCTAAACGCACAACAAATGATGCTGGTATTCCTGTTTCCAGCGACGAATATTCTCTGACGGTGGGCCCTGATGGTCCACTTTTGCTTCAGGATCACTATCTGCTGGAGCAGATGGCTAACTTTAACCGTGAGCGCATACCCGAGCGTCAGCCACATGCTAAAGGCTCGGGTGCTTTCGGACATTTTGAGGTGACTAAAGATGTCAGCGCATATACTAAAGCCGCTGTTTTTCAGCCGGGAACTAAAACCCAGACACTGGTGAGATTTTCCACTGTGGCGGGTGAAAGAGGGAGCCCTGATACATGGCGCGATCCACGAGGATTTGCCATCAAATTTTACACTTCTGAAGGAAATTATGATATGGTGGGGAATAATACACCCGTTTTTTTCGTACGCGATCCCATGAAGTTTCAGCACTTTATCCGTTCACAGAAAAGACGGGCTGATAATGGCATGCGTGACCATGATATGCAGTGGGATTTCTGGACTCTATCACCCGAATCGGCACACCAGGTTACCTGGCTGATGGGCGACAGGGGAGTACCCAAAAACTGGAGGCATATGAACGGCTATTCCAGTCATGCTTTTATGTGGGTTAATAATAAGGACGAACGTTTCTGGGTGAAATATCACTTTAAAACAGACCAGGGTATTGATTTTCTTACGGAGGAAGAAGCTGTACGGATTGCCGGAGAAGACGCCGATTATCACCGCCGCGACTTGTTTAATGCCATAAAAAACGGCCATTATCCAAGCTGGACACTTAAAGTACAGATCATGCCTTTTGAAGAAGCCGAACATTACCGATTTAATCCCTTCGATCTTACGAAAGTATGGCCGCATGGTGATTATCCGCTGCACGAAGTGGGTCGCCTGACGCTGACAAAAAATCCAACAGATTTCCATACCGAGATAGAACAGGCTGCCTTTGAACCCAACAGTATGCCGGCAGGCATTGGCCCCAGTCCGGATAAAATGCTGCTTGCGAGACTGTTTTCCTATGCCGATGCTCACAGGGCGCGCCTGGGAGTAAACTACAAGCAGATACCGGTAAACAGGCCCAAATCTGCCGTACACAGCTACTCCAAAGATGGAGCTATGCGTATGGATAATGTTAAAGATCCGGTGTATGCGCCCAATTCCAAAGGGGGACCAAAAGCCGATGTGGAAGATCATCCTCAGAAAGATGTGTGGAAAGCCAGTGGCGAATTTATCCGCGCAGCATACACTAAGCGAAAGGATGATGACGACTGGGTGCAGGCTGGAACCCTCGTGCGCGAGGTAATGGATGATGCTCAGCGCGATCGCCTGGTGTCTAATGTGGTAGGCCATCTAAGCAAAGATGTTACAGAGCCTGTTTTAAAGCGTGCCTTTGAATACTGGAAGAATATTGATTCGGATATTGGTAAACGCATTGAGAAAGAAATGAAATAGAATAAAGCAAAAGTAAGTAGCATTCAACGGGCGTGAAGAGTTAAAAATCACGCCCGTTTATTTTTTCTGCTGATCAAGGTTGTTTTGGTAAAACTAACAACATAGTTCATTCAGGCATTTAACTATGACTATCAATAGATATAGAATTACACTACCTTAAGTCCTACTATTGAAGCGATGAGGGTAAAAAGGAAAAAAAGGCGCCAGAAGCTCACGGGATCCTTAAAAATCAAGATGCCTATGATTGCAGTACCGGCGGCTCCAATGCCTGTCCACACACCGTAAGCAGTTCCAATGGGAAGGCTTTGTGTAGCTTTGATCAGTAGTGCCATGCTAATAATAAGGGCGATGGCAAAGCCCGTGTACCAGGCATACATTTCGCTACCTGTTGTTGCTCTGGCTTTACCCAGACAGAAAGCAAAAGCCACCTCAAACAGTCCGGCGATGATAAGAATGATCCAGTTCATATTTTTTATGCAAAGGTGCTAAAACATATTAAATAATCTCGCACAGAAATCATTTTCGTAAACGAAGCCTTCGGGCAACGATGAAGAGGGTAGCAGATCGTAAAACGCTTTGGCTGACCAGCTCACTGTTTCATATCCTATCACAGAGGGAAGTGCTGGTGCATTAATCATAACTAACTGCAGGTCCATTAAATTAAAACTTTTTCTTATAAAGGAATAGTATTTAGGCAGTAAAGTTTCTAAGCCTTTTTATAAGTTGTTGACATTCCATAGTTTATAACATCATCATGCCAATTAGGTTTCAACCCTTGATTCACATTATAAATAAAATATTAAAATAGCAATAGATTGTCGTGCTAAACAGATAGGTATAAAATAGGAGCTGCTATCTTATTTTGTATGGACTGGAACTGCCACCCTGGCCTTTGAGGTGAAGTGATGACCTGTTAATAAATCCAACGGCAGCTACGCTTAGATCACACTAATTTCTCTTTCGTCTCTGAGGCCTTCCACCATGTCTCTTAGCTTTTCTTTTGCCCGACGAACCGGCATCCCATTGTGGTACCGGGCCGATATCTTTGCTGAGGCTAAGCCTGGGGATGGTCTTTTCTATCAGCTTTTCAATCTGATTCAGCTTGTGGCGTTCGCGCGGCGTTACAAAAGTAACCGATTCGCCTTTGGTATCCACGCGGGCCGTTCTGCCGATACGGTGGACATATGCTTCCGCATCACCCGGCAGGTCATAATTGATCACCATGTTGATGTCTTTCACATCTATACCACGGCTTACCACATCAGTGGCCACCAGGATACGAATTTGCCTTGATTCGAAACGCCTTAGCACATCCTCACGTTCTTCCTGCTCCAGGTTTGAAGATATGCCACCTACGGAAAGCCGCTGTCTGCGCAATGCATTCACGATTTCAGATACCTTGCTTTTTGTGGAGGTGAATATGAGAATGCTCTTATAATCACGGCGCTCGTCCAGCAGTTCTTTTATCGCCTTTATCTTCTGATCCTCGTGAAGCAGACAGGCATACTGGTCAATGCCCTCTGCCGGTTTCGACAGCGAAATGTTGATCTCCTCCGGCTGATGCAACACATTCCTGGCCAGTTTGCGGATATTAGGCGCCATGGTAGCACTAAACATCATGGTTTGCCTTTTTGCCGGTAAATAGGAAATGATCTTATTGATATCATCAATAAAACCCATATCCAGCATACGGTCGGCTTCATCCAGCACCAGATGATTCAGGTGTTTAAAGTCGATATATCCCATGTTCAGGTAAGTGAGTAGCTTACCTGGGGTAGCCACAACAATTTCAACGCCCTGCTTCAATGCCTTTTTCTGCTCTTCCCAGTCTTTGCCGGTTCCCCCGCCGTAAATCGCTATGGAGCCGGTGGACATAAAATAACCCAAACCCTGTATCTGCTGCTCTATCTGAATGGCCAGTTCACGCGTAGGTACAATGATCAGTGTATCAGTATGCCTGCCATTCTTTCCGATGAGTTTATTAAGTATGGGCAGTACAAACGCCCCTGTTTTTCCGGTACCCGTTTGTGCACAGGCAATCACGTCTTTATTTTCAAAAATCAGTGGAATTATTTTTTCCTGCACTTCAGTGGGCTTTTCAAACCCCAGATACGACATCGCTTCCAATAGCTGATCGTCTATTTTCAAATCTCTAAAATCCATATAGTGACAAAAGTAGGAAAATTTAGCGGTTTGTTCACCAATATCGATAATTTGCATCCTGTTTTTAGCCCCGCCAGAATACGACAGCAACTTATCGTGGAGCAGGGAGGATCCGCCCGAACCCTTTTGAAAAGCTAAACCAGCAGAGATGAACCGACAAAACTTACAATCTTCCCTGACAGGGCCTAATCAAAAAGCCAGAGATGATATCCAGAACTAAGGAAACTGTGATTGCCTTCGTTCTTATGGTTTTTTACCATATTCTGCCGGTTGAGAGAGCCAGGAGCCTAAGGGAACTAAGTGACTGATGGTACGGTGATGCGATGTAACAAAGTTGAAAATTTTAAACTTAGCGTGAACCATATTTATGAATGGACAGCGGACAAACCTCTAACCTTAAACCTTAAGCGGCTATTATACCGGCACTTTCAGGAGCTACGCACGCTTACAGGTTTCAAAACAGGCAAAAGTGAAGCCCCACCAGGCTTTTGTAAACTGACGGAGCTATGGTAATTTTACAAACACTGCTTTGCAGAGTCTATTGAGAAATAACTTTTTCCTGACCACCAGAGGTGTTTATGTTAAATCCAAACCTGCATTACAACGCACAGTTTTACCAATTAATGCGTCTTCGCCGGAATCCCGGGAACTCAAGGAAGAGTAAAAATCAATTAAGACCGCCAGTGGCGCTAATAACCATACCATTGTCAGGGCAACAACAGGAAACCTCTTCTTTTAGAAGCGCTGAAGCATTACAAAGCCATTGTGAATACGAAAGGAGAATAAATATGTCTGCTATATTGCTTTGGGAGGCAATATGTTGAATAATTTGTCAAATACCTCCGCTTTACTAACGTACATCTTTTTTTCCCAGAAATTGCCTTCCTCCCTGAGATTTACCAAACCAAAGAACTTCATGAAATGTTCGAAAGTGCGGAAGGCATAACAATTTTCCGCGTATTGCTGTACACTTATATAAGTAGATGTAATTTTCCGCAGTAATTGAGGAAAGGCTTCGAAATACTTTTTACCATAAAAGCTGACATCTCGTTCTTTTAGTCCATAGAAAGATAAAAGGATGAGCGAAAACCCATAACCTAATTGCCCAATCTGATTTTCCCCATATCCGTCAAGATAAGCCCAGTTAAACTTTTTTGTGAATGCATTCAGGATGATAGTAAATAGTTCGTGCTTATCAGTGAGCGCTTTTTTCCCTTTGTTGGTCAGGCTGAGCTTATTGTTACGCTTCTTCGCCAGCCCTGAGATTTTTAAGAGAATGTGCGTTAGACGTATATGTGCAGAATCTGTCTCTTTGTTCAGTTTGTTTAATCCAACTTTGATATACTTCTCTTCAATATCGTTGCTGAAATACAATTCAGAAACTATTTTAACCGGCAGATAACCTTTCTGGGTGAGTTTGAGCTCTTTTTGTTCAAGCAATATATTCATTAAATGACTGACGAGTCGGAATATCGGTATTCTTTGATAATCAGTGTCATTTATCTTTTTTATTTGGATCGGGCTGTTGTCACCAAAAGTATCATACAGGATGTGGTTCATTTCCGATGATGAGTAGCCCTGGAAAGATGCTCTTGGTTTAGTATTTTCTTCACGCATTATTTTATTCAGGTGTTGCTGTAACTCGTTTAGGTCCATAATTGAAATAGGTTAATGTTGATAATGTTTTAATAGCTTATAATTTGAAATATCCTATCACAAACATATAAAAAGATAGGCTTGTAATTCAAAATAACTTTGACATTGCAGGAATAATGATGAATTTTAACCCCTGAAAAGAAAACAAAATAATGATTGTTTCAGCTTGTTGGTGTAAATAGCCGGCAACCGACAGAAATACATTGAAATAAGAGAAACATTTATGGCATCATATGGAAAAACATGGTGGGGAGAGCAATGGCTCAATTCGCTAAATAATATTGATTACAGCAACCGTTTACCCCGGGGCGCTTCCTATGCACGCAAGGGAGCCGTAGAAGAGATCATCATTAAAGGCAACCATATCCGGGCAGAAGTTGCAGGTAGCCGGCCCATGCCATATCGCGTTGATATTGTTATTCCACCCTTTAAAGACCCCAGGTTAAGTGAATTTTTGAATGATGTTAAACAACAGCCAGTTATTATTTCGAAGCTGTTAAACAGGGAGCTTGACCCTAAGGTTTTGGAGCTGGCGGCTGAACATCAGTTAAAGGTGTTTCCAGAACAATGGAGCGACTTTAGAATGTCCTGTACCTGTCCCGACTGGGCGGTGCCCTGTAAGCATCTTGCTGCTGTTATTTATCAGGTGAGTGCTGAAATCGATAACAATCCCTTTCGCGTGTTTGAATTGCATAATGTTGACCTGCTCAGGCTGTTGGCTGACGCAGGCATTATGGTTAAACAACAGGTATATGAAGTACCCAGCCTGGATGACTTGCTGTTTGGTGAAAAACACGATTACGAAGATTATGATAAAGAGGCGGCATATCGAAGGCCTGATTTCTCCCGGCTCGAGCCTTTGTTTGATTCTATTACCGCTTTGCTTAATCCTGATCCGGCTTTTTACGTCAGTTCTGCCACAGGCTTCAGAAAAAAATACCACCATGAGTTAAAGCGCGTGGTGAAAAACTCCGGACGGCTTGCCAGCGGGAAAGCAAGTCTGAATGATTTTCAGAAAATTAAAGAAGGTGTGGATGCGTCCATCGTTCCGCATACCAGTATGTATATTTATCTGGATGTGTCAGGCCGGGCCAAAGCTGTCAGCGATACTGAGCTTATTCCATTAAACATGCTTTTGGAGCAGCTCTTTAGCTTGCCGGTTTCCCGTATAAAGGACTATCAGCCTTCGGTTGCAGCCTTGCATACTGCTGCGCGTCTGGCATTGCATCTCACTGCCAATGGCGCCATCGTGCCGCAAATTGTACTGTTGCCTGATAATAATTATACAGTTCGATGGTTGCCCGCTTTAATGAGCAAAGAAGTAAAAAGTCTTTGCAATGAGCTGGGGATTATGTTGCCTCCGGATATCTTTAGCGCGAGCTATCGTAAGAAGAAAAAAGCTGTAAGCAGGGACATGGCCGTAAATCTGCTGTCGTTATTTATCACAGAACTGGTGGCGATAACCAGTCTAAACACAGTGGATGATTTGTTTGTTTTTCTGTTCTTTAAAAAAGATAGATATGCATTTGATTTCCCGGGGGAAGAAGCACTGCCTGGCGGCATTATGGCATGGCTGCAAAAACTTCACCTTTCACAGGGTGAAGTTAAACCTGTGATAGCCGTGAAGGAAATGGAAAATAATTTCTTCAGGTTAGATATCAACGTGGAAATACCGGGCCCTGAAGGTAAGCATAGCATCACCCTGAAGGAACTCCTTACTAACAGGTATTTTGAACACCGTCGCTTGCAGGTCTTGAAATCCCTGGCTTTATTCAGTGACTTTATTGAAGGTCTTGATGACTATGTAAACTCAGCCGGTGAGCAGGAAATTGTAATGGATAGCCGCACCTTTGGCAATTTCCTGATGGAAATCATTCCTGTTATCCGCTTGCTGGATATACCTGTGATGCTACCCAAAGCATTGCAGCAGATATTAAAGCCCAAACCCAGTATAAAAATCAAGACTAAGAATAAAAGCTCGGGATTGCTTCGCCTGGACAAACTGCTGGACTTCGACTGGCAGGTGGCCGTGGGCGATGAGCTCATGAATGAAGCTGAATTCCGCGAACTGCTGGAAAAATCGGAAGGTCTTATAAAATTTAAAACCAGCTATATCTATGTAAAGAAAGAAGAGCTGGAAAAACTGCATAAACACTTTGCAAGCAATAAAAAGCTAACGTCATTCCAAATAATGCGGGCAGCACTCACCGGAGAATTCAGGGGCACAGCAGTAGCCCTGGACGATACGGTGAAAAAACTCCTGGATGAATTAACCAAAGTGGATCAGATTCCCCTCCCGGAGAAGCTTCAAGCTCAAATGAGGCCCTATCAGCACAGAGGATATTCATGGATATACCGCAATGCACGCGTGGGTTTTGGTTCTGTGTTGGCTGATGATATGGGGCTGGGAAAAACGCTGCAGCTTATTTGTACTTTGCAGAAGTTTAAAGAAGAGGGCTACCTGGAAAAGCAAAAAGCCATTGTAGTGGCACCCACCGGCTTGCTCACCAATTGGATGGCTGAGATACAAAAGTTTGCCCCTGCACTGCACGCGTTCATATACCATGGTCCTAACCGGGATATCCGAAAAATATCCGAGCATGAGGTGACAATTACTTCATACGGAATCCTGAGAAGCGATGCAGAAATGCTGAAAAAGACCCCCTGGCATATGATGGTTATTGATGAGGCCCAGAACATTAAAAATACCGCTACTGCTCAAACAAAAGCAGTAAAATCCTTAAAAGCGGAGCATTTTGTAGCCATGAGCGGAACACCGGTGGAAAACCGCATGAGTGAACTCTGGAGTATCATGGATTTCTGCAACAGGGGCTTTCTTGGTTCCATGAAAGAATTTGCCGAAACTTATGGAAACCCTATTGAACAGAGCAATGATGCCGAGGTGGCCGAGAAACTAAAAAAAGTAACAGCACCTTTTCTCATGCGTCGCCTGAAAACGGATAAACGCATTATAACAGACCTCCCGGAAAAGGTTGAGATAGATAGCTTTGCTTCGCTTACAAGGGAACAGGCCGGGTTGTATGAGAAAACCCTGGAAAATGCATTAAAGGAAATTGAGGGCATACAAACCTCAGATAATAAATCGCTGTTTGTCAGGCAGGGGCTTGTGCTTCAGATGATATTGGCTTTAAAGCAAATATGTAATCATCCCGCACAGTTTCTGAAAGACGGAAATAATGATCCCGGCCTGAGTGGTAAAATGTCTTTGTTGTTTAATAAGATCGACAGCATAGTGGAAAACAATGAGAAGGTGCTGCTTTTTACCCAATTTACTGAAATGGGGAAGTTACTTGAAGGATACATCCGTGAGCGATACGGTTACGCACCCATGTACTATCATGGAGGTAGCAGCATTAAGCAGCGCACGGAGATGGTGGAGCGCTTCCAGTCAAATCCTGCGGATAAGATTTTTCTTTTGTCACTGAAAGCTGCAGGAACAGGCTTGAACCTTACCGCGGCCAGCCATGTTATCCATTACGATCTATGGTGGAACCCTGCCGTGGAAACACAGGCCACCGACCGCGCATACCGCATCGGGCAGACAAAAAATGTGATGGTGCATCGCTTTATCACCAGCAATACCTTTGAAGAACGAATAAATGATATGATCCAGCAAAAGAAATCACTGGCAGAAATGACAGTCTCCACCGGTGAGAACTGGATCGGCAATCTCTCCGATAAAGAACTGCATGAAATATTTGAACTGGGATAGGAGTAAGTCCCCTCGTTTTCGCTAATCGATATGCCAGTGATAGAGGACATATTTTAAATTAAACACATGATGAGTAATAGGGACATATACAATTTTACACCCTTTTCAACGCTCTGCTGGATGTACTGGTTTGGCTGGGAAGGTTTGGGAGGAAAAATCAGCTAATTTGACCCCGGGAAGTATATTCTTTGCAAAAAAAGATGTGCTAACAGGATATGCAGGACCTGGATTACAGAAAACAACAACTGAAAAAGTTACAAAGTCAGGTGATTGATCTTGAAGATGTTCAGGGGAATATAACCATTACTGACCTTACGTTCAATGATTTCAAAATGGATTTGGAAAAGAGTACGGAACAAGAGCTTGAGGTACTCAACCATATTCCAACTGCCTCTTATGCATTGGTGAAATCGAATATGTCTAATATAGAAAAAGGGGTAATCTTTTGCTTGAAAGATACTTCAGAGGAATATGGAGATAAATTGCGTAATAATATTATTTATCCTTACTTTTTAGTCTATGTTAGCATGAACGGCAGAGAAGTTGTAAAAGCTTCTAATGCAAAACAAACATTGGATTATTTCAGAAAGCTTGGCATGGGAAATGAGAAAATATTACCTGAGCTAATTAAGGATTTTCGAATCGAAACACGTCATGATAAAAATATGAAACAATACAGGGATTTGTTACAAATTGCTATTGATGATATTATAGGAGTGAAGGATGAAATTGGCCTTGATTCGCTTGCAACACCAGGAGGAACAAGCTTTACAGCTAGCTCCTTAAGTAAAAAAGAAGATTTAAAATTGATTGCATGGCTTATAATTAAATAGAATGGTTGTATCACTCGAAAAAATATTAGACCTTCCAAATAAAGCTTTAATAAATAAGCGACTTACAAAAGCTTTCTTTTTTAAGAACTTTCTATTGACTTCACAGGAAAAGAAGTTTTTGAATGAACAAATCCGGCAAATGACTTTACTGGCTAACCTGAGTCCGGGAAAAGTGAATGTTCCTCTCTATAAAGATGAGCAAATGGTTTATGAAGAAATTCAGATAATAGTCTATTCCGTCCACGCAAATTACATGCAAAAACATTCGGAAAAGGCGATTGCCTTAATACAAAGGCACATCCCATATCCTATTC
>CAYZDA010000032.1:28800-35580 GCA_964477095.1 uncultured Bacteroidales bacterium | reverse complement strand
AAACACCAAACAAATTGACAATTGCAGAGCCTTAAACTTTACTCAGCTACCGGGAAATAAATATCAGTGATTATCTGGCTTTCATCCTCCACGGTTTCCGGATCTGTTACATAAATCTCGAAAGGAGTACCGTTCACTTCCAGCTTATTTTCATCCACGTAAGCATCAAGAGCATTCCAGGTATCAGCGGATTCTTCATAAGGACCCGTGTGCGTTGCCATTATAACCTTGCCGGTATAGGTTTCTCCTGATTTAATATTATCTTCTCCATCTATTTTATCCTGCAGTACCAGCACTGTTTCAAATACCGAATAACCTTGTGGATCATAGCTATGCCAGCGAATACGAGGTGGTTCAGCCAATTGGCCGTTGCTTTTGGTCATATAATTGAACAGTTGATGCATGGATGCCCCGATTTTTTGTTGCATATTGTCCATGGTGGCGGAGTCCTTTAATAATATTACCGGTTTGGCCTCTTCTATTTCCATTTCTTTAACCAGTATGTCTTTATCAGCTTCCTCCTCGAGGCTTTCAGTATAGGTTTTCAGGTCTTTCAATCCCTTTTCAAAATAACTTTCAAGGTGTTTTTTTGCTGATAATGCAAATATCCATCGTTCAACCGGAAAAGAAAGCCCGGAATAAATATACCATGTAACTTTTGTTCCATTGTCTGTCTCTTCAAAATCCCAGCGTGTTTTTGCCGGTCCGCCACGTTCAAACTGCAGGCGGTTCTCGATGTATTCATTTTCAACAGCCTTTACGATTTCTTGCTTGCCGCCTCCCATTTCCTCATGGGTCCAGCTATATGAACTACCTTCTCCTTCCTTTATACCTGCATAATCGTAACTTATCAAAGTATCATGCCAGGGCGACCAATTAGGCCAGCGCTGAAAATCAGCAACCTGATCATATACTACATCTGCAGGTTTTTCTATTACAATACTGCGTTTCATCTCAACTTTATCAGGCAGCAATAAGGCCCCGATAAGTACTATCGCAATCAGTATGACCACAATCCAAAGGATAATCTTTAAAGCTTTCATAAAAAAATGGGTTTTCAGATTAGCAGATAAAAATAAAATATGATAGTTGATTTGTAAAGGGTTTTGTATAAAAATATTATTGGTATATACTTAAATAGCAGCTAATCAGTCTGATGATTCGGTTAATTAATAGTTTAGTTGATTTCTTTATGGTGTTGCATATTACGATCAGAAGAGCAGGTAAATCAAAAAAGCCTAATTTTACAGCTTTAAAATTTCAGGAATTATGGAAAAGAAGATCCAGGCCAAAGTCAGGGAGCTTGTAAAGGAATTGTATGATATAGAAGCTTCAGAAAAGCAGTTGATTATTCAGAAAACACTGCCCGGTTATGAGGGTGATTTCACTGTAGTTGTTTTTCCTTTCACTAAAACTGCTAAAATGGCTCCGCATAAAATAGGAGAGGAACTGGGAGCACGTCTGAAAGAAACTATGGAGGAAATTGATGATTTTAACGTGGTAAAGGGTTTTGTGAACCTGGTGCTGAAAAATGAGGTTTGGCTGGAACTTTTACGTAAACACGGAAACGATACTGCCTGGGGAATCAGTGATAAATCAGATACAGATCCTATAGTGATAGAATTTTCATCACCTAATACAAATAAGCCTCTTCATTTGGGGCATATAAGAAACAACCTGTTGGGTGATAGTGTGTCGCGCATAAAAGAAGCCGCAGGAATGCAGGTGAAAAAAGTCAACCTGGTGAATGATCGTGGCATTCATATCTGCAAATCAATGTTGGCCTGGAAAAAATGGGGTAAAGGAGAAACTCCTGATTCTTCAGGAATGAAAGGGGACCACCTGGTTGGAAAGTATTACGTACTTTTTGATCAACAATACAAGAAAGAAAAAGAGAAGCTTGCTGAGCAGGGAGTAAATACTGATCACATGGATGAGCAGTCGGAGCTTATGCAGCAGGCCAGGGAAATGCTACGCAAATGGGAAGCCCGCGACCCGGAAGTAATTGAACTGTGGAACAGGATGAATGGATGGGTTTATGAAGGATTTGATAAAACTTATGAGCGCATGGGCATTTCTTTCGATAAAGTATATCACGAATCTGATACTTACCTGATCGGGAAGGATTTGGTGCTGAAAGCCCTGGAACAAGGACAACTGATGAAGAAGGAAGATGGTTCAGTATGGGCCGATCTGAGCAGCCATAAGCTGGATGAAAAAATACTGCTGCGTAGCGATGGTACCTCGGTGTATATGACCCAGGACCTTGGCACTGCAAAACTTCGCTATGAAGATTTTAATCCTTCAAAGATGCTGTATGTGGTAGGAAACGAACAGGATTACCATTTTAAGGTGCTTAAAATAGTGTTGAAGAAAATGGGTTTCGATTGGGCAGATTCCATAGAGCATTTGTCTTACGGCATGGTGGAATTGCCCCATGGTAAAATGAAAAGCCGGGAAGGCACAGTGGTTGACGCTGACGACCTGATGGACGAAATGTATGCTACGGCCGCACGAATGACACAGGAGTTGGGCAAAATAGAAAACCTTGAGAGCCGGGAAGCGCAGGAACTGTTTCATACCATAAGCATGGGAGCACTAAAATACTTTATTCTGAAGGTAGATCCCAAAAAAAATATGCTTTTTAATCCTGAAGAATCCATCAACTTCACTGGAAATACCGGGCCGTTTATCCAGTATACCCATGCCAGAATACGCTCTCTGCTCCGCAAAGCAGGCGATCGGGATATGGAGCTTGCATGTTATGACGCTTCGCTCATGCTTGATGCAGAAAAAGATGTGCTGAAAAAACTGGCGCAATATCCTGCCGCCATCAGTGAAGCAGCCAGGGAAAGCAGTCCTGCGGTAATTGCTAATTACACCTTTAGCCTGGTGAAGCTTTATAATCAGTTTTATCAGGATATTCCTGTGCTGAGAGAGGAAAATCCGCAGATTGTAAATTTCCGCCTGGCCTTGTCAGCTTTTGTGGCTAATGTGGTGAAGTCTTCTATGAAACTACTCGGAATTAAGGTTCCTGACCGTATGTGATTATTCCATTATTTTACGCTTAAATTCAGCCTTTTGACTTGCTGTAAATGAAGCGTTACTTTCAATGCAGCTAAGGATTTTTTTCTTAAATTTCCAACATGTCATATGCCTCAGGTTTATTTCATCCGACAGTTTATAGCTGGAAATACCGGGTTTATTGCAAACCAGGTAGGTGATCCTGAAAGCATCAGGCAGACTGATCCGGCAGCGATGAAACATGGTATGGGCCGTGGCTGATTCTTCTGTTTTACAACGGGTACATCGCCGTGAATAGGCCGTTTTTCCGGCACAATAATTCGCATTACCACATTTCCGGCATTTATAGCCTGCTTTCCATTTCAGCTCCGAAAGGAATTTGAGGCATGCGTCCTCAGTATTGAAGCGTTCGTAAAACTCGCTGTTATTCAGTTTCTCAAATAGTTGTTTCAAAACAAATGGTATCTTATGTTGTTAAACAATTGCCTGTGGCGATGTTGCAAAATTAACAAAAAAGTGATACTTAAGCGATATAATCCAATTTTTTTTATATCTTTGCAGCTGAAAAATAAATTGATCAATATTATTATGAAAACATTTAAATTTTTTCTCGTATTAGTTGCTTTGTTTGCGTTTATAGCATGCGGAAATTCTACGGTAGAATCTTCGGATGAGGATGCAGCCATTGAAAACCAGCAGGTGAAACATACTAACACAGATAACGGGTCTTTTGCTGATGAAATATCTGACTCCGGACAGGCGGAGAAATCATCGTCTGATAAAAAACCAACCGCTTCTTATGCAGGTAGTGATAAACCAGTGCAACTGAATAAACAGCTGTTTCTGGAGCGGGTTTTTAATTATGAGGAAAATCCCAGGGAATGGGAATTCAGAGGAGAGCGTCCGTGCATTATCGATTTTTATGCAGACTGGTGCGGGCCCTGTAAAAAAGTAGCACCCATTATGGATCAGCTGGCGAAAGAGTATGAGGGAAAAATTGATATCTATAAAATAGATACTGACAAGCAGAAGGAGCTTGCCCAGGTTTTTAACATTCGCAGCATCCCTTCTGTGATGTACTGTCCGGCTGAGGGGCAACCCTATATGTATGTAGGTGCTTTTCCAAAGTCGAAATATCAGGAATTAATTAAAAAGCATTTTGAAAGTATAAATTAGAT
The DNA here is from genome assembly GCA_964477095.1 of uncultured Bacteroidales bacterium. GTDB lineage: Bacteria > Bacteroidota > Bacteroidia > Bacteroidales > PWNQ01 > PWNQ01. The sequence continues at coordinate 31,378 of CAYZDA010000032.1, read as the reverse complement.
AAGATCAGAAACCATGGAACATTTAACAAAAGAAAAATTCCTTGACAAGGTATTTAACTTCGAGCAAAACAAAGACTGGAAATTTGAGGGTGATCTTCCCTGTCTCATAGATTTTTACGCCGATTGGTGTCAACCCTGTAAGATGGTAGCTCCTATACTGGAAGAGCTGGAAAAAGAATATGAAGGCAAAATCAATATATATAAGATTGACACCGAAAGCGAGCAGGAATTATCAGCTGCTTTTGGTATTCGCAGTATTCCTTCACTTCTTTTCTGTCCTAAAGACGGGCAGCCACAAATGGCACAGGGAGCCTTACCCAAGGATTCTCTAATACAGGCCATTGATGAGGTCTTGCTTAAAAAGGAAAAGTCAAATTAATTATTTAGTTGACAAAGAAAGCTCCGTTCCCACGGGCTTTTTTTGTGTCTTTTAATTCCTGCATTGTTCAAATTTATATTTTTGCGCGGTTTTCCGGGAAAGACCCGGGGATTATTGTAAAATCAAAACAAACAACAATGCAAGTACCCGCAAACAAGTTGAGCAGAGGTACTTTCACCTTCAGGCGTTGGAGCCGGCAGCCATATGCCGTATTTCGTTCGCTGGGAAATGAAATCCGTATAGCCGGCCTTGCACTGGCCATAGCTGCAGTGATGCTTCCCGGGAATGGACAGGCTCAGCAGCAGGACACTACTATTTCCGAAAATATTGAAATGGATGAGGTAGTGGTTACAGCCCAACGCAATGAAGTTTTGTACAGCGAAATCGCGCGTACAGTGGAAGTACTGGATGCAGAAGAGATCCGGCAGCTACCGGTGCAATCCGTTAATGAATTACTGGAATATGCCTTTAATGTCGATATCCGGCAGAGAGGCGGAATGGACGTCCAGGCTGATGTAAGTATCAGAGCAGGTTCATTCGACCAGGTGATGATCCTTCTCAATGGTGTCAACATCACCGATCCCCAAACAGGACACCACAATTTAAATCTTCCCGTTGACATTTCCGCTATCAAACGTATAGAAATTCTTTCAGGACCCGGTTCGCGCATTTTCGGTCCTAATGCTTTCAGCGGGGCCATTAATATCATTACAGGAAAAACAGACGCAAACAGTGTTGATCTGGCTGCAGTGGCAGGTGATCATTTGTACGCTAAGACCTCGGCAACTGTTGACCACAGGAAAAAATCGGTTTCTCACTTTGCGGCGGCATCCTGTAAGCGCAGCGATGGTTACACGGAAAATACCGATTTCAATATAGCTTCGGCATTTTATCAGTTTCAACTGGATATTAATACTGAAAACAGTCTTGAATTTCAGGCCGGATACAATACCAGAAAATTTGGAGCCAATAGCTTTTATACTCCCGCTTATCCGGAGCAGTTTGAAGATACCAGAACAAAGTTTTCATCCCTTACATTTATTACAGGTAGTAAACTAAAGACCGAAGCCAGAGCATACTGGCGGCGCCATCACGACAGGTTTGAATTATTCAGGGATGAATCTCCACAATGGTATTCCTCCCATAATTATCATATGTCGGATGTTTATGGTTTATCCGTTAATACCATGATACCTGTTAAGCGGGGAAAAATATCCGTGGGAGCTGAATACAGATATGAAGGAATAAGAAGTAATGTGCTGGGTGAGCCTACCGGGGATACTGTAAAGGCTCCAGGGGAAGAAAACGGCTTTTTCATGCGCAGGGCCGAAAGAAAAAACATGAGTGCTTTTGCAGAATATGCGGCAGGTTTTGGTAAGCTAAATGTGGTTGGCGGCTTGATGGCAAACTATAATACGGATATGAACCATAAGCCGCAGTTTTTCCCGGGCCTGGATATGAACTACAAAATTAGCAGGAGAATTCATGTTTATACATCTGCAAGTTATGGAATGAGGTTGCCTTCTTTTACTGATCTTTACTACCAGGGACCTTCTAATGTTGGCAATCCTGATCTTGTTCCTGAAGAGTCAGCAGGAGTGGAGGCAGGTGTGAAATGCTTTCACACACGGTATAATTTTCGTTTCAGTGGTTTTTACCGCGAAGGAACTAATATAATCGATTGGGTGAAGCAGGACGAAAATGAAGTGTGGAAAACCATGAACCTCACCGAACTTCACACAAAAGGTTTCTCTGCACAGTGGCACGGGCATCTCAACAAAATATTTAAACAGGATATCCTGAAATCATTCACAGTATCATATAGTTTTGCCCGGCAGGAGAAGCAGCATGGCCGGCTGCTCTCGCTCTATGCGCTGGACTACCTGAAACATAAAGTAAACGCAAGGCTGACACATCGCATTGCAAAGAGTATTGAATTAAACTGGACGGCTACCTGGCAGGACAGGGCAGGAGGTTTTATCTTATATGAAAATGGAACCTACGGTGAAGAAGTCCCCTATGATCCCTACCTGTTGCTTGATGCAAGAATAAGCTGGGAACTACCTGATGTATTGCTTTATGTGGAAGTTGCAAATGCTTTGGATAACAGCTATTATGATATCGGCAATGTAATGCAGCCTGGAAGATGGATACGTGGTGGCATTCAATGGAATATCAGCCTGGAATGAATTCCCCGAA
>CAYZDA010000032.1:0-28700 GCA_964477095.1 uncultured Bacteroidales bacterium | reverse complement strand
GGACTGGGCTCAATTTTTCAAAATTTTAAAAAGCCCGGGCAGCTGATGATTACATAGGTTACCCGGGCTTTTCTGTAATACAGTAGCTTACATTTTCTGACATTGCTAAAGCTTTTATCCCGGCTTCTGAATAAGATATAAATTACCTGCCTCAATTCAACTTTGTACATTAAAACTGTGTCTAAAACTTGTAAAGCATTGTGTTTTCTTGTATTTTTGCTTTTAATCTGATGAAAAAACTATACATATTATTGGCAGTACTTACCCTCGCTTTTCTACCTGATATGACATTAGCTCATGATCACGGAAAACGGCGGATAGAGTTTATTGAAAACAAAGGGCAATGGAAAGAAGGGGTTTTGTTCCATAGTCAGTTTCATGGCGGATATGCTTATTTTGAAAAGGAGAAAATTACCTGGGTGATCCGTGATGAGGAAGGCATCGCTGACTATTATGGTTTCAAGCATCACCCGGAAGAATATGATCCTGAAAAGGTAGATCCGGATATTCAGTATCATGCTTACAATATGATATTTGAAGGTGCCAATCCCCATGTAACTGTGATGCCTGAGGAAGTTCTTCCTGACTATGTGAATTATTTCAGGGGCAAAGATCGAAGCAGGTGGGCATCAAGGGTGAAAAAATATCTTTCCATAGAATATCGTGATCTTTATGATGGAATCAGTGCCAGGTACGAGCAGCATGATGATCTCATGAAATACACGTTTAAGGTGGAGCCTGGCGCCGACCCCTCCAATATAGTGATGAAATATGATGACGTGGATCAGATTAAAATCCGTAAAGACCAACTTATTATAAAAACAGCGGTACAGGATATTATTGAGGATAAACCCTATGCCTATCAGATAATTAAAGGCGACACAGTTGATATTGAATGTTATTTTAGCCTGGAGGATAATAAGGTTAGCTTCAGGCTGCCAAAAGCTTATGATCGCTCATATGCCCTGTATATAGACCCAACCCTTGTCTTTTCCTCTTTTACAGGCTCCGTCTCTGATAACTGGGGTTATACAGCAACGTATGATTCAGAGGGATACGCCTACGGAGGCGGTGTTGTATTTGGCCCTTCCTATCCGCTTACTACCGGAGCCTATGATGTTTCATACAATGGAAATGAATGTGATATTGTTATAACTAAGTTTGATACGACAGGGTCTTATTTGAAATATTCAACATTCATAGGTGGTGCAGATACTGATGTGCCACACAGTCTGGTATGTAACAGTTTTGATGAACTGTTGATACTCGGCACCACAGGCTCTTCAAATTATCCTGTGAGTGCTGATGCCTTTGATACAACATTTTCAGGTGGTGTTCCTTATGTGATCCCTTTACAAATGCCTTACCCTTCAGGGTCGGATATTGTGATCAGCAAGCTCAGCTCTGACGGCACACAATTACTTGCTTCTACCTATATTGGAGGATCAGCTAATGATGGATTGAATACCTCTTCTAATCTCAGGTATAATTATGCTGATGAAGCGAGGGGCGAGATTATGGTGGATGAGTCTGATAATGTTTATGTTGCTTCCTCTACTTACTCGACAGACTTTCCCATTAGCGGAGCAGGATTTGAAAAAACACATCAGGGCGGACAGGATGGAGTGGTATTAAAAATGCCGGGCACTCTTGACGGCATTTTCTGGTCAAGCTTTGTTGGAGGCTCCGGAGATGATGCAGCATATAACATCATGGTAAGCGAAGGTTCCCGTGTTTATATAGCAGGAGGTACGAATTCCACGGACCTTCCAGTACCTGCTGATGCCTACCAGGCATCATATCAGGGAGGATCTGCTGATGGCTTTATCGCCTACATAGAAAATGACGGCTCCTCCTTGCTGGGTTGTACTTATTACGGATCATCAGATTACGATCAGATATATTTCGTGGATGAGGACATCTATGGCGGGCTGTATGTACTTGGCCAAACCTCTGCCACAGGGTCGGTATTTATGCATAATGCACAATGGGGGCAGCCGGGAGGCGGACAGTTTATCAGCCAGTTTAGCAAATATCTCAAAAACCTTACTCTCTCCACTGTCTTTGGAAATGCATCCACGCCAGGCCCTGATATATCACCTACCTCATTTATGGTGGATTACTGCAGTAACCTGTACGTTGCCGGCTGGGGCGGAGCTCTGAATGGTTTCGGTGGAACCAGCGGTTTACCGGTTACTGGTAATGCGTATCAATCCACAACGGATAATGATGATTATTACTTCCTGGTACTGGATAAAGATGCAGCCGGAATTCAGTATGCTACTTTTTTTGGTGGCACACAGAACTCGGGTGAGCATGTGGATGGAGGTACAAGCCGTTTCTCAAAAAAAGGAGCCATATATCAGGCTATTTGTGGCGGCTGCGGCGGCTTTTCCGATCTGCCTACTACTCCCGGGGCGTGGTCCACAACCAATAACAGTGGCAATTGCAACCTGGCTTTGGTGAAGTTTAGATTTAGTGTGAAAGCTGTAATTGCGGATTATAAAAGACCGAAATCTGGTTGTTTACCTTATACGATCACTTTTGATAACCTGTCTTATTCCTCTGGAAACAAGACGTATTACCTGTGGGACTTTGGCGATGGTGATACTGCCATGACCTTTGAACCTACTCATACCTTTGATTCTACAGGCGATTATACCATTACTTTGAAGGTGGTTGACTCCACCACGTGCAATATAGTTGATAGCCTGCAATACAGTATCCTCGTGCTGGATGAAATTAATGATACCCTGCCGGTAGTAAAAACCTGCAAAGGAGATTCAGTGGAAATCGGGATACCTCCGCATAATGACCCCAGTGTGATCTATAACTGGAGTCCGTCCATTTGGATACCAGGTGTACCGCCTGTTACTTTTATGCCAATTGGAAATATAAGCAAATCCCGAACGAATGTTTTACCCCGGAATGATACCACCTTCTATCTCACCATAAACAATGGAGTATGCACTGATTCAATTGTTCAGTTTGTGGATGTAATAGATTTAGAGGCCGATGCAGGCCCTGACCTGGAGTTGTGCGACAGTGTGATTAATATCACAGCCAAAGGTGAAGGCGACAGCTTGATGTATATTTGGTCTTCAAACGGTAATTTTACCGATACACTCAATAGTAATTTAACCGACAGCGTATTAGTGTGTCATGCAAAAAATCTTAACGAACTCTACCTGAAAATAACTGATGGCATGTGTGAAGATATAGATACCGTTGGTATTGACTTTAAAATAGATATCACCGACTCTGTCATTACACCTTCATGCCATGGCGATAGCAATGGGCAGATTTTCGCATCAGCTTCCGGGGGGAATGCTCCCTATGAATATTATTGGAGTACAGGAACAACCGGAAGTACCATATCAGGATTACCAGGTGGTGATTACACAGTAACCGTAACTGACAGTGATTCCTGTATTGCCGTCAAAGATATTAACCTGCCCGATCCCCAGCCTTTGGATAATCAGAATTCAATTACAAATGTACCCTGTGAGGAGGTCTGTATGGGAGAAATTGCTGCCAGCACCAGTGGTGGTACTCAACCTTATGATTATGAATGGAGTGACGGGCAAACTGCACAAACAGCCACCAATTTGTGTGCTGGAATATACACGGTGACAATCTCTGACGATCATGCCTGTAAAATGACAGATACAGCAGTAGTGGAAGATATTTCAGTTTATTTCAATTTTGATGCACAGGCAAAAAAAGATACCATATTCCAGGGGCAGTCAACTGTGCTGTTTACCACTGATACATTAAATTATATGTATGACTGGCAGCCGGCAAACGGACTTAAAAACCCAACAGCTGCATCCACAGTGGCTTCACCTGACGGAACCACCACCTATATTCTCACTGTAACCGACCAGTATGGCTGTACTTTTGTTGATACTGTAACTATCCATGTTTTACCGGTTACCTGTGAGGAACCTTATATTTTTGTGCCAAATGCGTTCACTCCTGACGGAGATGGCAAAAATGATGTGCTCTATGTGCGCAGCAGGTATGCGGAAGATATTTACTTTGCAGTATATAACCGCTGGGGTGAAAAGGTTTTTGAAACTACAGATATCAATAAGGGTTGGGACGGAAACATTAAAGGAGAAAAAGCAGATCAGGGAGTGTATGTGTACAGGTTGAAGGTGATCTGTTTTACCGGAGAGATTTTTGAAAAAAGTGGAAATGTAACTTTGATAAGATGATCAGAAGAATAATCATACTGGCGATGTTTATTGTGCCTGGCATTTTAGCCCGCGCACAGGATATCCATTTTTCCCAGTATAAGAATTCTCCAGTGATGATCAATCCCGCCCAAACGGGCTTCTTCAAAGGTGCACACCGTTTTATAGTAAATTCCCGCTCGCAGTGGGGATCGGTTACCGTGCCATATAAAACATTTTCATTTAGTTATGATATGCAACCTGCCTACAGAATTATTAAGAAAGACATGTTGGGTCTTGGCTTCTGGTTTTACGGGGATAAGGCCGGCGATTCCTATTACGGAACCGTGCAGGCCAGCCTTTCATTATCCTACATATTCAGCCTGAATTCAAAAGATAATAATCACCTGGGTTTCGGATTCATGGGATCATGGGCACAAAGAAGTATGAGTTACAATAATCTTTACTTTGATGAGCAGTTCAACGGAGAGTTTTATGACCCTTCATTATACAGCGGCGAAGCTACCGGAGAAGCTTCCTATGGTTTTTTTGATTTTGACCTGGGTGTCCACTGGCGTTATAAACCAGATGAAAACCAGTTTTACAATGCCGGATTCAGCTTCAGTCATCTCACCCGCCCGCCCCAGTCCTTTTTGGGAGACGGACTATCACCCTTACCGGTAAAAAGCATTTTCTACGCTAATGCATGCATTCCATTCAATGCGGAACAGGGTGTAGTTCCTGGCTTTATGATGGCCTTTCAGGGCGCAGCTTCTGAAATAGTAGTGGGAATGGATTATAAACACATCCTCTCATCCAACAGGTATTCTTACACCGCCATTTCGCCCGGCATTTACTACAGAATAGGGGATGCTGTAATACTTAGCACATATCTGGATTACCAAAGCTGGAGGTTCGGACTTAGCTATGATGTTAACACTTCCGATTTGAGTGCTGCCAGCCGTGGAAGAGGAGGGCTGGAGCTTTCGGTGATCTATACCCTGCCCAGAACAGATATTCACAGAAGAGATGAAATTCCATGCCCGATTTTCTAACTTTGCAACACATTTTTAAATCATCAGCCTTAACTTGATTAATTACTTCAGATATATCATCCTGCTTTTGCTCTTATTTAGCCTTGCCGGTAGTGCGGATGCTCAGGATGCCCGTGAACTCAGAAAACAGGGCCTGGAAGCATATCAGAAGGGGCGCTGGGATCTGGCGGCCGGCTACCTGGAAGAAGCCAGGAAATACGGAATAGTAGACGATACCTTGCTTTTTTATCTGGCTATGTCAAAGCACAGGGTGCATGATTGCGCTGTTGCGCTGGATTACTTTTCCAGGCTCTCTGCAAAAAACGATAATTCCTTTCCTCATTCGGTTTTTTATGAAGGATTAATGTATAAAAACCTGGGAAAATACCAGATAGCTGCAGAGAAATTCATTACCTACCAGTTAATGCAGGATACTGCTATCAGTGAAGAAAGAGTGGAGCAGGAGATCAGGTCGGTAGCTGTGGCACCTCAAATACTGCAGGATACACTCAACGTGGAAATAATTCAACCGGGCGACCATATCAATTCACCCTATACAGAGTTTGGAGCAGTGCAATTACCCGATGGCTCTATATACTTTTCAAGTCTGAGGCCGGTTGTGAATGCCAGTGGCTCTGGCCTTATTCCGCGGGAATTTCATACAAACATATACCGTTCGAGGATTTCCACAGCAGGATATATGAAAAGCCGGATATGGGACTCACCGGTGAATCATAAAAGAAGGCATTCCGCCAATATTAGCTTTACAGATGATGGAAATACTCTGTTTTTTACACGCTGCGAACGCCTTGGCGGAGAAATGGTTTGTGAGATTTATACCTCCGGAAAAAGAGGTTCAAAATGGACCAAACCAGAGAAACTACCTGATTTGATCAATAAAAAGGGCTATTCCAATACGCATCCTTTCGTAACAGAAACATCGGGCCAGCCTGTAATGTATTTTTCATCCAACCGGCCCGGAGGGCTTGGGAAGATGGACCTCTGGTATTCCATTATTCAGGATGGTACCTATACCGATCCGGTTAACCTGGGGCCAGCCGTCAACACACCAGGAAACGAAATCACTCCTTTTTATATTCCCGCTGACACGCTGTTGTATTTCAGCTCCGACTGGCATGAAGGCCTGGGCGGATATGATATTTTCAGCAGCAAAGGAGGATTCGCCAGCTGGGAAGAACCGCGAAATGCCGGCTATCCGCTCAATACCTCTTCCAATGATCTTTATTTTGTTGCAAATGATGATGGCTACAGCGGATATCTTACATCTAATCGTCCCGGTTCTTATTTCGCCACTACCCAGAATTGTTGTAACGACATTTTCTATTACGAATTTGATGAAATGAAACCCGATACTCTTTCTGACGAAAAACCCGACAGCACTCAGATTGTAATCCGCGAAGCAAAAAAGCTCCTGCCGGTAACCCTTTATTTCGATAATGATATCCCGCGTCCTGCTGTGAAAGAAGATAGTACAATCCGTAAGATAGATGTACTGCTTGAACGTTATGTTGCCAAAGAGGATAAATATCTTTACGAGTATGCAAGAAACAGGGAGGACAGCCTGCAGATGATTTCGTTTTTCAATCAGGTGGAAAAAGGAGGCAGATTGTTAGACAGTCTGGTGAATTATCTGCACAGAGGGCTAAGTCAGGGCGAGGATATACATCTGGTTCTGCGGGGGTATGCCAGCCCGCTTACTACAAAAGAGTACAACTTTAAGCTTTCTAAACGCAGGATAGTTTCCCTGGTTAATTACCTCAGAGTGGCTGAAAACGGAATGCTGTTTCCCTACCTGGACTCCCATGATACAACAGATGCCAGATTGTACATTTACCAGGAACCCATGGGCGAAATATCGCAAGAGGGTATCAGTGATAATCCAAAGGATAAGCGAAATTCCGTTTACAGCCTGTCGGCAGCAAGAGCCAGGAAAATAGTGATTACTGATATACTGCTTGAAAAAGAGGCATCACAGCAGGAAAATCATCAAAAGTAAAAGAAGGCCTTTAAACAAAAGTAGAAATTTAAGGTTATTTGAGAAATGAAATAATTCACGTTAAAAAATGTTAAGCAGAAGTAGCTGTAGATAATTTTCGTACTTTCGTGCAAACCCGGCATGAATTGTGCATTTTCTGATGCAGCTCATGTTAAACGGAAAAAATTCAGTCAGGAAAGAATTCAATTGCTTTCCGGTTTTATTCCATTTTAATTAAAATATATTATAATGAAGCGAAAGATATTAGCATTCATACTGCTTCCCGCAGTGCTCGTAAGTTTAATTGCCTGGCAGATTTATGAAAAAAAGGAAAAGCAAAGAGAAGAAATCGTAGGGCAATCTATCATGCTTACGCTCAATACTGTCCATTATTTGAAAAAGCAACTGGATGATGATTTTTCAGAAGTGGTTTTTGATATGTATGTGGAAAGCCTTGATCCCACTAAAAAGTTTTTATTCAAAAAGGATGTGCAAGAGTTGAATAAACACCGGCATGATATTGATGATCAATTAAAAAAATCGCAGTTGGATTTTTTTGAACTATCTTCTTCAATCATAAAGAAAAGAATAAAGGAGGCGGAGGCCTACTATAAAGAAATTCTCAAACAGCCTTTCAACTTTGATAAAAATGAAGAAATCCAGCTTGATCCTGAAAAGCTGGAATATGCCGGGAGTACAGAAGAATTGAAGGATGAGTGGCGTAAGGCATTAAAATATCAGACTATGGTGCGCCTCAAAAACATGATTACCAGGCAGGAAGATGCCCTGGAACGTGAGGATACAGCATACACTGAAAAGACTTTTGAAGAAATGGAGGCCGAAGCACGTAAAAAGGTGGAAGAGCGTCAGGAGGACTGGTTTGAAAATCTTGCACAGATTGAGCGCGAAGACCGGTTTTCGGTCTATTACAATGCAGTTGCATCAGCATTCGGGCCGCATACTGCTTATTACCCGCCAAAAGACAAGGAAAACTTCGATATCCAAATGTCGGGTAAACTTGAAGGCATTGGAGCACAGCTAACCCGCAGAAACGGATATGTTACGGTTACACGCATTGTTCCGGGAAGTGCATCCTGGGAGCAGGGCGATTTATCGGCAGGAGATAAGATACTTAAAGTAGCTCAGGAAGGTGAAGAAGCCGTGGATGTGGTTGGAATGCGACTGGATGAAGTGGTTGAGCAGATCCGTGGCAAAAAAGGAACAGCGGTTATTCTGACGGTTGAAAAAGCCGACGGCACTATTATGGAGATTTCCATCGTGCGGGATGTGGTTATCCTGGAGGAAACCTATGCCCGTTCTGCCATGCTGAAGGATGAAGGTGAAAGCTTTAAAGCCGGATATATCCACCTGCCTAAGTTTTATGTGGATTTTAATGACAAGCGGGGCAGGCGAAGTTCTGAAGATGTAGCGCTGGAAGTGGAAAAGCTGAAAAAGGAAAATATGGATGGACTGATACTCGACCTGAGAAACAATGGTGGGGGATCATTGCCGGATGTAGTAAAAATTGTTGGCCTTTTTATTGATAAAGGACCCGTGGTACAGATAAAATCCAAGTTGGGAAAAGCACAAATACTGGATGATAACGACAGGGGCATGGAATATGAAGGCCCCCTGATGGTTTTGGTAAATCAGGGAAGCGCCAGCGCCAGCGAAATCCTGGCTGCAGCTATGCAGGACTATGGACGGGCTATTGTGGTAGGCACTTCCAAAACTTTCGGAAAAGGCACTGTTCAAAGATTCTATGATCTCGACAGGGTTATCCGTTCCAGCCAGTATGACGAGTTTAAACCTCTTGGTTCAGTAAAAATCACCACACAAAAGTTTTATCGTATTAATGGCGGTGCAACACAGCTAAAAGGTGTTACCCCCGACATCATCCTTCCAAACCGCTATGCTTTTGTGGAAATGGGCGAAGAGCAAATGGAAAATGCCATGCCATGGACAAAGATTGACGGCCTTGAATATGAAGCCTGGCCTTCTTATTTTGATGTGGATGAACTGAAAAAGAAAAGTGAGAAAAGGATAAAAAGAAAGAAAATATTCGATCTCATCCTTGAGGATGCCAAACGTGTGGAAGAAAACCGCGAGAATACTTCCCAGACACTTAACCTGAAGAAATTTATTAAGGAGCAGGAAGAGCTGCGCAAAGCTTCTGAAGAAATAAGAGAAGCACTGGATGAAAAAACAGGCCTTGCAGTTAACCAGTTGGAAATTGACTTCAAATCCTGGGAAGGCGATACTCTGAAAATGGACCGTTTCGAGAAATGGCAAAATAGACTGGAAAAAGATGTTCACCTGGAGGAAGCCATGAATATACTTCAGGATATGGAGTAAGTCGTTATGGCCGGGATCACCAGGCCCCAATGAATTATCCGCCTGGTGGTTTCATGGGGTAATCAGCAGGCAATAGACAACAAGCTTTGCGGCCAAAACCCGGAGATGATGTCCGGGCCCCAGCGGGGTAAATAATACAGCAGAGTGTGTAGCCCTCTCTGGGCAAGAGTTACAGCGATTAAAAAAAGCACCAAAGGTGCGTAATATTTTTTCATGCAATGCCTGCAACATTCGATGAATGCAGAGAGTTTACGTGGATCAGAGGAAAATTGAACAAATAGTCCCGATAGCCGCCACCGGGACAAACCACGAATTCACGAATAAAAAGCCATTAATAATTGCCTGGCTTTTGTGGTAAAAGAACTGACAGGTTTTCAAAACCTGTCAGTTCCCAGTAAGAGTTCACCGATGCTCTTCAGCTCATATTCCTGTTCGCCGGCTAAGCTTCTATGAATATTACCCGCCAAAGCGCGACAGTCAATCAAAACCTTAGATTTGTTCACATAAGCTCCATAAATACAGGGTATTAAACTTAAAATATTAAACCTTAAACTTTTGCAGGTATAAACCATTCTGCTTTGCTGTATGTTATTGCATAGAACAATTAAAACTATCAAACATGAAAGCTATATGGAATGACAGGACGGTCGCCCAAAGTAATGATACCAAAGTAGTGGAAGGAAACCATTATTTTCCGCCGGGATCAGTGAACAAAAAGTATCTGGAAGAGAGTGAAACTGAAACATATTGCGCCTGGAAAGGTAAAGCAAAATATTACCATCTGGTGGACGAAGACAGAAGAAGTGAAGATGTAGCCTGGTACTACCCTGAGCCTTCAGATGAAGCCAGTCACATCAAAGATCATATTGCATTTTATGATGATGTAAAAATCGAAGAGGACTAATATCATCAAAAATTGATAAAGCACCGGCATATGCATTACACTTCATACATTGAGCTAAATAAAAGTGCATTAAATAACAACATCCGCTTTATGCAGGAAAAGTCCGGTAAAGGAGTGAGGTATTCTCTGGTAGTAAAATCAAATGCCTATGGACATGGCATTGAGTATCTTTTGCCACTGGTGGAAGCCTGCGGTGTGGATCATATATCTGTATTCAGCGTGGAGGAAGCCAGGCGTGCTATCAAGGTGAAAAGAAAATCCTGTGACCTGATGATCATGGGGTTTATTGGTGATAATGATATTCAATGGGCTGTTGAAAATGATATCTCCTTCTTTGTATTCACAAAGGAACGGCTTGATGCTGTATGTAAGCTGGCACCAAAATTGTCAAAGCAAGCCCATATACATGTGGAACTGGAGACAGGCATGCACCGTACCGGATTTTGTGAGGACGAGCTTGAATATGTTGCACGCAAGCTGCAAGAAAATCCTCATGATATTAAACTTGAAGGACTTTGTACTCATTTTGCCGGCGCAGAAAATCTTAGTAATTTCGACCGCGTTCAAAATCAAATAGAAACCTTTCACAGGCTGTGTTCCTGGTTCAGGAAAAAAGATATTGTGCCGCGATACCGTCACATTGCCTGTTCCGCAGGTGTATTAAACTTTCCGGAATCGGTATTGGATATGGTGCGTATCGGAATTGTGAATTATGGTTTCTGGCCCAGCGATGAAACCAGGATGTGGCATCTGAAAAACAATAACTCAAAGAAAGACCCGCTAAAACAAGTGTTATCATGGAAAAGTGAGGTGATGAGTGTTAACAGGGTAGAGGAAAATCAATATGTGAGTTATGGTCATTCCTACCTTACCAGTCGTGATAGTAAAATAGCCACAATACCAGTGGGATATGGCTATGGGTTCAGCAGGAATCTTAGTAATCTTGGTCATGTCCTGATCAATAAAAAGAGAGTTCCCGTGGTGGGATCGGTTAATATGAACATGATGGTAGTGGATGTTACCGATCTTCCTGATGTGAAGGTAGGTGATGAAGTAGTACTGATCGGACAACAGGGTGATATGAAGATTACCATCAGCTCATTCAGCGACATGAACAACAGCATGAATTATGAATTACTAACCCGCCTTCCGGAGGGAATACCAAGATATACAGTGGAATAAGCCTGTGACTCCAGTGATAATACTTGTTTACTGACAGATAATTCTAATGTAAAGTTGAGCCCAGCCCGAAAACTATGTATAGACAAAAAGAATATTTAATCTGTACAGACAGAGCAGGAAGAGAAGCTGATTTTCAATGTTGTCCCTTCAGAGATTCAGGGCAAAAAAAAATTGAAAATCAGTTGTATGAACTTTTCGGAAGTGGGCTCAAAAGTTTGCCTCAGAAGGACACATGAGAATGGTTAAAATTAAGCTGTTGAATGCGAGTGAATCCGTGTAAATCGCGGGATAAACATTATATCGAAACAATCAAAACCTGACAAATGCAAGAAGCGCTACTCCATATTGCTGATTATTTCTTTCTCATTTTTCACACTGCGCTCACGCTTTTTAATGTCTTTGGCTGGATATTCAAAAAGACACTAAAGCTAAATCTCATTACCTTATTACTCACCGGCGGGTCATGGTTTATCCTGGGTATATTTTACGGAATGGGTTACTGCCCTCTAACCGATTGGCATTTTGATATCCTGCGGAAACTGGGAGCTGATAATTTGCCTGCATCCTACCTGAAATACCTGATAGAACGCCTTACTAACTATTCTGCAGATCCAGAGCTGGTTAATACCCTTACCGTGGTTTTTTTCTTTGTCGCACTTGCCATTTCTGCAGTGATGAATGTGAGGAATTACAGGAAAAAATAATCGAATAAATATCGCTTTATGTTCCTTTTATGTTTTTCATCGCACTGGATTAGTAAAAACCGGTGAAATATGATTCAACTAAATTATCAGTTGCGTGAGGTGGGCAAAAGATCATCAGGCGAACGCCTGTAAATTGATTGCCACCAAAACCGGCATAAAAGAACTCACTTATTTAAGCTGTGAGATCATGCCTGCTGTAACAGGTTCCGGATTAATTGCTTACGGTATGTTAACTACCGGTTTAAACAGCCATACAGCTTTGCCTTTACCGGGCAGATGATTCTCAGCGGATCACCTTTAGAGGTGAAAACGATAAAGAAATCAGCTGTTTGATGTCTTTTTAGTCCTGATTCAACTCTAAAATGATCTCTTATTTATATAATGTTTATATTAGCAACAAATATAAAAGCTGCCGGATATGTCAGGATTATTACATTGTGGAAGAATAAAGCTTGCGCTTTTAATACCAGTATTTCTGTTTCATCTTCCTTCAACACAGGCACAGGTAAAGAAAGGCAGTGAAGAATATCATCGGGATACACTGGCATCAATTCATGATGATTACATTATGATTAAAACAAATCCGCTGACAGTTCTCTGGGGCGCTGTACCTTATAGTTCGGAATACCGCGTAACATTTGAGAGCAATACAAGAATGTCAGAGTACTTGAATATTGGAGTAGCCTATTTGGGTAGAAATATAATTTTGCTGGACGGCTATAGCCCTATTCAGAATCTGTCTGCTCTTAGATTCAATGGATATAAGGTGCATTTCAACTATCGCTGGAAAATTAGCCGCAGCAGAAATTTGCCCGAGGGTTTATACCTGGGGCCGCATATTTCGTACGCCTATATGAAAATTACCAACCGGCAGTTGCAGAATCGCAATGAGTATGCATTTATAGAACATCTTCACGCGGCAATGCTTGTGGGCTATCAGGCTAAATTATTTGATATTTTCTATTTTGATATCTTTGCAGGATTAGGCTACAAAAACAATACCTGGGGTAACCATGTGCAAAATTCCTCCCGGCAGTTATTACAAATATCAGGGATGAATTACGTGTATGAAAATTACGGGAAATTTAAGGCAGGCTTCTCATTCGGTGTCCTTATCCGGTAGAAATTCCTCCCTGCCTGGATAATAGAGTTTTTGCATAGCTTTTTCCGGTGAATAAGTGAAATATTCCACATCTGCTTCAGAGCAAATCCTGCCGTTGTTGTCCAGAATTTCCGACCTGATAACAGCAATATTTCTGTTCATCTGCTGAAGTCTTGCCTGTAACCTTATTTTGCCGTTTTCAATACTCACCGGCCTTTTATATCTCACTTCCATTTTGGAGGTAACACCAGCTGTGCCCAGCTTTACAAAGACAACCCAGCTGGCTATTTCATCCAGCATGGTGGCCTGGATGCCTCCGTGCAATACATTAAAAAAACCTTCCAGATCATGGTTTGGTATCCACTCGGCATAAATATATTCCCCTTTTTCATAGAACTCCAGGTTCAGGCCTATAGGATTATCGGGTGAACAGCCAAAGCAATTATATTCATCATATTTGGCATAAGGGTTTTTCAGTGGTTTCATAATTGTTTATTTTTTTTCTGAAAGACTTTTTTCCAGTTTGTTATAATCAAACCAAAACCGGTAAGGCAGTTTAGCATCTTCCCCGGCATAATCAATTCCTATTCTCGGGCCCTGATTCACAATTTCATCCGGGGCGTGCAAGTGTTCCTCCAGCCAGATAGTATTACCGGTGAGCACTGTGCCATTATGCCTGGTTGTGATTCCCAGGGCCCGGGTTAATTTACCCGGTCCGTCAGCCAGGTTTTTTCTCACATGGTTTCTCCTAATAAGAATTTCATCTATACCATCGGTAGGGTGTATCCCTCTGATCAGTACGGCCAGCGGCTCATCTGCCGGTCCGGTAACCACATTAAACAGGGCATGTATCCCATAGCAAAGATAAACATAAGCCACTCCACCAGCGGCATACATGGTTTCGGTGCGGGCAGTCCTTCTTCCCCCGTAAGCATGACTTCCCATATCTATAATGCCGGCATATGCCTCTGTTTCTGTGATCACCCCGCCGGTGAGCTGTCCGTCAATCATGGTAAACATCTTCTTACCCAGCAAATCACGTGCTGCAGCTATTACATTGGGTTGTTGATAATATGGCCGTGGTAACTTACTCATTATTTGCCGGTTTTTCGGCTATGGTAATGGCAGCAGCTCCCAGAAACATCCGGTGATGCTTAACCTTTCCAAACCCGTGTGATTGCAATAGTTCTGTAAGTTCGGTGGTGCTGTAAAAATTACGGGCTGAATACGCCAGATAGTGATATGCTCCCCTGGCTTTACCAAACCGTTCGCCCAGGCCAGAAACAATATGCTTCAGGTAAAAATGAAAACCACTGCGTATCAGTCTGTTATTTGGCTGGCTGCTTTCCACGGCTATGAGCTTTCCGCCGGGCTTTAGCACCCGCAGGATTTCCCTGAGATAAATTGAAGTATTTTTATTCCTGAAAGTAATATTTCTGAAGGCAAAGGAGATTCCTATTACATCAAAGCTGTTTTCATCAAACGGCATAGCAGCAGCATCACCTTCGATAAACTCGATGTTATTAATTCCCTGCTTTTGAGCTTTATTGCGAGCCATACTTAGCATGGGGCCACTGAAATCATAAGCGGTAATACTTGCAGCCGGAATTTCCCTTGCGATTCTTAGCGCCATATCACCGGTGCCTGTTCCCAGGTCCATCACCTTAAGGGGTTGTTCAGCTTTGATGTAATTAACTGCTTTTTTGCGCCAGGGTTCATCTAGGCCTAAGGTCATAATACGATTCAGGAAATCATATTTTTCCGGAACCTGGTCAAACATCTTTTTCAGCGGTTTGCCTTTGGCTTTCATTTCTGCCTGTGCCAACTCTTCTTTCGTTGCCATTGTTTAATTATTATGATACAAAAGTAGCAAACAACCCCTAAGGTGCAATGTTCAGTGCCGGAAAACCAGTAATAGTGATTTCATGCCGTGGCAGGCAGTGAGCCCGCAGGCTCGCCCCATTTCTCATTAATTGTTATTTTCGCAGAAAAGGAAAATATGAAATCATTTATTGATTTGGTGAAGCTCCGTCAGAGCACACGCAAATACACAGATAAGGAAGTGCCTGCGGAAATGCTGGAACATTGCATAGAGGCAGCACGGCTGGCACCCTCAGCCAGTAATTCGCAGCCCTGGAAATTTATAGTGGTTAATGAAAAAGGCCTGAGAGAGAAAGTGGCTGCGGCTACCTGGGATCCGGTTATACGATTCAATAAGTTTGTAAGCAAAGCCCCGGCTTTAGTGGTGATTACTCTGGAAGAACCAAAGATCATTACAAAGGTGGGGAAGCTGGTGAAAAAGAAAGACTGGCCACATATTGATATCGGGATAGCTGCTGAGCATTTTTGCCTGCAGGCAGGCGAACTTGGCCTTGGTACCTGTATGCTGGGATGGTTTAATGAAAAAGCCATTAAAAAACTGCTGCAAATTCCTGATAAACGTAGCATAGCGCTCCTGATAAGTATAGGATTTCCGCCTGAAGATTACAGGATTAGAGAAAAG
Organism: uncultured Bacteroidales bacterium; assembly: GCA_964477095.1. GTDB lineage: Bacteria > Bacteroidota > Bacteroidia > Bacteroidales > PWNQ01 > PWNQ01. The sequence continues at coordinate 12,742 of CAYZDA010000032.1, read as the reverse complement.
CAAAGGAAGCCTGCCAGTGAAATTACTTCCTGGAATAAATACTGATTGGTTTTACCGGCTTCTGGCATAAGGGGCGACATCCAGCGGTGCAAAATCCCTGTCCAGATACTTGAAGTATCCTACTATGGCGATCATGGCGGCATTATCGGTGCTATACTGAAATTCGGGCAGGTAGATATTCCAGCGCTGTTTATGGGCTTCCTGCTGTAGCCTGTTGCGCAATCCTGAATTGGCTGATACCCCTCCTGCGATGGCAATTTCCTTTATTCCTGTTTCCCGCGAGGCCCGCTTAAGTTTGCTCATTAATATGTCAATGATGGTTTTTTGGATAGAAGCGCATAGGTCGTTGGTATTCTTTTTAATGAATTCAGGGTCTTTTTGCAGCTCATCCCTGATGAAATACAGGATGGAAGTCTTTAAACCGCTAAAGCTGTAGTCCAGTCCGGGTATTTTGGGTTTGGCAAATTCAAATCTATCAGAGTTTCCTTTGCTGGCAAGCTTATCGATCACCGGACCACCGGGGTAGGGCAGGCTCATTATTTTGGCAGCTTTGTCAAAGGTTTCTCCCGCAGCGTCATCAATGGTTCTGCCGATTACCTCCATTTGGCTGTAGCTGTCCACCTTAACTATCTGGCTGTGTCCACCGGACACAGTCAGACATAAAAACGGAAAAGCGGGCCGCGGGCTGCCCGTTTCAATAAAATGGGCCATAATGTGGGCATCCATATGATCCACTTCAATAATGGGGATATTCAGTCCCATGGCAAAAGCTTTGGCAAAGCTCACACCCACCAAAAGCGAACCCAGAAGCCCAGGCCCACGTGTGAAAGCAACTGCAGAAAGTTGCCTTTTTTCTATCCCGGCTTCCTTCAGTGCTTTGTCAACAACCGGGATAATGTTTTGCTGATGTGCCCTGGAGGCAAGCTCGGGCACTACACCACCATATTCCTCATGAATCTGTTGATTGGCAATGCTGTTGGCAAGGATTTTGTTATTACATATCACTGCAGCCGAAGTGTCGTCACAGGATGATTCGATTCCAAGTATGTATATATCGCTATTTGAATTCATTGTTGTATTTTTGTGAAAGCGCAACATGACGTTATTTCAAGCGTTTGCAAAAGTAAATATGTTAATCAAACTCACAGCTTAATTATTAAAAAGTTTTATAAAATACTGCTTTACTTTATGCTGGCTATAATTCTGCTGCCTGTAGCCGTAGTAGGAATCATCCGCATAAACTTTGTTCAGGAATATATTGCTGACAAGGTAGCTGAGTATTTTTCAGATGAGCTGAATACAGAGATTACCATAGACGGCTTCAGATTTACCTATAGCGGAGATATCCTGCTTGAAGACTTCCGGATGAAAGACAGGGAAGGGAAACCTCTTGCATCATTCAATACTTTTATTCTTGAGGTAAATCAGTTCCGGAGAAAACAGTCTAAGATCAATCTCGGGATTATCCGCATCAGCGGTGCTGAGTTTTACTTTACCCGCGTTGATTCAACTGAAACCAACCTGGATTTCATCCGCAATTATTTTGTTTCAGATGAGCCATCCGCTCAGTCAGAATTTGATATTTACTGCGATCGCGTGATCTTGACGGATATGTCGTTCCGGTATTCCGATCTGTCCTCAGATACTGCAAAGCTGGTTTATAATTTTAACGATCTTGCCTTGCGCGCATCAGGTTTTATTCATACAGCCGACAGCACCGGAATAAACCTGGATATGCTGAAATACACCAGCCCGGAATTGTTCGATCTTCAGCACCTTGAAATGAAAGCAGGAATATCGGGGAAGTCTATTCTGCTTAGCGACATGATCATGAACACCGATAGCTCAGACATGAACCTGAGCCTGAATCTCAGGTACGATTCATTAAAACAGTTGTCGGAGCCTTTTAGAAACAACGTCAGGATAAATGCTGATATTGAACGGGTGGCTCTGGTTCCCTCAGAGTTTGCCATATTTTCAGAAAGCCTTACAGGAGTGAAGGACACCGTATTCATTCAGGGGAAGATCACCGGCCTGCTCAAAGAACCCTTTCTTGATGATTTTAGCTTTGAAGCCCTGCCATATGCCAGTTTCAGCGGTAAAGCCTCTGTAAGCAACCCCATGAGTATTGATTCGGTATTCATGAATCTTGATATTATCCGGTTGTTTATTGATCCGGTGGAAACCAAAGAACTGGCCGAAAGAATTACCGGCAGGGAATTTACGCTGCCTCCGCAGGTATATAATCTTGGTGATATTACAGTTCAGGGTAGCCTGAATGGCAGAGTTGAACAGTTTTATGCAGGAGCTGTGTTTTCTACTGCGGCAGGTGTGCTGGTAACTGATATCAATGTAAAACAACTTGATAATATCGATAAGATAAGCTATAATGGAACGTTATCTGCCCGAAATTTCAACCTGAGAAAACTTATGGATGACTCTACCTTCGGTTATGCCGGATTCACGGCCAAACTGGACGGGCAGGGTATTGACAGACATGCAGAAGCCGTGCTGGAAGCCAATATTGATTCAATATGGATAAACAACAGGCGATACAGAGATATTACGCTACGCGGATTTTATGACAACCTGGAATTTGATGGCCTGGTAAATGTACAAACTCAGCGCTTAAAGTTTACCGCAAACGGCAAGGCGAGCTTTGCCGATTCAGTGCCGCGTTATATCGCCTCCGTTAATATGCCGCATGCTGATCTTAAAGCTATTGGTGTGCTTGATGACAGCTATAATGGCGACCCCGTTGTTTCTACCTCGGTTATGATGCATATGACGGGTAACAATCCGGATAACTTGGATGGTTGGATCAGTGCAACAAACAGCCGCCTGAAGGATGGAGACACCAGCGTTACGATGAAAAATCTTTCCCTGGATATAGAAAGTGACGGCCAAGGCTATCACGGCATTGATCTTAAAAGTGATTTTGCGAATATATCTGCAGAAGGAAAGTTTGATTTTGAGGACATATTGCCTGACCTGAAGCATGTTGTGGCAGCTGACCTGCCTGCCATTGCACGGGAGCTAAACCTGAAGGAGAATCAAAAATACAAACCCAATGACCATTACATCAATTTCAGAATAGATTTACATGATACCCGGGAACTCACTACTGCATTTGCTCCGGGATTCAATATATCCGGCGGATCATATGTGAACGGAACGGTTATGGTAGAGCAACAGAAAATAATGTTTCGCGGTGAAGCGGATATGCTTATGCTATCCGGCCTGAAAGTGAAGGATATCAGCATCAGGAATTCAGAGGGTGCTGATTTGGGTATGAATGTATATGCCGAACGAATTGAAATCTCAGACACCATAGGCATTGATCGTTTTCAAATAAAAACAAGAGCTGATTCCAATTTACTGCGTTTTGCAGTTACATGGGATGACCATAGCAATGAAGATCTGAACGTGGGGAATATCTCCGGCAGCTACAGCCTGCAGAACTATCCGCGTCAAAAAATAGATTTCAATAAATCCTGGTTTACAACTAACGATACCATTTGGCAAATAAGCGAATCGGATGGAATTATAATTGATTCAAGCGGCTTTGTTTTTAATGAATTCAGAATTGGCAACGATTACCAGTCCATTAGTATGGATGGTGCTGTATCGTCAGATTCGTCTGAAATGATGAAAATAAAATTCCACAAGCTAAACATCTCCAACTTTGATCCTTTTGCCAATGCCCATATGATTGATTTTGACGGAAGGATATCGGGCTTTATAAATGCTCGCAATCTGCTAAGCACTCACCCTACTTTTACTTCCGATCTTAGAATAGACTCTATTGGATTCAATCATGAGCACCTGGGAGATGCTGTGATCAGGTCAGCCTGGGTGGACAGCGTGCAGGGAATTAAAACCAGCCTGGATATCGCATACAAAGGAAATATAGGAGTTACTTATCCGCTAAAGGTCAGAGGGTTTTATTATCCTTATGATAAAGAAGAGAATTTTGATTTCGATATGACCCTCACCAACTTCAAGCTAAAAACCATAGCCGGATATCTGCAAGCTTTTACCTCTTATTTCCAGGGCCTGGCTTCGGGGGAAATGCATTTCAGGGGTAATTTTAAAGACCCGCAGTTGCTTGGTGAGGTTAAATTAATGCGGACGGTGATGAGAATCGATTACCTGAATACGGTTTATTCAATTGCAGATTACGTTAGATTCAATAACAACGAGATCGTTTTTAACAATGTTGGAATAAATGACAATAACTCATCGGCCACCAGAGGCAACAAGGCATATCTGAATGGAAAAATTACACACAATAATTTTAAAGAAATTGAGATTGACCTGAATATTGATGCCGAAAAATTTACGGTGCTCAACACTTCCTATTCTGATAATGAAATGTATTACGGAACGGCTATTGCCTCAGGAAAAGTGGATATTTACGGGCCGGTTTACAATGTAACGATCGATGTAGTTGGAAAATCAGAAGCTGGCACGCGCCTGTTTATTCCGCTGTCGTCATCTTCGGAAGTTTCAAGGACTGATTTTATCACATTTATGTCGCCTGGTGATTCTGTTGAAACCATAACCTTTGAAGACGAGAGGCAGGAAAATGTAGAAGGTGTACAGTTAAATATTGATTTGGATGCAACTCCTGATGCGGAGATTCAGATAATTTTTGATGAATCAATAGGCGATATAATCAAAGCCAAAGGATCGGGCGAGGTTGAACTCACAGTGGATACCCGGGGCGATTTTTCCATGTATGGTAATTATACAATCGAAGAGGGTGAATACCTGTTCACACTGGAAAACATCTATGATAAAAACTTCAGCATAGAAGAAGGAGGAAGTATAACCTGGACAGGTGATCCCTATGAAGCCGATCTTGATATGGATGCTGTTTATACCACCAGTGCCAGGCTGTACGACCTTGTAAGTTATATTGATTCTTCTGATATTTACAAAAAACGCCGGCCTGTTGATCTCATTATCAGGGTGGAAGGAAATCTTTCCAGCCCGGAAATCATACCTGATATTGAGCTTCCCAATTCTGATGAGATTACCAAACAATTGCTGAAGACGGTATTGTATGTAAACGCCAATCAGGTGAATCAGCAGGAGATGAACCGGCAATTTGTGGGCTTGCTGGTGCTCAACAGCTTTTTCCCTCCATCAGATGTGGGCGGCGCTGCAGGAGGAGCTGAATACGGTGGACTGGGTAATGCCACCTCATCCACGTTGCTGTCTGACCAGCTCAGTAACTGGTTATCCCAGATCAGCGATGATTTTAATGTGGGGGTGAACTACCGGCCGGGAGATGAGATCACCAGTGAAGAGCTGGAGATCGTTCTTTCTGCTCAGTTGCTCAATGATAAGATGACCATCAATACCAACGTGGGAGTGGGAGGAAATGACCCCACGCAGCAAACTGTGAAAGGAGAGGAAACTTCCAATATAGTGGGGGACCTGAACGTGGAATATGAGTTGACGGAAAAGTTGCGGGTGAAAGCTTTTAATCAGCATAATAATAAGTCTTACCTCGATGAACGCGGCCCCTATACTCAGGGTGTGGGTATATTCTACAGAAAGGAATTTGATACCCTGCGTGAATTATTCCGGAGGAATAAAAAAGACGAAAAAGAAGAAAAAGAACAGGAAGAGCTAAAAACAACGGCTGAAACTGATCAAGCAACCTCACGTGATGAAAGCAGCCCGGATAAGATACCCTCGGGAAATCAGGCGCAGGAGGAATAAGCTGACAGCAGAACCTTTACCGGACGAGGGGGGGTGTTTAGTGTTTCAGAAACCGTTTAACGAATCTACAGGATGAGAAGAGCTATTGATATAATAGAAAATGAGGACTTTAGCAGGGAAAACCTAATATACCTGCTGGCAGTTTCGGGTGATGAACGATCCTATATTTTTCAGAAAGCAGCTGAAATAAAGCAGAAATATGTAGGTAATAAAGTTTATTTCAGAGGATTGATAGAGTTCTCAAATATCTGTGCCAAAAACTGCTACTACTGTGGCATAAGACGTTCAAACAAAAAGCCTGACAGATATTATCTCAGCAGGGATGAAGTACTGAAAGCTGCTGAATTCGCCTGGAAAGAGGGATACGGTTCACTGGTGATTCAGTCTGGTGAACGCTCAGATAAGTGGTTTACGGACGAAATTACAACGCTGCTGCAAATGATCAGGGAAGCCACCAACGGTGAACTGGGAGTTACACTTTCCATGGGTGAACAAACGGAAGAGACTTTTCTGAAATGGAAAGAAGCCGGTGCCGACCGCTATCTTATCCGCATCGAAGCATCCAACAAAGAGCTGTATCATAAAATACACCCTGAGGATAAAATGCATAGCTATGAGAAGCGTGTGGCTGCTTTAAGGTTACTGCAGAAATCAGGATATCAAACAGGAACAGGTGTTATGATAGGCCTGCCGTTTCAAAGCTTAGCTGACCTGGCTGATGATCTGCTGTTTTTTCGCGATTTTGATATTGATATGGTTGGTATGGGGCCATATATCGAACACGAGGAAACGCCGCTGTATAAGTATAGTAAAGATTTGATGCCGAAAGCTGAACGCCTTGAGCTAAGCCTGCGCATGGTTGCCCTGCTGCGGATTATGATGAAGGATGTGAATATAGCTGCAACAACTGCCATGCAAAGCATTGATAAACTGGGAAGGGAGAAGGCACTCAGGGCGGGTGCCAATGTGATGATGCCAAATCTCACACCTGTCTCGTATCGCGATGGCTATTTGCTTTACGAAGATAAACCCTGCATGGATGAAGAGGCAGAAGATTGTAAATCATGCCTGGAAGCACGTATCCATATGGCAGGCGGAGAGATAGGATGGCGCGAACAAGGTAACTCCAGACATTATTATAAGCGGAGAGGAAAGCAATAGGGCCAACCGCCTTTTTTATATCCCGGTGGCTGAGATTCAGAATAAAATGCAGTATCTAAGGCTGTTCACACTCCTTGCTGATGTTTTCAAAAAGCTTCAGGAATTCGTTATTCATGACTTCACTGCCATCTATACGGTCTATGCTGTTATTCACGCAGTTCCACCAGCCAAAAGTGGTAACAAATACCCGGGCTGCCAGCAGCGGGTCGGCTGATTTTGTATCTTCCAGATATCTGTTCCAGGCATGTTGATTCCCCTCGTCGCGAGATTGTTCCGCCATTTCTTTGCGTAATGCAAGCAAGCTGTCGCCACCGGCTATCAATGCTTTGGTGTATTTACTGCATTCGTTTTTGGAGTATTCATCATTTAAAAGCACCTTTGGATTGGAGTAAGATTCCAACTCCATTAAATACAGCTTTTTCAGGCGCTGCATATTACTGATTCTTTTTTGCTTCACTTTATTAAAAGCGGGTGTGCTTATAAAGGTCAGGTTATTTAGCTTATCAAGTGTCTGGTTTAATTCTTCCTCAACTTCGTCTTTTTGCACGTTCTGCAAGTCTTCAACCCGGAAAATGGAAAAAGGACGTGAAGTACCATGGGCTTGAATAAGATATTCCATAGTATTCTCCAACTGCTCTTTGGAATATTTACCGGCATCATACGTGCCCTCATAAGCACAGGATATGAAGTGCCAGTCATACTGCTTAAGCTTCGATGATATATCCTTATTGCCTTCTGCCTTGTCTTCTCTGTTTGTTTCTGTCTTTCCCCTGTCAGAATCGTCCTGAGGATTTAATTCCTGATTTCCGCTTTGGTCGTTACATCCAGTCAGTATTAATACAAATATTGATAAAATATAAATTTTGTTCATAAATGGCGATTTTATTTTACTGTTGTTTATTTTCATATTCTAAGTTGTTTGTGCTTTCCATTTTCATCTAAAGCCGGCGTCTCAGATGCAGTAAAGTGTGCAACTGAAGCATTGCTGTAAGGCTTGATTTCTCCTAACAAAGATACGTAAAGCGGATTAAAAAAGCAAAACAGATACAGGATTGTGGGTTCCCGGGAATAATTATATTTTTTTGAATTTTATCCGGTGGATATTACTGGTGCCGGCTTGCTGTAGCACTACCATAGCCCGATGCCTGAGATGCAGCGATGTATTTAGATATGATAGAAGATTTGAAGCCGGACCTGTATTCATTTTTTCACATTCATAGTTCCCGGCATAGATTTCTCCCGGTCCTGTCTCTTGATTTGGTCGTATCATCCTCAAATCCGCAGCCGGCAAACAGGAATTTTACTTGAGAAGGGTATGAGTGAGGTACGAGTAAGGTATGACTAAAATATGACAAAGCTTATAGCGGGAATTATGTATATTTACAGGAAGCAATTCCAATATTTGGAGAATGTCTCATGTTGAATTAAATACAGATAATCTGGATAAAATAGAAAATTCAGAAAAAATGAAATAGAAAATGAAATGCCTGATGTTATCCTAACGGATAATGATTTTTTCACCACTATGTGAGACCGTTTTACGCCGGTGGAATAAAAAGAGATGATTCGATGATGCATCCTATGTTCTGCAAAATCTTTTTATGGGTGGTTTGTATAAACTTTTTAACCTCCCATTCGTCAATCTGATATATTTTTTGTATATTTGAAACTCGAAGAAAAACCTCAAAACAATAATGATTTATGACAAAACGTACAATTGTAAAGATGCCTGGCGACGGCATAGGCGGAGTTGTTCTGGAACAGGCCATCAGAGTTCTTGATGCGGCCGGACTTGAAGCAGAATATGTAGAAGGTGACATTGGATGGGAATTCTGGAAAAAGGAAGGAAATCCCTTGCCTCAGCGTACTATCGACCTGATAGAGAAACACAAAGTGGCATTATTTGGTGCTATCACATCCAAACCCAAGGATGCGGCTGTGGAAGAGTTGTCACCCGTCCTGAAAGACAAACATCTGGTATATTCCAGCCCAATAGTGGGCCTGAGGCAGCACTTTAACCTGGATATCTGCCAGCGTCCGTGTAAAACATACAAGGGAAACCCGCTGAACTTTATCCGCCGTGATGGTAAAGGGGGGATAGACGAACCGGAAATTGATGCAGTGATCTTCCGTCAGAATACCGAAGGCTTATACGGGGGCGTGGAATGGTCAGACCCACCGGCTGAAGTGTATAACGCCATGATGACCCATCCCAGGTTTAGAAAGAACTTCGGACATGTTAAACGTGAGGAAATATCAATATCCACCAGGATATTTACACAGAAAGCCACAGAAAGAATCCTGCGCGCTGCTTTTGAACATGCTGCAAAATATGGATACCCCTCGGTAACCGTCTGCGAAAAACCCAATGTGATCAGGGAAACATCAGGCATGATGTATGCCATGGCCAAACGCCTGCAGGTAAAAGAGTATCCGACCATCGAACTGTGGAACACCAATATAGATGCACAGATGATGTGGCTCACCAAAAGCCCTGAAGATTACGGCGTGATTGTATCGGGTAATATGTTTGGTGATATTGTGTCTGATGGCTTTGCCGGCCTTATCGGCGGGCTCGGATTTGCATGTTCGGCACAGATCAACCCCGAGAGCGGCATAGGAGTATTCGAACCTACACATGGCTCGGCACCCAAATACGCGGATTATGATGTATCCATCACCAATCCCATTGCCATGATAGCCTCAGCCTGCATGATGCTTGATCACATAGAAGAGAATGAGAAAGCCAACCGGATCAGAAATGCCGTGGCTGAAGTTATTGCTGAAGGCAAGGTGCGCACCTACGATATGATGAAGCTGAAAGGAAGCCCCGATGTTATCAATCAGGGAGCAGCAACCACTGAACAAATGGCCGACGCAGTTATCAGTAAATTATAATAAACCGCAAAACGAAAAGCCGGAAGACCTGCATTCAGGATTCCGGCTTTTTATATCAAAAAATAACCCTGCCATGATCCTCCTCAGACCAAACACACAGGAACATGACCATGTGAAATTACTGAGTGTGCATCATAAAGTCAGGAGTGTCATGGCGGGCTGCATCCCGCAGAACAGATAAAATCATAAAATATAGAACAGATGAAAAAAAACGTTTACGATTTATGGCCCGAACTGGAATGGATAAAAGATGAAGACCTGAGAAATAAAACCGCCCGCACCTGGGAGCTTGCACTGGAAAGAAGTGTCTTGTCTGCGGATGATCTCAACAGGATTCCTTTTACCTTGCTTTGCGGCCCCGGCCTTAAAGTAACATTCATGGACCACAAGCGTTCGGTAGTGCATATTGCCCGCGATGCCGGGGAAAAGATCAACGATATGTATCATGGTGAACTCACCGCTGACATGGATGTACTGATAGCCGGCGCCATACTCGCCGATGTGGGTAAGCTGCTGGAGTACGAACTGGACGAGGATGGCAGGGCGAAACAGGGAACCTATGGCAAGTATCTGCGTCATCCTTTCAGTGGTGTTTCTCTGGCAGAAGAGGCCGGAGTTCCTGCCGAAGTATGCCATATCATTGCCACCCATGCCGGGGAAGGAAATATGGTGAAACGAACCACAGAAGCCTATCTGGTGCATCATGCCGATTTTATGACCTTCCTGCCGTTTAAAGAACGATTGCAGATCAATAAGTAATCCATTCAAAAGCCAACTAACATGGGAAAAACCTTAATTGAAAAAATACTGGCAAATCATTCCAAAGTGGATGAGATAAAGCCGGGGCAGATCATCGATATTGAAATTGACACCCGGGTGGCACGGGATTTTGGCGGTGCCAATGTGGTGAAGAATCTTGAAAACAATAAGCTTACGGTTGCTGATCCGCAGAAGACCTTTTTTACCTTCGACACCAATCCCGGAGGCAGTGATCAGAAATATGCTGCCAACCAGCAATACTGCCGCATATATGCCCGTAAACACAACATCCGGATATATGACATCAACATGGGCATCGGAACCCACCAGGCCATCGACAACGGCCTGGTATGGCCGGGAAGCACCTTTGTATCCACCGATTCCCATTCAAATATCATGGGTGCGATCGGGGCATTTGGCCAGGGTTTGGGTGATAAAGACATGGCCGCCGTCTGGGCTCACGGGTCCATCTGGTTTAAGGTGCCGCTTTCCGTTAAGCTGAACTTCAAAGGCCGGCGTCCGGCTAATGTAACAGCAAAGGATATAGTGCTAAACCTGTTGTCGCGCTTTGGAGCAAGCAAATTGCTGGGTTACGCCGTGGAATTTACCGGCGAAGCCATTGATAACCTTACGCTGGATGAGCGAATCACCATCGCTTCCATGGGAACAGAGATGGGCGCCATCAGCCTGCTGTTTGCACCGGATCAAAAGATCATTGAGGAGCTGGGTAGCCGTTCAGGACGTAACTACCAAACCATAGCCCCGGATAACGATGCCCGCTACCATAAGCAGTATGATATCAATATTGAAGAATTTGAACCCATGGTTGCCCGGCCCGGACACCCGCATGATGATGTGGCCCTGAAGCATCTTGAGCGTACCAAGATTGATTCTGCATTCATCGGCTCATGTACCAACGGCAGGATGGAAGACCTCAGGGTGACCGCAGCTATCCTGAAAAACCGGAAAGTTGCACCGGGCGTGGTTCTTAAGATCGTGCCCTCCACTGATGACATATGGCAGCAAGCCATGAACGAAGGGCTGATCCGCGTGTTCAAGGAAGCCGGGGCACTGGTGGCCAACGCCGGATGCGCCGGCTGTGCTGCCGGACAGGTAGGACAGAACGGCCCGGGGGAAGTGACCGTGAGTACCGGTAACCGCAACTTTGCAGGGAAGCAGGGAAAAGGCGCTGTCTTTCTTGCCTCACCGGCCGTTGTAGCCGCCAGCGCAGTGGCAGGCTACATCACTTCTCCCGAAAATATCCCCGGGCAGCCGATGTTGTTTGAAAGCCCGTCTCCAAAGGAACAGCCACCGGAGCAGAGCAATACAGAAGAAAAACAACAGCGCCCCACAGTAGCAGAGGGACGCACCTGGTTTGTAGATGAAGATGATATCGACACCGATATGATCTTCCACAACCGCTACCTGCACATTACCGATATTGCCGAGATGGGCCAGTATGCCTTTGATAACCTGCAAGGGTGGGAGGATTTTTCTGCTAAAGCCCAACCCGGCGATATCATCATAACAGGGAAAAACTTCGGTGCCGGCAGCTCGCGCCAACAGGCCGTTGATTGCTTTAAGGCGCTGGGCATTACCTGCATACTTGCCGAATCCTATGGCGCAATCTACGAGCGTAATGCCATAAATGCCGCCATGCCGGTGCTCACATACGACCCGCGCAGCCTGAAAGAAATAGAATACAGTCCCGGCGATAAGCTGCGTGTGGATTTCATTAGCGGAAAAGTCACCAACCTGGAAAATGACAAAAGCTCGCATATCAACCCATTCTATGATGTGCAAACCGAAATCTACCAGCGCGGGGGACTACTCAAGGCATAAGCCCGCGCGGCATAACAAACCGCTTATGAGCCGCTGGTTGTGATGTTTTTTTATTTGGGCGGCAAACGGTCTCCGGCTATTAGCTTTAACCTGCCGGCTTAAGCTGCTGCAAGCCATGGACAGGAGCTCGCTTACGCTCCGCTCTGCCATGGCGCAGCAGCTAAAGCCCGCAGGCCAAAGGCTAACCGCCTGCGCCCTGCCGCAGCTTCCCGCTCCTGTTCAGGAACTTAGATTGAAAGATGAATGAAGGAAAGATTCAAGGGAAAGATTGATTGAAAAAGATTGATTGAAAAAGATTGAATAAAGATTGACAGGAAAAAGATTGAATGGATAGATACTTCACCACCTT
>CAYZDA010000031.1:0-38818 GCA_964477095.1 uncultured Bacteroidales bacterium | reverse complement strand
GTATAAGAGGTAATCCCGGCATCCGGGTGGTCGCGTTCAAGTAATTGCCCCAACAGATTATAGGAGTAGCCGGTTTCATTCCCTTCCGGGTCCACGCTTAGCAGCAGTTCACCCAGCGGGTTGTACTCAAACTTCGTTATGGCCTGGTGCGGAGCTTTCATGGTAGTTTGTTTGCCCATTGCATTGGTAAAAGTAATAAAACTTATGCCATTGGCATCGGTGGTGGTGGTTTTAAATTGCTTTTGGCCAAAAGCATCGTCACTTCAAATTCTTATTCTTTTCACATAAGGCAAGTGTGCTTAACCATTATTTAAAACAGAGATTTCGCAACACGCTTCATTTTTTGTAAATTTGTAATCCTTTTTTGATAATCTAAAATACTATTGATATGACACGTAAGATTTACAGTTTTATTCCGGTGCTGATAACAGCATTGGTTTTTACTTTGGGCAGCACACTTAATGCTCAAAGCGTCTTCTGGACAGAAGATTTTTCCACAGGCAGCCAATACACTGTTAGCCTGGGAGGTGAAGGAAATGATGGTAGTACGAATTATTTTCACCGAACCGACGGATCCGATATTAATAAATCCTACACTGGTGCGGTGGGTTTCTTTTTTGCTGGACAGGACCTGGATGACGGAGGCTGGACAGGAAGCGCAAGCCCTTCGCAGCTAACCTGGACAGGTATAGATATCTCAGGCAAATCCAATATTGAATTTACCGGATTGTTTGGTGAAGCTTTTGATACTCCCGGTGACATTGATGCCGGCGATTATCTTTATCTGGAATACCGCATTGATAATGGCACCTGGGATACTCTGGTCGCTTTCAGAAACGATGGAAGCCAGTATAATTCCAACTTCTGGGAAGATACCGACCTTGACGGAATCGGTGATGGTATGCTGATTTCAAATGACTCAATGAATTCTGTTACAAAGACTATTACCGGCACCGGATCTTTGATGGATCTGCGTTTTACAGCTTCTGTGAACAGCGGTGATGAGGATTTCGCCATCGATGAATTCCAGCTGAGTGGCACCGGTGGCAGTGGTGTTACCTTGAACTATTTATGGGATGAAGAATTTGACCCTGATCTGAGTGGTGTGGATACAGTTAATGTCACCGGGCCACAGGTCTGGCAGCACGCCAATTTTGGTCATGATAATAATTGTGCTAAAATGTCGGGATATGCGGGTAGTGCTGTTGTTAATGAAGACTGGATATTATCACCTTCCATGGACCTTACCAATTATGACTCATTGCTCATGGTTTTCAGCGAAGCTATCAACTATGGTGATTCTCTGGATTATTACCAGGAAGTGTATGTATCAACTAATTACAACGGTGATCCGGCAGCTGCAAACTGGACCGAACTGGCCATAACTAATCGTAGCAGCGGTTCTTCATGGAGCTTTGTTGAAGTGGATACTGTTGATCTTACCTCTTACACCGGTAATTCCAATGTAACTGTAGGGTTTAAGTACAGCTCAAGCAATGTAACTGCCGCTACCTGGGAAATTGATTACATACATATTTTCGGACATGCCTTCTCACTTGTTCCTTCTGTGTCACTGTCAAAGACATCTGTAACCGGGCTGGATTACCTTGAAGGAAACGGACCTTCACCTCAGGATACCATTACTGTTGCAGCAACAGATATTATTGACAGCCTTGTGCTTACAGTGCCTGCATCTTATGAGATCAGCCTGAATGCCACCTCCGGATATGGAGATACCCTTGTTATTGATGATGTGGCTGGTGTTATCGCATCCACTGATGTGTATGTGCGCCTGAAAGCCGGACTCATGCCCGGACAATATACCGGCAACTTGAAAGTGTCCACTTCCGGTACCCCTGCCCAGAATATTTCCCTTAGCGGAATAGTTGATCAGCTCCCAAGTCCTTTTGTACTGTGGGATGAAGACTTTAAACCCAGCCTGGCAGGACTGGATACCGTGAGTGTTACCGGTCCGCAAGTGTGGGAACACGGCACTTTCGGTTCGGATAACAACTGCGCTGTAATGTCGGGTTATGACGGCTCAGCGGTAGCAAATGAAGACTGGCTCATATCACCGGTAATGGACTTTTCTACCCATTCCCAGGTTGTAATGACATTTTCTGAAGCTATCAATTTTGAAAGCGCCAACATAGCCGACCGGGAAGAAGTGATGATCTCTACAGATTACAACGGCGATCCTTCAACTGCTACCTGGACTGAATTGAGCGTTACAGGCCGTGCACCCGGAGATTCCTGGAGCTTCGTGGATGTGGATACTATTGATCTGTCAGCATGGGCAGGTGTTTCCACGGTAACGGTTGCCTTTAAATATACCTCAACCAGTAATAGTGCCGGCACCTGGGAAATCGACCATGTGAAAGTATTTGATAAGGATACCACTAACTTCAGCGGTGTGGCCGTGCCACTCAACTTTAGCGCTACTGCCACCAGTGGTACTGAAATTACCCTCGACTGGGATCAGAATGCCAGTGGAGATGATGTTATGATTGCATTCAATGCGGTAAATGATTTCGGTATGCTTCACGATGACAGCACCTACGTGGTAGGCGATACCCTGGCCGGCGGAGCTGAAATTATTTACAATGGTGCTGCCACCACTTTTGATCATGTTTCACTGCAGCCTGGTATGACTTATTATTACCAGGCATGGTCTGCCACTGATTCATCAACTTATTCTTTGAGCATTGACGCACAGGCAACAACTCACAGTGATGAACCGGCATCGCATGTTACTTTATTCCAGGCTGAAGCATTTGATTCAACACAGGTGGATGTGACCTGGTCAGATGCTGCGGGTGCCGATGCTTATCTCATTAAAATGAGTGATCAGGGATATGGTGCTATCACGGCTCCCGTTGATGGCACAGATGAAGCAGAAGACACTTTATTTGCCGATGGCGATGGGTTAGTAAAAGTAAGCAGCGGTATTCAGTTCTATTCCTTCAGCGATCTTGATCCCAATACGGTTTATTATTTTAAGATATGGCCATATAACAACAGCGGATCCGCCATCAACTACAAAACAGATGGTAATGTACCACAGGATACAGCCACCACCCCGGATGTTACATCAGGTATAGCCGGGAATAACAGTGTTGACCTGATCAGCAGTCCTGTTCTAGTTGATGACCATATCAGGTTCACTCTGAATGTGGATGAAGCTGTGGTTGTTAGTCTTTACAGTATTAATGGACAGCTCATCAGTAAGTCCGGTTATAAAGGACGTGATGTGGAAGTGAAACTGCCGGTGGACAGGGTGAGCAAAACTGTTCTGATCCTGAATGTGCAAGGAAACTCAGCACGAAATACTTTTAAATTGATGAATCATTAAAATTATAGATTTCAGTTATTGAAGAGCCGGTATAAAATGCCGGCTCTTTTTTTATCTGGCGGTATTAAAAAATGCTGTAGAAACCGGTATCCAAAAAAGCTTAGCTTTGCCGGGAAGAAAAATCACACATTCATGATCGACAAAGTACTATTTATTATAATAGCTCAGGGAGTGGGAGACCACCTGTTTCAGGGTCCAAAACTGGACAGGAAAAAGGGCAGCAGCATGAAATGGCTGATTGCTCACACTCTTTTGTTTTCCGTTGCTTTGCTGCCTTTATCCTTCTTTTTGCTTGGATTTGATACCCAAACAGCATTGCTGTATTTCGTAGTGAACCTGGCTTTGCATGCTGCGGTGGATATTGGAACAGGAAGGCTGAAGGAAAAATACTGGAACAAGAATGAGAATGCTTATTTCACGGTAGCTGCCGCCGACCAGCTGACGCACATTAGTATCATGCTGCTTAGCTATGCCTGGTTTGCAGGTATCTATGAATTCTGATCAGTGATATTCGTATTCGTAGATCTCTCTCTTTATGATTTGGTTGCCCGGCAATGAATAAATGGTGCCTGTGCTGATCTCACCCTTGTCATTGTACTGAAAAACCTCTTTACGTTTGCCAAGAGCATTATAAGTAAGAATTGATCTTGGCCGGTCGCCTTCCCAGGTATAGGTAACCACTCTAATGATCGTGCCCTCAGCATCCGTCCAGGTTTCTTCAAGCAGCCTTCCCTGGCCGCTGTAAGCAAAGCGTTTGATAAGTTCCTTTTCTTCATCTTCAGGATCAAAGAGGTGTTCATGTTTTTCTATAATCTGTCCTGAGGCATTGGTCTTAACTTCAATAAGCTGAAGGGTGTCATCACCTGACAGGCGAAGAATCTGTGTCAGGTGTAGATTATTGTCGTATGAGAATATATCCTTGTAATCACGGCAGCTCTCACCAGGCTTGTGACACTTAAAAGTCATTTCGCTGATATTTCCTGTTTCATCTGTTTTATAGCTTACTGTTTTGATCATAGTGCCATTTTCCATTATTCTTCTTCCGCGCGGATAGCCCTGGCGGTCGTTTTGGTAAGTATAGATAAGTTGCCTGCTGAAATCATCCTCCACAGTTTGCTCTTCTATTACCCTTCCTTTGGTGTCGTATCGGCTTATCCCTGTCTGCTTTGTTTTTTCCTCATCCGCATAGCGTTTTATACTTTTGATACTTTTAGCGGCTGTTTCATCTTGTTTCTGACGCAGCTCCATTAGCTGAGCACTCACATTAAAGGCTGATAATTTTTGCTGAGCCAGTTCGCTTTGCTCTGCATCAGGATAACTTGTGATGAATTTTCTGAAAGCCATAGCAGTGTTTTCTTCTGTTGCCTGCTCCCAGGCCAGGCGGTTTCTCATACTCACAGCCTCGGCCCGTTGTTCTGCCTCAGGGTAGCTGTCGATAAAATTATCATAAGATTCAATGGTATTTAAGAATCCAGCCATTTCAAAGGCCCTGGCATCACGCAGCTTTTTTATCTCGGCAACTTTTTTAGATTCCGGATGCTGTTCCATAAAACGATCATAGTATTCTATGCTGTTCAGGCTTTTTGCCCGCGAATATTCCAGCTGTTCGATTTTCTCTGCAGCCTTTTCAGCATACTCAGATTCGGGGTATTCTTTGATAAAATCGTGAAAAGCCTCTGAATCATTTTCTGCTACAGCCTGTTCAAATTCAAGCTTGATGATGGATTTTTGCGCTTGTTCTACCCATGCTGATTCAGGATACTTTTCAATATACCTGCGATAGGAGTGAATGGTATTGAAATCCTTAGCTTTTTGCCATGCCAGCTGATCACGGTAATTTACCACCTCCTTATAATGAGGAGTTCCTTTCATTTCTTTTAGATATTGTTCCACTAAAACAATATTGTTTTGCTCCTTCATCTGAGCTATATACTGTTTATCCAGTACCTTCAGGCCTTCCGTTATTTTGTTTTCACTTACATATTCTGCAGCTTCTTTTTGTTGTTCTGAAGAAAGATTCGCATATTTTTGCTGGGCCTGTAAGGCATATTTCAATGCTTTGTAAGGATCATGTCCCCGGTAATTATCATTATTAAAAGTGAGCGCCAGGCCATAGCAGGCAGCAGGATGCTGGGCTTTTTTGTCCGACTCCAGCACCTCATCAAATATAACCTTGGCCGTTACATAATTTTCCTTGTCAAGTTTCCGGAAAGCCTTGTTTACGCTTTGAGCACTTAATGAGCTGATGAGAACAATTAAAACCGGGATAAGTATAAAAACCTTCTTCATAAAAGAACCTCCAATGTTTATGATTCAAAAATAATATAAAAAAGCCCCGGATAAAAATCTGCTTATCTACGGGCATGATTTCAGCCGGAGTATTATTTTTGTATGCACTAAAACAGCCTCAGATGGCAATAATGTGAGCAGTATTCAGTTATTATGAAAACATTTTCGGGCCTATGCGCAATTTCAGCTTACTTTTTTTGATACTGGTTTTTCAAATGGCCTCCACCGGCGATTTGTTTTCTCAAAGTGGTTCCATCGGATCGTGGAGAGACCATCTTCCTTATTCATCGGGTAAAAGCGTTGCCGTGTCGGATGATAAGGTTTATTGTGGAACAGAGCATTCTGTATTCGTTTATGATAAGGAATACAGCAGTATTTCATTCCTGAATACCATAACCGGCTTATCTGATGTGGGGATTTCAGTGATAAGATATCATGAACCATCAAAAACTCTGCTGATCGCATATGAAAACAGTAATATCGATTTGGTTACACAAAGCCATCGTGTTATAAATATGTCTGACATCTACCGCAAACAGCTCACCGGTCAGAAAACCATAAATGAGATTACCTTCAGTGGCAATCTGGCATATCTTTCCTGCGGCTTTGGTATAGTAGTATTGGATATGGACCGCCGCGAGGTGAAAAACACCTACATCATTGGCGATAACGCTACCAACCTCAAAGTGCGGGATATTGCCATTAACGATACAGCGATCTTTGCTGCCACCGAAAATGGAATTTATCAGGCAATAGATTATAAAAATAAAAATCTGCTGGATTACCGGTCCTGGCAAAAGGATACTACTTTGATCCACCCGGATAAAAACTATTCCAATATTGAGCTTTTTCATAACAATATTTTTATCGTGCAGGATAATAGCGGACATGCCACCGATACTATATTTTATTATAATTCAGCCAAATGGGATTATTTTGATACTACACAGATAAAGACATTAGAGAAAATCAGAGCTTTCGGAGATGACTTGCTGGTAGTTTCAAGAGGTGATATCGACTTTTACAACAGCTCGTTGAATCATTATCGCAGAATATATGATTATGGGAACAGTCATCCGGATGCCAGAGATGCTTATATGGACGAAAATGGCTGGGTTTGGATAGCTGATCATTCAAAAGGACTTGTGTTCAGTGAGCGGGAATGGATGCATGAAATAATCACTCCTGAAGGCCCGCGTTTTATCAGTTCAGTTTCTATTGAATATGGCGATGACAGAATGTGGGTTGCTACCGGTGGGGTGGATGTATCCTGGAATAATTTGTATAACATATTTGGCCTGGCTGCCTATGGGGAAGAAGGGTGGGAGTCATATTACTATGATAATACTGCCGGATTTGACACACTTTTTGATATAATGGATGTGGCTGTGAACCCGGCTGATGGCGATCATGTTTTTGCCGGTTCCTGGGGCTCAGGTTTAATCGAGATGAATAACGGGCAGGTAGTAAATGTGTATGATGAAACCAACAGTTTACTGGGCAGCCGTCCTCAATATTCTTTTGTGGGAGTGGCCGGGCTGATATACGACGATAACAGAAATCTCTGGATGACCAATTCCTTTACCCCCAATGGGCTGCTCATGCTAACTCCTGATAAGAAATGGAAATCATTTGATTTGCGTCCCGCAGTTTCGTCTATTGAACTGGGAGACCTTGTAATTGATGAATACGGGCAGAAGTGGATCATACTCCCACGAAACGGTGGCCTGCTGGTATTTTCAGATAATGGAACTTATGATAATCAGGGAGATGATCAGGTTAAGAGACTTTCCAATTCCGTGGGCAGCGGCAATCTGCCTTCACGAGAGGTAAAAACGGTAGCTGTGGATCTTGACGGGGAAGTGTGGATTGGTACGGATAAGGGAGTGGCCGTATTTTATGCTCCCGGCAATGTGTTTTCCGGCCAGAATTATGACGCCCAGCAAATTTTTATCCCAAGAAATGACGGAACCAACACCGGTACTTTCCTGCTTGAAAATGAAACCGTAACCAAAATACTGGTGGACGGTGCCAACAGGAAATGGATCGGTACAAGCAAGGCAGGTGTGTTTCTGATGTCAGCCGACGGAACGGAGGAAATACACCACTTTACGCAGGAGAATTCGCCCCTGCTTTCCAACAATATCACCAGCCTCGGTATGAATGAAAAAACCGGGGAATTATTCATAGGAACGGACAAGGGAATTCTTTCTTACCGCACTGAAGCTACCAGCGGAGGTGAAACCCATAGTGATGTGTATGCTTTCCCTAATCCTGTGCCGCCAAACTTTAATGGGAAGATTGCCATTAAAGGCCTGGTTACTGATGCTAATGTGAAAATCACCGATATTTCAGGAAAATTGATTTACCAAACCGTGGCCAGAGGCGGGCAGGCCATATGGAATGGGAAAAACTTCAATGGCGATAAAGCTCATTCAGGTGTTTATCTGGTCTTCTCAAGCAATGAAGACGGCGAAGAAACATTTGTGGCTAAAATTCTTTTCCTCAGATAATCCAGGCCCTGAATTTTTATTCCTGAAGATAATTTCTTCTATTTCCTGTATTTTTGCGCTATGAGTGAACTGCGGAAAATAAAAGGCATCTTCCTGCACCAGGTGAAATATTCCGACAGCAGCGTAATTGCAAAAATTTATACCGATGAATTCGGGATGCAGGCATTTGTGGTTAGAGGGATAGGGAAGACAAAGAAGAATAAAAAGTCCGGACTTTTGCAGCCGCTCACCATGCTGGATATGGTTATCTGGTACAATCCTAAACGGGATATTCACCAGGTAAAGGAGTTGTCGGCAGCTTACCACTTCAAAAATATCCAGCAAAAGGATTTTGTAAAATCATCCATCGCCGTTTTTATTAATGAGATGATATATAAAAGTATCCGCGAGCAAGAACAGAATAAAGCACTGTTTGATTTCCTCTTTCATTCCATTAAATATCTTGATCTGGCCGAAAAGGGATACACAAACTTCCATCTTCTTTTCGCTATTCAGTTTTCTAAATTTCTTGGTTTCTTTCCTGCCGGAGGTTTAGCAGGCTCCTCCTCCTGGTTCGATTTAAGGGAAGGCCGGTTTTCCGTCGCAGAACCACTCCATGGTGATTTTATTTCACCAGAATTTACAGGCAGCTTCAGTCAGCTTATGAGCATGAGTTATTCCGATTCTGCAGCACTGAAGATCAGTAACCGCCAGCGCCGTATACTGCTCGAACACATCCTTTGTTATTATGCTTTTCATCTGCAGGGCTTTGGGGAAATGAAGTCGCACCATGTACTGGAGGCAGTTCTTTCTTGATGCGAAACTAATTTTGGACTAATTTTGTTACATTCAAAAAAGATGAACTATGGCAATTGTATTCACGGATGATACGAAAACAGATATTCACCTTGAGGGGCATCCGCAAAGGATAATATCTCTTTGTCCTTCTATAACCGAAACACTTATAAAGCTTGGGTTAAAAGACCAGCTGGCCGGCAGAACAGATTATTGCTACCGTCCGCAGGGAGAAGCTGATGAACTGGAAAAAATCGGAGGCCCCAAAACAATTGATATGGCCTGTGTGGATAAAATTAAACCCGAGCTGCTTATCGCAGCAAAAGAGGAGAGCACCCGGGAGCAGATTGAAAAGCTCAGAGAGAAATATCCTGTTTTCGTGTTTGATGTAAGTACCTATGCTGAAGCCCTGGATATGATCATTCGCCTGGGTGAGATTACAGGAACCCAGGAAAAAGCAATTGAAATGAGCGATCATATTGATAAAGCATTTGCCGGAATTCCCCGGCTAAATCAACCGCTCACATTCCTTTACCTGGTATGGAAAGAACCATTGATGGCTGCAGGCAAACGAACTTATATTAATGATATTCTCACCTCCCACGGATTTGTAAACTGCCTGCACAACTTTATTCAGCGATATGTCACATTAAACTTTGAAGTGTTTAAAATGCTACAATTTGATATGGCATTCCTGCCTTCTGAACCCTATAAATTTGATGAAGATGATAAAAAGGACATCCTGGCTTTTTTCCCGCAGGCTGATGTAAGAATAGTGGATGGTGAAATGTTTAGCTGGTATGGTTACCGGATGATTCATGCAGCCGAATATCTCACGGAAATGATCAGGAAGCTGAACGAGCGATAAATGGTGATCGAGACACAGATTATGCTGTCAGGAAAGAAATAGGATTGACATTAATCTTCCGCTTCCGCAACAAAATAATAGTTCAGGTTTTGATTAAATTGTCTGATGAATTCCTTTTCAGATAAGGGTGAAGCTTCTTTTAGCCAATCGCGCAAAAGAAAAACCTGGTAACTCATGGATGCAAGCAGAGAAAACATTTGCGCCGGCCCTATACCGTAAGCATCCGTTCCACCTTCTCCATGTTCAAACACAATAAGTGGTTTATCACGCGTTATCAGTTTTTTTGCACCTTCCAGCACCAGGTATTCAGCACCTTCCACATCAATTTTAATCATACTGATACCTGGTAAATCGTCCATATAAGAATCCAGTGTTCTGATATTTACTTCTATGCTGGTATCTTTTTCATCGGGCCTGTCATAACGTCTTTTTCTGATACCGCTGTAGCCGGGATTAGAGGTTACGTAATTGAAGGAAGTACGTCCGTTCTCATTGCCCAGTGCAGCATTAAAAATACTGACCTGTGGGTTATTGTTGTATTTTTTCTGAAGCATCTCAAATTTCACCGGGATGGGTTCAAATCCGAAGTGCTGTCCTCCGGGTGCAATTTTAAGGAATTTATCAAGAATCTCTCCGTCCAGTACCCCAACATCAATACAATTTGAAACTTCGTTCAGGTGTTTTTTCATTATCCTCACTGTCAGTATGTCGTAAACCTGATTTCGTGTTATCCCAAATGGCAGGTAACTTATTATTTTTTTCAGGAGTTCCTTCATTGCCGGTACTTAGTTTTTAATGTATTCCTCAATCCGTGGCTGTTTTTTCCTGGGCCTGAACAAGCCGTATCTGAACACACAGTATAATGCTCTGAACCCATCCCGCCAGCCTATCTTTTTACCTTCTTCGTAGCCTCTGCCATAATAAGATATTCCTACCTCATAGATCCTGATCCCCGGAATTCGTGCCAGCTTCTGAGTAACCTCCGGTTCAAAGCCGAAGCGTTTCTCTTCCAGTTTCAGTTTTTTAATCACACTCAGATGAATTAGTTTATAACAGGTTTCCATATCTGTCAGGTTCAAATTGGAAAACATATTACTGATGAAGGTCAGGAATTTATTCCCGATGCTGTGCCAGAAAAACAATATCCGGTGAGGGTTTCCCCCCATGAATCTTGATCCGTAAACCACATCGGCCACGCCGCTTACCACAGGCCTTAGTAAAAGGTTAAACTCCTGAGGGTCATATTCCAGGTCGGCATCCTGCACGATCATATAATCGCCCGTAGCTTCCCTTATTCCTGTATGTAATGCAGCCCCTTTTCCCTGGTTATATTCATGGGAAAACAGCTGTATATTTGCCTGGGGATGATTGGCCTTATATTGTTTCAGGACATCCCACGTGCCATCAGTGGAATAATCATTCACTACGATGATCTCCTTTTCAATATTGCCGATCAGTTTCACCTCCACCACCTTGTCGAGCAGATATTCGATGGTGGCAGCTTCATTATAAGCGGGGATAATAATGGATAATTTACGGATTGACATTTCAGATAGAAATTAAAAAGCGCAAAGTTAATGAATTATTCTTCGCGGCGAATGAACATGATAACTGAACCTTCCGGGGGGTACCTCAATGCTTTCTATGTAGGTAATTCTGCCGGAAAATATCTTCTGCCTTTTTAAGGCACAATTCCGAAGTCTTTACCTTTTGTTCTTTGGCTTGTTTATTCAGTTGCTCTATGTTCATACTGTCACTACAGATCGAATCAGCATAGATTTCCACAAGGCTGTCTTTTCGCTTTTTATAAAGTGAAATTTTTTCGGCATTTAAGCGGAATTTTTCTACCGGGGAATATTTTTTTTGCTCAGCATTCACAAATCCGGGATGATGTTCCAGTATGTGGTTCAATTCCCTTATCTGTGTTTTCAGCTGTTGGCGTTGCTGATATTCTTCACTGGTTAATTCATCGTAAATGCCATACCTGGCCAGGTCATC
The DNA here is from genome assembly GCA_964477095.1 of uncultured Bacteroidales bacterium. Lineage (GTDB taxonomy): Bacteria > Bacteroidota > Bacteroidia > Bacteroidales > PWNQ01 > PWNQ01. The sequence continues at coordinate 27,024 of CAYZDA010000031.1, read as the reverse complement.
ATCGGGTTTGGTAAGCAGGTCAAAATATCTTGCAGTGGTATGGATTTGTAAAAATGTTTCCTTATATGCTTCTTTGTTCATCCAGAGCCAGTGAATGGAATTATGCCTGTATTGGGAAGTCTGGAACAGATTATAAGCGATAAATACAAAGACCAGAGCAGGAATAACAATTCGGATAATCTTTCTCTGCAGGCTGTAACCGATCAGCGTTGCCAGGGGAAACGCCAAAAGGCCGTAGAAATCTATGTAAGACCTTTGGCCGAATGAACCGCCAAACCACCAGCTCCACCAGCTTGACAGTATATAAATTATCAGAGGCAGAAAAATAGCAGTGGGCCAGAAAAATGACCGGAGCCGGCGGTACATCAGTGGTATCCCTGCCAGCGCCAGGATCATGATAGGTGTATAAACCAGCCAGCCTTTTTTGAAGCTGAACAGTACATTCCAGATCTGTGGGTTATCGAAAAAGAAGCGCTCGTTGCCGCCGCTGTAAGAATAATAAAACCACTGGCCAGTGATCAGGTGCCAGTAGATAAACTGTGGCACCCAGATAAGAATGATCAAAACAGCCATTATGAGCAGGTGCCACCAACGGGATAATAAGTTTTGAAAACGCTTTTTAAGATCTGTAATGTTATGAATATCCCACAGGAGAAAAAATAACAAAAAGAGTGTATTTGTGGGCCGTATCAGGGTAATGAGGCCGGCAGTGATACCCAGAAGAATGGTTGTGAACAGCTTCTGTTCGTTGTACCATTTCCTGGTCAGAAAAATAAAAGCAATTATCAGAAAGAAATTATAGGGATGTGACATACCCGGCTCGAAGCAGGTATAGTAATACAGATTGGTACCCAGCACCACAGCCAGTAAAACCAGGGCTGAAATGATGTCACTAAAGTATTTTCTCAACAGCGACCTGAGCATAAACAAACCAAGCAGCATATAAATAAGTGCAGCAAATGACATGGTAAACTTATAAGGCTTACTGTATCCGTTTGCTTCATAATCACTGTTTTGGGCATACAAATGTGCTCCGAAAAAGAAAGGTGAATATAAAACGGAAAGCCCGTAGCTCATTTTGATGAGCCTTTTATCCTCTGAAATTTTAAATGTCCAGTTATATTTTCCCAACTCCGGATGAGAATCATAATATTCAAGATAGATATCATCATAGATGAAAGTTGCAGGCAAATAATTATAATACAATACCACATCAGAAGCTATCACAGTCCGGTCGTCTTTCCAGCCTTTCTTGTTGATCACTCCGATGTAGCACGATAATATCACCACTACTACTGCCAGATTGGACCATATGTTGTTTCTGTTAATCTTCATTTTGATTTCCCGGTTCAAAAAACTCCACTTCAAAATTATCAACAAACACGCTGATATTTTTTCTAAGCCATATATATGTTTCCAGTTCATTCCCTTTTCTGCGGGGATCAGGAGTCAGATAATAATATTCTATGTTTTGCCACTTGCCGGGGAGGTAAAACTTATCAGTACTGTATTCTTCAGAAGTACGGTATTTATAGGCTGCACCTTTATGCTTGAACATGCATGCAATTAAGAGATTCCGGTCGCTGATTGAATCGGTTGGATATATCATGGCCGATACTTTTATTACAGCAAAATCCTTATGGGTTAGATCGCGATAAGAAATAGTGTATTTAGGAGAGAAAGAATTGCTGCTATCCAGCTTCACAGAGTATTTTCCCGACCAGGACACGCCGGGATCCCTATTGTCGTACTCATCCTGCTCAAAATCATATAAGGCAAGTGTCTTCGGACCTTCCAGGTTATATTCGTCAATGATGAGTTTTGGATCTTTTTTGCGGTCGAGCAATAGTAATTTATCAGCACCTTCAGGTTTTCTTATTTTTCCAAACACTTCGCAATAATAGGCTGTAGTCATCCTGCTTTGGTGAAGAATTCCTTTGCGATATTGCCAGGTATAAAACAGATTAACGGCTGAAAACAGAAAGATGAGGATCAGTGCCGGGATTTTAATTTTCTTGTTCTGAATAAAGATCAGAAAACTACCCAGGGCTAAGGCAAAAACAGGATAAGCCTGAATGAGCGATCGTTGAGAGAAGCTTGCTGCATACCACCAGCACGACCAGCTTGACATCAGCCAGATGTAAGCCACTGAAAATATCAGGATAGGTAAAAATAAGTCGCGGCGGTTCTTTTTTAAAGTATAGATCCCGATCAGCGCAAATATCATCACAGGGGTATAAATCAGCCAGCCTTTGCGGAAGCTGAAAAGGAATTTCAAAGTATAAGGCCAGTGAAGCTCAAAGCCCTCACCCGGATTCTGGTAGGTATATGAAATCCAGCTTCCGCTGGCATATTTCCAGTATAGCATCTGCCAGAACGCCAGCAACATGAAGCCGGCAAAAAGAAGGATGAGATGCGTGTATTGCTTTTTACAAATATGGATAATCTTTTCTTTGGCCTGACTTAATGATCGCGTTTGCCAGAATACCGGAAGCAAGATCAGAAGTATGGCAGTGGGGCGGGTTATTACAGCCAGTCCGTATAGTATTCCTAAAAGGAAGGCGTATTTCTTTTTTTGCTGATCGTGCCATTTTATAGTGAAAATCAGGAAGGCTGTGATCCAGACAAGCTGAACATTGTGGATAAGGGTTCCGTTATAGGCAGCCATCCAGAAGTAGTTTGTTCCCATGGTGATGATCAGCAGAGTAAGTGCAGCTATTTTGTCAGTGAAAAATCTCGTGAGCAATAAAAACATCAGGATTAGCCCAAGCAGAGAATAAAACAGCCCGGCTACCACCATCATCAGCTGGTAGGGATAAGAGAATCCATCCGCAGGATATTTATCTGTATGAGATGCATAAATATCTGCTGCCAGGTAAAAGGGAAGATACGAAATGGCCTGGCCCACCGGGTACTTTGTCAGGGTTTTTCCTGTTTTTTGGTTCTGATACAGCTGATAGAAGTAAGGGGTGCTGTTATATTTTTTATTGTTGGCTTCTATCCAGCTTCTGTCCTCAAGTCCCGGATCATTATATTTAAGTGTAGCTGGTAAATAAAGATAATAACCGTAAAAATCCCAGGAAACAGGATTCCCGACAGGAGTCGCTAACCGTACTCCCAGAATGATCAGGGAAACCAGTATCAGGACTGCTATCGAATATCGTTTACTCATTTTACTTCCTTATTTGCAAAGCCCAGGTGCATTTGTGATATTTTAGTTTTATTCTGACATAAATGCACAAAATTATCATTAATTCCCAACCTGTATAGCAGAAAGAGTTATTTCAAATTCGTTGTTTTTTTTTATCAGGATTTTGCATTTTTGCAGAATAAAATTCTGTGGGATTTCTTTAAATCGTAGCAAACCCAAATTTTATAGCTTTTTGCGCATTATGAAAAAGGTACTTCAAATATTCTCCTTTACTGTTATAGCATTGTTTATACTGTCGCTTTTCGGGTGGATGGCTTCGCACCGGACAAAGGGAGATAAGGATTTTGGCTTTTTAAACGGGCCTGTTGAATTTATGATGACATTTCCTGATATGTTCAACAAATCAGTGGAGCAGGTGAAAAGTCTGCCTGAGACCTTTGTGAAAACCCCTGAAGGCTTTGAGCCTGTCAACAGGCTTGACTCAAACTTAACTGTGCTTACTACCTACTCGATAGATAATACCAGCCGTGCAATTGAACTGGTGAATCTGAAAAATGATTCAGTTCTCCACAGATGGACGGTTGATAATCCGCACCTTATCACCGAAAGGATAAAAAATCCTTTATTGTTGCCTAATAAGCAACTTATCTTTTCTTACAAGGGAAAGGCTCTTCAAAGAATAGATTCACTTTCAAACAGGGTCTGGATTAAAAATGATGTCTGGGCTCACCATGCCATGAATTTCGATAGTGACAGCAATATCTGGACCTGTGCTTATGCACCGGTTTATTATGCAACGGGGATTTATAAGCTGGAGGGCCGCACCGTATTCTATATGGATAATTATATCTCGAAAATTGACCCGGAAACCGGAGATGTATTATTTAATAAATCCATCACAGAGATATTAACTGAAAACGGACTGGAAGCTTATATTCTGAAATCAGCCAATGTGGAGGATCCCCTTCACCTGAACGATGTGGAGCCTGCATTAAAAACCACACCTCATTATAAAAAGCATGATGTGTTTATCAGCCTTAGGCAGCCCTCGCTTATTCTACATTACAGGCCCTCAACAAATAAAGTTATCGACATAATTGAAGGCCCGTTTATAAGCCAGCATGATGCCGATATATATAATGACAGTACGCTTATGATCTTTAATAATAATTATTATACGATTTCGGATAAAAAAGGTAAAGTGCCACCTAAAGACTCCTCCAGGCTTGCCACAGCAGGTGATTTTTATTCCAACATCATCCGCTATGATTTTTCCACAGATAGCATTTCATTTATAGGCGATTCGGTTTTTAGAGCCAACCAGATATTTACCAGAACTGAAGGTCTTATGGAGTTTATAGATCCGGTTACTTATTTTGTGGAAGAACAAAACACAGGTCTTATTTGGGTGATTAGAAACGACAGCGTTATATATAAAAATGTGTTCAAATCGCAACATGAAGGTTATCATCACCTTCCAAACTGGACAAGAATAGTTAGATATTATGAATAGTTTATTATACATAGGTCCCGGCCTTGGAGTGGGAACAGTTATACTGATCCTTGTTATAGGAGGAATTGTACTCTTTGCATTTGGTTATATTATTTGGCTGAAGATCAGAAGATTTTTTAAGAAGAAGGATGGTAAATAATGATCTGGTATTCGGTTTTGTTTCTGGCCCTTTTTCTATTGGCACTGATACTGCGTCTCGGCAGTTTTGGTTTTTACAGTCTGGCAGAGCATAGCCTGGCACTGGTTGACAGGATGATATCTGCGGAGAATGAGGATGAAAAAATCAGGCAGATAGGAGAAAGTACAAACCGGCTGATGCTCTCTATGCTCAAAATGCTGCTGATATTTATCATAGCATTAGCTGCAGGCAGTGTTCCCATAGTTGTATATTGCATTATTGCAGAAAATGGTTGCCGGAATCAGGATTTGTTTTCATTTTATCCCATACTGGCTGCTTCGATTGGTGCTACACTGGCATTTATTATCCCAATAACCAAAAAAGATAAATCAGGTTATTCGGAACTTTCTCGCTTGTTGCACCGCATGGCCCTGGACAATTATAATACTTCTTTCAGCTTATTCAGGAAGGAAAGAAAAAGGATTAAACGCAAAGGGCTGGAAAGGAATCCACGTTTTGTTATCATATCAGGTCTGGCAAGGGCAGGCACAACCAGCCTGATGAATGATCTTTCAAAAATCGGGTGCTTTGTATCACTGCATTACGGGAATATGCCGTTTCTGCTGTGTCCAAACTTCTGGAAAAAAATATATAAACCCAAAACCAAAACATTAAGGGAGCGAAGCCATCAGGATGGGATTAAAATTGGACTCGAATCCAATGAAGCGTTGGAGGAATATTTCTTCAAGGTTAAATCCGGTGATTCTTATATTAATGATAAACATCTGAGTGAATACAGCATATCAGAAAAGGATTATCATGATTATCTGGATTATCAAACCATCATCAGAAATAACAACAGCCGCATCTATCTGGCCAAGAACAATAATTTTCTGCTCAGATATAATTCGCTAAGGACATTTAATGAAGATTTTGTGATGGTGATTCTTTTCCGCGAGCCCCTTGCTCATGCCAACTCCCTGTTGGAAAAGCATCAGTATTACAGTCGCTTACAGCTTGAAAACCCTTTTGTGCTGGAATATATGAACTGGCTTGGGCATCATGAGTTTGGATTAAACCAGAAGCCATTTATATTTGACAATTCAGAACAGGCAACAGGCGATAAAAATTCTTTGGATTACTGGCTCAGGATCTGGATTAATTATTACAGGTATGTGCTGAACATTGATCATCCGAATACTCTACTGCTTAATTACCATTCCTATTGCAGGGAACCGGAAAGCACGGTAAAAAGCGTGCTTCAGAAAACGGGCATAGAGGCAGAGCTTCCGGATTACACGCCATTCATTAATAACAGAAAATCACAGGAACCATATTCTGAAGAAGTTTTTCAGAAGGCTTTGGAGGTTTATATTCGATTAAAAGAGAAATCAGAAAAGAGCAATTAGCTGTTTTCGAATGCTGCTATTTCCTTTTGATGATCATCCCCAGGACGAATATCCCCACTTCACCCAGCAGTGCCCAAAGCCTGGTAGTAACGGCAAAGGTAGTGGAGGTTGCCAGATCAAAACCTGCAGCCTGAAACCAGATTATCAAAACTCCTTCTCTCACACCCAAACCTCCGGGTGCTATCACAGCCAGTATTCCAAGCGTTATTGCCAGCGGAAATCCTGCTGCAACAGCCAGATTTAGCTCACCGCTGCCAACGGATAAAAGCAGCAGGTAAAAGCCGCTCATGCGCACAAGCCAGTCTATAAAAAACCAGTGAAGGATTCTACTCACTTCCCTGATATCAATAAAAGGAAGTTTGGTTTCTTTTTTCCGGATTTTTTTCAGAAGCTTTTCAGCGAAATTATGCCAGGGCCGAAAGAAGAGCGCAAAGCTGAGTGCAAGCCAGCCTGCCGATAAGGCCAGTATCCATTCCACCGAAACCCGGATAAACACGATGCCGGCAAGTGCCACTAATATACCAGCCCAGATGGTGATAAACTGCACCACCAGCGAAATTCCGGAGGCTTTTTTTGTGCTGATGTCGTAATGCCCCGAAACATAACCGGCCCTGCCCAGGATAACCCATAACTTGCCGGGTATATATTTCCCCAGCTCAGCCAGGCCTGTTGAGGCTACTGCATCCCGGAGGCTGATATTGACTTGCCTGGATTTCAGGCTTAGCTGCCAGGTTTTGCTTTTGGTAAGGTAACCCAGGAAAAGCAGCAAGACAGATATTGATAGAAGCCCATGATTTCTGATATCAGGTAAATGCAAAATATCAGCTTTCCAAAGGTACCAGGCCAGAAAAATTACTGACACATATACCAGATATTTTAGCCACCTATTCATTTTACGGGTTTATAATCATATTCTTTCAACAAATCGCTTCCGTTAGTTTCAAGGTAATCCAAATGTTTTTGCTGTATGGGATATTTTTCAGCATGATGACCTTTGGCCTTATTGGCTGGCTGCTTAAGCCAGTATTTCTGCTGATTTTCCGTGAGGGCGGGGCACTGAAGAAACTCCCTGAGTTTGTCCAGTGTTTCCACTCCCTTTTGTTCATCATCACTAAAAAGGTCCTCGAATTTCAGCAGCAGATATGGATAACGCTCGCGGTAGTTCCTGATTACCCTGTTAACGTATATCCACCGGGCTGCCAAAATCATTACCGGATCATTGCTTTTTAATATTTCAGGCTCCAGAAACTCCAGCCAGCCGGGAACATTTCGTGCAGTAAAACCTTTGATGCCACTCCAGAAACCTTTATTCAAATGTGAGCGGATATATGATACCGGCTCCCGCACCAGATGGATAACCGATAGCTCGGGTACGGCTTTTTCAATGGCGGGAATGCTGCCAAACATGAAGTTACTCGACTCCACATAGCGCGCAAAATCACTGCGGTTAATTACCTTTTTACGGCATTTAAGATATTGCCGGGCAACAAAACCGGGGGCAATCCTGCCGGTGAGATATAAATTGGAGTACCACTTAAAGCGCCTGGAAGGATGCGGCTCGTGCAGGCAGAGCATATCGTGGCAGCTTTCGGTAATATAGCGGCTAAAAAACTGTGTGCCGGTGCGACCGGTAGACAGGATAAATGTAACCGGGAATTCAATTATCTTGCTCATTACGATTTTTCAGGTGAAACAAAATTTCCTCCTGGTTGTGCCTCATCCGGGCAAACATATCCAGGATAAAACCCAGTAACATACTGGCAAGCGCGATAAAAATTGCAGAGCCACCGGCAAATCCCAGCCATTTATATGGAGTAAATGTTCCGGTGGTGATTTTCTGATAAAACATGATGCCAAGCAACAACAGGCCGATGATGAAAAACAACATTGCAATGAAGCCAAACAACCTGTAGGGACGGTAGTCCCTAAAAGTTTTTAAAATTATTTTTGATGTTTGATAGGCATAACGAAATAAATTGGAGGCAACTCTCGACTTTCCCTTCTCGCGCTTTCCCAGTACCGCTACCGGTACTTCCATGATGTCGATATTCTTAAATGCCAGATCAATGAAGGTTTCCTGCGTGTAGGTGAACGAGCCGAACAGGTTCATACGGTAAAGCACTTCCCGCGTATAAGCCCTGAAGCCACAGCTCACGTCATAGAATTTTTGACCTGTAAGCAAACTAATAAGCTTCGACATGCGGTAATTTCCCCATTTTTTCAACCGTGGCATTACCGGCACATATTCCCTGTCGATAAAACGTGATGCAGTAACAAAATCAGCCTTTTCCTGCAGAACCGGTTCCAGCAATCTGGAAATATCCTCCGGTTTAAACTGGCCGTCGGCATCCATATTCACCATTATATCCACATCAGTTTTCAGCATAATATTCACCCCGGTTTTAAAGGTTGCTCCCACACCTTTATTGGTCTTGTGTGAAAACACGCGGGCACCGTTTTTCCTGGCAACCTCAGAGGTATTATCGTTTGAGCCGTCATCAATCACCAGGATATGATCAATGTATTCCGGTACAGCTTGAAGCACTGCACCAATATTTTCTGCTTCATTATAAGCCGGTATCAGTAATCCGATTTTTTTGCCTTTATACATCTTGCTTAATGCTGAGCATAGTTTTATCGAATCAAAGGTATTGAAATTATCTGAAGTAGCATATAACGATCTTTTCCCGCCTGAAAGATGCCTTCGAAAAACAAAAAAGGCTGTCATTTTTTGACAGCCCCTTTTATTTAATGTGTTTTTTTTATCTGATGATCACTTTCCTTGTACTATTTCCTTCTTTACTTAATACATTTAGCAAATAAATGCCGCTGTTCAGCTTTTCAACAGAAATCTGTTCTTGTTTTCCTGCATGTTGTTGCGTGTAAACAGTCTTTCCTGAAATGTCTCTCAGGCTAAAGCTGATTATTTCCTCAGGGCTGAGAAATTCTATATTCAGCACATTTTCTGCAGGGTTGGGGAATATGCTAAAACGGCTTGCCTGCTGATGTTCGATTCCCGTCCCGTTAACGGTAATCAAATCATTTTTCGTTTTGGTATCAGAACCGGAAGAATTACTAACAGTCAGAGAAACTGTATAAACTCCCGGAGTGGTGTAGCTATGTGTGGGATAGCTTGCCGTGGAGGTGTTGCCATCACCAAAATCCCAGTAAAAGTCATCCACTATGCCCTGTGTTTTTTCGATAAACTGGATTGTTTGCCCGTCAAGCACCGTAGTTTTTGAGCTAATAAAATCAGCCACCGGGGCAGCCTCATAAACCTCAATAAAATCCTGTATAATAATACTGTCGGTTCCGTAGTTATTTTTAACCACGAGCTTCACTGTATAGACACCGGGCGACTGGTATTTATGCGTTGGATTTTGATTTGTTGAGGATCCACCATCACCAAATTCCCAGCTCCAGCTATTTGGCTGATTAGTGGAAAGGTCGTAAAATCTGGCATTCGTACCTACTGCCACAGCGGTTGTATCAGCTTCAAAATTAGCAAGAGGTACAGGTGCCGGAAGAATCACTATGTTCTCGCTGGTGGTGTCTGATCCGTTGTTATTGGCTGCCGTAAGCCTAATGGTATAATTCCCGGGTGCTGAATAAGCATGTTTGGTTTTGTTGATATTGGAATAATTTCCGTCACCAAAATCCCAGGTCCATCCTGTAGGGTTTCCTGTTGAAACATCCACAAAAGAAATAAGATCGGTTACGAAAGCTGTGTCAACTGTAAGGTGGATATTTGCATTGATGTTTGACCCCTGCTGCACAGTAATGTATGATGATTTTGTAATGCTGTCCGCTCCATAATTATTGCTTACCACGAGCTTAACCTGATAAACACCTGCTGAATCATAAGTATGCACCGGATATTGTTGGGAACTGCTGCTGCCATCGCCAAAACTCCAGTGCCATGAGGTGGCCTGGTAATCACTTTTGTCGGTGAAATAAACTGCACTGCCAGGGCTGATTACGGTATTGTTAGCTGTAAAATCCGCCTGTGGGGGAAGCTGTGGCGGTGCCATATCGAATACCGCCTGCTGACTGGATGTATAGTTGCCTGCTCCTCCTCCTGTTCCTGTGCCGCTGGGAACGATATCATTCAGATAGCAGTAGCTGTTGTATGCACCGCCCCAGCCCCAGTTGAAATGAAAATAATTATTAGATGAACCCTGATATCCGTCGCAAACAAAAGCATGAATACCTCCGGCATAAATTACAGGGTTAAGGCTGTCGAGATTTGAACGCAAACGGCTTTCCCAGCTGGCATATGAATAGTTGGATTTCGTATCCCAGTCGGCATTGTCGTAGCCAAAATAATTCTTCAGCGCGTATTCAGAAGTTGGAGTATGAGAGGGATGCCCAAATATGGCTCCCGAACCGTTGGGTCCGTAATTCATATTTACTGAAACTCCCAGATGATAAAGCAGGGTGGCCACGTCCTGGTTATGCGAATTAAGCTCGTTTGGCATATTATCCCACTTATACACAGTATTTCCAAAATTTGCGGATAAATTACCGTAGCTGCTGTTATAACTTTCCGAACCTGTTCCATGGGCGGGATATGACTGAAAACGCATTACTATTCCCATGGCAGTAGCTACACATCCTGTGGGTGCACGGTTGCACAACGAAGCTCCTGCGGCATTATCAGCAGGGCAAAGAGCATTGTAATAACACCCCTGATCCCATTTGATGCTGTCAGTCATAGGGATAACTGATTTTATCTGGCTCTTTGATGTTCCATCCAGGTAGGTTTCCCAGGCTTGCTGTACATCTGCTGATGCAGCGATATTATTTTTAATGGCATAACTTATCTGCGATTTATAATTGTCAATAAACCAGCGAAGACCATCCGGAAGCTCCTCTTCTGACAGGTCGAAATTTCCTTTGAATGCATAGTTCAGCACCGGGAAAGCTTTATCATCTGCCGAAATAATAATATAACCGCCATTAGCCGGACGGTTAAATACATACATGGTTTTCACCTGTTCATGGCTCAGTGTAGTAACCGTGCTGAATTCAATGTGCTCAGGACTTTCTGTTTCACCGGCTGAAAGACCCTGTGAACTTAGAAAATTGATATAATGTGTATAGAAAAAATTCCGGGCTAATTGTTTGGCTTTTTCAGCAGGAACATGCCTGGCTTCAAGGCCTGATGACATTAAAAGAAGAACTGCTGCAAGAGTTGAAGCTACAATATTTTTAAATCTCATAATTCTATTTTGGCATTTCAGAATAATGGAACGCAAAAATAGGCAGTTAATTTTTCCTTTCGGGTTAATTTCCTCCAAATATTCTATTTTAAAAGGAATTTAAATAATATATTTGCAGGCATTTTCAGGCTGAAAGCAAGGAGGGTAGGTATTCCCTTATCAGGGGAATAATTTTTTCTTTTAATCCTGAGAAATGAATGTTAGATTTGCAAATTATTTTAAATCTGTGAGACATGGCAATTATTGGAAAAATCAGAAGCTATTCAGTATTACTCATTATTGTGATTGGAGTTGCCCTGGCAGCCTTTGTGCTGGGGGACTTGTTTAAAAGTACGGGACCGGGAAAAATGCCTCCACTCGCGGAGATTAACGGACAGGAAATTACTATCAATGAATTCCGCGAAAAAGTTGAAGAAATGGAGCAGAGGATGCAGCAGCAGAGCCGCACAGGTAACTTAAATGCGGATCAAAGATTCCAGGCGATGCAGACAGCATGGCAGGAATTGCTGATGAGTGAAATTATGATGGAAGAATATGAAGAACTGGGTCTTGCTGTGAAGCATTCCGCCAAACGAAAGCCTTCCATAAGCAAGGATGAACTTGGGTATTTGCTTACCAGCCAGGATGCACACCCCTACATAAAACAAATACCAGGATTCCAGGATCAGCAAACAGGTCAGTTTAACCCTGCACTGGTTTCTCAGTTTATTTCTTCTTTACAGGATCAGGAGCATGAAATCCAGATGCAGTGGAGTCAGCTGGAAAGAGAAATCAAAAAAGAGAGGCTGCGCACCAAATATTATAATCTCATTCAAAAAGGATATTATCTGCCCGGTCAACTGGCAGCACAATATTATAAGGAAGAGGCGCAAAAAGCTAATACCGTGGTGGTTGGTGCCTTGTACCGTAATGTTCCTGATTCAGCAATAGCTATTTCAGATGCCGACTATGAGGCATATTACGAAGAACACAAAAAGGAGTTTGAAGCTGATGAACCAACAGCAAAAATTTCATACCTTACCTATAATGTTACGCCTTCACGCGATGATTTTAACAGAACTCGCGAGGAAGCTATGGAATTATACAATGAACTGACAAATGCCAAAGAGGAAAATGTGCCTTATATTGTCAATTCTGCCGGTGGTGATAACAGATTCGACAGCACCTACTACATGAAAGGTGATCTGCCGATGGAAATTGATACTGCATTGTTTAATGCCGAGCCAGGCTATGTTGTACCGGTCTATCAGAAAGACGGAGCATTTCACACTGCACGTTTGATGAAAATTGCTGAACGCCCTGACTCCATGAGGGCCAGCCACATACTTATAATGCACAACCAAATAGCACAGCCGGGCAATGTTACCCGCACACGTGATGAAGCTAAAAAAATTGCTGATAGCCTGCTGAATGTAGTGCAGAATGATCCGGCACAGTTTGAGCAGATTGCTTCCTCAGTATCGGAAGATGAAGTCGCTGCTCAAAATCAGGGCGACCTGGACTGGTTTAAGGATCAGGAAATGGTGCCGGCGTTTAACGAGGCTGTTATTAAGCATGATGAAGGGGAAATGTTTAAAGTAGAATCTCAGTTTGGATATCACGTTGTGAAAGTTACCGGTAAAAAAGATCCCGTTAAAAAGATACTTGTTGCCAGGGTCAGTATTCCAATTGAACCTACAGCTCAAACATTCGATAGTGTATATGTGCAGGCCAGCCAGTTTGCCGGCAACTACCGCACACAGGAAGCTTTTGAAGAAGCTGTAAGGGAACAGCAAATGGAGCCGCGGGAAAGAACCTTACAGCGCATGGAAGGTAATATACCGGGATTGGGTTCTGCACGTGAAATTGTTCAGTGGGCATTTGATGAAAAAACTGAAGTCGGTACAGTATCAAAAGTCTTTGACGTGGAAGATGCATATGTGGTGGTGTTGTTGGAAGAGCGCACTGAAGCAGGAATTCCTAAGCTCGATGATGTGAGGGAAAGCATTAAAGGCGCGGTGGCCACTGAGGTAAGAGCACGGCTGATTAAGGAGCGTTTCAATAAATATATGAATGGTGATGTTGATTTGATGACACTTGCCCGTGAGGCCAATGCCCAGATTGATACCATCCCTGAATTATCATTTTCCACCTACAGCATTCCAACTTTCGGCCCCGAGCCTAAACTCATCGGGCGCGTGATGAGCTCTCCCGAAGGAAAGGTTGTTGGACCCGTACAGGGAAATATGGGCGTATATGTTTACAAGGTGTTAAATTATATCCCCGCTCCGCAAACAGATAATTATGCCCGCATCAGGCAACAAAAGCAAAACCACTTTAACATGATGGTGACCGGACGTGATGGAATCGGGCAGGTATTTGAAGCCCTGAAAGATGTTAGCGAAATAGAAGATAACAGGATACTTTACTATTAGATCACGATATATAAAAAGCTGCTGGAATTTCCGGTAGCTTTTTTTTTATTTTCCCAACCGGCCTAAAGGAAATTTCTTCTGAAAATGATATGGAAACGCCTGCGTTATTACACCCACATATCAGAGCAAAAACCTTTTCTGATGTTTTCTTATTCTTGTTTGCTTCCTGATTCCTTCTTGTTAAACAAGGACGAAACAAGAACGAGAATAGGGGAAAGTCCTGACAAAAACTTATTACCGGTGGAGCTAATACATCAATTTGAAAGACTCTGATAAACTCCCTTTGCAGTGTATTGAACGGGTATATTAAAACAGTTCCTGATGGTGGGTGTCCATTTTAATGAAAATGAACAGCAAAATGGTAAATCCCCATAGCGAGGACCCACCGTAGCTGATAAATGGCAGTGGGATACCGATAACTGGCATTAACCCGATGGTCATACCAATATTTACCAGGAAATGAAAAAACAATACAGAAGCAACACCATAACCATATATTCTGCTGAAATCAGATCGCTGTCGCTCTGCCAGTTTAATAATCCTGAAAAGCAGAAGTGCATACAGGGTGATTAGAAATATGCTTCCAAGGTATCCCCATTCTTCACCTATTGTACAGAAAATGAAATCGGTACTTTGTTCCGGCACAAAATTAAATTTTGTCTGGGTACCTTCCAGGAACCCTTTACCGGCAAAACCGCCTGAACCAATGGCTATTTTACTCTGGTTGACATTATACCCTGCACCCTGCGGGTCGCTTTCCTTGCCCAGTAGTACGTTTATCCTGGTTTGCTGGTGTGGTTCCAGCACATTTTCAAAAACATAGCTCACACTATAAACCAGTCCCAGGCTCAAAATTAAAATTCCTGTTATCATGGCAATATGGCGGAAAGTTTTGCGGGCAAATACGATTACAACAGTTGCTATGGCTACCAGAGCTATCGTCACATACAGCTGATCGAACATCAGAGTGGCAAGAAATAATACAATAAGAATGACGCCAAGAATAAAAATGTTGCCGGAAAAACCTTCACGATAGAAAACAATAAGAAACGACAGATAAACAATAGCCGATCCGGTATCATTTTGCAGAAGAACCAGCCCGGCCGGAATTAATATTATTACCATTAACCGGAGCTTTGTCTTAAACTGGCTCATGTCAGTATTGTAAGTGCTGAGGTAACGTGCAATTGCCAGGGCAGTAGCAAACTTGGCGAACTCGGTGGGCTGTATCCTGATGCTTCCAATCTCAAACCAGGAGCGCGACCCGGCTACTTCCTGCCCAACCAGCAAAACTGCCACCAAAAGCAGCATGGTTACTCCATAGATGGGATAGGCAAAGGTGGAGAAAAACTTTGGGTCAAGTATTAGCACCACCAAAGCCAGGATAAGCGCTGTAATTATCCAGACAAGCTGCTTGCCATAGCTCTGGCTGAAATCGACTATGCTGCCGTGTGCAGGGTCGTAAACCGCCGAATAAATACTTATCCACCCAATAAAAACCAGTGCCAGGTAAAGCAGCAACAGTTTGCGGTCTGCCCTGTTTTGTTTTCGTGGTTTATTGGATATCAGAGGCATATTCAAAAAATTTAGCGTCCAGAATTCTTTTTTCCACCTGCGGTCTTTGGATGGAGTCAGTGAGGTATTTTTCGATCATCAGGCTTGCAATGGGAGCGGCCCAGGTGCCGCCGAATCCTGAATTTTCCACATACACGGAAATGGCTATTTTAGGATCATCTTTGGGCGCAAAGGCAATAAAAACAGAGTGATCCTCGCCATGCGGGTTCTCGGCCGTTCCTGTTTTTCCGCACACGGTTATTCCATCAGTTTTTGCCCGGCGTGCTGTCCCTCCGGCTTCTTCCACAACCATACGCATAGCCTCGGCAACCAGCTCATAATATGCCTTGTCTATGCCAGTTTCTTTTGGTTCTAACTCTTCATTTCTCAATGACTCCCCGCCTATCATTTTCACCAAATGCGGCTCGATATAGAAGCCACGGTTTGCTATTATGGCAGCCAGATTGGCCATCTGTAATGGTATTACCTCCACTTCTCCCTGGCCGATACTCACTGAATAGATAGTGCTAAAGGCCCAGCGTTGCTTGCCATACCAGCGGTTATAAAACTCAACTGAGGGCACATAGCCTGGCTTTACATTTTGCAAATCCAGGCCGATGGATTTACCGAGCCCGAACTTCATCACCTCACGCCTCCACTGGCGTAAGCCTAAACGGCTGTCAGTGAAAATACTATTGGTTTTCCCCTGTTGGATAATCCTTTTAAAAACATGATAAAAGTAGGGATTGCAGCTATACTGGAGAGCTTTCTTTACAGAAGATGCCGGGGGATGATCATGGCAACCTACCAGTGATTTGTTGCAGCTGAATCCGGTAGAGGAGTCGATTACTCCAATATCCATTCCCACCAGGGCCTGCACAATTTTGAATATTGACCCCGGCGGGTATGCTGCCATTAGCGCACGGTTAAAAAGTGGTTTTAGCGAATCTTCCTGTAATCTGAGGTAGTTTTTCGTCCTGATCCTGCCCACCAGCAGATTGGGATCATAGGCCGGAGAGCTCACCAAAGCCAGTATTTCACCGGTGGAAGGTTCAATGGCTACGATGCTGCCGATCTTGTTTCGCATCAGCTTTTCACCATATTCCTGCAGTACAGCATCCAGGGTGCTCACCAGGTCTTTTCCGGCGATGGCTGCCGAATCAAAACGACCACCCATATAGCTGCCCATCTCCACATTATGAACATCCACCAGCAATCGATGCACTCCTTTTGTTCCCCGTAATTCATCTTCATATTCCCGCTCCAGCCCGCTTTTCCCGATGTAATCACCGGAAATATAGTATTTGTCTGCTTCAATATCACTACGGTTCACCTCGCCAATATATCCCAGAACATGAGCTGCTATGGGATTGGGATAGCTTCGCAGCTTCCTCGGACGCATGTAAAAACCCGGGTAGCGATATAGCTGCTCCTGTATGTATCCTGCAGTATTCTTGCTGATCTGCTTCTCGAAGATAGATTGCTTCACAGGAGAAAAGGTCCAGGCCTTATGGATTTTTTTGCGGAAATTTTCAATGCTAATGCCAATCAGCCTGCAAAATGCTGCCGTGTCTTCAATATTTGTCTGACCCGGGATAACCATCAAATCATATACAGCTTCATTGTAAACAAGCAATTCCCCATTGCGATCATATATATTACCCCGGGCGGGATAGATCGTTACATCCCGGCGTGAATTATTGCTGGCAGAAACCTTGTAACTGTCATCATATAGCTGAAGCCACGCCAGACGGATCAGAAATATGGCGGAGATCGCCACAATGATAGATAGTATCACATATTTTCTGGTTGAAAAAACGTGTGATTTATTCATGTAATAAATTGTACTTTTTTACTATTCAAAAATAATGACAAATACCAAATGAAGTTTGAATCAATACCAGAAGATACCAACAGCTTTAAGGTTAAAAATTGTTTAGAATAATAGGATCGGTACGAACTGTATTGCTTTGGTTTAGTGCCCGGTCAACAATAAAAATGTCAAAGACCAGCGTATCACCCGGGATAAAGATATCCATGGTGTAGATATCAATTTCCATTTCAATATCTCCTTCTATACTTTCACCCACTGTTACATCATCCAAAAGGGGAATGCGACCATGGAAAGGAATACTGGTTTGCACCGAGTCATACTGCCCGTTTTTCTTTTCAAATATATAAAGAAAGAAATTATAGAAGTATTTTCCTGTGTACGGGCTGGTAGTATCTGATTTGGCCAAACCGAGGTCGCCATTTCCATCCGTAAAACTAAGTTTGATAATACCAACGGAGTCGTTGGCTGTAGTGCTGAAGCTTTCATATTCGATATGAGGCTCATCCGGATATTCGTTATTCTCCACGCAACTGTTCATTAGGAGAAGTGTTGCAAAAGCAATTGAAAGTATGTAAAAGATTGGTTTGTTCATTTTTTATGACATTTGATAGATAACGCTGCGCCATGCTTCATATTTCATCAAAACAGTATGAATTAAAATATGTTGCAGGTTAAAGGATATTCATAGTCAGGCGGCTTGCTCCAATACGGAAAAGCTCCTTGTTCAGCCATTCATCGCCCAGGTGACTATGTAGGATTTTCAGGTATTTTTCTGCAGTTTGAAAATCAGAAATTCCACCTGCTGCTTTTATTCCTGTTTTAATGTTTTTTTCCTGATGATAGAATTTAATTACATCACACATGGCCAGGAAAGCCTCAGGGGTGGCAGCCGGTTTGATTTTTCCCGTGGAGGTTTTTACAAAATCAGCTCCGGCCTGTATAGCAATTTCCGTTGCTTTTCTGATAATATTCAGGTCGGGTAGTTCGCCTGTTTCCAAAATAACCTTTAAGATGTTTTTCCCTATTCCTTTTTTAGTTTCACGGATTTCGTGATACACGTAGCTATAGTTACCTTCCAGCATTCTTCCCCTGGAAATAACCATATCGATTTCATTGGCACCGGCTTCCACAGCATGAACGGCCTCAGCCACACGAAGGTGCAGCGGGCTTTGACCTGACGGGAATGCTCCGGCCACACAGGCAATACTGATACCCGTATTATGCAGGTGGCGACGCGCTGTTTCTGCAAAAACCGGATATACGCACACTGACGCTACAGTTGAACGGTCATCAGTTTTTTCACGGATCATGAGCGCCTGATTACACAGCTCATGTATATGGCTATCGTTGTCGGTGCCTTCCAGGCTTGTATGATCGATACAATTGAGGATAAACTTTGTGGCTTTATCCCTGTCGCTAAACGGGCTATCACTGTTTATGCAGCCGTCCAGCATTTGCCTGATCTCGTTTTCGGTTTTTTCAGGGCAGATAAATTTCATACAGCTTGTTTTTTATGAAAGTTCAAAGATAAGGCATATTCATAAATTACCACCACAAGCTGAGCTAACAGAGATGTTGTTTTGGGAAAAAATTTCAATGGAAATGTGTATTTTGGTACCGCATAAAGGACGCTATGAGAAATCTGGGCACTGCCGATCTGATAATGCTGATTACTTACGCACTGGTATGCGTAGGAATTGGATTATGGAGTTCGCGCAGGCAAAATGAAGAGGATTACCTGATAGGAGGCCGGAAGATGAGCCTGTTTGGCTTTATTTCTTCTGTGGTGGCCAGCTATATTGGCGGAGCTGCCATTGTAGCATACACTGCTTTTGTGTATCAGTTTGGAATGGCTGCCCTTATGATCTTTGTGGGAACGGGCATTGGCTTTTTGGTTTTTATTCCATACGCCTTGCGTTTGAGAAAAATCAGCGGTGAAAAGAAATTCTACACTCTGTCCGACTGGTTTTATTTTAATTATGATAAAAGCACCGGCCTGATATCTGCAATGGTATTATTTGTGGTTTATTTTGGGATGTTGCTGAACCAGTTTATTGCAGGCAGCAGCATTCTGCATTTAATCAGTGGGTGGAGTTATGAAACAGCACTGATTTTTTCCAGCGTTATCATCACGGTATATCTGATGGCAGGAGGCTTCAGGAGTGTGATAAAAACAGATATTTTCCAGTATCTTGTACTGATCATTTTATTTATACTGATTGTTTACATTCTGATGCAGGATGGTGGCAACAGGGCAGTAAACATATATGAGAACTCGAATATGAAGGTGCTTGATGCCTTATCATTTGTTTTCTTCGGCATATTTATCATTTTCCAGTCGGCGGAATACTGGCAACGGGTTTATGCAGCAAAGAGCCCCACTGTGGTTAAGCGTGGCTTTATCGGTTCTGTGATACTTGTGATGATAACAGGCTTCGCTCTAACCTTCGTGGGCCTGGCAGCGCGCCATGCCAACCCTTATCTGGATGCAAATCAGGCTATCGCATTCGGCCTTTCCGGTATGTTGCCGGAAACCATGCTGGGTGTAGGACTGGTGTTGATATTTGCTGCCATAATGAGTTCTGCCGACACCATAATCTTTGTTTTGGCTTCCAGTATAGCCGAAGATTATTTTGGGCATTTTTCCCGCAAGAAGAAAACCACCCTGAGACTGATGCGGCAAACACGGCTGTTTATTCTGCTTTTTGCAATAGGAGGTTTTGTGCTGGCCTGGTTATTCAGAGATATAATTGAAGTCCTGAAATTTATCACTGCCCTGGGCTTTACCATTATTCCGGGTATTATCGCTTCTTTTCACTGGAATATAAAACCACTCGCCATAAAGATAAGTTTCCTGAGCGGGGTGTTATATGTGCTGTCCGTCGCTGCTGCCGGGCTACTGGTGATTGAGGCTGCCGTTGCCTCCATAGTGGTTGCTGCTCTCGCGTTATTTATTGCTCATCAAATCATCAAAAGAAAATTATCATGAAAAAACTGATCCTCCTTGCTATTGCTGTTTTCACTGGAATACAGGCCTCAGCTGATGAGGATACTTCCAGTGTGAAAAAAGGATGGAATGTGGGACTGCTGCCGGTAATCAGCTATGATTCCGACCTGGGGCTCAAATACGGCGGGCTCACCAATGTTTATTACTATGGTGATGGCTCCAGATATCCTGAGTACGAACATTCTTTATATTTCGAGGTTTCCCGGACAACCAAAGGCTCTGGTATCAACCAGTTCTTTTATGACTCGGGGAATCTGTTCAAAGGCAGGGATATCCGGGTAACGGCAGATGTGAGCCTGCTTACTGAAAAGGCACTTCCGTTTTATGGGTTTAATGGATATAAAACGTGGTATAACCCTGCTTTTGAAGATCAGGACGACCCGCAATATATTTCCCGCATGTTTTATCGTCTGGAAAGAAAAACTATAAGAACATTACTCGATTTTCAGGGGCCGTTAACGGGTAATCTAAACTGGCTTGCGGGTGGAGGTTTTTACAATGTCAATATAGGAGAGGTGGATATTGATAATCTGAACGAAGCACTGGAACCTAAAAACAAGTTGCCGGATACCATATCGCTATTCACTGTTTATAAGGATAACAACTGGATATCAGAAGAGGAAAGTGATGGTGGTAATGTCTTCTTTCTTAAAACAGGCCTTATTTATGATACCCGCGATAATCGTGCGAACCCTATGAGCGGAATGTTTTCCGAGTTGCTGTTTTTAACTGCACCTTCCTTTTTGGGAAATACAGAAAACCCTTACACGAAAATAGCAGCAGCACACAGGCAGTATTTTACAATCGTCCCCCGAAAATTGTCCTTTGTTTATAGGCTTAGTTACCAGGGAACCATTAGCGGTAAAGCTCCTTTTTATATGGAGCCCGCTATGATCATGTCATTCAGTCCCAATGTGTCCAATGAGGCTTTGGGAGGAGCAAAAACCCTCCGAGGTATTTTGAGGCAGCGCTTGCTCGGAGAAGACTATGTGTTTGGAAATTTTGAAACCCGCTGGATGTTTACCCGCTTCAATCTGGCCAGGCAGAATTTTTACCTGGCGCTGAGTGCTTTTTTTGATACAGGCCGGATTACAGGCTTTCGTTCCACCGGGCCTGCTTCTTCAAGCAGATTTCTTACCGGTGATAAGGAAGCATTTCACAGCAGTGTTGGAGCAGGATTTCATGCTGCCATGAATGAAAACTTCATACTTGCCGTAGATTATGGTGTTGCACTGGATGAAAGGGATGGTGACACTGGCTTGTATATAGGCCTGAACTGGCTTTTCTGATTATTCCGGATCTTTTATTACTTCCATGCGTACCTGGTCAATACGCGTTTCACTGGCTTTCAGGATGGTGAAACGGTACCTGCCTATGAATATTTCCGAACCGGCTTCCGGAATGTTTTCGTAGTGATGTAGAATGAAACCTGCCAGGGTTTCATAGTCTTCATTATCAGGAAGATCAAAATAATACTTTTCATTTAGCTGATCTATTTCCAGGCGGCCGGAGAAGATGTATTCATTATCGCCAACCTGTTTTTCTATCAACTCATCCATGTCAAACTCATCCTTTATTTCACCGAAAATCTCCTCTATCACGTCTTCCAGGGTGAGTATGCCTGATGTGCCGCCAAATTCATCTACTACAACAGCAATTGTTTTATGCTCCTTAATCAGCCTTGATAAAAGCTGATTCGCCAGCATGGTTTCCGGCACATACAGAATTGGCTTAAGTATCTCTTTTATGCTGGAAGGGTTACTGAACATGTCATATGCGTGGGTATAACCGATAATATTATCGATGCTGCTACGGTATATGATAATTTTTGAATGCCCGCTTTTAAGATGTGCTTTTTTTAACGCATCAATATCGTTATTCTCTTCCAGAGCTATTATTTCCGGTCTTGGTATCATACACTCACGAATGCGTATATTTTTAAAATCAATGGCATTGTGAAACATCTGGATTTCGGGTTCCGGTATGATTTTCTCTTCCTTTTTCTCCGCAGTATATTCTTTCACATAATTATCCAGCTCTACAGAGGTAAGGGGATAGGCCTCTTCCTCAAACTTTACTTTAAAGATGTTTTTGAGAATCATTTTTGATAGGCCATGGAAAAATACATTCACCGGATAAAAAAGAATGTATATGATTTTTAATGGGATAGAAAAGGTGCTTAGAATGCGGTTGGAATGAATACGGAATATAACTTTAGGCAGGAATTCAGCAGTAAACAGGATTACCAGGGAAGCTATGATTGTTTGGGTGATGAGCAGGAGTGAATTGCTACCGGCCATTATCGCAAATTCAGCTTGCAGCCAGGGTTCTAAAATTGTGGCTGCAGCAATACCATAAATCACCAGGGAGATATAGTTGCCCAGCAATAGTGCTGAGATAAAGCTGGAGGGGGATTTAACAAAAGACGACAAAATCTTGCCGCTGACTTTGTCTTTTCGCTTGTCCAATTCAACCAACAGTTTATTGGAGGTTACAAATGCAATTTCAATTCCGGAGAAAAAAGCCGAAAACATAATTGTGACAATGATTATTAGCCAGTTTATATCCATTAAAAAGGGAGTAATTTTAATTCAAAGTTACAAATTAGTTTGATTGGAGTGAATCTTTTTTTGAATTACCGGGGCCGAAATCCTCATCAAGGTAAATGGGGCCCTTTGGTTTTAGAATAGTCCAGTTATTCATAGTTTCGTCAGCTTCAAGTCCTTCACCCAGCAGTATTTTGTCTTCCGTTGTAATTTTAACAAATTCATCAGAAAAAATCTTCTTTTTTCGTTGATTCCAAACAAGATGCTCGGTATTCAACTGCTCACCTTTTGAATTAACAACCTCAACATCATTCCTGGCCTCCATAATTTTCGATTTCTCATAGCTTACAGCATAGTTCGCAGTAAGCGTGGATTTTATCAGACCTTTGCTGGTATAAAACCTCACACGCAGCCCTGCAGGCATTTCCACGTAAGGTTTTTCTCCTCCGTAGGTTTCCATTATTTTGCTGCTGAGCCTCATTTTCACCTTCCCGGAGTCGGAATAAGTGATATGAACATTCCTGGCAATATCTATGGGAAGCTCTTCCTCTTCAGATATGGAAGATACGGTTTCCATATCATTGGAGCAGGAAAAAAAGAGCACCAGCATGCCTGGCATGATGATGCTCTTAAATATGTTCACAAAACGCCTCATGGCTTTATCTTGCTCTAACGGTCGTGGTTTCGTTGATCCAGCAACCTACCTCGTATGAATTGCCTTCAGAAAGGTTGTTGAAGAAAATAGATTCCTGTGATGGGAAATAGTTTGAGAACTTATTAATCTTGGCTTGTGCCTGTTCAGCCACTTCAGGATCCACACTCTTGGCTTTCTGGTATTTGTCAACAGCTGCCCAGTAAATAGATTTGCTGGCTACTTCATCGTCACCTGTACATCTTTCGGCGCTGTTGGCATACAAATCGCCGATAAGCATATAGGCGTCTCCGTTGTTAGGATCGTACTCCAGTGCACTGTAAGCGTTTTCGCGTGCTTTAGAATAATGTCCTCTGATGCTGTTAACATTCCCAAGAAGGATATAAGCATCAATTGTTTTGCCGGTATCCTCCAGGGTGGTTGCTGCTTCTTGCAGATATTTGGCGGCTTCATCATACATCTCGCGTTTCACTGCCATCTTACCCATCAGGTATGCTGACTCAGCATTGGGCTCTACTTTATGCAGACGTTTTGTTGCAGTAAAATACAGATCGCTATCCGTACATCCTTTGCTATTGAGCATGGACGAGGCTTTCTTAAGAAGTTTAACGTCATCTGGATTTTCTTCCAGCTTCTTTTCAAACATCGAGATCAGGGCAGGGCAATCCAGAAATGGCTCTACCAGCTTTTCAACACGTGGATTAAGGCTCTTAAATGACTTATAGTTATCAACTTTTTGTTCAATGCTTTTTTCATACACTGAAGATACTTTGAGATAGGAATCAATAATCAGGTCTTTTTCTGCTTTACCAGTTTTAAATAAGTTAATGGCTGATACAACGTGATAAAAGAGAACCGCCGGGTCAAAATTTCCGATTTCACTGTAATTATATGCTTCCTCAAATATTTCGTAATTCTTTTCTCTTTCCGCAGACTTGAATTTCATATGGTCAACAGCCTTCCTTCCCAGGATGTAACCAATCCCTTCCTTCCAGCCATACATATCCAACCTTTGGTTATACACCATCATCAGGGTATCAGCATAAGCGGCTTTTTGATCATCATCTGCATTATTATACAGGTATTTTATAATTTGAGCTCCATCCCGGTATAAATTCTGGCTGGCTACCGGACAGTTATTAAATACATATCTCCAGGGAGCCACAGCACTTTTTATGTATTCCTTTGCTTCATCCAACTTACCTGATTCCTTGCTTTTGCTGTAGTTTCTGTAGTATTCGCGATAAAGGGAGTAATTTCTGACACAAGTGGCGCTGTCTTCGCCCCATCTTTCCAGATCAGGTTTGCTTACTATGATTGTGTCTGCTTCACTGGCTTCATTCTGTGCTATTGCAGGTAATGAGATAAAACCCAGAACAAATATGGCCAGTAATACTTTCAGATAGTTTGCTTTCATTGTTTTCCTGTTTATTTTTTTAATCGTATTTTCGTTTGATGAACCATCTTTCAAAAATGGACAACCCCAATGTTATTTTAACGTAGTTTTCTTTGATCAGATTGTTGTCAGTGGTTCCAAGTTGCCCGAATTCCACTCCCAGATCAATAGAGGAAGCTGATTTCGGTATTGGCAAGCCCAATCCAAAACTTATGCCATATTGGTTAAGTTGCGTTCCGCGCATCTCCAGGTACGACTTGTGATACCTGGCCCCCAGCCTGTATTTCACTTTTTTCCAGTAAGGAGAAACCGAAGTGCTTTGGGGGCTAACTTCATATCCCAAAGCAGCTGTAAATGAATTCTGGAGAGAATCTCTTCTCTCAAAAGCCTCATAATCCGCCCAGTTTTCCCAGGTAAAGTCACCGGCCAGTTCCCATAATCTGTGTTTACCATACACAAAACCTATCCCGACACGTGCGGGAAGAATAATATCTCCGGTAACTCCTTCGTCAAAAGCCACAGTGTCCACGATGGTTATCACTTCTTCTGACGACTTTTTGATGCTTTCCACCAGATAATCTCGGTGAGTTTTAATGCTGGTTTTATTGCTGAAAGTGGCTCCCAGCTTCAGATAATTTGTTTTACCGACATTGGTTCTGTATAAAATTCCGTAGTTGAGGCCAATATCACCGGGGCTTTGGCGATCGTTAATACGGGTGTCAAGGTAGTTGGCGGAATCTGGAAAAAGGCTTGAGCGCATAAAATCCAGGCCTCCGAAGAAGTATGTGGCGTTAATGCCTGCCGAGAGCTTTGGGGTGATGGATATCCCGGTTCCGATGTAAAACTGGTTGATACCTCCTGTGCCTTCATATTCATACATTACCCTGCCTATATCCTGAAGGATATATTCCTCGGTTATGTCGTAACCCACATTACTGAACGGGATTAATCCGAATGAAATACCCATCCAGCGGGTAACCGGTGCACCAAACTGCAGGTAGCCCAATGAGGTGTAGCTGGCGGAGCCTGTTTGGGTGGATGTTTCCAGTTCGGTTTGGCGGGAGCGGATACCTCCGTTAAACACGAATGACTGGTTTTCAAAATAGGAGTAGGAGGCCGGATTATTAAAGTTTATATCCAGGCTTCCTGAAATTGCCTGGCTTACACTTCCCATTCCAAGGGTCCGGGCGTTGGTTGACTGGTTGATAGAACCTAAGCCATACCGCGAGTAAGGAGATGAAATTCTTGTCTGTGCCCTGAGAGTTAGGCTGGTGAGGCAGCAAAGTGCCGTCAGTGCAGCCAATACGATAATTTTTTTCTGTCTATGCATTAAACTCCATTATTTCATTCAATCCTATTAAAGCCAAATTAGGAAGTGCAAAGATCTTATTTTTTAGCATTTTATCAAAGCATTTTACGTCACCGCCGGTTAAAATTATCTTTAACCCGCTGGCTTTATTCCTGTAAAGCGCAATAAAATGTTGCATCTCTCCGATAATGCCTTCCACCACTCCTGCGGCAATCGACTGTGCTGTAGTGGTTCCGGTAAAGCCGGAATAATCACCGCCATTCACTAACGGTAATTTGCCGGTAAAAGTATTCAGCGCCTTAAACCGCATGTACATACCCGGAGATATTGCTCCCCCGTGGTAACTGCCCGAGCTGTCCATAAAGTCATAGGTGATGGCTGTGCCGGCACTGATAACCAGCACTGATGTGCGGGGGAAAAGGGATGCTGCTCCTGCTGCCAGGGCCTTTCGGTCGTTGCCCAGTGTGGCAGGTGATTTATATAAGTTTTGATAGGGAAGCGGGGTGGATGAATCCATGTGTAGAATCCGCGTTTGCGAAGAGAATAGTTTTTCAATTCCGGTATTGTCATTCCTTACCGAGGAAATGATGCAGTTGCTTATGCTAAACGAACGGGTAAGTAATGTAATATGCTGTTGCCTTACTTTTTCAGTAATCAGCAGCCTGATTATTTGTTTATGCTCATCAAATATGGCTAATTTCGAAAGGGAATTACCTATGTCAACTGCAAGATTCATAAATGGCTGCAATAAAAACGCAAAGGTAAGTCAAATTTGTCTTTCTAAAACTTTTTTCTGAAACAGTTCCTTCTTTAAAAAAACTGTTGTATATTTGCGCCACATTTGAAGGGTACCATAGCTCAGTAGGTAGAGCAACGGACTGAAAATCCGTGTGTCCCTG
>CAYZDA010000030.1:0-38961 GCA_964477095.1 uncultured Bacteroidales bacterium | reverse complement strand
TTGCTGTGGAGCATATCGGAGTCGAACCGATGACCTCTTGACTGCCAGTCAAACGCTCTAGCCAACTGAGCTAATGCCCCTTTTAATTAAATAAGAACTTTCAATTTCCGTATTTTGAATTGCAAAAATAGAAAATAAATTCTTTTTGTTGTAAATATTTCTTCTTTATTTTGTACTTATGAAACGTCTTTTTATTGCTATACCGGTACCACTCACAGATGAACTTGATATTTTTTACAATAGCCTGCGTGAAATTGCTCCTCATCCTCAGGTGAAATGGGTGGAACCGCAAAATCTCCACCTAACACTGAAATTCCTTGGTAATATCGAAGAAACAAAAATTCCCGCGATCAAAGGAACTTTGGTTAAAGCTGCTGATAAAAACCAGTCATTTGTTTTTGAAATAAAAAAAACAGGCGCTTTTCCCGATCGCAAAGGTAATTTCAGAGTGATTCATTTGAAAACAGAGCCGGCCGAACCCTTTATAAAACTGTATAAAGTCATTGATTTTATGCTTACAGAAGCCGGATTTACCTTTAGAAAAGACCGCTTTAGTCCGCACATAACTGTAGGCAGGGTTAAAAGCCTAAAAAATAATAGCGAAATGAAGGAGTTCATTGACAGGCATCAGAATTTATCATTAAATATTATGAAAGCTGACCATTTTGAATTGATAGAAAGTAAACTCACATCCCGGGGACCAGTTTATACCACCATCGAATCATTTAATCTTAAATAATATGCTGCCAGTAAATATAAAGAATGAAGCTGAAAAAATTCTCGCGAGCCACTTTAACACAAATGTGAAAATTGAGAAAAGCATATCCGTGGGAGGAGGTTCCATCAATAATGCATTAAGACTGGAAACCAATATTGAAAGTGTTTTTCTGAAATACAATTCAGCCGGACGGTATCCCGGTATGTTTGAAAAAGAGGCTAAAGGACTAAAGCTGATGCGTGAGACCAGAAGCGTGTATGTACCGGAAGTAATAGGTACCGGTAGCGCTGGTGATCATGCATTCATTATTATGGAGTTTATACATCCTGGTAGCAAACGTCATGAATTCTGGCAGGATTTTGCCCGCAAGCTAGCTATGATGCATAAAAACTCAAACAAGCAGTTCGGTTTGGATCACGATAATTATATGGGATCACTACAACAATATAACCGTTATCATGAAAGCTGGTATGATTTCTTTATTCTGGAACGCCTGGAGCCTCAATTAAGGCTGGCACGTAATGACGGCTATATGAACAAAACACATGTGGAAAAATTCGAACAGTTATACAAGGAGTTGAAAAATCTTATCCCTGGTGAAAAACCCGCTCTTGTGCACGGTGATTTATATAGCGGAAATTTTGTTGTAACTGACAATGGCACTGCATGCATACTTGATCCTGCAGTGGCTTATAATCATCGTGAAGTGGACATCGCCATGTCAACCCTGTTTGGTGTATTCGGACAGGAATTTTATGATGCCTATGATCAGGAATTTCCAATGGAAAAGGGGTGGGAACAACGGCTGGACATTTACAATCTTTATCCACTTCTTATCCACGTAAATCTTTTTGGTATGGGATACCTTTCCAGCGTGGAAAGAATTATCAGAAACTTCTGATCAAATATCATTCTTTTCTTTCCACTGCCTGTGGAAAGATTTTTTTTGTGGAAAAGGCAACGCGCGATTTTTACCCCATTCTTTTTTGAAGAATAACTTCATGCCTGTGCTTTTAACTCCATGTGGTATAGATTCCAGCAAAGACCTTTTGCCCATCACCCACGCATACATTTTAATGGCTCGCCTGTCGCTTGAAGGGGTTAATTTTCTATTCACCGCATCACGGCGGTTTTTAAGCAACAACTTTGAAATATCAATCTTAACAGGGCAAACTTCATTGCACCTGCCGCAAAGACTGGAAGCAAAACTTAAATGTGCGAATTCCTCCATATTTTTCATATGAGGCAGAATAACAGCCCCAATCGGGCCATTATACACAGAACCATAAGCATGTCCGCCTACTATTTTGTACACCGGACACACATTCATGCAGGCACCGCAGCGAATGCAACATAGCGCTTCACGCTGTTCAGGTTTCGATAACAACCTGCTGCGCCCGTTATCCATTAGTATCACATATACCTTTTTATCCGGATATTCTCCCGGGCCCTTTATCAGTGAATTGTAGGCTGTTAATTTCTGACCTGTGCCATGAGCTGATAATATTCTCCAGAAGAGATCAAGGTCTTTAACGGAAGGTAAAATTTTATCAATTCCTGCCACTATGATATGCAGATCAGGATAACTGAATGTGAGCAGTCCGTTACCTTCATTTTCTGTCAGAGCCACCGCTCCTTCTGCTGCCAGCAGGAAATTCGCTCCGCTTATGCCGGCATCTGCCATCCGGAATTCGTCCCTTAATTTTTTCCTGGTGTAGGCTGTAATTTCTTCAACAGTGCTTTCCTTATCCAAACCAAATTTCTGATGATAAAGCTCAGCTACTTTTTCTTTTGAATAATGCAGGGCAGGAGCAGTAATATGGTAAGGTTTTTCATCTTTCAGCTGAACGATATATTCACCCAGATCCGTTTCAAGTGCTTCTATCCCGTGCTTTTCAAGGTGCTTGTTTAAATCCAGCTCTTCTGTGGCCATGGATTTCGACTTCACTACCTTTTTAACCTGCTGGCTTTTTAATATACTCACAATTTCATCCAGTGCCTGTTTGTCATCAACAGCCCAAATAACTTTCCCTCCGTTCTTTATAAAGGCGGATTCAAATGTTTTCAACAGGTTTTCCAGATTCTCCAGCACATTTCTCCGGATACCCGCTGCTTTCTTCCTGGCTGCTTCCACATCAGGGAATTCTTTCAGTGCTTTTTCATACTTCCCTTCAAAAACGGAAGTATTATGTTTTAAAATTTCCCTGTGATGCTTATCTGCAACTTTTTCGCGTGCCAGCTCATTGAAGTTTTCAACAGCGTTTCGCATTATAATCCAATTACTTTTTTGCTATTTTTTTTACTCTCCTTTCATGCCGTCCACCTTCAAATTCCGCGTCCAAATAAGCCTTCACTATTTCCCAGGCAATTTCTTTTCCCACGAAGCGTGCAGGCAAAGACAGAATATTCGCATCATTATGTTTTTTGGCCAGTTCGGCCAGTTCGGGTATCCAGCATAACGCTGCTCTAACATTTGGATATTTATTTGCCGTCATACTAACACCGTTTCCACTGCCACACATTACAATACCAGTTTTCAGCTTACCATCGTTTATATCTTTTGCCAGCGGATGGATCATATCTGGATAATCCACGCTATCTTCGCTGAAGGTGCCGTAATCGGATATCTCGTAACCCAGTTCTGTCATTTTCGACTTTAAATACTCTTTCAGATCATAACCGGCATGATCGGCTCCTATAGCAAATATTTCTTTTTTATCAGCCATTGTTCAAATTTATTTTGAAGTTTTTAATATGCAAAAATGCTTGTTATTTTAATGAACCTTAAAATCAAGTTCTTTGTTTTAACGCGTAAAATTGTACTTTTATCCAATAATACTGAAAATTATCCCGTTGTTAGTTTTATCAACACAGTTGTGAAGAATCGTGTTAAAATGATAGCGCCATGTGCTAATAACTTTCACAGTTATTCACATCTTCTGTTTTATGAACAATTTTTTCAGATCAACGGATAAATATCATTATTACTTAACCCGAAATTAACAGGGAAAATGCAAAAATACAACTTTAAAACTGGTCTGAAAACTTCAACTAACAACATGTTCATAACTTCAAAAGGGAATGATTTTAAACACATCAGAAAATAAAAAATGTTTATTTTATTTTCACAATGACAAATGCAAGAAAAAAATGATTTATTTGTTGACCATACTAACAAGCTATATACACCATACATTAGAATTTAAATTTTAAAAAGAATAATATAATAGTATCGCAATGGACCTCGTGAAAGAAATAAATAAGCTTAGAAAGGAAAAAAATGCTGTAATACTGGCTCACTATTATCAAACGCCAGATATACAGGATATTGCTGATTTCGTTGGCGATAGCCTCGCGTTAGCTCGTATGGCTGAACAGGTTGACACCGACATCATTGTATTTGCAGGAGTACATTTTATGGCCGAAACAGCGAAAATTTTGAATCCCGGAACAAAGGTGGTAATACCCGATGCTGAAGCTGGATGTTCACTGGCTGATTCAGCCCCCAGTGATAAATTCAAAGCTTTTTTGGATAAATATCCTGATCATAAGGTAGTATCTTATGTTAATGCAACTGCCGCTGTGAAAACGATGTCGGATATGGTTTGTACCTCCGGTAATGCAGTGGATATTGTTAATTCATTTGATAAGGATGAAAAGATCGTATTTGCACCGGATAAAAATCTGGGTGCTTATATTAATAAAATGACAGGAAGAGATATGGTGCTTTATCCGGGTACTTGTGAAGTTCATGATATACTTACAACTGAAAGTATATTAAAAATGAAAGCAAAAAATCCTGATGCCCCATTGATTGCTCATCCTGAATGTCAGCCCCCGGTGCTTGAAGTGGCCGATTATGTTGGATCTACCAGTAAATTACTGGAATATACCAGAAAAAGCAACGCTAAAAAGTTTATTGTTGCTACTGAGAGCGGAATCACACATCAAATGAAGAAAGAATCTCCAGATAAGGAATTTATGATTGTGCCTGCGGAAGAAGGATGTGCTTGTAATGATTGCCCTTATATGAAAATGAATACCATGCAAAAAATATATTTGTGTCTGAAGAATGAGAGGCCGGAAATAACTCTGGATGATGAAACCATTGAGAAAGCCAGGAAGCCTATTCAGCGGATGCTTGATCTGTCAAAAAAAATGAATATTATTAAATAGCTCTGTTATATATTTGTACTTTATGATCGCCATGAAAATCAAGCTGCATTTCATTTTATTTACTGCTTTATTTATGCTGTTTGCCCCTGCATGGGCACAGGTGGATACCTCACACAGCAACTACAAAAAGTTCTATTATGATAACGGCCAATTGGCATCTGAAGGATTAATAGTTGAAGGTAAGCCAAACGGCTACTGGAAAACCTATTATCGTGACGGAACGTTGAAATCAGAAGGGAATCGTGAAAACTTTAAATTGGATTCCACCTGGAAATTTAATCGCCCCGACGGGGAACTGGCCATGATAATAAACTATGAGCAGGGCCTGAAAGATGGTTTGCGTATAACCTATTCGGATGATGAAATAATTACAGAGCAATTTAAGGAAGATATTAAGCAGGGTTGGAAAAAAGTGTTTTTTCAGGATTCTACTTTAAAGAGAGAAGTACTTTTTGAAAATGGAAAAAAGGAAGGATATGAAAAAGTATATGACCGTGAGGGAAATATCATTTCATTGATGGAATATGATAATGGCTTTCTTGTGAGCAGGGAATTTATAAACAGGCGCGATAAACAGGGAAGAAAACAAGGGCCATGGAAAACTTTTTATTCTGATGGCACCATAAAATCAGCCGGTTCATATCTTGATGGACAAAAACATGGTATTTTTAAAAATTACGATCGTGAAGGAAACCTGGAGAATATTGAGAAATATGAGAAAGGAAAAAAAGCTGTAAGGGATAAATCAGTTGCAGATTATGAAATACGGAAAAACTATTATCCTGACGGATCAATAAAAACCCAGGCGACTTATCTTGATGGAAAAATGGATGGTATCCGGCGCGAGTATGATAAGCAGGGAAATATTACCGGGGCTTATGTAATGGATCAGGGAAAGGTAGTTGGAGAGGGTATAGTGGATAAAACCGGCATGAAACAGGATGAATGGAAGGAATATTACGAATCAGGACGGCTGAAAGCAGAAGGTTATTACAAGGACAACCGGAAGGTAGGAAAATGGATATACTATTTTGAAAATGGTGAAATAGAACAGCGTGGTGAATACAATGATGATGGAAAAGCTATTGGTGAATGGCGCTGGTATTATTCCAACGGACAATTGAGACGAAAGGAATTTTTGAATAATGATATTCCTGACGGGATGTATAAAGAATATACCAATGAAGGTGAAATATGGGCTGAAGGAAGGTACATAGAAGGTTTGAGAAACGGGCCCTGGATAATTAATCATCTTGGCTATAAACAGGTAGGACAATATAATAATGATGTCCGGCAGGGAATGTGGAGGTATTATAAAGATGATGTGCTTGTGTATGAAGGCCGTTTTGAAGACGGATTACCTGATGGAAAGCATGTGGCCTACTGGGATAATGGTAATCTCAGATACGAAGGTGTTTATAACATGGGCGAAAAAAATGGAGAATGGAATAAATATACTTCTGACGGACAACTGTTTTTAGTTATTACCTATCAGTTTGGTGAAGAAATAAAATACGATAATAAAAAAATAGAGTTACCCGAAAAAGAAGTGAAAGAATAATATTAAACTATGTTAATATTAAGCTATAATATGGTTTTTATCAATGAAATGCATATTTTCGTAGCTGAATAATCAAAAATCATTGACAAAATGCCCCCTTTTAAAAACAAAAAAATCCTGGTTGTTGAAGATGTAAATAACATCGAAATCGACGTAAGGAACCGCCTGGAAGAAATGGGATATATGGTACAGTCCATAGTTCTGTCGGCCGAAAAAGCATTTGAATCCATTGAGAATGAAACACCCGATCTGGTGCTTATGGATATCAAGCTGGATGGAAAAATTAATGGTATTGAGGCTGCACGTCAAATACAGGATAATTATTCGGTTCCGGTAGTTTTCCTTTCTGGAGAAAATGATAAAAAGCTGCTTAGAGAAACTGTTGAGGCCGGTGCCTTTGGGTTTGTTTCCAAGCCATTTAAAGAAGCTGAAATATTTGCTAACATTGAGAACGCTTTATATAAACATGAAAAATATCTTGACCTGCTGAAGGAAAACAAAAAACTGAAAGCGTTGACCGGTATAACAAAAGCAAACCAGGAATTTATTTTTATCAAGGCCGATTATAAACTTAATAAAATTGATCTGAAAGAAATTCTATTTTTGGAAGCTCAGAAAGATTACGTGGTAATTCACACCGATAAAAAAGTTTTTACTACTCACGCTACCATGAAAAAGATGGAAAGAGTGTTGCCGGAAGATGAATTTATAAGGATCCACCGTTCATATATCATAAGACTCGACAAAATAATTTCAGTTAAATATCCCGATCTTGTTATAGAGCATAAAATGAAAGTGCTGCCGGTAGGAGGCCTCTACCGTAAAGCTTTATTTGATCAATTAAACATTGTTTAGGCAAATCAGAATACCCAGGAGAAGAAAAAATAAGCATATACATAAAACCTGATGATCCGGGTAAGGCTGATAAATACAAATATATCAAAAGGATACTTCAGGATTCCCGCAATAATTGATATGATGGCAAAGGGGAGGGGAAATAATGCTGCTATCACGATAAAAAGCCCGCCCCATTGTTTTATTCTTTTATAATGTGAAGAAAATTTCGTTCTAACATATTCATTTATGCCTGGTATCTGGCTGATACCATAACCGATGCGATGGGATATGATTCCGCCAATATATGAAAGCATTGCCAGTAAAGAAACAGCAAGGTAAGGAGTGTCGAAAGTTCCCGCCCATATGATGAAAAAGTCGGGAGGAATTAGGCCAAGCAAGGATTCTGAAATAAAGAAAATAGCGAAAATATACATGGTATCCAACCTTGACAAGAGGATTTGGAAAAGCTCGTCAAAATTTATAACGTGCTGCTCAATGTAAATAAGCAAGCCAAGCAAAGCAGCTAAAATCAAAACAATTTTAAGGGAATTGCGGAGCAGAAACTGGTATAAACCAGTCAACCTAAAATATCTATGATATTTGTATAATCTACTTCGTTTGTCTTTCATGAAACAGACTGCTATATTCATTCAAACAGAGAAAAAAAACATTTAAAATGCGGATCTACATTTTTGATTGGTAAGGCAAAATTCGACAAATTAAATGTAACTTTATCTCTTTATTTTATTTTTTTGTTCGACAAAAATAACCGCAAAGGAATGGAAAATGTTTTGATTTCAATCACAGTCGGAAAAAGTATTAAGGATGGGAAAATGAATGTTTTCTTATTTGTATGTTTGATGATTATATCTTTTCAGAATGAAAAGGGTGTTGCACAGCAACAATACGTTTTTAACAGCAGATATCTGAATACAACTGATACAATTTGGGTATTTGCTCCTGAGAATAAGAAAATAAACAGCAGTTTGTTTCTGCTCCATGGTTACGGAGGAGATTACAGCCAATGGAACAATATTTCAAATCTTCAGGCTGTTGCCGACAGTACCGGCATATTGCTCATCTGTCCTGACGGCCTCAGGGATTCCTGGTATTTCGATAGCAAAAAGAGTAACGACCCGATAAAATTTACAGCCTTTTTCATTCAACAGCTTATTCCATTTATTGATTCGGCCTACAGTATAAGGCATCTGCCCCGCTACATTGGCGGGTTGAGCATGGGCGGCTATGGCGCGTTTTATATATACCTTAGCTCACCCCAACTTTTCAAAGCTGCATTTTCCA
Source organism: uncultured Bacteroidales bacterium (assembly GCA_964477095.1). Classification (GTDB taxonomy): domain Bacteria; phylum Bacteroidota; class Bacteroidia; order Bacteroidales; family PWNQ01; genus PWNQ01. Next base: position 30,367 of record CAYZDA010000030.1, on the reverse strand, counting down.
GCAGCGGTGCATTTGATTTCAGCCAGCCCGTAATGCGAAGATTCGGCATAGAAAAACGGCTTGGCAGTTTTAGCGATAATGAAGCTCTGTGGGAGGAAATGTCAATGGTTAATCAGATACAAGGTATCGTGCCCTGGTACAACTACCGCTTCTACATGGATTGCGGATTTGACGATCCGTTCCTGGATGCCAACAGGCAGGTGCATAAACAACTGAAAAGTGAGTTATGTGAAAATGTGTTGATGATGATTACGGGAGGGCACAACCGTCATTACTGGAAGCAAAGTATTATGATTTATATCAATATTATAAAATCAGATATGATTTGAATCAACTTTTTGGCTGGACATATGTTATAAATAATAAGAGAAATGCAGGGTCTATGAAAAAAGCAACTTTTGGAGCAGGATGTTTTTGGGGGTTACAAGCTGCTTTTGATAAATTGAAAGGTGTGGTGTTTTCCGAAGTAGGTTATACAGGAGGCACCACCAGCAATCCGTCCTATAAGGAAGTTTGCACTGGAAAAACAGGGCATGCTGAAGTTGTTCAGCTAATCTATGATTCTAATATCATTTCTTACGAAGAGCTTTTGGATGAATTCTGGGATATCCATAATCCCACCCTGTTGAATCAGCAGGGGATGAATGTGGGGGATCAATACCGGTCGGTAATTTTTTACCATACGAAAGATCAAAAGAAAACTGCTGAAAAATCTCTTGAGGAACAACAAAAATCCGGGAAATACGATTCTAAAATTGCAACCCAAATCGAACCGGCAGTTACCTTTTATCCAGCAGAAGAAAAGCACCAGAAATACCTGGAAAATCAAAACTTATCGCAGTCAAAATAAGTAAAATTAAACAAAAGAATTGCATAAAGAGGTAATATCTGGACATCCGGATATATTGACCTTATGCAACTGACATTGGATAACTTAATCCACCAGTTCGAAATCCATTTGCTTTTTTGAAAGGTCAACATTTTTCACAATAATTCTTACCTGATGTCCAAGCTGATAAACCTCGCCATGACGATGACCAACCACGCGATAATTTTCATCATCAAGATAATAAAAGTCGTCTTTCATGGTTTTGAGTGAGACCATTCCTTCGCAGTGGCTCTCATCCAGTTCCACAAAAATTCCCCATTTACTCACGCCGGTGATAATACCTTCAAATTCTTCACCTACTTTATCAAACAGGTATTCCGCCTGCTTAAGCTTCACTGATTCTCTTTCGGCTTCCATGGCCTTGCGCTCCTGTTCCGAACAATGTTTCGACTGTTCTTCATACTTAGTAGCATCAGCACTGTTTCCGCCATTCAGATAATGAAACAGCAAGCGGTGAACCATCAGATCAGGATAGCGGCGGATAGGAGATGTGAAATGCGAATAATATTTGAACGCCAGGCCGTAGTGACCGATATTTTGGGTGGAATATTCCGCTTTCGACATGGTGCGAACGGCAATATTTTCGATCATATACTGCTCGCCTTTGCCGGCTATCTGCTCAAAAAGGCGGTTTATGGAATTGGATATTCCCTTGCGGGAACCGATATTCATTTTATAACCCAGCTTTTCCACAAACTCAGCCATGGTAGATAATTTTTCCGGATTTGGTTCATCGTGTATCCTGTAAATAAAAGTTTTTTGCTTCTGGTTTTTTGTTGGTTTGCCCACGTATTCAGCTACTTCTCGGTTAGCTAACAGCATGAATTCTTCCACCAGCTTATTGGATTCCTTTTGCTCTTTCACATATGCTCTCACCGGCCTTTTATTCTCATCCAGCTCAAATTTTACTTCCGTGGAATGAAACGCAATGGCACCTTTTTCAAAGCGGCGTTTGCGCATAATTTGCGCCATGTCATTCAATTTCAGGATTTCATCCTTAAATTTCCCTTTCTTACGTTCGATGATATCCTGTGCCTCCCCGTAAGTAAACCGATGATCGGAATTGATGATGGTTTTGCCGAACCAGCGCTTTTTCACTAAGGCATCATCAGTCATTTCAAATACGGCTGAAAAAGTCAGTTTTTCTTCATTGGGCCGTAGCGAACACACCTTGTTGGAGAGTTTCTCCGGCAACATTGGTATAACTCTGTCCACCAAGTAGATGGAGGTTGCCCGTTTATATGCTTCTTCGTCAAGAGCTGTATTGGGTTCCACGTAATGGGCCACGTCTGCAATATGCACTCCAATTTCCCAGTTGCCGTTGGCTAATTTTTTGATAGATAATGCATCGTCAAAATCTTTGGCATCTGTCGGGTCTATGGTAAAGGTGAGAGTTTTGCGGAAATCCTTTCTTCCCTTAATTTCTTTTGCCGGAATTTCCTCCCTTATTTTAGCAGCTTCCTGTTCCACTTTTTTCGGAAAACTGAGAGGGAATTCGTGGGTAGCCAGGATGGAATTCATTTCAACTTCATTATCACCGGGCTTACCAAGCACTGTTACTATTTTACCAAATGGATTTTTGGAATGCTCCGGCCAGTCGGTGATTACCCCAATTACTTTATCTCCATTTTTTGCCCCTTTAAGCTCGTCAAGCGGGATAAACAGGTCAACCGTAATGGAAGGATTATCAGGAACAAGAAAAGCAAAGCGTTTTGAAACTTCCAGGTTACCCACAAACTGGCTGCGGCCCCGTTCCACAACTTCCATGATCTGGCCTTCAAGTTTTCTGCCTTTTCTTTTTGGAAACAGAAATACTTTCACTATATCCTTATCCAGGGCCTGATTGGTATTATTTGCTGCGATAAAAACATCTTCATCACATTCCGGTGTTATCACATAGGCTTTACCAGTGCTTTTCATATCAACACGGCCTTCAATTACCCTGTTTTTAGCCTGCGGACCTATGTATTTCGGATTAAGCTTGAATTTTCCACGCCGCTCCTGGGTCAGTGCGCCGTCTTCTTCCAGATCGAAAATAACATCTTTAATCATGTCGCGTGATATTTTGTCACGCAACCCCAGTGCTGCGGAAATCTGCTTATAATTGAATGCCGTGTATGGTTCCCCGGCAAAAATATGTAATACCTGCTCGGCTATCGCGTTTTTTGATTTTCCTTTCCTTTTCTTCTTCTTCCTTGTCATCCCAATAAATTTAGAATTATTTTATATAAGCCAAAAGTACAATAAAAATCAGATCAATAAGCGATTTTAGTTCTGATATAATGACTTGATTCTCAAAAGAACTTTTCGCAAGGTAAACAAGGCCAATCATTACTTGTTTAAATCTGTAAAAAAAGAAATTATAATTATTTAAGCAAACCATTAAAAACCATAGAAATGTCGAATTATCATGAACCTGCTGAAGAGCTTAGTAAACAGGCCAGGGACTTTTCCCGGGCCTTGAACAGCCTTAAAGAAGAAATAGAAGCTGTTGACTGGTACCATCAAAGAGTGGACCTGACGCAAGACGAGCAATTGAAAGAAATTATGGCTCACAATCGTGATGAAGAGATCGAACACGCCTGCATGACTATTGAATGGCTTAGAAGAACCATGCCGGGCTGGGATGAAGAACTGCGCACCTATTTGTTTAAAGAGGGAAATATCGCCCACCTTGAAGAAGGTGAAGAAAAGGAAGATGAAAATACAGGCTCAGACCTGGGAATCGGTAAAATCAAATAAAAAATAAGGCACTATGGATATATTAAGAAAATCATTAGCTCCCATATCCGATCAGGCATGGGAGGAAATCAATGAAGATGCAAAAAATACGCTGGAAACTGCTCTGTCAGCACGGAAATTTATAGACGTTGATGGGCCGAAAGGTCTGGATTTTGCTGCTGTTCCTGTAGGACACCTGAAAATTCCATCAAAACAGGAAAAAAATGAAGTTCAATATGGAATTCACCAGTTAATGCCACTGATAGAAGCCAGAGTTCCTTTTGAACTCAACATCTGGGAACTGGATAATGTAGCTCGCGGAAATGAAAATATCGATCTGGATAATCTGCAGGAAGCTGCATATAAGATCGCTGAATTTGAGGAAAATGCCATCTATAACGGATTTAAACAAGCCAATATAGAAGGATTGCTCAATGCCAGCGAGCATAGCATCATGAATCTGCCTGATAATATCGGGCATATCACAGGCATCATTTCCAAGGGCATTGTAGAATTCATGAAAAAAGGCGTTCAGGGCCCGTTTAACCTGATTGTAGGCCCGGAAATTTACGAACGGCTGAACAGTATTATGCAAGGCTACCCCATCAGAAAACAAGTGGAAAAGATCATTGAAGGTGAGATCATACTGGCCCATAAGATCAATAGCGCTTTGTTGGTATCTGCAAGAGGAGGCGACTTTCGCCTTACGGTAGGCCAGGACCTGTCGATTGGTTATGAAAACCATGACAACAAAAAAGTAGAGCTATATTTTACCGAATCTTTTACTTTCCAGGTGCTGGATCCGGCAGCTCTTATCGTATTTAAATAATAATACAAAACTTATTTAGCGGTTTGCAACAGAGCAGACCGTTTTTTTATATGCCGGAATCAGTAAGTATTTTTTGGATCAGGCGTGATTTGAGATACGACGATAATCATGCTTTGTATATGGCCCTGACAGGTTCATATCCTGTTATTCCCTTATTTATTTTCGACTCTGAAATACTTTACCGGCTTCAGGATCACTATGATGCAAGAATAAATTTCATCTATCGTAATCTTAATGAATTAAATAACCATTTCAGAAAAAAACACAACTCGTCCATACTTGTTAAAAGGGGCAGGCCGGTTAATATCTTTGCAAAAGTGCTTGATAGCTACCAGGTGAAAGTGGTTTACGCCAATCATGATTATGAGCCCTCAGCCATGAAAAGGGACCGTGAAGTGGCAGATTACCTTTCCACTAAAAATGTGGTCATGAAAACATTTAAAGACCAGGTAATATTTGAAAAGGATGAAATTGCAAAAAATAACGGACAGCCCTACAGCGTTTTTACACCATATAGTAAAACCTGGAAATCCACCTTAAGTACAAGCAAACTTCCTCATTATAATTCTGAAAACTATCTTCACAATTTACTGGAGAAAAAATTCCACTTTCCTGTGTTGGAAGAGATGGGTTTTAAGCCATTGAACATTGATTACCCCCCATCGAACATTCCCCAGAAAACCATTTTGAATTATGAGAAATACCGTGATATACCGGCAATGGATGCCACAAGCCATTTAGGTATTCATCTCAGGTTTGGTACCATCAGCATACGTAAGCTGGTAAAAAAAGCCGCGAAACTCAACGAGACTTTCCTGGATCAATTGATATGGCGGGAGTTTTATATGATGATACTTTTTCATTATCCTGAAGTGGTAGATGAAGAATTTAAACCGAAATACCGGTGGATGGAGTGGCGTAACTCCGAAAGCGACTTCAAAAAGTGGACAGAAGGTAAAACAGGATATCCCATGGTGGATGCAGGTATGCGTCAGTTAAATGAAACCGGTTATATGCACAATCGGGTGCGAATGATCACTGCCAGTTTTCTTACAAAGCACCTGCTGATCGACTGGCGGTGGGGTGAAGCTTATTTTGCAGATAAACTCCTGGATTATGAACTGGCATCCAATAACGGGAATTGGCAATGGGCTGCCGGAACAGGTTGCGATGCCGCACCTTATTTTCGTATATTTAACCCCGAAACTCAGATGAAGAAGTTTGATTCTGAATTGAAATATATCAATACGTGGATTAAAGATTTTAATAAGCCATCTTATCCCGGACAAATGGTTAATCATAAAGAAGCCAGGGAAAGGGCTATAACTGCATATAAAACAGCATTAAACAAAAATGACTGAATATGAAGTTTTTAAAAAACCTATATCCTCCCGAACACTGGCGCGTGCCGGTTATTATCGCGTTGGGAATTTTCGTTGGTCTGGTGGCATTTCTTTTTCATGTTTCCCGCGCTTCTTCCTATCTGTCGGATGAACCGGAAACCTGCATTAATTGCCATGTGATGGTACCGCAATATGCTACCTGGAATCACAGTTCCCACCGCGAGGAAGCTCATTGTAATGATTGTCATGTTCCTCATGATAATTATGTACACCATTACTATTTCAAGGCTAAAGACGGATTACGGCATGCTACTATTTTTACACTTCGTAATGAGCCTCAAAGCATCAAGATCAAGCCTGCCGGAAGGGAAGCAGTGCAGTCAAACTGCATCAGGTGTCATGAGGATTTAGTTTCAGGCGGAAAAATGAGCAATTTCGGGCTGCATCTTTTGGATCTCAGGAAGAAAAGGGTATGCTGGGAATGCCATCAGGAAGTTCCCCATGGCAATAACCGCAGTTTATCCAGCACTCCAAATGCCATTGTTCCTATTACTGAAAGTGCAGTGCCTAAATGGTTGAAAGAAATAACTGAAGAAAAAAATAACGATTAAAATAACTGACTTATGAAACCAATTCGTGAACAAGTAAAAGAAAAACCATGGTTAGGATGGGTATTGTTTTTTGCTACTATGGTCGTTGTGTTTCTTTTAGGGCTATTGGCCTCATCAATTATTGAACGGCGTGAGGAAGCGGTTTTTGCATACACTCCCAGGGTGGAGCATTCGCAATGGGAACCTCGCAATGATGTGTGGGGAAGGAATTTCCCTCAGCAGTACCAAAGGCATCGCGCTACACTCGACACTTTTTTCATGTCCAAATATAATGGGACAGCACACATCGACATGCTTGAGCGTGATCCACGAATGGTTGTATTATGGGCAGCATACGGGTTTGCCCGGGACTATACTCAAAGCCGGGGTCACATGTATGCCATTGAAGATATGTGGGAGACTCTCCGTACAGGAGCGCCGGTGGACGGGAAATCAAGCCCAATGCCAAATACTTGCTGGGTTTGTAAGAGCACTGATGTGCCACGGGTTATGCATGAAACCGGACAGGAGGAGTTTTACAAAGGAAGTTGGGAAACACGGGGCCACCAGATCGTTAACCCGATCGGCTGCGCCGACTGTCATGATGCGGATGATATGTCTCTGAGAATAACACGTCCGGCACTCATCGAAGCCTTTCAGGCCATGGGCAGAGATATTAAAGACGCAACCCACCAGGAAATGCGCATTCTTAGTTGTGCACAATGCCATGTGGAATATTATTTCAAAGATAAAACCTATCTTACCTTCCCCTGGGAAAAAGGAATGAAAATAGAGGATGTGATCGCCTATTATGATGAAATGGAATTTTCCGACTGGACACACGGCATTTCAAAAGCTCCCATGCTCAAAGCACAGCATCCGGACTATGAGCTATTCCTCACCGGTATCCATGCTGAGCGGGGACTTGCATGTGCCGATTGCCACATGCCTTATATGAATGAAGGCGGCCAGAAGTTTACGGATCACAAGGTGCAGAGTCCGCTGAATATGATCAACCGTACATGCCAGGTTTGCCATCGCGAATCTGCCGAAGAACTTACGGAAAATGTGTATGAACGGCAGACTATGATCAAGGAAACCCGCGACCAGCTTGAAATACTATTGGTTCGTGCACATGTGGAAGCAGGAAAAGCGTGGGAACTTGGTGCTACCGAGGAAGAAATGCATGATGCATTGTATGACATCCGCCATGCACAGATGATGTGGGATTACGTGGCTGCCAGCCATGGAGCATCATTCCATTCGCCTATTGAGTGTAACCGTATCCTGGCAAAGGGAATCAATACTGCACAGGAAGCAAGGTTAAAGCTGAGCAAGATATTGATCAATAAAGGTTTTGATGGGGAAGTGCCTTATCCTGATATATCTACCAAAGCAAAAGCACAGGAATTCGTAGGGCTGGATATGGAAAAACTAAGAGCTGAAAAAGAGAAGTTCCTGGAAGAGGTGGTGCCCGAATGGATCAGAATAGCACAGGAGAGAGAAGATACTTACGAAACCACAGAATTATAAATTAATAACAGACTAATGCAGAAATCCTTATACGGATATATAAGCGTGTGCTTGTTGTTCATGCTGTCAGCACAGGTTTTTGTGCAGTTATCTCTTTCCTCCGGATTCAGGGCAGGTAACGGGTTCAGTCATGGCTATAAAACACTGGAAGCTCCCGGGGATGATCTTTCCACCTTTATCAGACAACGCACAAGATTAAATTTATTCCACCTGAATGATGACGTGGAAGCGAGGTTAAGCCTGCAAGATATTTGGTTTGGGGAAGTCAGCAATATTGGGTCTGGATCATGAGCAGCTTTGACCTGAATGGTTATTTGGCGGATTAGCTGAAATTAGATTGAATAGAGAATTGCGTGTATGAAAAAGAATATCTGGAGTTATCCCTGGAAATATACTGAAAGCTTTTCTATTGCTTTTGGAATATTGATTACCGGTATGATCATGGAATTTTTTCTGCCCCCGGCAGGAACTTTTATCCCTGCCTGGCCCGGGAATCTGTATATGTTACTGGCCATCCTGGCATTTAGCTCAATGCTTTATGTTTTCAAAAAAAGATCAGGCTTTATCAAATGGCTAAGTTCGGGTTATGCCGCTGTTGCCCTTATCACGGCATTCACATTGTTGATCATTATTATGGGCCTGGTACCTCAACGCCCCTCCATGTATTTTTACCACCAGATCGGCTGGACACATATTAATGCTTCCTGGCCTTTTTATCTCACCGGACTGCTGATGGTATTCTGCCTGTTTCTGTCTTGTGCCGGGCGTATGAAAAAAGCGAAAATCAGGAATTTTATCTTTCTGCTAAATCACGCAGGATTAATATTGATTTTAATGGGAGGTGCACTTGGGAAAAGCGATTTTCATGAAATGACCATGACACTTAAACAGGATGAACCGGTCTGGTATGCCCAAAATGACCAGGGCGGGCGGATTGATCTGGATTTTGCCTTTGAAATGAAGGAATTCGACATCTCTTATCATCTTCCAGTAATGGATATTAAAGATAAAGAAGGAGAAATAGTATATACTGCCGAGCTCGATACAGCGGGCGGTATCCAAAAGCTTAATTATGATGATTATGTAATTACCGTCGAAGACCTGATTCCGGAAGCTGTAAAGAGCGGCAAAGCCTACAAGCCTGCGAAGCACCCGGCTGCAACAGTGGCAGCAAAGATCAGGATTTCAAAAGAGGATGCACACGTTTCTGACAAAGAATGGATAGCAGCCGGTAATCGTCTGTTTCCACCTCAGGAGTACGAATCCGGGATGATAAATATTTCGTTAAGGCCAAGGCAGCCAAAGTTATATGAAACCACTGCACGATTGTTCACAAAACAGGGAGAGAACAAATTGGTGCAGATCAAAGTGAATGATCCCATAGAAGTAAATGGATGGAAGATATACCAGTCTGGATATGACACAAATATGGGTCGCTGGTCCGGGATCAGTATTATGCAAATAGTAAAAGACCCGTGGCTGCCGGTGCTTTATACAGGGATTTTTATGTTGATAGTGGGCGCCCTGGGGCTTTTTATTCTGGGTAAATCTTATAAGAAGGAGGATAAGCATGCATAACCTGCACGCGATCATAGAGGTTTCAGGAATAATTCTTTTTCTGATCCCATTAGTGATTCTGATATTTAAAGGAAGGAATAACTCCTGGATAAAGGCTTCAGAAATACTCACCGTGGCTGCTGTTATCCTGCTTGCGGCTGCCATCGGATTCCTTTGGATAAAAATCGAACGTCCTCCCATGCGCTCACTGGGTGAAACCAGGCTGTGGTACGCTTTTTTCCTTCCGCTTATTGGCTGGATCACCTACCGGCGCTGGAAATTTAAATGGTTTTTAGGTTACAGCCTGATGATGGCCATAGTGTTTCTGATGATCAATTTGCTGAAACCGGAAGTTTTCATCAAGCATTTACCTCCGGCTCTGCAGAGTCCCTGGTTTGTGCCTCACGTTATAGTCTATATCCTGGGGTATTCCCTGTTGGCAGCATCGGCACTGGTGGCATTCAGACAATTGTTCTTTAGCAGGGAAGGCATGAACCGTGCAGCCCTAAGCGTGGCTGACAATCTGGTGTATTCTGGTTTTGCTCTCATTACTTTCGGGCTGTTGTTCGGGGCGCTATGGGCAAAAGTAGCCTGGGGAAATTACTGGTCATGGGATCCCAAAGAAACATGGGCGTTGATCACCTGGCTGGTCTATCTCATTTATATTCACTATCGATTTCAACGACACAAGGTGCAGAAGCCACGCGCAGCCATGTGGCTGCTTATAGCCGCTTTCTTTATTATGCTGCTTGCCTGGATGGGAATGAAACTGATCCCCGCCGCTCAGGGAAGCATTCACAGCTATGCATGAAAACGCGCCATATGAACGGTTTGCCTGTGCCCGGCTAATTATTATTTTATCACCAGTAAGCAGCACTGCCGTAGCGGGATGTTTGCGCAAAGAATGGAAAAGATTAAAAACCGCTCCTTGATTATCTTTCAGTGAGCCGGGGATTGGCTATTCGAAAAAGCGTGACTTTTTAGCAGGCTTCGGCGTTTTAATCACTAAAAAACGCAGTGGTTCATTACCTTCATTATACCAGTTGTGAACGATATCTTTGGGGCTTTCTATTAAGGTGTCTTTGCCTACTTCTTTGGTTTCTTCCCCGATCAGTACTTTTCCTGTTCCTTCCAGCACATAGAAAATCACATCCACGGGAGTGGCGTGCTTTTTCATGCTTTCTCCCGGTGCCAGCGTGATATGACTGATCATGGCTTCCGGCTTATCGTACATGTTCTTAGCGTCCACGCCGTGTGGATTCTCTCTTTTATCTGCATCAAATGGGCTCCGTGTAATCATGTTTTTTCTCCTTAATTATTTATACTGATAATACAAGCCGGAAAGGATAATGTTGATTAAGCATGCCAGATTAGTCCTTCCTCCACTCCTTTTTTCAGGCAGAAAAAAAGGACAGCGGGAAAACTTCCCGTGTCCTTCTTAATATGGTTTTTACAAAAAACCTGCCGGTAGTGTTTATGGTATATGAATAGGGCCGTCAGGGCCAAGTGGCAGACCGATTAGCATCCATACAACCAACAATGCAGACCATGTAATAAACAATAGCGCTGAATATGGAATCATGGTAGAAATGATGGTTCCTATTCCATATTTCTCATCATATTTTTGTGCGAACGTTACAATTAGGGCAAAGTAACTCATCATAGGCGTTACCAGATTGGTAACTGAATCGCCAATCCTAAAAGCAGCCTGAGTTAATCCGGGGTGATAGGACGGCTCTATCAGCATAAGCATCGGAATGAAAACCGGAGCCATAATAGCCCATTTGGCAGAGGCTGAGCCCATAAATAAATTGATGGTAGCCGATAAAGCAATAAAGCCGACTATGAGTAGAGGGCCGGTGAGCCCAATTTCCTGGAGGCTGTTTGCACCCTTTATCGCGAAGATTATTCCCAGGTTTGAATAATTAAAAAAGTAAACAAACTGAGCGGCAAAAAACACGAGCACAATATAACCAGCCATACTGCCCATCGATTTTGTGATATGCGATACCAGGTCTTTATCATTTCGTATTGACTTGACCACAATACCATATACTAAGCCAGGAATAAAGAAAAAGATCATTATTCCGATAATTATACCATTGAAAAATGGGGAGTTGAGTACATCTCCGGTTTCCGGGTCCCTCAATAGACCGTTTTCAGGTATTACAGAAATTGCAAGTAGGCCAACTGTAAACAGAAAGCTATATCCTGCCCATCTCAACCCTTTTCTTTCTATGGGTGTTAATTGCTCAATGGATATCTTCTTTGCAGGCCCGTCATATTTGCCCAGTCTTGGCTCCACTATTCGTTCGGTAACCCAGGTTCCCACCATTACCACCAGTATGCTGGAAACAAACATAAAGTAGTAATTAACAGCAGGGTTAACGCTGATACCGGGTTGGATCATTTCAGCAGCTGATTCAGAGATTCCCGCGAGGATAGGATCGATTGAGCCTATAAAGAAATTAGATCCGAAGCCTCCGCTGACGCCTACAAATGCTGCTGCCAGTCCTGCCATGGGATGACGGCCCAGGGCGTGAAAAATCATAGCTCCCAGGGGGATCAGTACCACATAACCGGCTTCACTCGCCAGATGAGAAATGATACCCGCAAGTACTAGGGCTGCGGTGATTAATCTTTTTGGCGATTTCAAAACCAGCGCTCTGATCATTATGGTAAATAAACCGGAACCTTCAGCCACGCCAATACCTATCATAACAACCAATACGTAACCCAATGGCGGGAAAAACAGGAAGTTATTCAATATATTCGTGTACATCCACCTGATTCCTTCCGGGCCTAATAAACTCCTGGCTTTTATCACGGTATCATCCACAGGATGCTGGGCACTAACATTTAACAGGTAGCCTGTTACAGATAGTAAAATCACCAGACCTGCAAGGCCGGCAAAAATAGTGGCCGGATGAGGCAGGCGATTTCCCACTACTTCAATAAAGTCTAATGATCTGGCAAAAGCTCTGCTAAAAAAGCTTTTCTTTTTTTTCTTCTTATTATTCTCGTTTCCCATTAAAACAGGTTTTAAAAATTCAAGTGAGCGGCAAAAATATAAAAAAGTGAAGATGGTTGAATGCGCTTCGGGTTGAGCGATACGTATTTAAGTTATCCGGTGCTTATATGTTGTGTTGTGAAATAACTGGATTTGAGTGCCTGTGTACTTCCTTGAAAACCCTATCGCCAAAGTGCGGAAATGAATGCAATTTAGCCAGAATGTGCATCAGGCTTAGTTTTCCGGACATTTAAATACAAGGTCAGTTAAAAATAAGTTAATTTGGATTGCATAGTGAAGATCACACAACCAATTTTTTGGTGCATTTTTGTAAGCCGGTAATAATAAGAGGCTTCCGCTTAGAAGATAAAATCATTCAGGATCACTGTTTCAGATGAGCCTTGAATTCCTTTAGATAACCTTCAGACTGTCTGCCCCACCATCCTCTGCGGGTTCGTATTCTTTCCAGTCGAAATCCTCCACCACCGGCATAATAATGTATATCAATGAGGCCACCGGTTCGTATAGCAGTGATTTTTCTTTTGTTTCTTTTGAAATAAGCTTGCCTGAAATATCAGTCATGCTTAAAATGTAAAAGATGCCGCTCAGGATAAGTGCTATCTTCAGTGTGCCGAATACCAGCCCGGCAAGTTTATTCACAAACCCAAGCATCACCAGTTTTACTATCGACTCCAGGAGTTTTCCTGTGAGGTGGGTGAGAATAACCACAATAATAAAAGTTAGCGCAAAAGCAATTATGTGAAGATACTCCGACTGTAGATCGAATTTCTCTACCAGAATTCCCTCAGTGTAATCTGAAAAATGCCAGGCAGCAAAAATCCCCAGCACCAGTGCAGCCAGCGATGCCAGCTCAATTATCAACCCTTTTTTAAATCCTTTCCAGGCAAACCAGATGATTGGAATTACCAGAATAATATCCAGATATGAAATACTTCCCATAACTTTACGAATCTTTCAGGCGCCTGGCCATTTCTGTTACATATACAAAATCGTTGATGGTTTTTGAATCCGTGTCCAGGATTTCATCCTTAGTTCCACGCCAGGCAATTTTCCCTTTATCAATAAACAATATCTGATCACCTATGCTCAGTACCGAGTTCATATCGTGGGTGTTGACAATGGTGGTCATATTAAGGTCTTTGGTAAGCTCATCGATCAGATCGTCAATAACTACTGATGTTCGGGGATCCAGACCGGAATTGGGTTCATCGCAAAAGAGATATTTGGGATTCATGGCTATAGCCCTGGCGATGGCCACCCGTTTTTGCATTCCTCCGCTGACCTCTGCCGGATATAATTTATTCACATTTTTAAGATTCACCCTTTCCAGGCAATAGTTAACCTGCTTCAATCGCTCTTTCAGGCTGTCTTTTGTAAACATGGTGAGCGGAAACATCACATTCTGCTCCACAGTCATGGAGTCGAAAAGTGCGCCTCCCTGAAATAACATCCCCAGCTCTTTCCTGATGGATTTCCTCTGCCTTAAGTCCATCTGCGAGATGTTGCGGTCATCATAATAAACCGCTCCTTTATCCACCTCAAGCAGGCCCACCAGACACTTCATCAAAACAGTTTTACCCGAACCACTTTGTCCGATAATCAGGTTGTTTTTTCCCTTTTCAAAAATGGCTGTAATATCATCCAGCACATGATGGCCGTGAAATGACTTTGATATGTGTTCGGCTTTGATCATGTCAGCAATAGTTGTGTTAATACCAGATTTGCAAAGATGATCAGAATACTGCAACTGACCACTGCCTTGGTGCTGGAGTTACCCACTGCCATTGAACCTCCCTTGACAACGAAGCCGTAATAGGAAGAAACACTGGTGATGATAAAGGCGAATATAGCTGTTTTAAACAGGGCGTAAAATACATCATAAAGCTCAAAATAGGAGCGCACCCCAAACAGATACAGATCGCCGGTGAACGAGCCGCCCATCACCACTCCAACCCAACCGCCGGCAATGGCCACTGCCATGCTGATGGTTATCAGAAAAGGGTTAATAATAACTGCAGCGATGATTTTAGGTCCTATCAGAAAGCTGGCAGGATTCACTCCCATAATCTCCATTGCATCTATCTGCTCCGAGATCCGCATACTTCCAATTTCAGATGCTATACTTGATCCGACTTTTCCCGCCAGTACCACACTAAGGATGGTGGGTGAAAACTCCAGTATGATCGATTGACGTGTAGCAAGTCCTATTGCATAATCGGGTATCCATGGGCTTTGCATGTTAAAGGCTGCCTGGAGAGCCACCACTGCTCCTACAAAAAAGGAAATGATCAGGACAATTCCCAGCGAGCTCACGCCAAGATTATCTATTTCAAGCAGCACTCGCGACCAGAAAACCCTTTGCTTCTCGGGTTTTTTAAATGCCCGTGCCATTAGCAGGATATATGTACCCAAATCATATAATGGTTTCATAGGTGCTGTTTTGCTTTGCTAAATTAATATAAATAGCAGACTTAAGATGCATATTTTTCGTTGATATAATTGCGAATATAGAACAGAACACCTATTTTTGTCATGATGCGGAAAAGAACTATTATATCGATCCTGTTAATTAGCTTTTTGACATTAAGCATGTTATCCTGCTCAAGCTCGCGCAGAGTCAGGATAAAAAAGGATTGTGGTTGTGGATCATTTAGTAAAGTGGAATTGAATGCGCCTGAGCAAAAAGCATGAAATAATAATCAAAAAGCACATTCCTGCCAAATCATTCCCCCTTATCAAAACCTGGTTGGAAAAATATCCGGTACATCTGGCCATAGTGGGGGAACGATCCAGCAAGGCAGGAGATTACCGTATGCCATCGCCGGGCCGGCCGCCGCGGATCACCGTTAATGTGTCAGGGAATCCTTACCGTTTCCTCTTCATACTCACGCACGAATATGCGCATCATATTGCCTACAACAATTATGGAATTCACATCAGTCCACACGGCAGGGAATGGAAAAACACATTCCACAAACTTCTGTTTCAGTTGGATAAGGCAGGGGTTTTTCCCATCGAAATAAGTTCAGCGCTTCCCGAAAATCCTTCATCGCTGCGTGCTACCATGTCGGGTAACCGCAGCCTGTGCCGGGCTATCGAACAGCAGTGCAAGGAGAAAAAAAATAAAATCTACATCGAAGATATACCGGTTGATACTGTTTTTTTCCTTCCGGATGGAAAAAGATTCAGGAAAGTCAAAAAGAGGCGAGTGCGTTTCATGTGTCAATCATTGCAAAATAAGCGTTATTATCTTTTCCCTCCTGGTGTTCAGGTGTTTTTACCTGAAACCGGTACCTGAGCGTAATGGTGTTTTCACGGATTTTTCTTACATTTGGATTCTGAGAAAAAGAATTAGGCATGAATAAAAATACATATTGCGTTATAATGGCCGGCGGGCTGGGAAGTCGCTTCTGGCCACTAAGCCGTTCGGCTTATCCCAAACAGTTTATTGATATTTTGGGTACAGGAGAAACTTTGATCCAGCAGGCATATCATCGCTTCACCCAATTGGTACCGGAGGAAAACATTCTTATTGTTACTAATGAGAAATACAGGAAGATGGTGCATGATCAACTTCCTGAATTATATAAAAACCAGGTGCTCCTGGAACCGGCACGACGAAATACGGCTCCCTGCCTGGCCTATGCCTGCAATAAAATATATAACATCAATCCGGATGCTAATATCATTGTAGCTCCTTCTGATCATATTATTACCAGGGAAAACAACTTCCTGAATACGGTGCAGGAGGCACTGGATGCAGCATCTGAAAACGACTGGATTCTCACACTGGGAATTAAACCTTTCAGGCCGGAAACAGAATATGGATACATTCAATTTGACGATACCCATAAATGCTGTGAAATTAAAAATATCTATAAAGTGAAGACGTTTATAGAAAAACCCGGAAAAGAAATGGCCGCCCAGTTTATTGAAAGTGGTGAGTTTTTGTGGAATTCCGGTATTTTCATTGCTTCCCTTAAAACCTGGATGAATGCCTACGAAAAACACCTGCCGGATGTTTTTAACACTTTCAGTGCTGGAAGAGACAGGTATAACACTTCTGGTGAAAGCAGTTTTGTGAGGAGTGTGTACACGGTTTGTAAAAATATTTCCATTGATTATGGAATTATGGAAAAAGCCGAAAATGCTTATGTGTATGTCAGTTCCTTCGGATGGTCGGATCTTGGAACCTGGGACGCCCTGTATAACAGTCTGAATAAAGATAATGCAGGTAATTGTGTGGTGGGTAAACAGGTGAAAATTTATGGATCTGAGAACTGCCTGGTGAAAATGCCTGATAATAAATTAGTAATTTTGCAGGGCCTGAAAGACTATATAGTGGCGGAAGATGCTGGTTCTCTGATGATATGCAGGCGGGAGCATGAGTCCATGATCCGTAAATTCATCAATGATATCAAGCTGGATCTGGGTGATTCTTATATTTAAAAGTGAATATATCAAAAACAAATAATAAATCAGAAAAATGAAAAAACTACTAATTGGGATTTTTGCTTTGATGATGGTTTTTCAGCCATCTGTGAAAGCTGATGAAGGTATGTGGCTGCCATTACTCATCGAGCGCCTCAACTATACCGATATGCAAAAGATGGGTCTTCAGCTGACGCCGGAGGAGATCTACAGTGTGAACAACTCCAGCCTGAAAGATGCCATCGTTCAATTCGGAAACGGATGTACAGGAGAGATTATCTCCAGCCAGGGGCTGATCCTCACTAATCATCATTGCGGATACGGACGTATTCAGGCGCATTCAACTCCTGAAAATGATTATCTGTCCAACGGTTTTTGGGCTATGGACAAGAAAGAAGAACTGCCCAATGAAGGGCTCACAGTGAGCTTTCTTATCAGGATTGAAGATGTTACCGAAGAAGTACTGAACGGCGTAAATGCTGATATGAATGAGGCAGAACGTGCTGCTGCGATTTCGAAAAACAGCAGGTCAATTTCTTCCAAAGCCACTGAAGGCACCCATTATGATGCTGTAATAAAAGATTTCTTTGATGGAAACGAGTATTATATGTTTGTGATGGAAGAATATCAGGATGTACGCCTGGTGGGTGCTCCTCCTCAATCTATTGGAAAATTCGGCGCTGATACCGACAACTGGATGTGGCCACGCCATACAGGCGACTTCGCTCTGTTCCGCGTGTATGCAGCTCCTGATGGCTCTCCTGCCGAATATTCCGAAGATAATGTGCCTCTGAAACCTAAACATCATCTACCGGTTTCCCTCGATGGTGTTCGTCCGGGAGACTTCGCCATGATCATGGGATACCCGGGCGGTACCGATCGCTACATGACTTCATATGGCATCAACCAGAACCTGGAGAAAGGCTATCCAACTCGTATTGAAATCCGCAGGAAAAAGCTGGATATTATGGAAAAATACATGGATAAGGATGCAGCCGTAAGGATTAAATATGCTTCCAAGCATGCACGCACGGCAAACTACTGGAAAAATTTCATCGGAATGAGCAAAGCTCTGAAAGACCTGAAAGTTCCGGAGAAGAAAAAGCAGCTTGAAGACAAACTTGCTGAATGGATCAGCCGGGAAGAATCACGCAGGGAAAAATATGGTGAAGCTCTTAATAACATTGAAAAAGCCTATGAGAGCATGAATGATTTCGTTATTCACCGCTATTATTTTATCGAAGGAATTTACCTGGGCCCCGAAGTCATAGGTTTTTCCAGAAATTTCGACGAACTGGCTAAGATTCTCGAGCAAGACAAGGTTAACCAGGAGGAAGTGGAAGCTTTCCGTGAAAAAATCAAACCAGAAATTGAGAAATTCTTCAAGGATTATTATAAGCCTGTTGATAAAGATATAATGGCAGCTATTTTCCATATGTACAATGAGGATGTGCCTGAAAACCAAAAACCGGATCTTTTCAAAAAACTCACCAAGAAATACAAGGGTGATTATGAAAAAATGGCGGATAAAATTTACAAAAAATCCATGTTTGATGATAAGGATGAATTAATGGCTTTTCTTGAAGACCCTAATCTCAAGACAATGCTTAAAGATCCTGTTTACGAACTCAAGGAGGCTTTCTTCAGTAATTATTTCGGTTTGCAGGCACAATTGGCTGATGCCAATGCTATGCTTTCCGAAGGCCGCAGATTGTTTATGGAAGCACTCAGAAAAATGGAGACCGATAAAACCTTCTACCCTGATGCCAATTTCACCATGCGCCTCACCTACGGAGAAGTTAAGGGATATGAGCCACGTGATGCGGTTACCTATCGCTATTTCACCACCCTGGATGGTGTTATGGAAAAAGAAGACCCCGACAACAAGGAGTTTGTGGTTCCTGCTAAACTTAAAGAACTTTATAATCGAAAAGATTACGGACGATACGCAGATGGTGATCAAATGAGAGTCTGCTTCCTCACCAACCATGACATCACCGGTGGTAATTCCGGTTCCCCGGTTATTGATGCAAATGGTAATCTTATCGGACTTGCCTTTGACGGCAACTGGGAGGCCATGAGCGGTGATATCGCTTTTGAACCGGAGCTGCAGCGCACTATCAATGTGGATATCCGCTATGTGTTATTTATCATTGATAAATTTGCCGGTGCCCAGAATCTGATTGACGAAATGAGCATTGTCAAAACAAATTATAAAAGAAAAGAAGAGCTCAGGCGCGATCTGCCGGAGAAGGCTCAAGAACCGAAAATGGAAGAGCAATTAATGGAGGAATAAGTGAATAAATCATTCAGAAAAGTGGCCCGGTCATATCTCCGGGCCATTTTTTTATCTTAATGCCATGAAACCAAAACAGGAATTTCAAAGACTGTATGAAAAATACAGGAATGAACAGCAGAAATTATCAAAGAAAACAGGACGACTGGCCTGGGCTCGCCTAATCATATTTTTAACAGGATTTGGAGCAGTGTATGCCTCCACTTTTTTTAGCCTTCCAGTGCTTTTTATTGTCCTGATCACTTTTATCACTGTTTTTCTGCGGGTGGTGTATCTGCATCATAAGGTCACATTGAAAAAACAGGAAAAGGAGAGACTGATTCAGATCAATGAAAATGAAATGAAAGCACTGGAACATGATTTCAGCACTTTTGAGGACGGTCATGAATTTCAGGATTCCGCTCATGATTTTTCTTCTGATCTGAATATCTTCGGAAAGAATTCCGTATTTCAGATCATCAACCGCTGCGTTACAGGAAACGGCAGGCATATACTGGCAGACTGGTTTATCAATCCTTCTCCGGATCACACTGTTATTGAAATGCGACAGGAGGCGGTAAGAGAATGTGCTGCCCGGCTGCAGGATATTCAGGATTTCAGTCAGACAGGAATAAAGGAGCCATTCAGCAGAGAACATTATGAGCGCCTGAAATACTGGATACAACAGCCTCCGCCCGAAGTAAGTGTAACACGGATTCTGGCTCCTGCCTTTACTGTTGCTTCTGTTGTTTTGATTGCATTGATCATGGCAGGTATGATAAACTGGCCCTGGCTTATTTACCTGATCATCGCAGGGCTTGGGATAACCGGTATCTTTCTGAAAAAGGCAAACCGGCAGCATGAATACCTGAACAATATAAGTAAGCCACTTGAGATACTTGATGAGCTAAACGATATACTGAACCGTGGAATCTACAGATCGGAATTACTAAAATCCTTACAGCAAAAAACAGCAACGGCTGAAGGTAAAAGCCCGGTGAAAAAGCTCGCATCCATATTGCAGTCGGTCGATGTGCGTCTTAATATTCTGGCCGCATTCCTTCTTAACAGTCTTTTCCTGTGGGATCTGCATCAGCTGAACAGGCTGGCTGCATGGAAGAAGAAGCACAAAGAGCAACTGCTGCCTGGCATTGAAGCCGTGTGTACTTTCGATGCCTTTTTCAGCCTTGGGAATTTTGCCTTTAGTTATCCCGGTTATATTTATCCCGAAGTTTTTTCCGGTGCTGACCACATGCCGCTTGTAAAGGGAAGCAATTGCAGGCATATCCTTATTCCTCCAGAAGACCGGGTAGGAAACCCTGTGGAAGTAAAAGACCACGGATCATTTATTATTGTAACGGGTGCAAATATGGCAGGCAAGAGCACCTATCTGCGTACCATCGGGCTGAATATGATCATGGCAAGGCTGGGGCTGCCCGTGGATTGCGATGAATTCTGCTTCCGTCCCGTGAGGCTGATCAGCAGCCTCAATACGCGCGATTCGCTGGTGAAAAATGAATCCTTCTTTTATGCAGAACTCAAGCGGCTTAAATATATTATCGATAGACTGGAAAATGGTGAGCATGTTTTCTGCCTGTTGGATGAAATTTTGAAAGGCACAAATTCACGGGATAAGCAGAACGGATCAATTAAGCTGCTGAAAAAACTGGTGAAGCTGGGCAGCAGCGGAATAATCGCTACTCACGATTTGCAGATTGGCAAACTGGAAGAGGAATACCCCGGTAGAATATCAAACCGGTGCTTTGAAGTGGAGATTAAAGATGACCGGCTTTTCTTTGATTATAAGCTGAAAGACGGGATCGCACAAAGTCTCAATGCTTCATTTTTGATGGATAAAATGGGAATTACCTGATCAACCAATTACGGGAAAAATGAACTGAGGGAGTTTCTGAAAAAGCATCTTTGTATTAAGGAGTTATTCCAGCATTACTGCAAACTTCCGAAAAAGACTGTTTGAATTTCTTTTTAAGCAATTTGGCAGTAATTTCTAAAATAAATCTTTTGTCAGAGAATAATTCCTGTATTCACGGCTCCAGATGGGGAGTATGTAGCGAATGCCTATCTGGTGGCCAACATTTGAAATATCGGATATCCTGGAGGTATTCACGGCAAATGAATATCCAAAGATGATATTGTTGAAATATGCCCCTGCCTCAATGGATACACTTTTGGTGGGGGTATAAGCCAGTCCGGCCATAAACATATCTTCAAATACTGCCGGAACGCTTATTTTAATATCCAGTGGAACACCAACGGCATAGTTCCCCTGGAACCCGGGCACAAGCATGAACCCCTGGCCGATATCCACCTTTCCTTTGGCAGTAAATACAAACGTTTTGCTAAGTTTAGCATAGCCAGGTGTTGCTCCCAGCTTTAGCTTGTTATCCAGCAGGTGCCTTACTGCGATGCCTGCCTGAACATAATTGGATGCGTAGGAAGCTCCAAAGTTCACATCACCCATGGTAAACCGCCCGTCATATTCCAGTTGTGACGTATAGGCCGGATCCTCCTGGATAGAAACACGCAGTTTGTCTGCATCAATCTGAGAATTATAGATGCCAATGCCGATGCCGAAACTCAAAAACTCTGAGCGTGAAAGTTTGAATTTCTGGGCGTAATTTAATATGAATGAATTGTAATTATAATACCCGTAAGAATCTCTGAGCACATAACCTCCGAATCCGTATTTAGAATAGTTTTTATGGCGTTTGATGCCCTTATTGTATCTGAGGCTGGGCATCATATCCCGGTTAATCCCCGGGCCGCCAAAGCTAAGATAAGCAGTTTCCGGGCCGTCTTCAAAACCTTGCAGGCTGTTGTTATAACTGATCGTTGCTTTCCAGACATCCTCATTCATGATATTTGCGGGATTATTATACATATCCCCAAATGACTCAAAGTTTATCAGTGCATCCTGTTGTCCGAACACCGGAACCAGAAAAGCCGTAAAAATTATAGCCGTTATGATCAGTCGTTTCAGCATATCATCGTATTACGTTTACAATACCTTTAACCGGCTCCGAACCATCACCATATTTAATGATATAGAAATAGGAGCCTTCGGGCACATCGTTTCCGTTATGTGTCCCATCCCAGGGCTTATTATATCCTTCGGAGTAAAATACTTCACCATTCCAGCGATCATATATCCACACCTTGCAGGAGTTATTGCCTTTTAGTTCGGGTATTTCCCACAGGTCGTTTATGCCGTCACCGTTTGGAGAGAACGTGTTCACCATTTCTTCGCGTGCTTCAATAAGCATGTAGGCTGTATCGTAGCAATGATACCGGTTTTCCACCATCAGCATTATTTCATGAAGTCCTTCTTGACTGAAGGTGTGATAAACGCTTGGATGATGCTTATCGAGTGTATCATTGTCCACTATCCAGGAGTAAAACCAGTTGTTTTGCATGGAGCTGGCAATGAGATTTACACTTTTTCCTGTCCGGGCAATGGAAGGAGTTGCATGAAAGGAAGCATGGGGCTTTGGTAGTGCATATATGAACATGGAGGTGCTGTCAGTTCCGCAGCCATCATCCACTTTTAATGCTATTAAGGTGTCTGTGCGTACTTTAAGCATTATCTCCGCACTGGTATCCCCTGTGCTCCATTCATAGGTTTGAGCAAAGGAAGAGGTGAGCAACACAGTTTCGTCGCGGCAAACGGAGTCAGGCCCATAAATTTCAGCCTGTGGTGGACTGGCGATTATAACCTGCGCGTACATTGTATCTCCGATACAACCTTTGTCGCTCACTTCAACCACGCTCAAATGATGAGCAGATGCAGTAATATCCCAGTGGATTCTCACTGAATCGCTGCCATTGGTGCTGATAAGCTGTCCTCCCTTTACATCCCATACAAATGAAGAGTTTACAAAACCATTCACTCCGTAGCTTGCATAAGGGTAGCCGGGGCAGATGGTATCCACCACCTGCGCCCTGCTACCTTGAAGCAACAATAATAATAAAGATGATATGAGAAGCAGTTTTTTCAACACTTATTATATTAGAATCAGATTTTAATAATGATAGATTGGAGAGGTAGCCGGTTTCGGATCGATGGTAATTACAATGTCATCAGTAGTCGCCGGACATGTTCCACCACTGTTGGCAGTGAGTGTGAGCGTTACTGTTCCATTGCTGATATCGTTTGGTCCTGGCTTATAGTCAGGTGTAAGGGATGTGCCGCCTGTGAATGTTCCATCACCGGAGGTGCTCCACACAACAGTTGTGTAATCGGTGGCTGTTCCTGATAGGGTATAGGTGTTTCCTTCACACACATCAGCGTCCGCTCCTGCATCCGCTGTAGCATTCGGGATAACATTCACAGTAACCGTACTTATAGATGTACAACCGTGTGCATCAGTAACTGTTAAAGTATATGTTGTTGTGTCTGCCGGAGAGGCCACCGGGTTAGCGATGGAAGCATCACTAAGGCTTGCAGATGGTGACCATGAATAGCTAAGGCCACTACCCGTACTACCTGAAGCATCAAGTGTGGCTGACCCACCTGCACAAATATCGATATCGCTACCGGCATCGGCTACAGGAGCAGGATCAACAGTCACCGTCACCTGGTCGGTGGAACTGCATCCGTAATCATCTGTAATTGTGAGGGTATATGTAGTAGTGGAACCTGGTGTGGCCACCGGGTCGGCAATGCTGGCATCGTTCAGGCTGGCAGCCGGAGACCAGGAATAGGACAGGTTAGTTCCTGTGCTCGCGGTGGCATTAAGTGTGGCAGACTGGCCCGCACAGCTACCGATGGTATCATTAGACCCGGCATCAGCTACAGGAGCATTGTCAACAGTAACGGTTACCTGGTCGGTAGAGGTGCAGCCGTTATCATCGGTAATGGTGAGGGTGTAGGTAGTAGTAGAAGCCGGGGTAGCAACCGGGTTGGCTATGGCATTGTCATTCAGACCGGCAGCCGGCGACCATGAATAAGAGAGTCCGTTACCCGTACTTGCAGTGGCATCGAGTGTAACTGACTGACCTGCGCATGCGCCAATAACGGTATCAGTACCTGCATCAGCTACAGGTGCGGGTTCAACTGTGACAGTAACATCATCGGTGCTTGAACACCCGTGGCTGGATGTTACCGTTACGGTATAAGTGGTGGTTACTGCAGGGCTCGCTACAGGATTAGCGATACTGGCATCACTTAGACTTCCTGCCGGCGACCAGGAATAGCTGAGTGTTCCTGATCCAGTACTTCCCGAAGCATCCAGCAGGGCAGTTTGGCCGCAGGCACCGATTGTCTCATCAAAACCGGCATTGGCTATGGGTATTCCCATCCGGGTTACCGGAAGCTTCTGTTCATCACCCACACAGCCTTCTGCATTGGTTTCAATAACCTTAACAGTGTCGGTACCTGTGGTTCCGTTCCAGTCAACTGTGATTTCATTTGTACCGTTGCCGGAAGCAATGGTACCACCGCCGGTTATTGTCCAGGCGTAAGTGCTGCCCACCGTGTTTGTTACAAAATATTTTACTCCGGTGGCATTCACACAAACCGTGTCAGGATTTGTGGATTGTGCAGCCAGCATAGATGCACTAAGCAGGGATGCAAGCATGAATAAAGCTTTGAATGTTTTCATTTTGGGTGTATTTATTAGTTTCTTCACTTGGTTTCTATTTTAGAAATGATATATCAATGAGGTATTGGGTTTTAATAGTTCACAGCGGTCGGATATACCAAACACACCAAAATTCGCAACCCCAGATGATTGTATAGTAAAGGGTCCTGATCCTGTGACTGTAGAACTGCCGGGAATCACATTCCAGTCATGCCAACCTTTTCCTGAACCTGTACCCGGATTTTGAATCATCATAGCCGAGTTACGGTATGGCCCGAAACCGGCATTTTCATCCGTGATGTTCCATTGCAACTGAATATCAACATCGGCCGATGGAGCAGAAACCAATTCTGCTACCCATGACCTGTTTACAATTTTGCCGCTAATGGCATTTCCGCTGTAACCATTTTCAAGCAGGCTGTCGTAGGTTCTTACTCTGAACTCAGTAGCAGCACCGTTGGATTTGATGCTTACTGGTGTGTAGGAAGATGATGTACCCACGGGAAACAGTGTGGTGGAGCCATTGGCGGCATGCATCAGAAGATGACCACCGCTCGCGGCATCATTTTTATTGACAATATACCTTGCCTGATCCGCTCCACGAATACCTGTGTGTACTCTCAGATTGAAATCATTGATGAATAGTCTTCCGTTAATAAAAGCCAAAGAGTCAGTCTGTAAAGGGCTGTGTATTCTCAAATCGGAAGAATTATCCAGGAACAGCCTGTGGAATGTTTCTGTTCCTGCTGTATTTGTCATATGTTGTTGGCTCACTCCGTTGAAGTATATCTTACTGCTAGCTGTCGCAAATCCATTAGCAGTCTGATTCAGCCAGTCGCCCCGGATTTTCAGGGTTCCGTCTCCGGGAGCCAGCACACCACCGTCAATGCTAAGATCACCTATAATATTCAGTATATCAGCGGATGATTTCAGTAGCAGGCTGTCCTGTTCTATGCTGAGGCTGTAGCACCATGCAGTATCATTAAATTCATCGGAATATTCAGAGGTAGTACTGATAACGGCGTTTCGTTGAGAGGATTCCCGGATAAAGACATTTGTGTTTTCATCCGGTACATTCAGGTTCCCCCAATTTCCGCAGTAATACCAGTTGGTGTCGCGATCGCCAACCCATTCACCATCCTCCAAAGTATCGGGAAGAACAGTAAAAGTAACGCCGCTGGTATATTGAGGTGTGGAGGCGTGGCCATATTCACCGGGGTTGGTTCCGTTATTATCATAACCGGTCCAGTTATCGGGGTTATTAATTCGTAAAATCCAGGTGCGGCGGGTGGCTGGGGATGTTGGCCCGGTGTATTTCACTTTATCCGAATAAGAGGTGTTTACTACATTGGTATTAAAACAGGTGGTATTGGGATAAAGCTCTGAAAAATTAGTATTCCCGGGTGATCCGTGTGCAGGGTCTCCGGCCCAGCCGGTTGCTGTCCAACCATATAAAATGTTACCTGAATAGGTAGCATCATGACCGTTATTCGTTCCTTGATTCCAGTTTCCATATTGCATTACCCAAATCTGGTCGCTGGAGTTGAGATTGAAATTATAATTGCCGTTTAAGGAAGTCACTGTCCAGCTATTATCAGGTAATCCGTGTCCGCTGAAGTCACCCGGGCTATGTCCTTCGCCGCGAAAGGTAAACACCTGCCCGGGAAGAATCTCAGGACCCGTTCTTGTGAAGCGAATGGTTCCCTCGGTGTTGCCCCATTTATCAGGATTACCGCGTTCCCAGCCGTTATCCGTAAAATCAATAGAAGTATTGGATTTGATGGTATCAAAGGCGACCATGCTGATCTCGTCAGCCCCTCCACCAGAAGTTTTATAGTTAGTGTTTATAGCTACAACTGCCAGGTCACCGGGAAAAAGAATTGTGATATCATCAGGAGTATTATTTCCTTCTATCCCATCGGACCATTCAGTGCCATCACGCACAAATATTTTGAAATAATAGGTTGTGTCATTGATCAGGTTCGTGATTTCAACATTGTTTCCCTTGCCTTTATAAACCACATATTCATTGGGAACGATTTGTGCCCCGCTACCATATACTGAGGAGGATGTATAAGCAGAGCCATCTCCGCCGGGAGTTCCGGTAACAGGATTGGATTGGCGTACCACCACCATAACTTCATCCACACAGGAAAACACCGGATTATTCCAGGTTATATTCATTTTATTGCTGGGGGCATAATGTGCAACATTGCTTACTTCGGGCATTTCTGTTAGTTGAGGAGTCTTTGTTGTCCCACTGGACCAGTATGTGCCATTATAAGTGTATGCTTTAAATGTATATTCCATTCCCGGATTAAGACCGGAGACTGAGACCTGGTTTCCATTTCCGTTATATATCACATAGCTCTTCGGATTTGTCAGACCAAATTCATAGCCATTTCCAAAGACTGTATCCGCACTGATGGTATCTCCCCTGCCACTAATTTGATGGGGATAATTGATGTCTTCTCTTACGGCAATAACAAAGCCTTCATAAACGCCGGTTGGCGGTGTCCAGCTCAGGTCTGCCGTTGTTTTTGAGATACAATCCACGCTGAAATTGGTAATGTTATTGGGGATGGTAACTACCGAATCCGGATTTAAAGGTGCGGATGAGGTATGATATCGCGTTGCTGAACCACTGTTATTGAATTCAAACAGCCTGAAATGATAGCGGGTTCCCTGAAGTAGTCCGCTGATGGTTGCTGTGGTTCCCGTGCCTTTATAAGCCACATATTCATCAATGCCTATGGTGTCGCCCAGCGGGATTTCAGAATCTGCAGTGTAATCCATGCCATCTTCTGGCAGGCTGTCCACTCTGGTGGTTCCACTGACCAGCAGAAGTACTTTTTCGCCATTTCCACGGGTCCATGAAACGTCCACAGATGTTGAACCGATATTTGAAAAGCTGATGTCAGAGGCCTGCACGCCTGGTGCGGGTTCAATAACAGCCATAAAGGTAATTCCCGATGAAGTGGTGATATCCGCTCCGCTATGGTCATCAATTTCTGAAGCATCAATCTGAAGTTCAGCATTGGTTATATTTGTATCATAATCTGATGAAGCATTTCCGCTGAGTGTCACGGCTGCCTGAGTAGCAGAAATTCTGTTCACACTACCAACACTAACCCCGGCAGGCTGTCCGGAAAATCTCCAGTTTGCTGCAGATAATGGGTCAGCAAAGGTGCCGCCACTGAGCGTTACGTTTATCACTTCTCCATCTTCCGAGCCTTCGGTAATCAATCCATCATCACTCATACTGATGCTTTCGGCATCATTGGTGGCCGTGAAAGTTACCCCTGATGCTACAGATACCGACCCTGAGCTGAGGTTTTTAAACTCCTGATGGGCGATTTCCACTGTGAAGTCGGTAATATTGTTGTCATAATCCCTGGAAGCATTCCCGCTTAAGGTCAGAACTGCTGCTGTATCATTGGTTCTGCTCAGATTACTCACGCTAACTCCTGATGGCAGATTGCTGAACGTCCAGTTTGTGATGTCCAGTGTAGCCGCCAGCGTATCTCCGCTAATGCTAACCGTGATTTGCTCAGAATCTTCATTCCCCTCTGTGATGCTGCCATCATCGCTTATGGAGAGCGAAACAGATGAGGAGGGTGCACTTTGGCCTTCAATCAGAATATCATTGATTTTCCAGTGGGAAGATGAACCGCCTCCGGTTCCTGAAGAGGTGTATTTGAATGCAAACCGGATATCAGTCCCTGAAATCCCTGAAATATCAAGAATACCGGAGCTGGCCCATGATTGTGAGTTTTGAGCAGGAAAAGTTGCACCGGCTATTGTATTCCAGCTTGTTGTGGAGGGGTTTCCGGTATAGTTGCCGGTGTAAAGAATCTCAACAGCAGGATGAAACGCATCGCTGTATCGTGTCCAGGACTGAAAGCTCAGCTCCTCATTGCTGTAATCATCCAGGTTAAAAGCAGGAGAAATAAGATAGTCTCCTGCGGCAGCACTACTGCCATAAGCGTTGATTTCAAAAACCCCGGAACCGCAACTCCAGTCAGCATCACTTGAGACGCTTTCTTCTATCCACTGCGTGGCAGCACAATTTGAAAAATCCTCCTCATGGATAGTAACAGTGAGTGACGGAGCCAAAACGCTGTAACTGTATTCTGCAGAAATGGAGTCCTCAGCATTATTATCCAGAGCATAAATCTCATAGTAAACTGTTGTTCCCGCCGGTTGAACCGGAATGTCCGTATCCGCTTCATACATATTTCCACTGGTATTCGACATGCTAATGGTGTTGCCCAGGCTTCCTGGAATAGTTCCCCAGTGCAGTTCCACTCCAAAAATGCCATCCGCATCCGTAACATTTGCAGTAACACTTACGGTTTCAGCGGATGTAGGAGCAGCCGGAGAATGCGAAATACTGCTAATGGAAGGTTTCGTAGAACCGCCGCCGGAATAACTGCCCATTTCGAAATAGTCTATAGTAAGATGAGCAGTATTATCATCATTGACAATCCGTATTTTTATATTATTGCTTGCGTCGTTAACATCATAGGAATACGGTGTGGGCGATGTTACCGATGTATAATCTACAGTAGCAAGCGTTGTAAAAGGGGCACCGCCCACAGATTTCTGCACTTCAAATGAACCGGAACCTTTAAAAGGCTTGTGATAATAGAACGTAATCGTTCCCACTCCATCTACTGCCGGAGATGTTATCGAAGCTCCTGCTTTATCATCATTTATCCGGCAGGCTTTTGAACCGTCATATGATCTGGTACTGCTTTCAGGATAAACTTCCACGAAATCCCAGTCCCCGCTATCAAATGTAACGGTTTCTGTGGTATAGCCCGACCAGGAATCCGGATTTTCAAAACTTTCGGTAAAATGATTTTGCGGAATTGCAGCAACTGTCATAAGCAAAAAGAGAATTGTGGCCAGGGTGGGTTTAACAGGCCCGGCCAGCGATTCTCCTTGTATTATGGCGTAGAATTTCTTCACTTTTTCCTATCTCTACGTTTCATAACAATCAGCTTGAGTGATATTGCTTCATCTAAAATAATACTTTTTTATTAATAATCTGTTGATTATTAATAACACGTAATAAGTAAATACCCTGCTCAACAGCCGCATTCAAATCAATATTCATCATGTTTTCTGTATTCTGGTAATTGTTTGACAGGATTTCACGTCCATGCATATCGTAAAGTTTAATGCTAACAAGGCCTTTCTGCAAATTCTGCATTTTAAGCTGTAACTTCTGGTCCTTTTGAATTATACTCAGGCTAAGCTCTTCATCCACATCACTTTGCACGCTGATGATATCGCTGTAGGTATAAGCACCATCGTAATCTGTTTGCTTGAGGCGGTAGTATGTCATCTTCGCATCCACATTAAAATCTTTCGCCTGATAGTTGAGGGTTTCATTGGAGTTTCCTGCCCCCGCTATGCTTGTAACCTGCTCAAAAGCCTCACCATCGGTGGATTTCTCCAGGGTGAAATAGTCATTGTTTTCTTCCGAAGCCGTGGCCCACTGCAGCATATTGTATCCATCCCGGCCCGAGCCGGTGAAGGAGAGGAGCTGGATGGGGAGGG